>NZ_JBWKOX010000017.1:0-158303 GCF_059416305.1 Pseudomonas sp. GW821-FHT09D08
GAATAAAAAGGCGCGTTCAGGCAAGGAAAATCAGACACCCGGTGGGGAGGGGCGTCTAGCTGTCAGAATTGACAGTGACGACGAGTGGTTGCCGGGGTTGACCTGCAGGCGTCGATCAGGTTGGCGGTCGCGCCAGCCCTGGGACCGTTTCCATCGCTGGATGGCAGCAGGGCTTATTTGGGATACAGCGGCGGCAAGCTGGTGGTGTCCGTCGCCGGGTCCTGCTCGCGCTCGGCCATGGGGATGGCCTTGACCGCACGCCACAGCTCTTCGCCCAGCCAGTATTGACCGCTCTCGCTGTAGAGCGCGCCATTGAGGCCGTCCAAGGCATCCGACAGCGGCACAAACCGCGCCGCCATATCCGCCAGGGTTTCCGGCTGTTGTCGCGCCCAGGCATCCAGTGCCTGGCGGGTGGCCTGGGGGTCGTTGGCCTGGGTGGCACGCTTGAGGTCGTCGAGCAGGGTGCGCGGGCTCGGGCCGGTTTGCGCGGCGCGCAGTACCGCCGGTTGCCAGCGGGCACGCCACCACAGGCCGAAGCCCAGCAGGGTGGTGCAGGCCAGGAGCAGGGTGCTGAGTTGCCACAGCCACAGGCGGCTGTCGTCCGGTGCGGTGATGATGGTCGGCGTGGCAGGTGTGTCCACCGCCAGGCTGGGGTTGTTGGCCACTTGCAGGGTGCGGGCCGGCAGGCTGGTGCGTTCCAGATGGTCCTCGTGGGTGTTCCACCACACCACCTCGACGGCAGGCAGTTCCAGGGCGCCGACACGGTTGGGCACCAGGGCCTCACGGTCTTCGCGACTGCCGATCAGGCCACGGTCACTGGTCTGGTTGCCGAGCACCGGCTGGTCCGGGTAGCGGCGCAGGCCGTTGATGTCGGTGCTGGGCAGGGCGGGCAGTTGGGCGCTGGACAGGCCCTCGGCCTTGACGGTCAGGCTGCGGGTCAGGGAGTCGCCGACTTGTACATGTTCCGGCTCCGGGTTCCAGCTCTCGGTGAGCGTAAGGCTGCGAGCCGGCAGCCAGGGGGCATCGACGGGGTACAGCGCAGGCTTGGGCTTGACCGCCAGTGGCAGCGCCGCCGAACTCACATGGATCAGCTTGCCGGGCTTGGTGCCCTGCAGCGTGTTTTCCTGGGGCGGACGCGACTCCACCAGCGTGGCGCTGAACGTCTGCGAGGGAATCTCCAGGGTGCCGCTGTGCTGCGGGTAGATCGCGTAGCGGGTTTCGATCACGCCATGGCGAATGCTGTTGATGACCTTTTCATAGGTACGCGACTCGCCCAACTGTTCGACACGGGCATCGGGGATCTGCAACGGCGTCAAGCTGCTGTCGTCGTACAGCGACACCGAGTGATACACGCGCACGGTCAACAGTGCCTGGGCCTGGACATAGACGCTGGTCTGGTCGAGGTTGGCTTCGACAAACACCGGGGCCAGTTCGGCGTTGGTGTCCTGGCTGGTGGTTTCCAGCACTTGCAGGCTGATCGGCTGGGTTGTGTACTCACCCACTTGCAGCGGCGGAATCACCACCGTGCCGTTCTGCTTGGGCAGCAGGGTAATGATCCAGCGGGTGGTCGCATGGTTATCGCCACCCAACGTCGTGAGTTGGTTGAGCTGGCGCGTGCCGCTGACTTCGAACTGCGCATCCAGGGGCGACAGGTCGGGCTTGCCGAACTGGGTGACATCGCTGGACTCCACCGTCAGTTCCACCGTTTCCCCGGAATTGAGGCGGTTGCGGTCGACGCTGGCGACCAGGCTGGCCGCCTGGGCGTGACCTGCCGACAACGCGAGCAGAAGCAGAAGGGTGGTGCGGCGGCTCATCGAGTCTTGTCCTGATGCTGTTGCTGTTCGTACCAGAATTTGCGTCGCAGCAGTTCGCCGGGATTGTCCGGGATCTCCTGCAGCCATTGTTCCAGGGCCTGGCGGTGTTCACCGTCGAGGTTGGCGTCGGCAGCAAGCAGCGGCGGGGTGGTCGTGTGCTCATCGCCCAACTCGCTGCCCGGCACGTCGTTGCCAGCGGCTGGCGGCGGGGTGCCGGCCTGGGTATCGCCGCTGCCGGCTTCGCCCTGGCCCTGGGACGATTGCTCGGCACCTGTGGCATTTTGCCCAGTGGCGCCCGGTTGCGCAGTTTGGCCGGGTTGGGTGGTTTCGTCATCCTCGTTTTTTGCCGGCGTTTGCGACTCGGGTTCTGTCTGTTCCTGGATCAGGGCTTCTACCAGGGCCTTGTTTTTCAGTGCCGGTTGCAGGTCGGGCTGGGCTTCCAGGGCTTGTTCGTAGGCGTCGATGGCCGCTTCGAGTTCACCGGACCTGGCCAGGGCATTGCCGCGATTGTAGTGGGAATAGGCGTCATTGCCCTCGGCAAATCGCTTGATGGCCTCGGCATAGTTGCCGGCCGCGTACAGGGCGACGCCTTGCCACTGCGGGTCCTGGAAGTGCTCTGCGGCTTCGGCGGGGCGTTTCTGCTTGAGCAGGTATTGGCCTTGCTGGTCCGGCCGCAGCCACAGATCCTGGAATTCAAACGCATAGCTGGGTTGCGGCGTACCTAACAGCAGCAGCGGTAGAAAGAACAACCAGCCGCGCCGCCCGGCGCAGGCGGCCAGCAGCAACAGTGGCAGCAGCAACCAGTAACCCTGGTCGGCCCAGGTGTCGAGGTGCAGCAACTGGCCGTCGTTGCGCAGGGCTTGGGGCGGGTCCAGTACACCGAGTTGGCGCAGGTCTTTATCGTCCAGGCGTGCGGCCCGGTAGCGTCCGCCCATTTCGCTGGCGAAGGCCTTGAGCGTCGGGCTGTCGAGGCGCGGTACCAGGATTGCGCCTTGTTCGTCCTTGAGGAATTCGCCGCTTTCCTGGGTCACCGGTGTGCCTTCACGGCTGCCGATGCCCAGGATAGACAGGCTCGGCGCCTGGTTGCCCTGCAGCAGCAGGCGAATGCCCTGGCGCTCCTGTTTGGACAGCGATGAGCCGACCAGCAGCAGGCGACCCTGGCCCAGGCCGCCATGCTTGAGCAGGTCCAGGGCTTTCTCCACGGCCAGGTCGGCGCGGTGGCCGGACTCCGGCATGATCGAGGGGCGCAGGGCCTCGAGCAGGTTGCGGCTGGTGGCCAGGTCGTCCGACAGCGGCACCAGGGTGTGGGCGCTGCCCGCATAGACGACGATGGCGGTTTGCGCATCGCTGCGCGCCTGCAACAAGTCGTAGAGTTTGCGCCGTGCCTGTTCGAGGCGGTTGGGCGGGCTGTCGGTGGCGAGCATTTCCGGGGTCAGTTCGAGCAGCACCACCAACGGGTCGGAGGGTTTCTGGCTGGTTTGTTCAACCCGTTGCCAGCTGGGACCCAGCAACGCCAGCACCGCCAACAGCCAGGCGAGGCCCAGCAACACCCACGGCGATTTGCTTTCGCGCCCGTTGCCACCGCTGAGCAGCACGGCGTGAAAGGCCGGCGGCAGGATCATCTGCCAGCGCCCGGCGCGCTTTTGCCGATGCCACAGCTGCCACAGCAACCAGCCGAGCAGCGGCAGCAGCAACAGCCACCAGGGTCGGAACCAATGCGGCCACAGGGCGATCATCGACGCCTCCGCAGACGCAGGCGTTTAAGGCGCTGGCGCCATTCCGGATGCTGTTGCAGGAAGATCCCCTTGCTCGACAGTTTGTTGAACCCGCGTTGCAGGGCGTTGTTCGGCCAGCGTTCGTGGATCACCAGCAACATGCTCAGGATCAGCGCCAGGGCCAGCGGTCCGCTGTACAGCGCTAGCGCCGGGCGCGCCTGGGTCGGTTGTTGTTCGACAGGCTCGAGTTTGTCCAGTGTCTGCTTGATCGCTTCCAGCTCCTGGCCATCGCGGGCACGGAAGTATTGGCCGCCGGTGGCCTCGGCAATCGCCCTGAGTGCCGGCTCGTCGAGGTCCAGGCTCGGGTTGACGCCAAGGATGCCCAGGGAACCGGTTTGCTCAGGGTCGGCGCCGATGCCGATGGGGTAGATCTTCACCCCTTCTTCGGCCGCCAGGCGCGCGGCGGTCAGTGGGTTGATCTGCCCGGCGTTGTTGGCGCCATCGGTGACCAGGATCAATACGCGGCTTTGCGCAGGCCGCTGGCGCAGGCGTTTCAGCGCCAGGCCTATGGCATCGCCAATGGCGGTGTTCTTGCCGGCGATGCCGATGCGCGCTTCATCCAGCCAGGTGCGCACGGTGCGGCGGTCAAAGGTCAGCGGCGCCTGGAGGTAGGCCTGGCTGCCGAACAGGATCAGGCCCACGCGGTCGCCTTCGCGGCCTTCAAGGAAGTCGCCGAGCAGGTGCTTGACCAGGTTCAGGCGGCTGACGTCTTCGTCCTGCCAGTGCATGTCGGGGAAGTCCATGGAGCCGGACACGTCCACCGCCACCAGCAAATCGCGGCCGCTGGCGGCAATCGGCAGTGGCTCGCCCAGCCATTCCGGGCGCGCAGCGGCGCTCAGCAGCAGCAGCCACAGCACCACGAAGGGCGCCTGTTGGCGCCAGCCCGGCAGGTTCACCCGCGCACGGCGGCGGGCCAGGCTTTCGAGATCGCCGAGGTAGCTGACTTTAAGGGCGGGCTCGCCGCTGTCGGCCGCCGGCAGGATGAACCGCATCACCCAGGGCAAGGGCAACAGGACGAAGATCCACGGCCAGGCGAACTCAAACATGTTTGCGAATCCAGGTGTCGACCGCTTGGGTCAGGCCGGCGATGGCCTTGTCGTCGAGTTTGCATTCGGGTTTGTAGGCTCCCTCCACCAGCACCATCCAGCGCGTGAGGCCGGCGGCCGGGCAACGGTTGTCAAGGAATGCCAGCCATTTGCGGCCGTTGAGGGTATGGCTCTGGCTATAGGGATAGTCGTTGCGGCACAGGCGCTTGAGCAGGCCATTGAGCTGTTGCAGCCAGGCGCCGGCGGGCGCGCCATCGTAGGGTTTGGGCATCAGCGCCAATTCCGCCAGGGCGGCGATGCGCAGCGGGTCCAGCGGCTGTTCGGCACGGGCCAGGGGGCGTCGAGTCGGCAAGAAGCGGCGCAGCGACCACAACCCCCAACCCAGCAGCGGGATGACCAACAGCAACAGCCACCAGCCCGGCGCGGGCGGCCAGAAGCCGATGGGCGGCGGGGCGATCAGCGGTTGCAGTTGGTCGAGGCTGCTCATTGCTTTTTAACCGGGCGTTGCGGGTTGAGGTATTCGCGCAGTTGTTCGACCATTTCGCTCTGGGTGCTCAGGGGCATCAGCAGGATCCGCAGTTTCTGCGCGAGCAGCTCCCAGCGGGCGATGCGCGCTTCGGCCTGGGCCTTGTAGGCCTGGCGCAAATCGAAGTTCAGGGTATCCAGTTCCAATTGCGCCCCGCGCTGCGCAAAACGCAGCAGCCCGGCGGCAGGGAGGGCGTGGTCCAGCGGGTCGGAGATCGGCAACAGCAGCAAGTCGCAATGGCGTGACAGCAGGCTCAATTGCTGCTCGGCGCCCTCGGTGAGGGCACGTTCGTCGCAGATCACGATTACCAGGCTGCCGGGACGCAGCACTTCGCGGCCACGGCGCAGGGCCATGCCCAGGGCGTCGGCCTCCGGGCGGCTTTCGGTGTCCAGGCTCTGGTTGACGCGCACCAGGCGGTTGAGCAATTGCAGCAGGCTTTGCTTGCTGCGGCGCGGCTTGATTTCGTAGTGCTCGTTGTCGCCGAACACCAGCCCGCCGACGCGGTCGTTGTGCCCCAACGCGGCCCAGCCGATCAGGCTGGCGGCTTGAGCGGCGAGCACCGACTTGAACATCTGCCCCGAGCCGAAAAACAGCCGGCAGCTTTGCTCCACCATGATAAAAATCGGCCGTTCGCGTTCTTCGTGGAACAGCTTGGTGTGCGGCTCCTGGGTGCGCGCGGTGACGCGCCAGTCGATGGTGCGCACGTCGTCGCCGGCCTGGTACACGCGCACCTGGTCGAAGTCGACACCGCGCCCGCGCAGCTTGGAGTGGTGCAGGCCGATCAGCGGGCTGCGCTGGCTTGGCGTGGAAAACAGCTGCACTTCGCGCACGCGGTGGCGCATCTCGATCAGCTCGCTGAGCGTGACGCGCACCCCATCGCTTGCGTTCATCGACTTCAAGCGACGGCAACGACGTCGAGAATGCGTTGCACCACACGGTCCTGGTCAATCCCGGCCGCTTCGGCTTCGAACGACAGGATGATGCGATGGCGCAGCACGTCGAACAGCACCGCCTGGATGTCTTCCGGGCTGACAAAGTCGCGACCGGCCAGCCACGCATGGGCGCGCGCGCAGCGATCGAGGGCGATGGAGCCACGGGGGCTGGCGCCGTAGGCGATCCACTCGGCCATCTCGGGATCGAACTTGGCCGGGGTGCGCGTGGCCATGACCAGTTGCACCAGGTATTCCTCCACGGCATCGGCCATGTACAGGCCGAGGATTTCCTTGCGCGCGGCGAAGATCGCCTGCTGGCTGACGCGGCGCTCGGGCTTGGTTTCGCCGTTGAGGGCTTCGCCACGGGCCTGTTGCAGGATGCGCCGTTCGACGGCGGCGTCGGGGAAGCCGATCTTGACGTGCATCAGGAAGCGGTCGAGCTGGGCTTCGGGCAGCGGGTAGGTGCCTTCCTGCTCGATGGGGTTCTGCGTGGCCATCACCAGAAACAGCGGGGACAGGTCGTAGGTACTGCGCCCGACGCTGACCTGGCGCTCGGCCATGGCCTCCAGCAGCGCCGATTGCACCTTGGCCGGGGCGCGGTTGATCTCGTCCGCCAGTACCAGATTGTGGAAGATCGGCCCTTGCTGGAACACGAAGCTGCCGGTTTCCGGGCGATAGATCTCGGTGCCGGTGATGTCGGCGGGCAACAGGTCGGGGGTGAACTGGATACGATGGAACTGCGCTTCGATGCCTTCGGCCAGCTCTTTGATCGCCTTGGTCTTGGCCAGGCCCGGCGCGCCTTCCACCAGCATATGGCCGTCGGCGAGCAGGGCGATCAGCAGGCGATCGATGAGTTTTTCCTGGCCGAGAATCTGCGTAGAAAGAAAGGTTCGCAGCGCGAGCAGCGCTTCACGATGTTCCATCGATGACGGTTCCTGGAGAGATGAGCCTGTGCGTCATGTAACAAACGACAGCCTGGGGCGCCTACTTTAATGCATGGCAGGGGGTGGCGACTAACGGCACGCGGGGTATTTTTAGCAAAACTTGTAGGAAAATTGTGTGAGAGGCACAAAGGGCGGCGAGCAGGCGTGCCCGCTCACCGCCTTTGCTTCAACGGCAGGGCACCCCGGTATGCCAAGGCTGGCCGTGCTCGGCAGAGTTGAGATCCGGGCGTTTGTCGCGGCTGTAGAAGTTCTGTTTGTAGACCATGCCGTTGTACGACACCGCCTCTGCGTACGTTGAATACACCTTGGTGGGCGACCACGCCGGAATATCGCCGCAACTGCCCGAAGGTGGCGGGGCCTTGACGGTGATCGGTTTTTCCAGTCGCAGCGTACCGCCGCGTCCGTCACTGACCACGACACTGACGATGACGCGGGTATCGCCGCTGACGGCAGGGGCGGTGAGGGTGACGCTGCGGGTATTGCCGATGGTGCCGGTGAAGCCGGTCGGGCGCGTCCAGGTGTAGCTCATCGGGTCGCCGTCAGGGTCGCTGGCGTTGGCTATGAAGGTCACGGCCTTGCCCGAATCGACCGTTTCGCTGCCCTGCAGGCTGCCGACGGGTGGGCGGTTGGCGGGGGTGCCGGCGGTCACCGTGAGGGTGTGGCTGGCGGTTGCGCGGCGCTCGCGTTCATCGGTGACGGTCAGGGTGATGACGCGTGTTCCCGCCGTATTCGGGGCAACGAAGCTGCTGGACGCTTGCGCCGAAGAATCCGGGTTGAAGCCAGTGGCCGCCCAGGCGAAGCGCAAGCCTTGGCCCGTGGAGGAAGCCCCCGATAGCAGCACCGCCTTGCCGGCTTCAACACTGGAGGGGCCGGTGATCCTGGCGACCGGCAGCCCGCTGCCGCAGGTGCCCAGGCGTCGCCAGGGCTTGGCGGAGCCGGTTTCAACAAAGTTCAGATCGGGACGAGCGTTTTGCGTCCAGTGCGCCACTTGGTAGTTGTAACCGCTGTAGGAGACTTTTTCGCCCACCACGGCATACACCTTGCTCGCAATCCAGGGAGCGGCGCAGTCGCCGACCGGAGGCGCGTCAGGGGCCTTGATGGTGATGTTTTCCCTCAGGTTGAGGGTGTGGGTGCCGTCGGACACCGCCACGGAAATCGAGGTCAGGGTATCGGCGGTTACGGGCGGTGCGGTCAATGCCAAGGTCGGCCCATCCCCGTCCGGAGGGGTAAACCCGTCGGCATTCCAGCGATAGGTCAGCGGTTTTTGCGTGGGCGATTCAGCATAGACATGGCCGTTGAACGTCTCTCCCGATTTGGCTTGCTCGGGGATGGCCAGCCGGCCCGTGGGCGGTTGGCCGACGCCGTCGGCAAGCAGTTTGCGGATAGCGGCCTCCAGGTCCGGCTGCACGCCAATCTCGGTACGGTTGCCGTTGGCTTGCGGGTAGCCGGTTTCTACGAGGATTCTGCGCAGCTCCTTGGGGGCGAGGTTGCCCAGGCCATTGGCCCGCGCCACACCTTGCAGCGATGCCATCACCCCGGCAATGATCGGGTTGGCGGAGGAGGTGCCGCTGTAGGTGTGGGTATAGGCGCTGGTGGGGTTGGCGGTAGTCCAGGTCGTCGTGGTGACGGAGCCGCCCCAACTGAACAGGTCGACGCGTCGGCCGTATTGGGAGTAATAGGCTCTCAAACCGCTCGTGGGGTACACGGCGCCCGCGTAGATGCTGCCGGAATCGAATCTGTTGCGATCAAAGTAGCCGTTGAAGTAGGGGTGATCCAGGTTGATATTGCCGTTTGCCGCAGCCAGTACGACATGCACACCTTTTTCCATGGTCAGGTAGGTGATGATGTCGCGTACCATGCTGTTATATTCCAGGGGCATGTAGCAGTTCTGGGTGCAGCCGACTGCTGGAAAAGGCGTGTAATTCATATGCACGCCCAGTTGCACCACATCGCCGGGGCTCAGCAGTTCGGCGGTTTGCAGCAATCGGCTGGGGCCATATTGCGAATAGCCCAGTTGTGCATGGGGCACGATGCCGGTGGTGCCGAAGCCGTTGTCCCTGGAGCCGATGGTGCCGACGCTGGCCGTGTCGTGGTAGCCGGTGATGGCCCCTGCATCGACTTCCAGGAAAGGTTTGGGCAGGTCCACGTGGTTGTAGGCCCAATGATCTATTTCCGCAGAGACCACCCGCATGTTCTGGCCTTTGCCACCGGGAACCTTCCAGGCCTGCACGGCATTCACGCCGCCGATCTTGTAGGGCGGTACGGCTGGTGGGCCGAGCAGGTAGTGCTGGCGTCCGGTATGGTCCGGGATGCTGCCGCGCGCACTGCCCACGATGGGTTCGGCCTTGTCCTCGTGCATGCCCTCCACCACGGGTTCGAAGTCGACGTCTTCGATGGCCGGGTCTTGCTTGAGTTGCTGGCGCAGTGCGTCAGCCTGCCTGTGGCTCAAGTGGCGGGTGTCGACGATGTAGTAGCGGTCCAGCCGATGGCGGCGCAGGGCTTCTACATCCGCCAGCGTGCGGGCCTTGCTCGGCGTTACCAGCGGCTTGATGTTGGGCACGCGGTGCTGGAAGGTGCTGGAGGGGTCGACGAGGTCCTGAAGATTTCGCGACCTGGATCCGTCGTCTTTGATCAGAAGGATCAAGTGTGAATAGTCAGTGTTGGCTGCGGATGCCGCCAGCGCTGATGAAGCGGTGGCCAAAAGGCCAATGGCCAGAAACTTGCTGAGGGATTTCATCAAGGCACCCGTGCAGTCACCGTTGCTTTGCTCAGCTAAGGCCGGAAACACGGGGCCGGGTACTGTTAGAAATAACAGTACCGACCAACGGTCAAGGGCATCGGTGAAGGCTGCGCCAGTGCGATTCAGGCGCGGATGTAGGTGCCGGTGCCCTTGAGAATGTTCTGCAGGGTTTGTTCCACTTCTGCCATCTCCGCTGCGGCGGTGGCGTGGGTTATCTCCAATTGGTCCTTGCCGCCCAGTGCATCGGCATCGCCCGCCGCCAGCTCTACCCGCAATGTCGTATCGCTGAGGGTGACTTTCAGCCCATCCAGGGTCGACGGCTCGTAGTCCCAGGTCAGCTCCACTTCGTCTTCGTCGGGGTAGCGGGTGAGCATGAACATCTCGCCGTTCCTGCCGTGGCAGCAGAGCATGGCCATGTTGTCTTCTTCGTCGTCGCACGGGGTGGCCATCAGGGCGTCGGTTTTCACTTGCAGCATGGGGAATCCTGTCTGGGGTAGGGCGTTGCGTAGGCAATTGTGCCATCGCGGCGAATTTTGTGCTGCTTCCTGTGTCAGACCCAGTGCATGACCTGTCGGGCTCTACCAGTCATTTTCGGTACTCGGGGGCGGAAAAATAGCCGGTTTTTCCACCGGGAATTCCGGGTTGCCCAAGTCGCAACCCCAAGCCTGCGTACCGATGACCGAATATGTCGCAGCACCGCAAGCACCCGGCTTCCCACACTCGTTAAGCTGCGCAACGGATGTGCACGTGCCAGGCGCCTGACCTGCCCGTCGTACCGTCACCCGGCAAGGTGCGCATCTTATGGAAGTTGTATGTGACCTCATTGTCTTGTCCAGCTTCACCCACCTGTCACTCTGATTCGTTTATGGTGCTTAACTCGTTACCAGCGAACAGAGCTGACGGTCTCCCCACCAGGGGATAACACGCGACGCTTCCATCAATAACAAGCCCAAGCGGAGTACCACAGATGGCGTTCTTCACCGCAGCCAGCAAGGCCGACTTCCAGCATCAACTGCAAGCGGCACTGGCGCAGCACATCAGTGAACAGGCACTGCCACAAGTGGCGCTGTTCGCTGAACAATTCTTCGGCATCATTTCCCTGGACGAACTGACCCAGCGTCGCCTTTCCGACCTGGCCGGTTGCACCCTGTCTGCCTGGCGCCTGCTTGAGCGCTTTGATCACACCCAACCGCAAGTGCGGGTCTACAACCCCGATTACGAACGTCATGGCTGGCAATCGACCCACACCGCGGTCGAAGTGCTGCACCATGACCTGCCATTCCTGGTGGACTCGGTACGCACCGAGCTGAACCGCCGTGGCTACAGCATCCACACCCTGCAGACCACCGTGCTCAGCGTGCGCCGTGGCAGCAAGGGCGAGTTGCTGGAAATCCTGCCCAAGGGCACCCAGGGCGAAGGCATCGAGCAAGAATCGCTGATGTACCTGGAAATCGACCGCTGCGCCAACGCCGCCGAACTCAACGTGCTGAGCAAAGAGCTTGAGCAGGTACTGGGCGAAGTGCGCGTGGCTGTGGCCGATTTCGAACCGATGAAGGCCAAGGTCCAGGAGCTGCTCGACGGTATCGACGCCAGCCCGTTCGGCATCGATGGCGAAGAAAAAGCCGAGATCAAGAACTTCCTGGAATGGCTGGTGGGCAACCACTTCACCTTCCTCGGCTATGAAGAGTTCGTGGTACGTGACGAGGCGGACGGCGGTCATATCGAATATGACGCCAACTCGTTCCTCGGTCTGACCAAGCTGCTGCGCGCCGGCCTCACCGCCGACGACCTGCGCATCGAAGACTACGCCGTGTCGTACCTGCGCGAGCCGACCGTGCTGTCGTTCGCCAAGGCCGCGCACCCGAGCCGTGTACACCGCCCGGCTTACCCGGACTACGTGTCGATCCGCCAGATCGATGCCGACGGCAAGGTGATCAAGGAATGCCGCTTCATGGGCCTCTACACCTCGTCGGTGTACGGCGAAAGCGTGCGCGTCATCCCGTATATCCGCCGCAAGGTCGCGGAAATCGAACGCCGCTCGGGCTTCCAGGCCAAGGCGCACCTGGGCAAGGAGCTTGCTCAAGTCGTTGAAGTACTGCCCCGTGACGACCTGTTCCAGACCCCGGTCGACGAGCTGTTCAGCACCGTGATGTCGATCGTGCAGATCCAGGAACGCAACAAGATCCGCGTGTTCCTGCGCAAAGACCCGTACGGTCGTTTCTGCTACTGCCTGGCCTATGTGCCGCGCGACATCTACTCCACCGAAGTGCGCCAGAAGATCCAGCAAGTGCTGATGGATCGCCTGAAAGCCTCGGACTGCGAATTCTGGACCTTCTTCTCCGAATCCGTGCTGGCGCGCGTGCAGCTGATTCTGCGGGTCGACCCGAAGAACCGCCTGGACATCGACCCGCTGCAACTGGAAAAAGAAGTGGTGCAGGCCTGCCGCAGCTGGCAGGACGACTACTCCAGTCTCGTTGTGGAAAGCTTCGGCGAAGCCCACGGCACCAACGTGCTGGCGGATTTCCCGAAAGGCTTCCCGGCCGGCTACCGCGAGCGTTTCGCTGCGCATTCGGCTGTGGTCGACATGCAGCACCTGCTCAGCCTCACCGAAGCCAACCCGCTGGTGATGAGCTTCTATCAGCCGCTGGGCCAGGTGTCCGGCCAGCGCGAGCTGCATTGCAAGCTGTATCACGCCGATACCCCGCTGGCGCTGTCCGACGTATTGCCGATCCTGGAAAACCTCGGCCTGCGCGTGCTGGGTGAGTTCCCGTACCGCCTGCGCCATGCCAACGGCCGCGAGTTCTGGATCCACGATTTTGCGTTCATCGCCGCCGAAGGCGTGAACCTGGACATCCAGCAGCTCAACGACACCCTGCAGGACGCGTTCGTGCACATCGTGCATGGCGATGCCGAGAACGATGCGTTCAACCGCCTGGTACTCACCGCCGGCCTGCCATGGCGCGACGTCGCGCTGCTGCGTGCCTACGCCCGTTACCTGAAGCAGATCCGCCTGGGCTTCGACCTCGGCTACATCGCGAGCACCCTGAACAACCACACCGACATCGCCCGCGAGTTGACCCGGTTGTTCAAGACCCGCTTCTACCTGGCGCGCAAGCTCACCGCCGATGACCTGGAAGACAAGCAGCAGCGCCTGGAACAAGCGATCCTCACGGCCCTGGACGACGTCCAGGTGCTCAACGAAGACCGCATCCTGCGTCGCTACCTGGACCTGATCAAGGCCACCCTGCGCACCAACTTCTACCAGACCGACGCCAACGGCCAGAACAAGTCGTACTTCAGCTTCAAGTTCGACCCGCGCGCGATCCCTGAGCTGCCCAAGCCGGTGCCGAAGTTTGAAATCTTCGTCTACTCGCCCCGCGTCGAAGGCGTGCACCTGCGCTTTGGCAACGTGGCCCGTGGCGGCCTGCGCTGGTCCGACCGTGAAGAAGACTTCCGTACCGAAGTGCTCGGCCTGGTCAAAGCCCAGCAAGTGAAGAACTCGGTGATCGTGCCGGTGGGCGCCAAGGGCGGCTTCCTGCCGCGTCGCCTGCCACTGGGCGGCAGCCGTGACGAGATCGCGGCCGAGGGCATCGCCTGCTACCGCATCTTCATCTCCGGCCTGTTGGACATCACCGACAACCTCAAGGACGGCGCCCTGGTGCCGCCGGCCAACGTCGTGCGTCATGACGACGATGACCCGTACCTGGTGGTGGCAGCGGACAAGGGCACCGCGACCTTCTCCGACATCGCCAACGGTATCGCCATCGACTACGGCTTCTGGCTGGGCGATGCGTTCGCCTCCGGTGGTTCCGCCGGTTACGACCACAAGAAAATGGGCATCACCGCCAAGGGCGCGTGGGTCGGTGTGCAGCGTCACTTCCGTGAACGCGGTATCAACGTGCAGGAAGACAGCATCACCGTGGTGGGCGTCGGCGATATGGCCGGTGACGTGTTCGGTAACGGCCTGTTGATGTCCGACAAGCTGCAACTGGTCGCGGCCTTCAACCACCTGCATATCTTCATCGACCCGAACCCGAACCCGGCCACCAGCTTCGTCGAGCGCCAGCGCATGTTCGAGCTGCCGCGTTCGGCCTGGACCGACTACGACACCAGCATCATGTCCGAAGGCGGCGGTATCTTCTCGCGCAGCGCGAAGAGCATTGCCATCTCGCCACAGATGAAGGAACGCTTCGACATTTCGGCCGACAAGCTGACTCCGACCGAACTGCTGAACGCCTTGCTCAAGGCGCCGGTGGACCTGTTGTGGAACGGTGGTATCGGCACCTACGTCAAGGCCAGCACCGAAAGCCACGCCGATGTAGGCGACAAGGCCAACGACGCGCTGCGCGTCAACGGCAACGAGCTGCGCTGCAAGGTGGTGGGCGAGGGCGGTAACCTCGGCATGACCCAGCTGGGCCGTGTGGAGTTCGGCCTCAATGGCGGCGGCTCCAACACCGACTTCATCGACAACGCCGGTGGCGTGGACTGCTCCGACCACGAAGTGAACATCAAGATCCTGCTCAACGAAGTGGTGCAGGCCGGCGACATGACCGACAAGCAACGCAACCAGTTGCTGGCGAGCATGACCGACGAAGTCGGCAGCCTGGTGTTGGGCAACAACTACAAGCAGACCCAGGCCCTGTCCCTGGCCGCGCGCCGTGCCTACGAGCGTGCCGCCGAGTACAAGCGCCTGATGAGCGACCTGGAAAGCCGTGGCAAGCTGGATCGCGCCATCGAGTACCTGCCGACCGAGGAGCAGCTCACCGAGCGCGCTTCCACCGGCAAGGGCCTGACCCGTCCGGAACTGTCGGTGCTGATCTCCTACAGCAAGATCGACCTCAAGGAAGCGCTGCTCAAGTCGCTGGTACCGGATGACGACTACCTGACCCGCGACATGGAAACCGCGTTCCCACCGAGCCTGGTGGCCAAGTTCGGCGAAGCCATGCGTCGCCATCGTCTGAAGCGCGAGATCGTCAGCACCCAGATCGCCAACGACCTGGTCAACCACATGGGCATCACCTTTGTGCAGCGACTCAAGGAGTCGACCGGCATGAGCCCGGCGAACGTGGCCGGTGCCTACGTGATCGTGCGCGACATCTTCCACCTCCCGCACTGGTTCCGCCAGATCGAAGCCCTGGACCACCAGGTCTCCGCTGACGTGCAATTGCAGTTGATGGATGAGCTGATGCGCCTGGGCCGTCGTGCCACGCGCTGGTTCCTGCGCAGCCGTCGCAACGAGCAGGACGCCGGTCGTGACACCGCGCACTTCGGTCCGCACCTGGCTGCGTTGGGCCTCAAGCTCGACGAACTGCTGGAAGGTCCGACCCGCGAAGGCTGGCAGACCCGCTACCAGGCCTACACCGAAGCCGGCGTGCCGGAGTTGCTGGCGCGCATGGTTGCAGGCACGACCCACCTGTACACCTTGCTGCCGATCATCGAAGCCGCTGATGTGACCGGGCATGACGCCGCCGAAGTGGCCAAGGCTTACTTCGCCGTCGGTAGCGCCCTGGACCTGCCGTGGTACCTGCAGCAGATCAGCGACCTGCCCGTGGCCAACAACTGGCAGGCCCAGGCCCGCGAAGCGTTCCGCGACGATGTGGATTGGCAGCAGCGGGCGATCACCATTTCCGTCCTGCAAATGGCCGACGCGCCACAGGACATGGAAGCCCGCGTAGCCCTGTGGCTTGAGCAGCACAAGGACATGGCTGATCGTTGGGTCGCAATGATGGTGGAAATCCGTGCTGCGGTCGGCACGGACTACGCCATGTACGCGGTGGCCAACCGTGAACTGCTGGACCTGGCGTTGAGTGGTCAGTCGGTGCTGCAACCGGCTTGATGCCTGGGTGAAACCAATGTGGGAGGGGCGGTGCGACGATTCGACTTGCTCCCTCCCACATTTGGATCTTTATCTATCTGGATATCAGTGGTGTTTCAGTAATTTGCTTTCCAGGTGATCCAGGTGCCGGGTCATCAAGCCCACCGCAGCAGTCACATCCCGCTGCTCAATCGCATCCACAATCGCCACATGCTCCTGCCACGCGCAATACGTGCAGGCTTTCGCTTCGTACTGGGCAATGATCAGCGACGTCAATGGCACCAGGCTGTTGAGAAACTGCGCCAACGGCGCGTTGCCCGCCATCTGCGCCAATTGCAGGTGAAACTCCCCTGACAACCGAATCGCCGGCCCACGCTGGTTGCGTTCCATACCGTCGCGTTCCCGTGCTATCAGCTCGCGCAGCTGGCGTATCTGCGTGGGCGTGGCCTGGGCGCAGGCCAATTGCACCACCGTGATTTCGGTCATGCGCCGCGCTTCGAGAATATGCCGCGTCTGCTGGGCATCCGGCGCTGCGACCTGGGCGCGCTGGTTGGGGCGCAGGATGACCACTTGCTGGTGGGACAGCTTGGCCAGCACCCGACGAATCACGCTGCGGCTGACGCCAAAGGTTTCGCCCAGGCCTTCTTCGGTAAAGCGGCTGGACGGGGCGATGCGTTGTTCGAGGATGGCGTCGAACAACCGTGGGTAGATGTCGTCCACCGAAGGCTTTTTACCGGCCACCAGGCGCAGGGCAGGAATGATCGGATCGCGTTGCAGGGCGTGGGCGGTCATGGCCTGTCTCCAAAAAATCAGTTGCCGAGATGGTCGTCCGGAATGTTCAAGTGAATGCCCATGCGCAGGCCTTCCTGGAGGATGTGCCGACGCATCTCGGCACTGGCCAGGGCGCTGTTCTTGTTGCGGATGGCGCGTACCACCGCTTCATTTTCCTGCAGGCGTTCCGCCAGGTGCTCGGGGGAGTTGCGCAGTACCTGGGCGCTTTGCTTGAGGGCGGTGCTGGTTTGCTGCACCACGTTCTGGAAGATCGGGTTGGCGGTGAGCGCGAACAGTTCTTCGTGAAAATCGAGGTAGGCGTTCATGCCGGCTTCGGCGTCACCGGCATCCAGGGCTTCGCGCATGTCCATCAGGGTCAGGCGCAATTGGCCGACTTCCTTGCTGCTGATGGACTGGGCCACCAGGCCGACGATAAAGGGTTCGAGGGTGTAGCGCAGTTGCAGGATGTCTTCGAGGCTGGCATCGGCCACGGCGTCGCTCGATTGTGGTTCGCTGACGCTGGTTTCCAGCACGACCACACCTTTACCGGGCATGGAGCGCACCAGGCCGAGGGTTTCGAGCACGATCACCGCTTCGCGCAGGCTGGGGCGGCTGATGCCCAGCTGTTCGGCCAGTTCGCGCTGGCCCGGGAGCATTTCGCCCCGGCGCCACTGACCTTGCTTGAGTGCGGCGCGGAGTTTTTCTACGACTGAATTGACGACGGTTGAGGTGCTGATCACGTCGTGCGCTCCTTAAGAATGAATAATCCCTGCACTGTAGGAGCGAGCTTGCTCGCGAAAAACTTCAAGTCACCGCGTGCATCCAGAATGCCCGCGTTATCGGTGACGACCTTCGCGAGCAAGCTCGCTCCTACAGTGGAAAGCGTTTAGCGTTTTAAAATTCCTGGTGCGCCGGTGATACCGGCTTCCTGGCCTGGAAGGCATAGCCTTGCTGGCCGTCGAGCACCTTGTTGGCGCGTTGGATATCGATGTCTTTTTCCCAGCGGGCGATGGCCACGGTGGCGACGCAGTTGCCGATCAGGTTGGTCAAGGCGCGACCGATACCCATGAACCAGTCCACCGCCAACACCAGCACCAGGCCGACCACTGGAATCGCCGGGATCGCCGTGAGCGTCGCCGCCAGGATCACCAGGGCCGAGCCGGGAATCCCGTGGGCGCCCTTGGAGGTGATCAGCGACACTAGCAGGATGGTCAGCAGATCGGTCATCGACAGCGGCGTGCCGGTGGCATTGGCGATAAACACGATGGCCAGGGTCAGGTAGATCGAGAAACCGTCGAGGTTGAACGAGTACCCGGTGGGAATCACCAGGCCCACGGTGGAGCTGCCGATGCCCAGGTGTTCGAGTTTGCGCATGACCTGCGGCAGCACCGCGTCGGAGGAAGCGGTGCCCATCACGATCAGCAGTTCTTCACGCAGGTACTTGAGCAGCGGCAGCATGCGCAGGCCTGACAGGCGCATCACCACGCCGAGGATCAGCGCGACGAAGGCAAGGCAGGTCAGGTAGAACAGGCCCACCAGGCTGCCCAGGTGTTGCAGGGAGTCCAGCCCGTAGGTGCTGGTGGTGAAGGCGATCGCACCAAACACGCCGATGGGCGCCAGGCGCACGATCATGCCCATGATGCGGAAAATCACATGGCTCAGTTCATTGATCAGCCGAGTGATACCGGAGGCCGCTTCGCCCACCAGGTTCAACGCGCTGCCGAACAGCACCGAGAACAGCAGCACTTGCAGGACATTGTTGTCGGCAAAGGCGCCGATCACCGAGTTGGGGATCAGGTCCATCAGGAACTGGCTGGTGCCCTTGATGTGCTGGCCCTTGTCGGCCAGTTCATTGAGACCGGCGGAGGAGAGCTGTTCCAAATGGATATTGGCGCCGGTGCCGATCCCGGTGCTGAAGGCCATGACCAGGCCGATCACCAGGGCGATGGTGGTGAGCACTTCAAAGTAGATCACCGACTTGAGGCCGATGCGCCCGACCTTCTTCAAGTCGCCGGCCCCGGAAATACCACTGACCACCACGCAGAACACGATCAGGCCGATCAGCATCTTGATCAGCTTGATAAAGCCGTCACCCAGGGGTTTGAGTTGCGAGGAGAATTCGGGAAGGGCCAGGCCGCACACGATGCCGAGCATCAGGCCAATCACGACTTGCAGGAAAATCGAACGCGAGCACCATCTGAGCATGGGAGGGATCTCTATTCGGTGCCCTGGTGGTTCCAGGGCTTAATTGTTGTGGTCATACCGGTAAGTCCAGTGCGTCGCCAGTCTAGGCCAGGTATTTTTGAAATCACAAGTAAAAATTCGGCGGTTGGCAGGTCCCGGTCTGACCAGTTGGTCGCGAAGGTTGATGCTTGAGCGGTTGGCGGGGCGCAAATTTTTTCGCTTATCATCCGCCGCCTGGCACATGAGGTGATGGATGGATAAACCAGGACTGACCACTGACGACACCGGGCAGACCCACTGCTCCTGGCGTACGACCGCACCGGAATACCCCCGTTATCACGACCACGAGTGGGGCGTACCGGTGGCGGATGATGTTCAGCTGTACGAGAAGATCTGCCTGGAAGGCTTCCAGGCCGGCATGGCCTGGATCACCATCCTGCGCAAGCGCGAGCCGTTCAGGGCGGCATTCGACGGTTTTGATTTTCGCCGGGTGGCGCAGTACGGCGAGGCGGATATCGCGCGGTTGATGCAGGACCCGGGCATCGTGCGTAATCGGGCGAAGATCGTTTCCACCATCAACAACGCCCGCCGGGCGTGCGAACTGGTGGCTGAAACCGGCTCGCTGGCGCAGTGGTTATGGGCGTTCGAACCCGGCCCTGAAGAGCGCCCGGCAGTGGTGGACCTGGCTTACTGGACGGGCAATCCCACCTCGCCGGCCTCGGTGCGCCTGTCCAAGGCCTTGAAGAAACGCGGCTGGACGTTCGTCGGGCCGACCACGATGTATGCGCTGATGCAGGCGATGGGGATGGTCAATGACCACCTTGATGGGTGCGTGTGCCGCCCAAAGATCGAAGAACTGCGCCGCCAGTTCAAGCGCCCGTGAGCCGCTGACGGTGGGAGGGGGCTTCACCCATGCTGCTGATTGGTGATGAGGCCAATCCCATCAATGGTCGAACGCAAGCCGGCTCGCCAGGTTTGCCGAGGCCAGCTCGATAAAGCCTTGCAGGGCTGGCAGCCCGAAGTGTGCGTTGAGCGGTTCGGCACTGGCCCAGCAGCCATTGACGGTCCAGAGGTCGGGGTCCACCGGGCTGCGCTGTACGGCGTATTCGAGGCAGCCTGGGGTGGTGCGCACGAGCTCGGCGATCTGTCGCAGGCGCTCGCCCAGTTCCCTGGAGCGCCCGGCAGCCGCGCGGACATGAACAGTGTTGAAGGCACGGTCGGGCATGGCGATGGTCTCCGAGGTCGGGTGTCAGCGCACAGGCTAGAGCCTCGACGCGCCAGGACCAATGACCAATCCCTCGGAAAACCCCCTAGCCAATCTGCTGGAGAATATCGCACACCTTGTCCAGCGCCGGGTCGATGTCGAGGGTCTCGATGGCCCCAAACCCGATGATCAGGCCTGGGCGCACCGGCGTGTCGTGGAAGAACACGTCCAGCGGGTACAGGCCGACTTCCACCTGGCGTGCCAATTCCATCAGCAACGGGATATTCACCGGTACTTTGCACAACGCCGCCATATGGAACCCGGCGACGGTGGGCACCGCTTCGAACCATGGTGACAGGTCGCCCGCCAGGCGCTGCAAAATGCGCTCGCGGCGCCCGGCGTACACGGTGTGGCAGCGGCGAATATGCTTGAGCAAATAACCTTCGCTGATGAACTTGGCCAGTGCCCATTGCGGCAACGTGGAGCTGTGCTGGTCGGTCAATTGCTTGGCCTTGAGCACCGCGCCGTAGATCGCCGGCGGCAGCACCGCATAGCCCAGGCGCAGTTCGGGCAACAGGGTCTTGGAGAACGTCCCGACGTAGGTGACCACGCCACGGCTGTCCATGCTTTGCAGTGAGTCGGTGGGCCGGCCTTCGTAGCGGAACTCGCTGTCGTAGTCGTCCTCTATGATGATCGCACCCAGCTCGAAGGCCCTCGCCAGCAGCGCCTCCCGACGTGGCAGGCTCATGGGCATGCCGAGGGGGAACTGGTGGGAGGGCGTGACGTAGATCAGCCGTGCGCCATCGGGGATCCGGTCGACCTGGATGCCTTGCTCATCGACGGGAACACCGATGACCTGCGCGCCCATCGCCATGAATAACTGGCGCGCGGGGCTGTAGCCGGGGTCTTCCATGGCGACGATGCTGCCCGGTTCCAGCACCACGCGGGCGATGAGGTCCAGGGCCTGCTGCGCGCCGTTGGTGACGACGATGTCGCTGTCGCGGCATTGGACCCCACGGGAAAACGCGATATGCCCGGCGATGGCACTGCGCAGGGCCGGCAACCCTTCCGGCTGGCTGTAGAACCCGCTGTCCCGGGCGATGCGCCGCAACGCGTCCTGGGTGCAGCGCCGCCATTCATCCTGGGGGAACTGGTTGCGGCTGGTGGCGCCGCCGATAAATTCGTAGCGCAACGTGCTGTCGCGAGTGGGGTGGCGCATGGGCGAGGGCAGTGACTGCCACTTCGCCAGGTTGGCGGCGCAGGCCAGGTCGGTAGCGGTTTGCAGGCGCTCGGTCTGCGGCGTACGGGCGTTGACGAAGGTGCCGCGGCCGGTCTTGCCGACCAGCAGGCCTTCGTAGGTCAGGGTCGCGTAGGTGTCGGATACGGTCTTGCGGGACACCCCCAGTTGTTCGGCCAGCAAGCGGCTGGGCGGCAGTTGCGCACCCGCGGCCAGGCGCCCGGAGCCAATGGCTTCGCGCAACTGCTGGTACAGCTGTTCGGCCAGATCCTTGCGGCCATTGATGACGACGTGCAGTTCCATGTTTCATCCCGGGGTCTTCGCTCTGCGCCAAGGTTACTCGCTCGCGGGGCGCGCTCAAAATGGTCCCCGGGTAAACCGTCGGATTGGCTATAGGGCTTACACCGTGAGAGTTCTAGGCTGAACTGTCATTGCCCCGAGAACTGCCCATGGAATCCCGTCTGGACTACTACACCGCGTCACCGCAAGCGCTCAAGGGCATGTTGCTGCTGGAGGCGAACACCTTTGGCCTGTCCATCGAGCGGCCGCTGCTGGAACTCATCAAGATCCGCGTTTCGCAGCTCAACCACTGCGGCTTTTGCACCGATATGCATTCGATGGCGGCGCGCCAGCGCGGCGAAACGGAGCGGCGCTTGTTCGCGCTGTGCGTATGGCGTGACTCGCCGTTCTTTACGCCGCGGGAGAAGGCGGCATTGGCCTGGTGCGAATCGGTGGCGATGCTGCCGACTTCCAGTGTTTCGGACGAACTTTTCAGCGCCGTGCGCGAGGAGTTCAGCGAACAGGAACTGGTGGACCTGACCATGGCGGTCTCCAGCATCAGTGGCTGGAACCGCCTGGCGGTGAGTTTTCGCCAGCAACCGCCGAATGCTTGAGCGGGATATTCACCCGCGCGCTACCTATGCACCCCAGGTTCATGCCTCAACACTTCAGTATCGACGCAGTGCGCACACAGGGTGTTCGCGTTGATAACGACGAAGCGTGCTTCGTCAGTGACTGGAGTGCCGTAATGGAAGAGTTGCAGGACGACAGCGCGTCGGTCTTACCGCTGCGTCAACAGACCTTGATGGATCTGGATACTGCATGGGGCCCGATGGGTATCGGTGAGACTTCGGTTGGCCGCGTGGCCCTGGATAGCATGGGCGCGCGCCTGGAGGGCGCGGAACTTGATGTGGAGCGGTATCGCGTCAAGGAAGCTGATCAGGCATTGATCGATCAGATCACGTTTTCTGCCGTGCACCTTAAAGCGTATATGACGTCCGCCAGCGGTGAAAGCTGTGACCAGGCCACTGCCGCACTGTTTGAACTGGCGTCATTGCGTTCGGAGTGGGCGCCCGGCATGTTGAGCCCGCCGGATGCTTCGGACGAGGCGATTGTCAAACTCGATCGATTGCTGCGGCGGGTACAGAGCGTCAACCTCAACGACGTGAGTGCCATGGAAAGCCTGCCCGGCTGGGCCGATAAGCTCAGGAGCGGGAGTGCGCAAACCTTGGGCGCCGGGCTGCAGCTCTACGGTTTTTACAGTGCCATTCGAGGCATAGGCGAAGCGCTCAGAACGGGGGATACGGGCGAGCTGTTGTTCGAGGGCGGCGCCTTTTCCGCAGAAGTGGCGTCCCTCGGTGTGGAGTTGGCGTTGGAGCGTATCGGCCAGAAAATGATGAGCGCCGGCCATACGGTTTATCGCGGGTTCTGCGCATCACGCGCGGGGTTGCTGTTGCGCCGTGGTGCCGGATTGATCGCCTCGGTATTGACCGTGCCTTTTGACATTGCCCAGGCGGTCATTGCGCTTTCAAAAGCGTTGAAAGCAGAAGGTAAACAGGCACAGGATCTCTATGTCGAGGCCGGTTTCAGTCTCGTCAGCGCAACCCTCAGTCTTGCACTGGGCGTCTCGGCGTTGGCGGGCTTCGGCGCGGCAGGGCCCGTGGGCCTTATCGCCGCAGCGGTGCTGATTGTCGGCGCGCGGATTTATGCCGCGTGTCGAGTGGTGGATGAGATCGATGATTACATCGAGTTGAGCACCCTTGAGCGCCTGCGCACTGGCTGGTTCGCGTTTGCCGGTGTGGAGTTGGATGACAGCGTACTCGATCGCTACAAGACCAGCCGCGCGCGCACTGCCTACGCAGAAAGCCTCAAGGCCCAAGCCCGGGCATTGCTTGGCGCAGAGATGAAGAACAGTGTGCAGGCCATCGTCAATGGCAGGTTCGAGGTCCGCCTGCAGACGATACGGCACTGGAAACATCAATGGGATGAGCAGGCGGGTGAGTCCCCTCACACGCTGGTGCGTGAACCGGTCATCCATGAGGTGGATGACTACTTCGACGCGAGCAAGGAGGGGGCCGTCGATCTATTGCCTGAGGCCACCTGGGGGGCGAAGGGCCCCGAAAAAGGTGTGCTCTGGCTGCTGGGTGGCGGGGATGACTCGGTGTTGGGCGTGCCGAATCGCCCGAACCACTTTCGCTATGGCGGTGGTCGCAAGCACCTGGTGGGCGGCAGTCAGGACGACGAATTCATGTTCGAGGTACCGCCGGATACTTTTTCTGGCGCAGAAGGGCGGGTGCCGATCTCGGTGTTGGTGGGCGGTACCGGGGCTGACACCCTGAGCTTTCTCGGCGAGACGACGGGGCCGCGTGCAGCAGGCTTCAACGTCAACCTGGGGGCGGGCAGCGTGACGGTGATGACCGACAATGGCCGCGACGGTCTCAAGTGCATGGGGTTGTGGAGCATTGAAAATGTTGCGTCTCTTGCCGGCGCTTCCAGCGTGATTACCGGCAGTAACGAGGCCAACCGTATTGTCCTGAAGGGGGAGTACGACCAGGCCCACGCAATGGCCGGAGACGACCAGTTGTTGATACAGCGGGGCAGCGCCAGGGTGAATGGCGGGCCAGGCGCCGATTACTTCGAGATTCTTGAGAGCGCCAAGGACGTGGTTATCGAGGAGGACGGCCAGCAGCGCAGCCTCATCATGCTCAACTGGCCCTTCGGCCGGATTCAACGCTGGTGGATCTCGGGCAACGCTCTGAAGGTGGCGTCTACCCTGGGGCTGGACGGTGAACTGCCGGGCCCTTGTGTCGGGATCGAAAATGTCTACACGCTACGCGAGGGTAAACGCCACCTGGCCAACGCGCTTTTCAGCTTTCTCACCCAGGACGGCTATCGAATAGCGCCCTTGTTGCCTGAAACGTTGGACCCGACCGGGGAGCCGCAGGTGAGCATGGAAGTGCTGGCGCCTCCCGGCCCCAGGATCTCCCCGATTATTCTGGGACCCGGTCAGTCGGTTGCCTTGGCGGCAGGCACGTCCAGTTACTTTGTCAGCCGCGGCTACGGGATGACGGCCATTGATGCGCATGCAAGCCAGGAGCAGGGCCGATGCTGTGTGTATGTGGACTATGACAGCCAGGAATTGACAGGGGTGTATACGACCTATCATGTGGCCACGCGACGCCGGAGCCACTTCGACTACCTGGATTACACGGACGCGAAGATAAAGTTTGAGTGGGCTGATGGCCGCACGCTGTATCTCGACGAATACGCAGCGCAACCCTCAGCGACGTGGACGAGCGTGGGCGGTTCATTACAGGCGTCAGCCTTGAGGTTGAAGGCCGAATTTGTCGTGGTGATGCGTGACGGTGTTTCGTACCGGCTATTACCGCCGGTGCAGTCTTACGTCAGTGATTTCGCCAGCCCGGGTTACAAAATCAAGGACGCAATGGCTTCGCTGAACCTGAGGTACGGGTATTACCCGTTCTTGAGGCCGCGCAGGCCTAAAAGCCTGAATCTGACCGCTCACTCACAACGGGTGCACCTGGGGGCGGCACCTCACCTGGCAACCTGTGTGTTATGCGGACGGGGCGGGGTGTACGAAATCTATCTGACGTCCTGGGCGATCGTTGAGCTGTCAACACCGCAGGCGCTGAGTAAAGAGTCCGATGCATCGACCTGGGACTTCTTTTGTACAGCGCTGGCGGAAGATATTCAGCTCGACAGCATTGTTGTCAGCCCCGGTCACATCAAGGTGGGCAGCGTATCGATTCGGGTCCCCCGGTATGACGACCCCGACGTTCCCTTGGAAAACATCCGGATTCATTCAAAGGACGGCGGGCGTTTCGACGTCAGGCTGGACCTTGGCAAGGTGTACCTGGCCAGGGTCGCTGCCTCGGGCAATAGTTCGATTGCGCAACTGTTGAAGTCCTTGCGTCACCATCGGCAAAGAGCCTCCGTGTTTACGCCAACCATCAACGTGACCGGCATCGGCATGGCCGATGGGACAACGGGCACCGTTTACTACGACGTCATGGCGGATTGCTGGAGGCTGGAGGCTGACAGGCATCGACGGCTATCCAGTGAGGAACTGGCTGTTTCAACCTGAACCCATCAGCAGCCGAGGTGGTTCTGACGGGTGGCTGAACAACATAGTCCAAGGACATTCTATGAAGCAATTTACTTCCCCTTCCGTGCCACCGGTTACAGGGCGTCCGGTCGATCGCCCCAGCGGCACAGCACCCAGCGCGCGTACCGCGTTTCCTGTGGTTGATTTTGCCGGCGGGCCCCTGCCGCCTGAGGCGATACCCGTGCGCAACACGCCATCCGCAGCGGTTCCGAGCGCGACTTATCAGCGCATGACCGATCTGCCCACGCCCCCCGCCGTCACCCGAGAGGCCATTTTCGCCGCCCTGGGTGACCCCATACCGGCGCCTGATCCCGCTACGGGGTTGCGTGAATATGATTCGCGCACTTACTTGAACCTGGACGACGGCACCACCGTCCTGGCGGTGCGCGATCCGCAGACCGGGGAATGGCGTGAAAGACCGCCGGATTCACGTTTGCCACAAGGCCCGGCACTGCATCGGGTGCCGCAGACGAACACCTGGCGCAGTCACTCTGCGGCCAGTTCGTCCTCGTCTTCCCCGAGCCTGAGTCATAGCTCATCGGCGTCGTCACTGAGCCACAGTGCTTCGTCTTCCTCGCTGACCGCCCCACTGAGCAGTGTGAGCTTGTCGGCGACCCAGCGTATTGATCCGGTATGGGACCTGGGGCTTTACACGTTGCCGGTGAGTCCGGCCCCCACCAACACCCTGGCGTTCCCGGGCAAGAGAGCCTTCATGATCGGAGCTGAGCAATATTTTATGGATGCCAATTATGGCAACCCATCAGGTGCCGTGCCGAATGCGCTACCCCATCTGTTTGCTGTGGGGGCGGAAGGCAATCTGGTAAACGCCGGGCGTATCGAACCGGAAGGCCTGTTCAGGTTAAACGACAACCGACATTATTTGCCGGTGGGCACAGGTTTTTGCCCCGTGAGCTTCGATAGTGCAAGGCTGCGTTGGAAGGTGATGGAGGCGGGCGGGCATGGCGGGGCAGGGATTTTTATTGAAATGGGTGGCGCGCCCGATAGCTGGGTGCCGATGCTGGCTGTCGATCAACTCTCGAATCTTTTTCAAGCGGCGCGGAATATCAAAGGTTATGCCGGGCGTGTGGGGGCGGTCGATCTGCCCAATAGCAGTATCGACCAGCGGGTTTATCACTACATGCAGGGCTACTTGCGGCAAATAGTCGGGTTTTGCGAGCCGACTGTCCGCAGTGCGCCAACCGCGCAAAAAGGCCGACTGATCGATGCCTATATCTGGCGCAATGGTTACCCGTATGACTGTCTGGCTTCCATCTGCAGTGCCTTGGAAAGCCGACGCCCATTGCCGCCGGGGATGCCGATATTCGATGGGTTTCAAGGTTTGGGCACGGTCAGTTGCTCAAAAGACGGAAACTTCAATGTGGCGCGTATCAGCCGAACGATGCAACTGCACTATCCCGACAGAAGACGGTCGGTGGCCGAAGAGAAATTACTTGAGACGTGGCGGGAAAAAGACGCTGCCCGGGACAACAAGCGCAAGGGCGAAGTGAACGAAGCGATGTATGAGGCCCGGTTGACGGAAGATGGCTATACGGTACTTCCCGGCGGAACCTACGGAGGTGGGCAGAATGGCTTCGATCGTGTGTTTGAAGGCCCGGCAGGCGATATCTACATTCTGGAAGCCAAGCATGTCAGTCATACCTCCGCCGGCGAGCTTGCCAACGTCAGCCTGGGAGGGACGACAAACTCACGTCAAATGACCGACAGTTGGGTGCGGCAAGTGCTGGCGTTATCCCAACCCGATACGCCGGCGGCCAGGCGCGTTTCCGACGCGTTGTGGCGTGGCCAGTTATTCAAGTTATTAGGCGCGACGTCCAAGGACGGCAAACTTGTCATGTTCAAGATTGACATGAGCCCCGTGGACTTCTAGCCGTGCCGGTATGCCTGGGAGCAAGCGCACCTGCTCCCAGGCACGTGTTCAGGACAGGAAGCCGCCATCCACATTCAGCGACACACCGGTGGTGTAGCTCGACGCATCGCTGGCCAGGTACAGCACCGCACCGGCCATCTCGCTCGGGTCGGCCACGCGCTTGAGCGGGATCTGCGCCAGGGCCATTTTCAGGATCGCGTCGTTCTTCACCAGCGCCGAGGCGAACTTGGTGTCGGTCAGGCCCGGCAACAGGGCGTTGCAACGAATGCCGAATTCGGCGCATTCCTTGGCGAACACCTTGGTCATGTTGATCACGGCGGCCTTGGTCACCGAGTAGATGCCCTGGAACACGCCCGGCGAAATGCCGTTGATCGAAGCGACGTTGATGATGCTGCCGCCGCCGTTTTCGCGCATCAGCTTGCCGGCTTCCACCGACATGAAGAAGTAGCCGCGAATGTTCACGTCAACGGTCTTCTGGAAGGCGCCGAGGTCGGTGTCCAGCACGTTGCAGAACTGCGGGTTGGTCGCGGCATTGTTGACCAGGATATCCAGGCGGCCGAACTGTTCGCGGATGCCGGCAAACACCTGAGTAATCTGCTCCATTTCACCGATATGGCAGGCAATCGCCGTGGCCTTGCCGCCGTCGGCGATGATCGCGTCCGCCACGTGCTGGCAGCCTTCGAGCTTGCGGCTCGAGACGATCACGTGGGCGCCTTGCTGGGCCAGCAGCTTGGCGATGGCTTCACCGATGCCACGGCTGGCGCCGGACACAAAGGCGATCTTGCCGTCGAGGTCGAACAGGTGGGTCTTGGACATTAGCGATTCCTTAGAGGGCTGATTTACCGATGACATTCAGGCTCATCTGCTCCAGCAGCTTGTTCATGTGGATGAACTGCGCAAAGCGTTTGTCCTGGGTCTGGCCGTGGAAGAAACGGTAGTAGATCTGCTGCACGATACCGGCCAGGCGGAACAGGCCGTAGGTGTAGTAGAAGTCGAAATTGTCGATCTGGATCCCGGCGCGCTCAGCGTAGTAATCCACGAACTGGCGGCGGGTGAGCATGCCGGGGGCATTGCTCGGCTGGCGGCGCATCAGTTGCACCGGCGCCGGGTCGTCGGCTTCGATCCAGTAGGCGAGGGTGTTGCCCAGGTCCATCAGCGGGTCACCGAGGGTGGTCAGTTCCCAATCCAGCACGCCGATGATCTGCATCGGGTTATGCGGGTCGAGGATCACGTTATCGAAGCGGTAGTCGTTATGCACGATGCTCGAGGTGGGATGGTCGGCGGGCATCTTGTCGTTGAGCCAGGCACGTACCTTTTCCCAGTTGGGGGCGTCCGGGGTCAGCGCTTTTTCGTAGCGGTCGCTCCAGCCACCGATCTGGCGTGCCACATAACCTTCAGGCTTGCCCAGGTCGGCCAGGCCGCAGGCGCGGTAGTCGACCTGGTGCAGTTCGACGAACTTGTCGATAAAGCTTTTGCACAACGCCTCGGTCCGGGTGGCATCCAGGCCCAGTTCGGCGGGCAGGTCGGAACGCAGGATGATGCCGTTGACCCGTTCCATCACATAGAACTCGGCGCCGATCACCGACGCGTCGGTGCAGTGCACATAGGCCTTGGGGCAATACGGGAAACCATCCTTGAGCTGGTTGAGAATGCGGTATTCGCGGCCCATGTCGTGGGCGGACTTGGCCTTGTGGCCAAAGGGCGGGCGGCGCAGCACGAATTCCTGGCCGGGGTATTCCAGCAGGTAGGTGAGGTTGGATGCACCGCCGGGGAACTGGCTGATCGTGGGCGTGCCGCTCAGGCCAGGGATATGGGCCTTGAGGTAGGGATCGATCAGGCTGGCATCAAGTTCTTCGCCTGGGCGAATCTGGGTCGATTGGTCGTTAAGCGCCATGCTTATCCCTTCTGCTTATTCTAAAGGCGTCGGACTATTTCCTAATCTAATGCGCACCACCGCCCAGCGACAAGGTCGGGGCGGCTTAATAGGTTAGCGTGTTGAAGGGTGATCAGCCTGCCTGATCGGTCATTTTTCGGGCGCGGGCAATACAACCGGGGTGAGCACCGGACGGCCGGCGAAGTACTCCACCAGGTTGTCGGCCACGCGCTGCACGGTGTCGTGGGCGGCCTCGGGAGACAGGCCGGCCACGTGGGACGTGAGCACGGTATTGCTCAAGCGCTTGAGGGCATCCGGCACCTTGGGTTCATCGTCGAACACGTCCAGCGCCGCGCCCCCGATACGGCGTTGTTCAAGGGCGGTGACCAGGTCGGCGGTGACCACCACGCTGCCACGGCCGATATTCACCAGGTAACCGTTCGGGCCGAGGGCGTCCAGGGCGTGGCGGTCGATCAAGTGGCGCGTGCCGACGCCACCGGGCGTGGCCAGGATCAGGAAATCCGAGCTGCGCGCCAGCTCCACGGCCGTGGCGCAGTAGGTGTAGTCCACATCATCGCGCGGCTGGCGGTTGTGATAGCTCACTTCCATGCCAAAGCCGAGGGCCGCGCGCCGGGCGATCTCCAGGCCCACCGCGCCGAGCCCGAGGATGCCCAATTGCTTGCCGCCCAGGGACGGGCGCATGACCTTGGGCCATTCGCTGCGGCGTACCGCTGCGTCCGTCTGGGGAATGCCGCGCACCAGCGACAACAGCAGCGCCATGGCGTGGTCGGCCACCGACGGCGCATTCACCCCGGCGCCATTGGTGACCACGATGCCGCGATTGCTCGCCGCCTGCAGGTCGACATGCTCATAACCGGCGCCGATCACGCAGATGATCTCCAGCAGTGGCAGGGCGGCGATTTCCTCGGCATACAGGCCCAACGGGCCACGGGTCAGTACGGCCTTGATCTGGCCGCCGTGGGTTTTGATCGCCTGGGCGCGCTCGCTGGGTGTGGGCGCCAGGATCACATGAAAGTCGTTGCTCTCGATGATTTGCAGGTATTCATTGATGGTTTCAACCAGAACCAGAACAGTGGTGGTCATCGGAAGGCTCTTCCTGAAGGGTTTGAGGGGATCAGTATGCGGGATTTGCAGGAGGGCGCGTTTTGCTCGGGTAGAAAAAATCTACGACTGCAGGCGCAAGCATGCTTGCTCCTACAGTCTGTACCGGTCAGAACCGGACGTCAGCCGCTTTCACGCTCAGCCCGAACCCCCCCGCCAGCGTGGCATTGTGATGCGCGATGATCGCCTCGGCCTTCAGCGCCGGGGTGTCCATGCAGGTATGGGCGTCTTCAGGCACGATCACCGAGAAGCCCAGCTCTACCGCCACGCGGCAGGTGGTGTCGATGCAGTACTGGGTTTTCATCCCGACGATCACCAGTTGATTAACCTCCAGGGCGCGCAGTCGTCGGGCCAGGTCGGTACCCAGGAAGCAACTGGGGCGGGTTTTGTCGAACAGATGGTCGTGAGTCTCGTCTACGTGCAGCCCTTGCCACAGTTGCCAATTCGGACTGCCCGCAGCTATCGGCGAGCCCGCCGGGCCGGTATGGCGGGCGACCAGGATCGGCGCGCCGGCTTCACGGGCGCGGCCGATCAACGAGTTGATGGTGCCCAGCACGCGCTCCCGTTCAAAGGGTTTGTCGGGGCCATCGTACAGGCCGGTTTGCATATCGATGATCAACAGGGCGTCAGCCATGGTATTGCTCCTTGTGAGTGCCAGTCGACGGAGCAATAAAAAGGCCCCGTCCATTGCTGGCGGGGCCTTGGGTTGAATCTGGGTGGTGTCTAGCTCGAGCACCCACGGCAACCGCACGACCCGCCTGGAGCGGTCGTGGTGGTGGTGCGGGTGAGGAGCTGCTGGAAAAGGATCATGGGCCGATCATGCTGGGACAGGTGCGGGCTGTCAAATGCATCAGGTGCCGAAAAAGTTGCGCCCCAGCCGGAACAGGGGCGCTGCTGCCAGCAGGAGATCACTGCGGGGGGCTAAGTCGTGCCTTTTCCTGCTCGGCCTGAGCGATAGGCATGAAATTGTAGGTGGGGAAGAATTCCGTGGTGTAGACCCCCCATGCGGTGTTTTCAATCGCCAGGTTGACTTCCGCCAGGCGCGACGCCGGCAGGCGCAGCACAACGACCTGCCCGATGCCCATGGTGATGTTCCAGCTCAGCACTTCCACCCCGACAGGCGGGAACACCTTGTGAAACTCCTGCTTGGCCAGTTGTTGTTTCAGTTCGCTCAACGGGCGTGATTGATCGTGTTTAAGAAATACGGTCAACATGACGGCGTTGTCCGCTGTGGCAGCAGCGTTTTTTGCAGGAAGGGCTGTTGAAGTTTGCGCAGTCGCTGCACCGGGTAACAGTGTCGCGGCCAGCAGTGCGGGTATTAACAGTTTGCGCATATTCATTGTCAGATGCCTTGTTTGTTATTCGGTTTTATCACTAAACATGAATGTTTAATCAGTTCGACATGACTGTCTTTATGGGGCCGGTGTAGGGGGCGTGTACCACATAAATTCGAACGGGCGGGTTAGTGCTGACCATATCGCGCGGCACTTCGCGGGAATAAGTGAATTCGCTGCCGTCGAGTTTTTCGAGCCTTCTGACAATGGTTCTGGTCGGGCCAACGTCAGGGACCAGGATATGGGTCTTTTTATCGCCGGTGACCAGGAAGTAACCGCCGCCGCCATCGGCGTGTTTCGAGCGGCCGGTATCGGTGTAGAAGAACTCATAGCGATTGCGCTGCGGGTCCCACATCGATATGCCTACCACCCCGGGGTAGCTGGCCTTGACGTCGGTGTCCGGCTCGCCTTCGATATAAACCTTGGTGGTCAGCCATTGAGGCGAGGAGGCCAGTGCTTGAGCGTCAGGTTCAGACGCGGTTTGACTGGCGTAACTTTCAGACGAGCAGAGTAGGCCCGTGATCAACAAACCAGCAAAAACAACAGTGAGTCTTCGCATATTGGAATCCTTGTTATTTTAAATAAGCATGTTGTTCTTCGATTGGAGCGGGGCGATGTTAGTTGGGTTTTTGGCGATTGCTCAATGGCTATGTAGGGTTATGTAACAATTGCAAAGGCGTTGTGGTTAAACTTTTATTTAGATATGAGGGGGTTCTGGTTTTGCTGTAGGCGACTTCTCTAAAAGTATGGGGAGTCTATTGGCTAGAGTCCTGGATCGCCCTCGTCAATGGCGCCTGGCAGCCACTCGAGAAACCCGCGGCAGCCCCCCGAAACCACTGCCCAGGGCCGCGCTTGAGCCTCTGCACCGCATAACCGTTCCTCAGCTAAGTCTTTGCTTATTCACGAGAATCCCGGACAATCCGGCCCCTTCTATGGTCGGGGCGCTGCCTGTCAGGTTTTTCTGACTCGTCCCGGCCGTGTAAATGCGGAGATCCGACCGGATGAATGATCAGGCCAATAGCGTCGACGAACGCTATGCAACGACACCTGCAACCCTCTCAAGCTGGAGCCGCCAGGACACCACCTGGATGCTTGGCCTGTTCGGCACTGCCATTGGCGCCGGCACCTTGTTCCTGCCGATCAACGCCGGCCTGGGCGGCTTCTGGCCCTTGGTGATCCTGGCGGTGCTGGCGTTCCCGATGACGTTTTTTGCCCACCGTGGCCTGACCCGTTTCGTACTCTCCGGTCGTGCGGGTTCCGACATCACTGATGTGGTCGAAGAGCATTTCGGCGTCAAGGCCGGTGCGTTGATCACGCTGCTGTACTTCTTCGCGATCTTCCCGATCCTGCTGATCTACAGCGTGGCCCTGACCAACACGGTCAGCAGCTTCATGGAGCACCAACTGCACATCATGCCGCCACCGCGCGCGCTGTTGGCATTTGTGCTGATCCTCGGCCTGCTGGCGGTGGTGCGTTGCGGTGAGCAGGTGATCGTCAAGGCCATGAGCCTGATGGTGTACCCGTTTATCGTCGCCCTGCTGTTCCTCGCGGTGTACCTGATCCCCCATTGGAACGGCGGCATCCTCAGCACCGCCAGTGTGGTACCGGCGCCGTCCGCGCTGCTCAACACCCTGTGGCTGGCGATTCCGGTGATGGTGTTTTCGTTCAACCACTCGCCGATCATCTCGGCGTTTGCGGTCGACCAGAAGCGCCAGTACGGCGAACACGCCGATGAGCGCAGTTCGCAGATCCTGTCCCGCGCGCACCTGTTGATGGTGGTGATGGTGCTGTTCTTCGTGTTCAGTTGCGTGTTGACCCTGTCGCCGGCGCAATTGGGTGAAGCGAAAGCGCAGAACCTGTCGATCCTGTCGTACCTGGCCAACCATTTCAACAACCCGACCATCGCGTTTGCCGCGCCGTTGATCGCGTTCGTGGCGATTGCCAAGTCGTTCCTGGGCCACTACATCGGCGCCAGCGAAGGCCTCAAGGGCCTGGTGCTCAAAAGCGGTCGCCGCCCGGCCGCCAAGACTCTGGACCGCATGACCGCCGCCTTCATGCTGGTGGTGTGCTGGATCGTTGCCACGCTGAACCCGAGCATCCTCGGCATGATCGAGACCCTGGGCGGGCCGATCATTGCGTCGATCCTGTTCCTGATGCCGATGTACGCGATCCGCAAGGTGCCGGCCATGGCCAAGTACCGTGGGCAGGCGTCCAACGTGTTTGTCACGGCGGTGGGTCTGGTGGCGATTACCGCATTGATTTACTCGCTGCTGTCCTGACCCCGGGGCTCACGCCCGCAAGCCGATTCGCGCACACCGCGAATCGGCTTTTTTTTGCCTGCGCAAAAGCTGACGCGGCGCAACCGCCGCCGGCCAATGAGGGCTAAGCTTACCCACGCTTTTTGCCAGGATGGGTTGGGCCGCTTGAAGACTGAAACCGATGCACCCGTTGCCGTACCGTCGAACCGCATCCAAGACCTGCTGGCCGGCTTATCCATTGCCGGTTTGCTGCTGCCGGAGGCCGTGGCCTATTCCAGTATTGCCGCGCTGCCGCCCCAGGCCGGGGTAATCGCCTTGTTTGCCGGGCTGGTGTGCTATGGCCTGTTCGGCAGCAGCCGTTTTGCGATTGTCTCGGCCACCTCGTCGTCGGCGGCCGTGCTGGCGGCGGCCACGGCGAGCCTGGCGGGTGACGACCCGGCATTGAGGCTGTCCCTGGCCTTCGGGCTGGTGTTGCTCACCGGGGTGTTTTTCCTGTTGGCCGGACTGTTCAAGCTCGGCGGCGTCACCTCGTTTATCGCCAAACCGGTATTGCGTGGCTTCGCCTTCGGCCTGGCGCTGACCATCATCCTCAAGCAATTGGCCGGTGTGGTGGGTGTGCACCTGACCGATAACAACCTGATCCGTTTTCTGCCGCAGTTGCTGGAGCAGCTGCCGCGCTGGAACTGGCCTGCGGCACTGGTAGCGGCGCTGGCGTTGCTGGTGTTGTGGCTGTGCGCACGCCTCCCGCGCCTGCCCGGTGGCCTGGTGGTCGTGGTGCTCGGCATCGTTGCCGGGCAGTACCTGGACCTGCAGGCCTACGGGGTGGCGCAGATCGGCATGATCGACCTGCGCCTGGAGCTGGGGCATTTGCCGGTGCTGCCGTTTGCCGACTGGCTGCGCCTGGGGGAATTGGCGTTTGCGCTGGTGATGATCCTGTATGCGGAGTCCTACGGCTCTATCAGTTCGTTCGCGCTCAAGCATGGCGACCGGGTGTCATCCAACCGTGACCTGCTGGCACTGGGCGCGGCCAACCTGGTTTCCGGGTTGTTCCACGGCATGCCGGCCGGTGCCGGGTATTCGGCGACGTCGGCCAACGAGGCGGCCGGCGCCTATTCACGCCTGGCGGGGATTGTCGCGGCCCTGGTGATCCTGCTGATTGTGCTGACGGTGCTGCCCTATGTCGCGCTCACGCCGGAGCCGGTGCTGGCCGCCGTCGTCATCTATGCCCTGGGACGAGGCTTGAGCGTGCAGCCGCTCGGGCGTTATTTCCTGTGGCGGCGCGATCGCGTGCTGGTGATCTGTGCGGTAACGGCAGTGCTGGTGCTGGGTGTGCTGGATGGTTTGCTGCTCGCGGTCGCGATCAGCGTGATGTTGATGCTGCGCCAGATGTCGTCAGCCGACATTCAAGTGCTGGGGCGCCTGGGTGACAGCCATGACTTTGTCGATTGTCAGCACCATGCCGATGCCCTGGCCGTGCCTGGAGTCTTGATCGTACGGCCCAGCGAGGCGCTGTTTTTTGCGAATGCCGAGCGCATCCTGGGCGCCGCCTTACGCCTGATGCGGCAGTCACAGGTAGAGGTGGTGGTGTTGAGCCTGGAAGAATCGCCGGACCTCGACGGCACCAGTATCGAAGCGCTGGCGGCGTTTTTTGCCCAGGTACGTGGGGAGGGCAAGCGCTTGGTGCTGGCCCGCGTCCGGCATGAGGCTCGTGAGGTGTTGCAGGGGTTGCCTGAGGCATTGGCGCCCCATGTATTGCTCAGTGGCCTGAGCGTCGATGGCGCGGTGCAGCTGGCGCTTGAGGTAGGAAAAGCGTGAGGAAGGGGGCTTATGCGATGGTGGTGGGTCAGTGACAGATGGATCAACTGAATGTGTTGGTATTCCAGGCATAAAGAAACGCCGCGTACCTTGCGATACGCGGCGTCCTTCACATCAACACACCGTTAAGCTTGAATCACCGGGATGTTGGCGCTTGCTGCGATTTTGCGGAACTCGGCGATCTGGTCGAAGTTCAGGTAGCGGTAGACGTCACTGGCCATGGTGTCCAGTTTCGCTGCGTAGCCCATGTACTCTTCGACGGTCGGCAGGCGACCCAGGGTGGAGGCGACTGCCGCCAGCTCAGCCGAAGCCAGGTAGACGTTCGCGCCGTCACCCAGGCGGTTCGGGAAGTTACGGGTCGACGTCGATACCACGGTCGAGTTCGGCTCTACCCGTGCCTGGTTACCCATGCACAGCGAGCAGCCCGGCATTTCCATGCGCGCGCCAGCCTTGCCGTAGATGCCGTAGTAGCCTTCTTCGGTCAACTGGTGAGCGTCCATCTTGGTCGGCGGCGACAGCCACAGGCGAGTTGGCAACTGACCCTTGACCTGCTCCAGCAACTTACCGGCAGCGCGGAAGTGACCGATGTTGGTCATGCACGAACCGATAAACACTTCGTCGATCTTCTCGCCGGCAACGCTGGATAGCAGACGGGCATCGTCCGGGTCGTTCGGTGCGCAGAGGATCGGCTCGTTGATTTCGGCCAGGTCGATCTCGATGATTTCGGCGTATTCCGCGTCGGCATCGGCTTCCATCAGTTCCGGGTTGGCGACCCAGGCTTCCATCGCTTGAGCACGACGTTCCAGGGTACGGGCATCGCCGTAGCCTTCGCCGATCATCCAGCGCAGCAGGGTGATGTTGGAGTTCAGGTACTCGGTGACGGATTCTTTCGACAGCTTGATGGTGCAACCGGCAGCCGAACGTTCGGCCGAGGCGTCGGAGAGCTCGAAAGCCTGCTCCAGCGTCAGGTCGTTCAGGCCTTCGATTTCCAGGATGCGGCCGGAGAAGGCGTTTTTCTTGCCTTTCTTCTCTACGGTCAGCAGGCCAGCCTGGATCGCGTAGTAAGGAATGGCATGAACCAGGTCACGCAGGGTGATGCCAGGTTTCATCTTGCCTTTGAAGCGCACCAGGATCGATTCCGGCATGTCCAGCGGCATCACGCCGGTGGCGGCGGCGAACGCGACCAGGCCGGAGCCGGCCGGGAACGAGATGCCCATCGGGAAACGGGTGTGGGAGTCACCGCCGGTGCCGACGGTATCCGGCAGCAGCATGCGGTTCAGCCAGCTGTGGATGATACCGTCGCCTGGACGCAGCGATACACCGCCACGGGTCATGATGAAGTCAGGCAGGGTGTGGTGGGTGGTCACGTCGATCGGCTTCGGATAGGCCGCGGTGTGGCAGAACGACTGCATCACCAGGTCGGTCGAGAAGCCCAGGCACGCCAGGTCTTTCAGTTCGTCACGGGTCATCGGACCGGTGGTGTCCTGGGAACCCACGGTGGTCATCTTCGGTTCGCAGTAGGTACCTGGACGAACGCCTTTGCCTTCCGGCAGGCCGCAGGCCTTGCCGACCATTTTCTGGGCCAGGGTGAAGCCTTTGCCGGTGTCGACCGGTGCTTCAGGCAGCTTGAACAGGTCGGTAGGGCCCAGGCCCAGCTCGGCGCGCGCCTTGTCGGTCAGGCCACGGCCGATGATCAGCGGGATACGGCCGCCGGCGCGAACTTCGTCCAACAGCACCGGGGTCTTCATTTCGAAGGTGGTCAGGACTTCGTCGGTGCCGTGTTTGCAGACTTTGCCAGCATGAGGGTACAGGTCGATCACGTCGCCCATGTTCATGTTGGTCACGTCGAATTCGATCGGCAGCGCGCCGGCATCTTCCATGGTGTTGTAGAAGATGGGAGCGATCTTGCTGCCGAAGCAGAAGCCGCCGGCGCGCTTGTTCGGCACGTAGGGAACGTCGTCGCCGAAGAACCACAGCACCGAGTTGGTCGCGGATTTACGCGAAGAGCCGGTACCGACCACGTCACCGACGTAGGCGATCGGGAAGCCTTGGCCGCGCATTTCTTCGATCTGCTTCATCGGGCCGGTCTTGCCTTGCTCGTCCGGCACGATGCCTTCACGTGCCATTTTCAGCATGGCCAGGGCGTGCAGCGGGATGTCAGGGCGGGACCAGGCGTCCGGGGCAGGGGACAGGTCGTCGGTGTTGGTTTCGCCGGTGACCTTGAACACGCGCAGGCTGATCTTGTCGGCCAGGGTCGGACGGTTGCGGAACCACTCGCCGTCAGCCCAGGACTGGATCACGGCTTTGGCGTGCGCGTTGCCGTTGCGGGCTTTTTCGGCGACGTCGTGGAACGCATCGAACATCAGCAGGGTGTGCTTGAGTTGGGCAGCCGCGACAGGCGCCAGCTCGGCGTCGTCCAGCAGCTCGACCAACGTCACGATGTTGTAGCCGCCCTGCATGGTGCCGAGCAGTTCAACCGCGCGTTTCTTGTCGATCAGGGGGGAAGTGGCTTCGCCCTTGGCCAGGGCAGACAGGAAACCGGCCTTGACGTAGGCAGCTTCGTCAACGCCCGGTGGAATGCGGTTGGTGATCAGGTCAACGAGGAATTCTTCTTCGCCAGCCGGAGGATTCTTCAGCAGCTCAACCAGGCCTGCGGTTTGTTCGGCGTTAAGCGGCTGGGGAACGATACCCAGTGCTGCACGCTCTTCGATATGTTTGCGGTAGGCTTCAAGCACAGTTATTACCCTCATCAGTGGTCCCACGGGACGCTCATCCAGAAATGAACGGCACGCATGCGCTCGGGGGCTTTTTGGGCCGCAAAGCCAGCGCTGCCGGCATTCCTTACAGAAGCTGCTTTCAAAGTTTTACGCCTGCAGAACGGAGCTGATGAGGGTTGGCGCTGATCATTACCTACCGGGTAATAACCATCGCCAACACCGTTCTGAAGGAACGACTGTGCTCGTGACGCTTTGAAAACAGCTTCCAGCGGATTATTGGCGCCTTACAAGGCCGGATGATTCTACGGCAAAAAATTTCTAAAGGTAAGTTGCATCACCAAGTTTGCTGGGTGATCAACCTTAGACAAAGGGCTAACATGGCGCACTGTTTCGCTGATTTGCGTGTCGTTGCCCATGTCCAACCAAACCATCAAGACCCCCTGCGTCGGCCTGTGCTCCACGGTCTACGGCGATCTCGTGTGCCGTGGCTGCAAGCGTTTCCACCACGAAGTGATCCAGTGGAATGGCTATAACGAAGAAGAAAAACGCGCGGTCTGGCTGCGGCTGGAGCAACTGTTGGTGCAGGTGATGGCCGGCAAGCTCGAAATTTTCGACCCCAAGACCCTGCGCGGCCAACTGGAGCAACGCAAGATCCGTTTCGTGCCGCACCAGTCCGAGTACTGCTGGGCGTACCAGCTGATTGCCCGCGGCGCGCGGGTGATCAATAACCTGGAGGCGTACGGCATGGTGCTGTTGCCGGAGTTTCGCGACTGGGCCTTGCCGGAACTGCGCGATGCCATCGACCGTGAGTTCTTTATCCTCTCCGAGGCGCATTACCAGCGCTATATCGCCCCGGGGTTCCTGAGAGACGCGCTCGCTGACTGACGACACACATCCAACTGTGGGAGGGGGATCGGCGTCAGGCCTTGGTCGCCAGTTCTTCCAGGTGATCCATCAACGTCTGCGGCTTGAGCACCAGTACATCACTGTCCACCGCATCCAGGATCACCTCCGCCGTATTGCCGATCAACGCCCCGGAAATGCCGGTGCGCCCCACGGTGCCGATGATGGTCACGGCCGCTTTCAATGTGTGGGCCAGGTGGGGGATCAATACATCCGCCGGGCCCTCCTCGACATGCAGGTGCGCGTCATCCACATCGAATTCCGCCTGGAACGCCTTGCACTGCTCGCGATAACGCGCCTCGATGGTTTCCTTGAGCTGGAACGTCGGGTCCGCCGCCGACAACATCGGCGACGGATGGGCGCTGATCACATGCAACTGCGCCTTGGCCAGGCTGGCGATGTCGAAGCCATGGTCGATGATCGCGTGATGCAGCTCGCGGTGTTCTCCGTCGTTGTTGCCCACATCAATCGCCGCCAGAATCACCCCGCCCGCCCACGGTGTGGACGTCTTGACCAGCAACACCGGCGTCGGGCACAAGCGCAACAGCTTCCAGTCCGCCGGCGTCAGCAGCGCCTTTTTGAGCGGGCTGTCGGGAAAGTGCTGCTTGATCACCAGCCCACAGCCTTCGGCCTGCTGCACGTCGATAATGGTGTCATGCAGGCTTTCATTCCACGCCTGCTCGGTGGTCACGCTGTAACCGTCCTCCTGCAAGCCGGCCTTGAGCAGGCTCAACAGCGCCGAATGCTCGTGTTTCTTGTCGCAGACCAGCAAGTGCAGGTGCGCGCCGGTGACCCCGGCGATCAGCTTGGCGCGCTTGAGGGCCAGGCTTTCCGAATGCGCGGGCTCGATGACCACCAGGATGCTGCGAATGGCTTGCATGATCGGATCTCCAAAAGGGTGGGCGTGGAACAACTATAGTTGCTGCCCGCCAGACGTCATGTTGATGCACATCAAGGCCGGTGGCTGGTGGTCTGCGGTGCGGTGGGTATAATCGGCGGCCTTTTTGTGATCCTTTGCCCGTGAGCCCGATGAACCTGCCCGAAATCCACGAATTCCTCGGTTGCCGAACCCCCGATGCCTGGGTGCAGGCCGCATTGGCCGATCAGGACACCCTGTTGATCGACCACAAGAACTGCGAATTCAAAGCGGCCAGCACCGCCCTGAGCCTGATCGCCAAGTACCACGCCCACGTTGACCTGATCAATATGATGTCGCGGCTGGCCCGGGAAGAGCTGGTGCACCATGAGCAGGTCATGCGCCTGATCAAGAAGCGCAAGGTCGAGTTGCGCCAACTGCACGCCGGGCGCTATGCCTCCGGTTTGCGCAAGGTGGTGCGCAGCCACGAACCGGTCAAGCTGGTGGATACCCTGGTGGTCGGCGCCTTTATCGAAGCCCGCAGTTGCGAGCGTTTCGAAGCCCTGGTGCCGCATTTGGACGAAGAACTCGGCAAGTTCTACTTCGGCCTGCTGAAAAGCGAGGCGCGGCACTTCCAGGGTTACCTGAAGCTGGCCTACCAGTACGGCGACGCCAAGGACATCGCCCAGGTGATCGAGCGGGTGAGGGCGGCCGAGCAGGAGCTGATCGAATCACCCGATATCGAGTTCCGCTTTCACAGTGGCGTGCCAGCCTGAGGCCACGGCCACGCCGATCAAGGCGGTGATCCCGGTCAGCAGCAGGATCACCGCTTGCGTGCCCAAGGGCGCCGCCAGCAGTGCAATCACCAGGCCGGCCAGCGGCTGGGGCAGGTTGTTGAGCAAGGTGATCACGCCCACGGTCTTGCCGAAGTCCTGCACCGGAATGACCCGCTGGCGGGTGCTGCGCAGGTAAACGTTAAACATCTTGTCGAAGCCGGTGACCAGCAGGAAGCCCAGGGTGTATGCCCACAGGTTGGGACTGACCGCCATGATCAACGCGCCGGCGCCGATCATCGAGTAAGACAGTCCGCCCAGCACTTTCAGGGGCAGGGTGGAGCGTGCCAGGTAAAACAGAATCGCAATGGTCACCCCCGCGCCGGCCGCCTGCAGCAGGGCATAGGTGTCCTTGTCGGCGGCGTACAGCCCGGTGACCATGGCGGCGGAGGTGGCCAGCGTCACCCCGATGATCAGGTTCACACCGACCGCCAGGGTAATGATCCGCTTCAGTTCCGCCAGGTGACGGATATGCCCGAAGGCGATGCGCAGCGGCTGCAGCCAGATGTCCCGGTGCTGCCGATGGGTTTCCAGGCTTGCCGTGGTTTTACGCTGCCAGGCCAGCATCGCCAGGTCCGCCAGCACAAACAGCCCGGCAATCCCCAGCACCACCCAGTGCCAGGCCCACACCTCCAGCATCAGCGCGGCCACCAGCGGCCCCAGCACCAGTCCGCTCTGGTCGGCGATCTGCGAGTAGGAGAGGGTCTTGGCATAGCTGTACTGCTGGAAGACATGGGGCATCAGCACTTCGCGGGCCATGATGCCCTGGGTCGTCAGCACGCCGCACAACGCCGACAGCAGCACCAGCCAGTAGATACCGTCGAACATCCCATACAACGCCACCGCCACCACACAGGCCAGTGCCCGGTAAACCTGGCTGATATGCAGGATGCGCACCGGCGAGTACTTGTCGCACAACGCCCCGCATACCGGAAACGCGAGATAGCGCGGCAGTGATTCGACGAAAAACGCCAGCCCCGCCCAGGACACGCTGTGGGTGGTCTGGAACACGATCAGTGGCACGATAAACAACAGGATCTGGTCCGCCAGCCGCGACAGGAACAGCGAAACGAAGAACGCCAGGTAATCCTTGCGCATACAACTCCCTGTGGATGGCGTTAAAAAGTGCAGGCTATTTGTTAAAAACTCTTAAAAGCATGAAGCTTCGTCGGCGACTGCTGGACCGTTGCTTTAGTTGCCCAGCTTGCCACCTATAATGCCCGCTCTTCAATCCGCCTTTGCACACTGAGAACTTATGGAAAACCTGGGTCTGGGCAAGGTCCTGCTCGTTGAGGACGACGAGAAGCTGGCAGGGCTGATCGCGCATTTTCTGTCACAGCATGGCTTTGAGGTCCGCGTGGTGCACCGTGGCGATGAAGCCCTGGCGGCGTTCCTCGACTTCAAACCCAAGATCGTCGTGCTCGACCTGATGCTGCCGGGCCAAAGTGGCCTGCATGTGTGCCGCGAAATCCGCACGGTGTCCGATACCCCCATTGTGATCCTCACTGCCAAGGAAGACGACCTGGACCACATCCTCGGCCTGGAGTCGGGTGCCGACGACTATGTGATTAAGCCGATCAAGCCGCCGGTACTGCTCGCACGCCTGCGCGCCCTGCAACGTCGCCAGGCGCCCGAGCCGACGGTGCGCGGCGCCCTCGCGTTCGGCCGGTTGGCGATTGACCGCAGTTGCCGGGTGGTCAGCCTGGGGGACGAGCAGATCGACCTCACCACCATGGAGTTCGAGCTGCTGTGGTTGCTGGCCAGCAGCGCGGGCAAGATTCTTTCCCGCGACGACATCCTCAACCGCATGCGCGGCATCGCCTTCGACGGCCTCAACCGCAGCGTCGACGTGTACATCAGCAAGCTGCGCGGCAAGCTCAATGACAACCCCCGTGAGCCGGTGTGCATCAAGACCATCTGGGGCAAGGGTTATCTGTTCAATCCGTTTGCGTGGGAGGTCTAGATGCTGCGCCTGTTTCTGCGCCTGTATGTGATTCTGGCGATCGGCCTGGCGGGGGCGATCTGGCTGGTCAACTACACCTTCGACGAACTGCTCCCCGAAGCCAACGAGACCTATAACCGCGAAGCCATGCGTGGCCCGGCCTACGGCTTGGTGGAGCAATTGCGGCCGTTGCCCGTGGAGCAGCGCGCCGCTCGGCTGGCCGAGTTGCAGTCCCACTATGGCCTGCGCCTGAAGCTGGTGCAAAAGGATGCCCAGGCCCTCACCGAGCGCGAACAGAAGCTTCTGGAGCAGGGCTTGCTGGTGGTGCGCGGCGACTTCATGGAGTTTCTCACGGCCATCGACGGCGGTGCGCAACTGCTGGAAATCAAGCTGCCGGAAGAGCCCAAATGGTTATACCTGTGGGCCTACGGTTTTCTCGGGCTGTGCCTGGCCATCGTCCTGTATTTCTGGGTGCGCCCGCACTGGCGCGACCTGGAACATATCCGCCTGGCCGCGCAGCGCTTCGGCGACAACGACCTCGGCTCGCGCATCCTGCTGCCGCGCAGCTCCACCGTGCGTGCGCTGGCCGGGCACTTCAACCAGATGGCCGAGCGCATCGAAAGCCTGATCGCCAACCAGCGCGAACTCACCAATGCGGTGTCCCACGAACTGCGTACACCGATTGCACGGTTATCGTTCGAACTCGACCAGCTCAAGCAACAGGCCGACCCGCACCAGCGGGGCGAATTGATCGCCGATATGTACGCCGACCTCGGCGAGCTGGAGGAGATGGTGTCCGAACTGCTCACCTACGCCAGCCTGGAGCGCGGCGCCACCCAGGTCACCCGCGAGCGCATCGAGGCCCACAGCTGGCTCGACAGCGTGATCGGCAGCGTCGCGCTGGAAGCGGAGGCGGCCGGCATCCAGTTGTCGTTGCGCACCTGCGAGGTCGACGTTATCCAGATCGAACCGCGCTTCATGGCCCGCGCCGTGATCAACCTGCTGCGCAATGCCATCCGTTATGCAGAGCGCCGGGTCGAGGTGTCGCTGGTGAAGTTCGGCGAGGGCTACGAAGTGCGTGTGTGTGACGACGGCCCCGGCGTGCCCGAGGAAGGCCGGGCCAGGATCTTCCAGCCCTTCATGCGCCTGGACGCCAGCCGCGATCGCCGCACCGGCGGCTTCGGCCTCGGCCTGGCGCTGGTGCAGCGGGTGTCGCAGTGGCATGGCGGGCACGTGCACGTGATGGATTCGGAGTGGGGCGGGGCGTCGTTTCGCATGACGTGGGCGTATGCCGAATAGGTATCCGGAGAGCAATGGGAGGCAAATGTGGGAGGGAGCCAGCCCCCTCCCGCATTTTCTGACGGGTTTACCCGGTCAAAAGGTGTATTCCAACACCCCCATCACCGAGGTCTGCAAGCGCCGCTCCACAATCGGGCTCTTGCCCGCGTCATCCGCCAGGTATTGCACATCCAGCAGGGTCGAGAACTGGGTGTGCTCGCTGATCGGCAGGCTCCACACCAGGTTCATGCCATTGCTGATGTTGCCCGCACCGGCCTTGTAGGCCTTGAAGCGACTTTGCGCGGCCTGGCCGGTGGTCACGCCGTACCAGGTCTGCAGGTAATTGCGGTCACCAAAGTGACTGTTGAGGCTGGCATCGACCGATCCGTAGCGGCCGTCGTAGAGCGTGGTGCCCAGGCTCAGCTCCAGGTGGGTGAACGCCTTGCCGCTGTCTTTGTGGTCATCTTCCTTGAGCGCGTGTTCCAGGGTCGCGCCGGCAATCACGCCACCCAGGTTATAGCTGGCACTCACCCCCACTTGCGGGCGGGCCTTGATCTCGCCCATGCCCTTGAGCCGCTTCGAGCCGGCGTGCAGGCTTTGATTCTTGTCCTTGCGTGAATGGCTGGCACCGATGTAGGTGCTGAAGCTCAAGGCGTTGCCTTCATAGCCCCAGCCCAGGCCTTTGTCGGTGTCGAGGAATATCCCCCAGGGGCTGACGACTTTGCCGCCCAGCACCGGCGCGGTCATGCGTTCATCGCTGCCGCTGTAGCGGGGCACGTTGGCCATGCCGGCCTTGAGGCTGTATTGCCAGTCTTCGGCAATTGCGCGGTCGGCAGCGGCCAGCAGGCACAGTGAGGAGAGCGACAGGTACAGGGGGGTTGAGCGCATAAAGGGTTCCATATGGGGGTTAGAAGACCAAGGGGTTATGAGGGGAGCGAGTGCGTTTGAAGGCGTAGCCCGAAGCGCTGAGACCGTTGATCTGGCGGCTCACCGTATCGCCCAGGCCGTAGCCGTTACCGGCGAGGACGGCATGGGCGTTGTCGATCGGCAGCAGGATGTAGTCGGTCAGCGGTTCGTCGTGCAGTTGGCCGCGGATCACCAGGAAGCCGTCTTCCAGGCGCACGCTGATGCCGCTCAGGGGCGCGTCCGGCTCATGGGTGTTGAGCACTTGATAGGTGCCGATGGTGTCGGCCCAGGCCGAGGGCAAGGGCGGCGGTTCGATGCGCTCACCGATAGCCACGCGCTGGCCGTGGCTGCGGGCGGTGAGCATCTGGCGGCCTTGCACGCTGATCACGTCCAGTTGCACGCGGCCCAGTTCGCCGAGGTCCTTGAACCAGAAGCCGAGCACTTTCTTCTGCGCGCGCAACCAGCCATCGTCGTCGCGCAATAATTCGAAGGTGTAGCCGGCCAACTCGCCCGACAGCCGCTGATCGTCATCCTTGATCCGGAACACGCCCCAGGCGGTGGCGTAGAAGCCGGCCAGGCGCTTGCGGTCAATGGCGGCCGGCACGTGGCGCAGTTTCAGGCCGTGGCTCGGCGCCTGGCAGTCGTCGGCGCAGACCGCGTGGCCGGTTTGCGCCTGGAGCAGCAGGCGCAGGGTGTCGGTGGCGAGGCCGGCCACCAGGTCTTCGGCGTTGCTGTCATTGGCCATGATGATCACGGCCAGTTGCTGGTCAGGCAGCAGGCTCAACTGCGCGGCAAAATCGTCGCCGCCACCGCTGTGCTGGTAGGTGCGTATACCGGGGCCGACGGGTTCGTCACCGCAGGGGGCGAGGAACCAGCCCAGGCCCATCTGGCAATCGAAGTCCAGCGCATTGCCGGTGTTCTGCTGGGTGAACATCGCGTCAATCGAAGCGCTGCCCAGCACGCGGTTGCCTTTGTAGACGCCTTGGGCGAACAGCATGTGCACGTAATGCGCGAGGTCTTTCGGGCTGGCCCACAGGCCGCTGGCGGCGAGGTCGCGCACCGGGGCATCGGTACTGGCAACGCCGTCCGTATAGCCCAGGGCGCGGAACGCCTGCTGGCTGGCGGTGCCGACAAAACTCGACTGGTTCATTTCCAGCGGCTTGAGCAGGCTGTTTTGCAACTGGGCTTCAAAGCTTTTGCCGCTGCTGCGCTCGATGGCCGCGCCCACCAGGGCATAACCGAGGTTGGAATACGCCACCTGCGAGCCTGGCGGGCTGCTCAGCCAAACCCCCGACACGCGCATCGGCATCTGCCCCATGGCGTAGGTGCTGCGCAGGTCACGCAGGTGTTCACTGGGCAGGCCGGACTGGTGGCTGAGTAAACGCCGCAGGGTGACAGCGCGGTCGGCAGCGGCCTGGTCGTCATGAAAGCGCGAGCGTACGTAAAACTCGCGCAGGGTCTGCTGGATCGGCGCATCCAGGGCCAGCCGTTGTTGTTCCACACATTGCAGCGCGGCCGTGGCGGTGAGCAGCTTGGAAATGCCACCGGCACGGAACGCGGTGTTGGGCGTGACCGGCACGCCCCGGGCCTTGTCGGCCAGGCCGAAGCCTTGGGCCCAGATCAGCTCCTGGCCATTGACCAGGGCAATCGACAGACCGGCGATATGCTCTTGGGCGATCGCCCGGGGAATGCGCGCTTGCAGGTAGCGGATGATCGCGCCGTAGTCACCCTTCTGAATGGGCGGCGGTGCCGGCGGCTGCCCATGGCAACCGAGGCCGCCCAGCAGGCAACCCAGCAGCGGAATACCGCGCCATCTGCGAAACATGAGGAGCACCCGAATGGCTGTTTGGATGCTCGAATGCTAGGGAAGGGCCGTCCAACAATCTTTGCGAGCTTTGTCGGGAAACTGTCAAAGACTGTTAACGGCTGAGCCCATGGCGTTCATGCCACTGCGCGATGGATTCTTCGGGGTATGCCTCAAACTGCAGGTCGCCTTTGCGCACGCTGACTTCGACCCACGGCGCCTTCGAGCCCAGCATCAGGTGCGTATGCGCCGGCGGTACTGGCAACGGCGTGTCGATGGCCGAGGCAAACGGGTGGATCAGCTCCGGCCACTCCGGGCTGAACAGCCATAGCGCAGTGCCACACTGCGAACAGAAATGCCGCTCGGCGCTACTCGCATGGGCACGGCTGGCGCCCTCGGGTTTGAGCCGGGCGTGGTAGATCGAAATCTGTTTGCGTCCGCGCACTTGCAAGCTATTGGCATCCCCGGCCAGGTTGATCGCATAACCGCCGCCGCCCTGGGTCTTGCGGCAGATCGAGCAATAGCAACGCTGGTAAGGGTACGGGTGGGCGCTGGTGAGGCTGAACGTCACGGCGCCGCAGTGGCAGGATCCTTCAAGCTGCATGGGAGGTTTCCTCTGGCAAGGTGACTTCTGAGCTTAGGTGCTTTGCGGCATCAACGTGGCAATCAATGCCCGTATGGTGCCGGGCAGTGCCTCAAGCTCCCTGACCAGAATACTGCGCTCGCGAATCGCCCACGGCTCATCCAGCGTCACCGCCACCAGTTGCATGGTGCGGCTGTGCCGTACGGCGGCGGACTCGGGGATGATGCCGATGCCCACGCCCGCTTCGACCATCCGGCAAATCGCCTCGAAACTCGACACCTGGATACGCAGGGACAACTGTTTGCCCAGCCGCTCAACGTGTTCACGCAGGAAACTGAGCAAGGTGCTGCCTTCATGCAGGCCGATATGTTGATAAGCCAGGGTCTGCTCCAGGGTGACCGAGGCTTGATCGGCCAGGGCGTGGCCGACGGGCACCATCAGCACCAGTTTGTCGGTGCTGAAGTGCAGCACCTGCAAACCCGCCGCCTCCACGGGGCCGGCGATGATGCCCATGTCACTGGTGCCATCCAGCACGCCGCGCACGATATCGCGGGACAAACGCTCCTGCAGGTCGACGGTCACGCCAGGGCGCTGGGACAGGAAGCCGGCCAGCACCTCCGGGAGGAACTCGGTGACCGCCGTGGTGTTGGCGAAGATGCGGATATGCCCGGCGGAATCCACGCCGTATTGGGTGAACTCACTCTTGAGGTAATCCACCTGGCGCATGATCAACCGCGCATGGTGCAGCAGCCGTTCGCCCGCCGGGGTGATCTCTACGCCACGGCTGTCACGGTACAGCAGGCGCGTGTCGAGCTGGCCTTCCAGCGCCTTGATCCGCGCACTCGCGGCGGCCGGCGAGAGGAACGCGCGCCTGGCGCCCTGGGTGAGGCTGGGGGATTCGGCGATATGGATAAACAGGCGCAGGTCGGCCAGGTCGAAGTGCATGCAAAACTCCAGGCTTGCGAAGACCTGTGGCGAGGGAGAGCTTGCTCCCGTTGGGGCGCAAAGCGGCCGCAAAAAACCAGGCCTGCTGCGCAGTCCAGCGGGAGCAAGCGCCCTCGTCACAAACGGTACGGGTTGGAATGCGGCGTTCAGCATAACCGAACGCTGGTTTATTGAAATGCAAATTCTCAGAACGGGCCCGCGCTTGCATGATCCGGGGCAGACACTCACTGCCCGAGGACCTGTACCCGATGAGCGCCACTGACTGGATCGGCCGAAGCGAAACCGCCCACGACCACCTGAGCCATAACCTGCTCAAACGCATTGCCGCCACCTTTGGCGAAGCCGTCCCCGAGCTGGGCGCGGACCTGCCGCCGCTGTGGCAGTGGTGCTTCTTCCAGGACCCGCTGCCGGAAAGCGCCCTTGGCGGCGACGGCCACCCGGCCCGTGGCGGCTTCCTGCCGCCGGCGGATAACCGCAATCGCATGTGGGCGGGCGGGCGTATCGAGTTCCTGCACCCGCTGCGGGCCGGCGAGGCGGCAACCCGCGTGTCGACCATCACCCAGGTCGAAGAAAAGACCGGCCGCAGCGGCTCGCTGTTGTTTGTCACCGTGCGTCATGACTATGCCCAGGACGGTCGCCTGGCGATCCGCGAAGAACAGGACATCGTCTACCGCGAGCCGACGCCGCCCAAGCCGGGCAGCGGCGAGGCCCCGGCCCAGGGCGATTGGCAGGAAACCATCGACCCCACGCCGACCCTGCTGTTTCGCTACAGCGCCGTGACCTTCAACGGGCACCGCATTCACTACGACTACCCCTATGTCACCGGCACCGAAGGCTACGCCGGGCTGGTGGTGCATGGCCCGCTGATCGCGACCTTGAGCCTGCGCGCGTTTTGCCGCGCCCATCCCGAAGCCAGCGTGCGGCGCTTTGCCTATCGCGGCGTGCGCCCGTTGATTGCACCGCAGCCGTTTGCAGTGGGCGGTCGCATCAGTGACACCGGGGTGGCGGCGTTGTGGGCCGGGAATACCGATGGCCTGGCGCAAACCGCTGAAGTGCATTTCGAATAAGCCAAGAACAACAGGCGGAGAGCCGTGAGATGAACCCGAATGACAACGAAGCACTCAATGCCATCCGCGACGGCGTGCGCGCCTTGTGCGCCGCATTCGACGCGGCCTACTGGCGCCGGATCGACGAAGAAAAGGGCTTCCCCGAAGCCTTCGTCAAGGCGCTGACCGACGCCGGCTGGCTGTCGGCGATGATTCCCGAGGAATACGGCGGCTCCGGCCTGGGCCTGGCCGAAGCCTCGGTGATCCTCGAGGAGGTGAACCGCTGCGGCGGTAACTCCGGCACCGTGCATGGGCAGATGTACAACATGTTCACCCTGTTGCGTCACGGCAGCGAGGCGCAAAAACGCTTCTACCTGCCCAAGCTCGCCAGTGGCGAATTGCGCCTGCAATCCATGGCGGTCACCGAGCCCACCACCGGCACCGACACCACCAAGATCAAGACCACCGCGATCAAGCGCGGCGACAACTACGTGATCAACGGCCAGAAAGTCTGGATCTCGCGGGTGCAGCATTCCGACCTGATGATCCTGCTGGCGCGCACCACGCCGTTGGCCGAGGTGAAGAAAAAGTCCGAAGGCATGTCGATCTTCCTGGTGGATCTGCGTGAGGCCATCGGCAACGGCCTGACCGTGCAGCCCATCGCGAACATGGTCAACCACGAGACCAATGAGTTGTTCTTCGACAACCTTGAGCTACCCCTCGATAGCTTGATCGGCGAGGAGGGCAAGGGCTTCAAATACATCCTCGACGGCCTCAATGCCGAACGCACCCTGATCGCCGCCGAATGCATCGGCGACGGCCGCTGGTTTATCGACAAGGCCAGCGCCTACGCCCGCGACCGCGTGGTGTTCGGCCGGCCCATCGGGCAGAACCAGGGCGTGCAGTTTCCGATTGCCGAAGCCCATATCGAAGTCGAAGCGGCCGACCTGATGCGCTGGCGCGCCTGTGCGGAATACGACAGCGGCGCGAATGCCGGCGCCAGCGCGAACATGGCCAAGTACCTGGCGGCCAAGGCGTCCTGGGAAGCGGCCAATGCCTGCCTGCAGACCCACGGCGGCTTTGGCTTTGCCTGCGAGTACGACGTGGAGCGCAAATTTCGCGAGACGCGCCTGTACCAGGTGGCGCCGATCTCCACCAACCTGATCCTGTCCTACGTGGCCGAGCACCTGCTCGAGCTGCCACGCAGCTTCTGAGGGCCTGCCCATGAGCCATACCCAAGCCCTGTGTCGGTTCCTGGCCGAGCTGACCTACGAGCAATTGCCCGAACCCGTGCTGGCGCGCACCGAAGACCTGTTCCTGGATTGGCTGGCGTCCGCGTTGGCCAGCCAGGGCGCGCACCCGATCCCGTTGTTCGAGCGCTATGCCCAGAAGATGGGCCCGAGCAGCGGCCCGGCCCAGGTGATCGTCAATGGCACCGGCAGCAGCGCGTATTTCGCCGCGCTGGTCAACGGCGCCTCGTCCCACCTGGTGGAACAGGATGACCTGCACAACAGCTCGGTGCTGCACCCGGCCACCGTGATGTTTCCCGCTGCCTTGGCCGCCGCCCAGGACCTCGGTAAATCCGGCCGTGACGTGTTGCTGGCCTCGGTGGCCGGCTATGAGGCCGGGATCCGCATCGGCGAATTCATGGGGCGCTCCCACTACCGCATCTTCCACACCACGGCCACGGTGGGCACCCTGGCGGCGGCCGTGGCGGTGGGCAAGTTGCTGGGTTTCAATCAGGACCAGTTCACCCATCTGCTTGGCAGCGCCGGCACCCAGGCCGCCGGGCTGTGGGAATTCCTGCGCGACGCCGCCGACTCCAAGCAATTGCACACGGCCAAGGCGGCCGCGGACGGTTTGCTCGCGGCGTACCTGACGGCGGATGGCCTGACCGGTGCGCGCAATATCCTCGAAGGCGACCACGGCCTGGCGGCGGGCATGTCCACGGATGCCGAGCCGAGCAAATTGTCGGCTGGCCTTGGCAGCCGTTGGGCGCTGCTGGAGACCTCGTTCAAGTTCCACGCGTCCTGCCGCCATACCCATCCGGCCGCCGATGCGTTGCTGGCGTTGATGCAACGCGAAGGCCTGGAGGCCGTCGATATCGCCGGTGTGGAAACCCGTGTGCACCAAGGCGCCATCGATGTGCTGGGGCGGGTAAGCGTGCCGACCAGCGTGCATCAGGCCAAGTTCTCCATGGGCACCGTGCTGGGGTTGATCGCCGTGCATGGCAAGGCCGGGCTCACCGAGTTCCATGAGTACGCGTTGACCGATCCCGCCGTCGCCGCCTTTCGCGACAGGGTCAGCATGACCCTCGACCCCGAGGTCGATGGCGCCTACCCGCAGCGCTGGCTCGGCCGCGTCACCGTCACCACGGTTGACGGCCGCACCCTGCACGGCGCCATCGACGAGCCCAAGGGCGACCCGGGCAACACCCTGAGCCGTGCAGAACTGGCGGATAAATTCCAGCGCCTCGCCCGGTTCAGTAACGCTCGCACACCGGCCCAGGCCGACACATTGATCGCCAAGGTCTGGGATGTGCGCAACGCCGCGTCCATGGCCCATTGGCTCTGAGGAACTGTCATGACTGACCCACGACCGCTGGACGGCATCACCGTTGTCAGCCTGGAACACGCGATCGCCGCGCCCTTTTGCACCCGTCAATTGGCCGACCTCGGCGCCCGCGTGATCAAGATCGAACGCCCCGGTGCCGGTGACTTCGCCCGTGGCTACGATGAGCGCGTGCGTGGCCTGGCCTCGCATTTCGTGTGGACCAACCGCTCCAAGGAAAGCCTCACCCTGGACCTCAAGCAGGACGACGCCGACGCCATCCTCGACAGCCTGCTGGCCGATGCCGATGTGTTGGTGCAGAACCTTGCACCGGGCGCGGCGGCGCGCATGGGGCTGTCGTTCGAGGCGCTGCATGCACGCTTTCCACGGCTGATCGTCTGCGACATTTCCGGCTATGGCGAAGGCGGGCCCTACGAGAAAAAGAAAGCCTATGACCTGCTGATCCAGAGCGAGGGCGGCTTTCTGTCGGTGACCGGTGGCCCGGGTGACGAGCAGATGGCCAAGGCCGGTTGCTCCATCGCCGATATCTCCGCTGGCATGTACGCCTACAGCGGCATCCTTTCCGCACTGCTGCTGCGCGGCAAGACGGGGCAGGGCAGCCGCATCGACGTGAGCATGCTCGAAAGCCTGGTGGAATGGATGGGCTACCCGATGTACTACGCCTTCGACGGTGCGCCGCCGCCGCCGCGTGCCGGCGCGGCGCATTCGACCATCTACCCCTACGGGCCGTTTCCCACCGGCGACGGCGGCACGGTGATGCTCGGTTTGCAGAATGAGCGCGAATGGGCGGCGTTCTGCGACAAGGTCCTGCTCACGCCTGGGCTGGCGACGGATGAGCGCTTCAGCGCCAACTTCAAGCGCTCGGCCAACCGCGAGGTGCTGCGCCAGATCATCGTCGACAGCTTTGCCCAACTGGATGCCGAGGCCGTGATCCAGCGCCTGGAAGACGCGCAGATCGCCAGTGCCCGCGTCAACGATATGCAAGGCGTGTGGGACCACCCGCAGCTCAAGGCCCGCGACAGTTGGCGTGAAGTGGCAAGCCCTGCCGGGCCGTTGCCGTCGCTGCTGCCGCCGGCGCGCAACGGGGCGTTTACCCCGCGCATGGACGCCGTACCGGCGCTGGGGCAGCACAGCCAGGGCATCCTCGAGCAGCTCGGTTACTCCGGCGATGCCATCGACAGCCTGCGTGCGCGCGGCGTTATCTAATAAGGAAGTCCGTTATGCCAAATCCTCTTGTGCGCTCTGCGCTGTTTGTTCCCGGCAGCCGACCGGAACGCTTTGCCAAGGCGCTGGCCAGTGGCGCCGACGCCGTGATCGTGGATTTCGAAGACGCGGTGGAAGAGCCGCTCAAGCGCCAGGCGCGGGATAACCTCGGGGCGTTCCTGCAAAGTCACCCGCAGGCCCGGGTGTGGGTGCGCATCAATGCGCCGGAACATGCCGGGCATTTCGACGATGTGGCGTTTTGCAAAGCCTACGCCAACGTGGCGGGTGTACTCCTGCCGAAAGTGGAAAGTGCGGCCCAGGTGGCGGTGGTCGCCACGGCGGGCAAGCTGATCTGGCCGATTATCGAAAGCGCCCGCGGCTTGCTGGCGCTGGCCGACATCGCCCAGGCGCCGCAGGTCGAACGTCTGTCATTCGGCGGCCTGGACCTGGCGCTGGACCTCAACCTGAGCAGCAACTCCCCGGCCGCGCAGTTCGCCCTCGACCAGGCACGCCTGGCGCTGATCGTGCACTCCCGCGCGGCTGGCCTGGTGGCGCCACTGGATGGCGTGCACCCGGCCATCGACGACCCCGACGGCCTGCGCCGTTCGATCCGGCATGCCTATGAAATGGGCTTTGCCGGCGCGTTGTGTATCCATCCCAGGCAGGTGGCGGTGATCCATGAAGCGTTGGCGCCTAGCGCCGCAGACCTGGCCTGGGCGCAGCGGGTGGTGGACGCCGGGGCGCATGGGGCGGGGGCTTACCAGATTGATGGGCAGATGGTGGATGCGCCGGTGTTGTTGCGGGCGCAGCGGTTGCTCGCACAGTCATAGCTGACGGAGCCGAATCAAATGTGGCCGGGGGAACTGCATTTTTCTTGAGGTTGGTGTTCGGCGTGGCCGAACGCAGGTATCAAAAATTCGAAATTCACTACACGCGTCATATCAGGCACCTTGCCCTAACCACAACAATAAGAAGGTGATTTCCATGCTCAAGCTTTCTCGGGCGCTGTTCTGCGCCGCCACCTTGTTTGCCGCAGGCCTGGCCCAGGCGGCGGACCCGATCGTGATCAAGTTCGCCCACGTGGTCGCTGAAAACACCCCCAAGGGCCAGGGCGCGTTGCTGTTCAAGAAGCTCGCCGAAGAACGCTTGCCGGGCAAGGTCAAGGTCGAGGTGTACCCCAACTCGTCACTGTTCGGTGACGGCAAGGAAATGGAAGCGCTGCTGCTGGGCGACGTGCAGATGCTGGCGCCATCCCTGGCCAAGTTCGAGCAATACACCCGGCAAGTGCAGATCTATGACCTGCCGTTCCTGTTCAACGACCTGGCCGCCGTCGACCGCTTCCAGGCCGCCGAGGGCAAGCAACTGCTGACCTCGATGCAGAACAAGAACATCCTCGGCCTGGCTTATTGGCACAACGGCCTCAAGCAACTCTCCGCCAACAAGGCGCTGCATGAACCCAAGGACGCCCGTGGCCTGAAATTCCGCGTGCAGGCCTCCAGCGTGCTGGAGGAACAGTTCAAGGCGATCCGCGCCAACCCACGCAAGATGAGCTTTGCCGAGGTGTACCAGGGCTTGCAGACCGGCACCGTGAATGGCACCGAGAACACCTGGTCGAACTATGAAAGCCAGAAGGTCAACGAAGTGCAGAAGTACTTCACCGAATCCAACCATGGCCTGATCGACTACATGGTCATCACCAATGCCACCTTCTGGAACGGCCTGCCGCCGGACATCCGCGGCACCCTGGAGCAGGTCATGGTCGAGGTCACCGTCGAGGTGAACAAACAGGCCGAAGCCCTGAACCAGTCGGCCAGGCAGAAGATCATCGACGCCAGGACCAGCGAAATCATCGAGCTGACCCCCGAGCAACGCCAGCTGTGGCGCGACGCGATGCGCCCGGTATGGCAGAAGTTCGAAGGCGAGATCGGGGCTGATCTGATCAAGGCGGCGGATGCCGCCAACCACTAAGGCCGGTTTCCGCCCTGACATCTCATTTTGCTTTCGCGAGGTTTTGCCATGCAAACGCTAAGGCGCGTCTGGGAGCACCTGGAGGAAGGCTTTATTGCCTTCCTGCTGGCGGCCATGACCCTGGTGACATTCGTCTACGTCATGCTCAATAACATCTACACGCTGTTCTTTGCCCTGGCCGACAAGTGGGCCTTCAGCAGCAACTTCTTCAGCGCCCTGGGCGACGGCACCATGACCTGGGCCCAGGACATGACCTGGAGCGTGGCGCTGACCAAGGCCATGTTCGGCTGGCTGATTTTCTTCGGCATTTCCTATGGGGTGCGCACCGCCGGGCACCTGGGGGTGGACGCGCTGGTCAAGCTGACCCGGCGTCCGGTGCAGCGCGTGCTGGGCATGCTCGCCTGCCTGTGCTGCCTGGCCTATGCGGGGCTGTTCATGGTCGCCAGCTACAAGTGGGTCAGCGCGGTGATGACTGCCCATATCGGCGCCGAAGACCTCGATAAGTTCGGCATCGACGTGGGTGACATCGTGATCATCGTGCCCATAGGTTTTGCCCTGGTGTTTATCCGCTACCTGGAAATTTTCTACCGCATCTTTACCCGCCGTCAGGTCGGGTTGGGGCTGGCCGACGAGGCCGGTGAGGCCAGCAAGTTGGCCGGCAGCCATGGGGAGCGTCACTGATGGCCGTGCTCTGTCTGTTCCTGCTGTTGTTCGTGTTCATGTTCCTCGGCGTGCCGATTGCCATTGCGCTGGGTTTGTCGGGCGCGGTGTCGATCCTGATGTTCAGCCCGGACTCGGTCAGTTCCCTGGCGATCAAGCTGTTCGAAACCTCCGACGCCTATACCTTCCTGGCGATCCCGTTCTTCCTGCTCTCCGGTGCGTTCATGACCACCGGCGGCGTGGCGCAGCGGCTGATCGACTTTGCCAACGCCTGTGTCGGGCATATCCGTGGCGGCCTGGCGATTGCGGCGGTACTGGCGTGCATGCTGTTTGCGGCGCTGTCCGGCTCATCCCCGGCGACGGTGGCGGCGGTGGGTTCGATTGCGGTGGCGGGCATGGTGCGCTCCGGTTACCCGAAGGAATTCGGCGCGGGGATCATCTGCAACGCCGGCACCCTGGGCATCCTGATTCCGCCGTCGATCGTGATGGTGGTGTACTCGGCGGCGACGGAAACCTCGGTGGGCAAGCTGTTCATGGCCGGGGTGATCCCGGGCTTGCTGCTGGGCCTGATGCTGATGGTGGCGATCTACATTGTCGCGCGCATCAAGAAGCTGCCGGCCCAGCCACGGGCGACGTTTCGTGAGTGGCTGAGCTGTGCGCGCCGCGCGTTCTGGGGCCTGTTGCTGCTGGTGATCATCCTCGGCGGCATCTACAGCGGCATGTTCACCCCCACCGAAGCGGCGGCGGTGGCGGCGGTGTACTCGGCCTTTGTGGCGTTGTTCGTCTACAAGGACATGAAGCTGCGCGACTGCCCCAAGGTGCTGCTGGAGTCCGGGCGCCTGGCGATCATGCTGATGTTTATCATCGCCAATGCCATGCTCTTCGCCCATGTGCTGACCACCGAGCAGATCCCCCAGGAAATCACCGCCTGGGTGCTGTCCGAGGGCCTCACGCCGATTGGCTTTTTGATCATGGTCAACGTGGTGCTGCTGATCGCCGGCAGCTTCATGGAGCCTTCGGCCATCGTGCTGATCCTGGCGCCGATCTTCTTCCCGATCGCCATGAAGCTGGGCATCGACCCGATTCACCTGGGCATCGTGATGGTGGTCAATATGGAAATCGGCCTGGTGCACCCACCGGTGGGGCTGAACCTGTTCGTGACCTCGGCGGTGACCGGGTTGACGCTGGGGCAGACCATTCGTGCGGCGTTGCCGTGGCTGATGATCCTGTTGGTGTTCCTGATCATGGTCACGTACTTGCCGTTTATCTCGCTGGCCTTGCCGCATTGGCTGGGTATGTAGCGCGGGTCAACAGGTGGGAGGGGGCCAGTCGAATCGTCGCACCGGCCCCTCCACCGTTAGTGGTCCAGCGCACTCAAGATTGCATGGGCGACCTTTACCCGTTCGGCATTCGGGTAGTTCTTGTTCGCCAATATCACCACGCCCACTCCCTTGCTCGGCACGTACGCCACGTAGGCGCCAAACCCATTGGTGGAGCCGGTCTTGTTCACCAGGGTGTCGGCGTGGGGCGCCTGGGGCGGGGTCAGCCAGTTGACCGCGTGCGGTTCCATTGCCATGGGTGTGGAGTTGCCGGCCATCAACCCATCGAGCGGGATGGGGTAGGGGTACATTTCCCAACCCAGGCCCTGGGTCATGCCGTCCACGTTGTAGTAACCCGTGTGAGTCACGCTGATCGCCTGCTGCAGGGTTTTATCCAGCGTCGCCGGATGCATGTTCGCGTCAACGTACTTCAGCAAGTCCGCAGCGCTGGTCTTGATGCCGTAGGCCTCGCTGTCCAGGGCGCCGGGGCCGACGCGTACCGGTTTGCCATCTTTGCCATAGCCCTGGGCGTACAGGCTCATCTGGCTCTGCGGCACCTTGATGAAGGTGTGCTTGAGCCCGAGTGCGGGCAACAGGGTCTTTTCCATCGCCTGATCGAACGGCTGCTTGAGGCTCTGCGCCGCCAGGTAGCCGAACAACCCCAGGCTCGGGTTGGAATACAGGCGCTGGGTGCCAGGGGCGAAGTCGGGTTGCCACTGCTGGAAGTAGCTGATCATGCGCTGGCTGTTATCCGCGTTGGCGGGGAATTGCAGGGGCAAGCCGCCGGCGGTATAGGTGCCGAGGTTGAGCACGCTGATGTGGTCGAACTTGCCGCCGCCCAGTGCCGGCAGGTAATGGCTGGCCGGATCCGAGAGCGTGAGTTTGCCGCGGGCTACCGCGTAACCGGCCAGGGTCGCGGTGAAGGTCTTGCTCACTGAGCCCACTTCGAACAGGGTGTTTTCGCTGACCGGCTGGCGGGTGTCGGTGGCGGCGACGCCGTAGTTAAAGTATTGCGCCTTGCCGTCCCGCACTACGCCGACCACCAGGCCGTTAATCGATTGCTGCTGCATCAGCGGTTTTACATTGGCATCCACCACCGCCTGCAGGTCGGTAGACGCCAGGCAGTTGCCGGCGGCGATAAACACCGCGAGGGCGGTGAAATTACGCACGCCAGACAGTAAATGTTGGGGCATGATAACGCTTCCATGAGAATGATCGATTGAATGAAGAGCCTGCGCGGGCGAGGCAAATGTAGGCCGTTCGCCGGTCCTGGGCAAACGATGATATCTCGCAGTAGCCATTAGAAATATTGGGGTCAATATGCTCCGCTCCCACTTACCGTTGAACGCCTTGCGCGCTTTCGAAGCGGCCGCCCGGCATCTGAACTTTACCCGCGCCGCCATCGAGTTATGCGTGACCCAGGCGGCGGTCAGCCATCAGGTCAAGAGCCTGGAGGCGCAGCTCACTGTCACCTTGTTCAAGCGCCTGCCCCGCGGGTTGATGCTCACCCGCGAGGGCGAAACCCTGCTGCCGGTGGTGCGCGAGTCGTTCGACCGCATTGCCCACACCTTGGGCCAGTTCGAGGGCGGGCATTACCGCGAGGTACTCACCGTGGGCGCGGTCGGCACCTTTGCCGTCGGCTGGCTGCTGCCACGTCTGGCGGACTTCCAGAGCCGCTACCCGTTCATCGACCTGCGCCTGTCCACCCATAACAACCGTGTCGACGTGGCTGCCGAAGGCCTGGATTACGCGATTCGTTTCGGTGCCGGTGCCTGGCACGGCACGGATGCGCTGGAGTTGCTGGAAGCGCCGCTGACGGTACTGTGTGTGCCGTCACTCGCCGCGCAGTTGCACACGCCGGCCGACCTGTTGAAACACACGCTATTGCGCTCCTACCGCGCGGATGAGTGGAGCCTGTGGCTTCAGGCCGCCGGGCTGCCCGCCGATACCCTGGTACCGCGCAGCATCGTGTTCGACTCGTCGCTGGCGATGATGGAGGCGGCGCTGCAAGGTAGCGGCGTGGCGCTGGCGCCGGCGATGATGTTCTCGCGGCAACTGGAGAGTGATGTGATTCGCCAGCCCTTCGACGTCGGCATCAGCACCGGCAGCTACTGGCTGACGCGCCTGCAGTCGCGGGCCGAAACCTCGGCCATGCAGGCCTTCAAGGCATGGTTGCTGGAGGAGAGTGGGCGGGTCTGAGTTTATTTTTGAAACATAATGAAACATTTGCTTGGGGCCGGCGTTCTACCGCTACACCTGCACTGAGTTATTCCATGAAAACACCGCGCCCCTCCGCTCGCATGCCACACCTCACCCAACTGCGCAATTTGAAGATGGCACGCTCCGCCCACGCGTATGTGCGCGGCAGCACCGTGCAATTCTACGAGTGGCTGCACAGCCAGATGGGCAGGCGTCTGCCTCAAGGCCCGGCGATCTGGATCTGCGGCGACTGCCACGCGGGCAACCTGGGGCCTACCGGCGACAACAAGGGCCGCATCGATATGCATATCCGCGACCTTGACCAGGCCGTGATCGGCAACCCGGCCCACGACCTGGTGCGTCTGGCGCTGTCCCTGGCCACCGCTGCGCGCGGTTCGGACCTGCCGGGCGTGACCACCGCGCGCATGCTTGAAGAAATGATGGTGGGCTATGAACAGGCGTTCAAGGACAAGCCCGACGAGGTACCGCCGCGTCCGTCCCAGGTCAAGGCGGGGATGCGCAGCGCCGTCGAGCGCACCTGGAAAAGCCTGGCCCGTGAGCGCATCGACAACGTGCGGCCGACGATCCCGCTGGGAAAGCATTTCTGGTCGCTGTCGCGGGCAGAAAAAAGTGCGCTGGAAAGCGTCTGCGCGTCGGATGACATCCATCAGTTGGTCACCTCGCTCAAGGGCCGCCCCAAGGACGCCAAGGTCCAACTGCTGGATTCGGCTTACTGGGTCAAGGGCTGCAGCTCCCTCGGCCTGCTGCGCTACGCCGTATTGCTGGGGGTGGGCGACAAGGACGATGAGGAATACTGCCTGATCGATATCAAGGAAGCCGTCGGCGCCGCCGCACCGCGCGCGGCACGGGCGAAGATGCCCAGGGACAACGGCCGCCGAGTGGTGGAGGGCGCCCGCCAGCTGTCGCCGGGCCTGGGTGAACGCATGGTGGCGACACGGTTTCTGGACCATGGCTTTTTCATCCGCGAACTGTTGCCCCAGGACATGAAGCTGGAACTGGACGAACTGAGTGAGCTCGATGCCATGCACGCCGCCGGTTACCTGGCGCGGGTGGTCGGTATCGCCCATGCCCGGCAGATGGACCGGGCGACGCGCAAGGGCTGGATGTCGGTGCTGCAGGAAAACCGCTCCAGGCAATTGGATGCGCCGTCGTGGTTATGGACCAGCGTGGTGCAGTTGGTGGGCAGTCATGAGCAGGGCTACCTCAACCACTGCCGCCGGTATGCCTTGGAACACTGATCTGGAATGTGATGATTTTCCAATGAGGGAGGGGGCAGCCCCCTCCCACATTTGGATTGCGATCAGGCCAGGTATTTGTGGAACCAGCCGAGTGTCCTTTCCCACGCCAGATTCGCCGCTGCCTCGTCATAACGCGGCGTCGAATCATTGTGGAAGCCATGGTTGGCACCCTTGTAGATATACGCTTCATAGGTCGTGCCGGCGGCCTTCAAGGCTTTTTCATAAGCCGGCCAACCCTCGTTGATCCGCGTATCCAGCTCGCCAAAATGCAGCATGATCGGCGCCTTGATGCGTGGCACGTCCTTGGCTTCCGGCTGGCGCCCGTAGAACGACACCGCCGCGCCCAGTTCCGGATAAGCCACCGCCGCCGCATTGGTCACGCCGCCGCCATAGCAGAAGCCGGTGATGCCGACCTTGCCGGTGCTGCTGTCGTGGTGCATCAGCCATTCGATGGCGGCGAAGAAGTCGTTCATCAGCTTGGTCGGGTCGACTGTCTGTTGCAGCGCCACGCCTTTTTCATCGTTGCCGGGATAGCCGCCCACCGAGGTCAGGCCGTCCGGCGCGAGGGCGATAAACCCGGCTTTGGCCAGGCGCCGGGCGACGTCTTCGATGTAGGGGTTGAGGCCACGGTTTTCGTGGACCACCACCACGGCCGGCAGCTTGCCGGTGGCCTTGGCCGGGCGCACCAGGTAGCCACGCACGGTGCCGTTGCCCTTGGGCGAGGGGTAGGTGATGTAGTCGGCAACGATGTCCGGGTCGGTGAATTTCACCTGTTCGGCCAGGGCATAGTTGGGGCTCAGGGCCGCCAGCAGGGCCGAGGCGGTCAGGCCGCCAAAGGTGAACAGCGCCGCGCGGTCGAGAAATTCGCGGCGGTTGAGCTTGCCGTGGGCGTAGCCGTCGTAGAGTTCCAGCAGTTCGGGGGCAAAGTCTTTCGCGGTGAGACGAGTCATCGGTTCGGTCCTCGATTAGCGGTGCCAGTCAATGTAGACCAGGATCAGCCGTCACGGCCATGGGCGGCCGCAGCCAGTTCGCGGGTGTCGACGCGCACGAACAGCGAATCGCCGATGGCCGTGAGCACCTCGCCGGCGTACACCTCGCAGACCACGCGGCTTTTGCGACCCACGTCGCCCTCGACCCGCGCACGCAAGGTGAGCGGAACGCCCATGGGGGTTGGCTTGATGAATTTGATCCCCAGGTTGCCGGTGACGCAGTCGATGCGCGGCAGGCTGCCGGGTTCGCGTTGTTCGGCACGGTAGTGGTAGGCCATGGCGGTCCAGTTGGAGTGGCAGTCCACCAGCATGGCGATCAGGCCGCCGTAGACCAGGTCGGGCCAGCCGCTGTATTTTGCCTCGGGGCGATGTTCGGCGATGAGATGGACACCATCGGCATCCCAGCGGCTCTTGATATGCAAGCCATGGGGGTTACTGCCGCCGCAGCCGTAGCAGATGCCTTCCGGCGCGGTGATGTCCTGTAGAGAAGGGGTGGGCATGCAGCATCCTTATTGTTGTGAGCGGCTAATCTGTTTAGCAGCACAGGCACCTGATGGGAATACATCCTTTTTTTGCGGAGCGTGGCATGAAGCGTCGAATTCTCCCGTTGGTCCTGGTCCTGGGTGCTATCGGCTGTGCCCAGGCGGCGGAGTACACCGACGTCAACCGCACCGCCAGCCAGATCAGTTTTACCTATAAGCAGTTGGGGCAGCGGGTGTATGGCACCTTCGGCGACTTCGAAGGCACGCTGAGCTTTGACACGCAGAAGCCCGAAAGCGGACATGCCTTGCTCAAGATCCAGCTGGCGAGTATCGATGCCGGCAGCCCCGATGCCAACGACGAGCTGCAACGGGCCTCGTGGTTCGATACCGCGACCTATCCGGTGGGCGTGTATGAGTCCACCGCTGTAAAGGCCCTGGGGGATAACCGCTTCAACATCAGCGGCAACCTGACGATCAAGGGCACCACGCGCCCGGTGGCGGTCAACGTGGTGCTCAAGGAGCTGGATGGCATTGGCGTGTTCGACGGTGAGTTGATCCTCAAGCGCGGCGACTTCAGGATCGGCGAAGGCGAATGGGCCGGCAACAGCGTGGTGTCCGACGACATCAACATCAAGTTCAAGATGGTCGCGCCCCAACGTTAGCGCGCGAACCGCTTGGCCCCGGCCACGCAGCCGATCACCGCGACCGTCACCAGCAGCATGCCCAGGCTGACCTGTTCATGCAGCAAGCCCGCTGCCAGCGCCAGGCCGAAGAACGGTTGCAGCAGTTGCAATTGGCCGACGGCGGCGATGCCACCCTGGGCCAGGCCGCGATACCAGAACACAAAGCCGATCAGCATGCTGAACAGCGACACATAGCCCAGGCTCAGCCAGGCCGGCAGGCTGATGCCGCTGACGCTCGACGGCGCCAGCACCAGGCTCAACGGCACCACCACCGGCAACGACACCACCAGTGCCCAGCAGATCACCTGCCAGCCGCCCAGGCTGCGCGACAGTTTGGCGCCTTCGGCATACCCCAGGCCGCACACCAGCACCGCCAGCAGCATCAGTACGTCACCCGCCGGTGCGGCGCTCAAGCCCTGGGCGAAGGCGTACCCCATCACCAGCAGGCTGCCGAGGATCGAAAACAGCCAGAACACCGGGCGTGGACGCTCGCCGCCACGCAGTACAGCAAACACGGCGGTCGCCAGCGGCAGCAGGCCGATGAAGACGATGGAGTGCGCGGAGGTCACGTATTGCAGGGCCAGCGCGGTGAGTAACGGAAAGCCGATCACCACGCCGAGGGCGACGATGGCCAGGGGCATCCATTGCTGGCGTGCGGGACGTTGCTCCTTGAACAGCCCCAGCAAGGCCAGCCCCAGCAGCGCGGCAATGGCGGCGCGGATCATGGTCAGGAACACCGGGTCGAATTCCATCACCGCCAGGCGCGTGGCCGGCAACGAGCCGCTGAAGATCACCACGCCGATGAAACCGTTGATCCAGCCTTGGGTGCGGGTGTCGAGGTTGCTGAGGGGGGCTGTACGTTCCATAAAGGGTGTCCGAAAAGGATGAGTTGCGTGGCAGGCATCCTAGGGTTGAAGATAAAGACAATCAAAAAATTGTCATGGATACATCGCTTATGCCCCGTGCCCGCTACAAGTCGTTGGTCGACAGCTTCGCCGAGGCCATTCGCTCAGGCAGCATGCCCCCCGGCACGCGACTGCCGACCCACCGCCAACTGGCCGCCGAGCATGGCCTGGCGTTGGTCACCGCGAGCCGGGTGTACGCCGAGCTGGAGGCCATGGGCCTGGTCAGTGGCGAAACAGGCCGAGGCACCTTCGTGCGCGAAATTTCGCTGCCGCCGGGGCAGGGCAGCGGGCAGATGAGTGTGGCGGCGGGCATGCTCGATCTGAATTTCAACTACCCGTCCTTGCCGGGCCAGGCCGACTTGCTGCGCACGGCCTTGCGCCAGTTGGCACTGTCCGGCGACCTCGACGCGCTGCTGCGTTACCAGCCCCACGCCGGTCGCCTGCATGAGCGCGCGGCTGTCGCGCGGCACCTGTTGAGCCGAGGGCTGACGGTCGAGGCCGAACAGGTGCTGGTGGTCAGCGGCGCCCAGCACGGGTTGGCCGTGACCATGATGGCCTTGCTCAAGCCCGGTGATGTGATCGCCGTCGACGCCTTGACGTATTCGGGGTTCAAGGTGCTGGCCGAGACCCTGCACCTGGAGATCGTCGCCATCCCGGTCACCGCCGACGGCCCGGACCTGGACTACCTGCACAGCCTGTGTCGCAAGCGCCCGGTGCGTGCCGTGTACAGCATGCCGACCCTGCATAACCCGTTGGGCTGGGTGCTGAGCCTGGCGCAGCGCGAGCAGTTGGTGGCGATTGCCCGTGAGCACAACCTGATGATCATCGAGGACGCGGCCTACGCGTTCCTGGCCGAGGACGCGCCGCTGCCCGTGGCCAGATTGGCGCCGGAGCGCACGGTTTACGTGGGGGGGCTGTCGAAAAGTGTCGCGACCGGCCTGCGCGTGGGGTTTATCGCTGCCCCTTCGGGTTGGGTCAAAGCACTGGAACGCACCATCATGGCCACCACCTGGAACGTGCCGGGGGTGATGAGTGCGATTGCGGTGGCCTGGATCGAGGATGGCACGGTGGCGCAACTTGAAGCACAAAAGCGCCAGGATGCGCGGGCGCGGCAAGCCTTGGCGGCGCAGGTACTCAAGGGGCTGGCCTACACCAGCCACCCGTCATCGTATTTCTTGTGGCTGCCCCTGGCGGAAGAGGCCCGCGCCGATCAAGTCGCCATGACCTTGCAGCGCGACGGCATTTCCGTCTCCACCGCCGAGCCCTTCGCCGTCTCGGCCCACGTGCCCCATGCGTTGCGCCTGGCCTTGGGCTCGGTGGACATGCCGGCGCTGCGCGAGGCGTTGGTGAAGGTGCGCAAGGTGGTGCAGTGGTGAGCCCTATGGCCCACCGCTAGCCATCAGAATTTGAACGCCTGGCGCCCGATCAGCAGCCAGTGGCCTTTCTGTTTTTGCCAGATCTGGAAGTTCTCGATTTCGGTGGGCACTTCCTTGCCGCTGTTCACCGCCAGGGCGGAGAAGTGGTTGCGTACCAGGGCGGTATCGCCACTCAGGGTGATGGTCTGTTTCTGCATTTCCAGGGTCTTGAAGCCGCTGCGTCCGGTCTCGATGTCGGCGATGAATTCCTGCTTGTTCTGGATCTTGCCGCTGGAGTGGCCGTAGGTGAGGTTCTCGGCGGTCAGGCTCTGGAGCTGCTTGAGGTCTTTATGCAGCATGGCCTGGGTGAGGTGGTCGACCGCTTGGGCGACGTCTTTGTCGGCGGCAGGGGCGGCGGCCACATAGCCGCTGAACAGGCACAGAAATCCGATCAGCACTTTGACGTTTTGCATGGGTGTTTCCTTATTGTTGTTGGGGGCGGATATGACTCGTTAAGTCATCGTACAACCATGCAATATTTTCCCCAGGGAAGGAAAGAAAAATTTGAAATATCTCGAAAGGATTGGCGTTTCAAGGGGTGTGGACATCTGGGTTTCTTATACGATGTCCCAACACCTCGTTTGGCTTAAACCTCGCTTCCGGTGCAAGTAGCACATCGCTATGCTACTGCCCGACCCCCAGATCTCCGGAGAGACAAAATGGATGTTGACTGGCACAGCGAACCCATCACCCGCGCCACTCCCGTGACCCCACACTATAAAAACACCCAGAACGTGCGCCGCTTCATGCTTGAACACTGTGGGCCGGGGTTCAAGTTCGACCGGCCTTTCATGGCCTGGATTCGCAACGCAACGCCCAAGACCATGGGCGACGTGGTGGATGAATGGCAACGTCGCAACGAGGACTCCCGAGCATGACACCGGATGAAAAATACCAAGCCATGCAAAAACGCCTCGGCTATCAATTGGATGAATTCAAAGTCGGCGGCAACTACACACCGCTGGTGCGCGACGGCAACCACCTGTACATCAGTGGGCAGATCCCTCGCGTAGGCGACACGATCATGCTGCCGGGTAAAGTCGGTGACACCCTGACCCTGGCCCAGGCACAAATCGCCGCCGGCATCAGTGCATTGCGCTGCCTGGGCCTGCTCAAGCAGGCACTCGGTTCGCTGGACCGGGTCAAGGCCATCCCGCGTATCACCGTGTATGTACGCAGCGCCGAGGACTTCGATCAGCAGAGTGAAGTGGCCAACGGCGCCTCGGACCTGTTGCACGAGATCCTCGGCGGTGCCGGGGTGCATTCGCGCACCTCGGTGGGGGTGATGCAACTGCCGAAGTCGGCGGCGGTGGAGATCGACATGGTCGCGGTCGCGCGCGACTGATGGTCAGCCAAGGTCTGGTCGTCCTGCTCAACTACGGCCTGCACCTGGCACCGGGCTTGCTGCTGTTTGGCCTGTGGTTCGGGTTGACGCCCACGTCGTTGCCGGCCATGCGCATCCTGATTCTGCTCGCGGCGTTCGTGCTGATGCGCGATGCGATGACGCCCCTGGGCATGTGGGCGCTCAGTGACGAGGTGCAAATCGCCTTCACCGCGAATGCCTTTGTATTGGCGGCGCTGGGTGGCCTGTCGGTGCTGCTGGTCGTAGGGTTCGCCCGGGTGGCGCCGGAGTTGTGGCGCCTGGTGGTATGGACCAGGGGCCACCGCGCCCTGGGCCTGGCGGTGGGGCTTGCGGTTGGTTGCCTGATCGGTGTGCCGTTGCGGCTCTATCAAGGGATAGAGCCGCACGCGATCCCCGGCTACTGGGTGTGGCTGCCGGGCATGGTGGTGCTGGCCTATGGCGCCAATGCGCTGGAGGAAGTGTTGTTTCGCGGTTTTTTGCAGGGCTACCTTGAACAGCAGGTGACACCGCTGCGAGCGGCGCTGATCAGTGGCGTGGCGTTTGCCGGCTGCCATGCCTTCCTGGCCTTGAGCGTGACCCAACTGGGCTGGCCGGTGTTGCTGTTTACCCTGATCGAAGGGCTGGCCTGCGCATTGGTGCGCATGCGTCATGGCGTGTTGGCGGCGACGGCCTGCCATGGCACGGCAATCCTGCTGATTGCCGTGCCCTATATGGCCTGACTTGAAATGCGGTTAGAACTGTGGGGGGGGCTTGCTCCCGATGGCAGTGGGTCAGCCACCGATGCATCAACTGACACTCCTCCCACAGTGAATCAGTTAGTTTGTCGCCAGCGGCGGCGTGCGCGGCGGGATCAGGCGTTTGCTGCCGGTGGCTTCATACGCCGCCGCAAAGCGCAGCAATGCCGAATCATCGTAGGCGCGCCCGGCAAAGGTCAGCCCGACCGGCATGCCGATGTCCGCCATCACGCCCATGGGCACGGTAACGGTGGGCACGCCCAGGTGGCGGATGGCGAGGTTGCCGTTGGCCACCCATACACCATTGCTCCAGGCGATATCGGCACTGGCTTCGTTCACGTCGGCATCCGCCGGGCCCACATCGGCCACGGTCGGGAACAGCACAGCGTCGAGGCCGAGCTTATCCATCCAGTCTTCCAGGTCTATCCGCCGGGTTTGCTCCAGGCCGCGCAGGCCATCGGGCACGGTGCTGATCTCGTTCCACGGGGTGATGCCGCGCTCGGCCATGCGCACGTACTCGTCCATGCCGGCGGCCAGGTCGTCTTCACGGTTGGGCAAGGTGCCGGGGTCGTGGGGGAAGATCTTCGGCCCGTCCACATCGGCCAGGCGGTTCAGGGCCGGGTCGTTGTTGGCGCGCAGGAAATCATCGAAGGCCCAGGCCGACAGTTCCCACAGTTCATCGTGCAGGAATTCCCTGGAGACCAGGCCACGGGTAAACACGGTCGGCGCACCGGGGCGGTCGCCTTCGCAGTTGGACACCAGTGGGAAGTCCACCTCGATGACTTCGGCACCGGCCGCTTCAAGGGCCTGGCGTGCGTCCTTCCATAAGTCGATCACGCTGGCGCGGGTGTTGATCTTCTGCCCGGTGGGGCCGCCGATGCCGGGCTTCTCGCTGGTGCCGGCCTCGGGGTCGGCGTTGATGTACATGCGCGGCACGCCGAAGCGTTTGCCGGCCAGGGATTCGGCCGTCGCCGCCAATTCAGGGTAAGACGCCGGGCGCACCGAGGCGACGCTGGGGATCGGCACCCACGGCTGCAGGCGCCACAGGTCGCCACGGGTGTGCGGGTCTTCAGCCACTACCACGTCGAGCACTTCCAGCAGGTCGGCCATGGTGCGGGCGTAGGGCACCACCACGTCCATGGTCGGGGTCAACGGCCAGTTGCCGCGCACCGAAATCACCCCGCGGGACGGGGTATAGGCGCACAGGCCATTGTTGGACGCCGGGCCACGCCCGCTGGACCAGGTTTCTTCCGCCAGGCCGAAGGCGGCAAAGCTGGCGGCGGTGGCGGTGCCGGCCCCGTTGGATGAACCAGAGGCGAACGGCGCGGTGAGGTAGTCGGCGTTATACGGGCTTTCCGCGCGGCCATACACGCCGCGCTGCATGCCGCCATTGGCCATCGGCGGCATGTTGGTCTTGCCCAGGCAGATGGCGCCGCCGGCGCGCAGGCGCTCGATGGTGAACGCATCGCGCTGGGCGACCAGCTTGGCGAAGGCCGGGCTGCCGGAGGCGGCGGTCAGCCCCTTGACCAGGTAGCTGTCCTTGGCGGTGTAGGGAATGCCATCCAGTGGCCCCAGGGTTTCACCCTTGGCCCGGCGTGCATCGGAGGCCTCGGCTTCCTTCAGGGCGTCGGGGTTGCGCACGACGACGGCGTTGAGTGCGGTAGCGGTCTGCGGACCGTCGTAGGCATCGATCCGCGCGAGGTAAGCCTGCACCAGTTCAACGGCCGTGGTCTGGCCGGATTCGAGCGCCGCGCGCAATTGGGCAATGGAGACTTCGGTAACTTGCATGACGTTTTCTTCGCCGCCTTAAGTTGAGGTATGGCGGCAGTCTACGTACAGATATTTCACAAAACCAGTGCGGCATTTTCCCCATGGGCGGCACGCATCACCTGCCAGGTGGCGTCGTCTGCGGGAATCAGATGCTCGATACGCAGGGAGGCGAGGGTGATGTCCTGGGGCATGCCGAAGGTGGTGAAGGTGGACAGAAAGCTCAGTTCGCCCTGGCTGGTATGCACGCGGGTCAACACCAGCGGCGGCATTTCAGGCGGCGGCGTGGTATGGGCGGGGGCGGGCAGGCTCGCCAGTAGGGCGGCCAGCACAGGGTTGTCCAGCGCCTCGCGGCTTGCCCGTTGCCAGGCCAGGGTGCGGATTTCTTCGGCGTTGACCAAGTGGTCGCCCAGGCCGCCGGGTTGCAGCAGGGTGGTCAGCAGGTTCAGGCCTTCCATCGGCGGCGTGACCCCCGCCAGTGCCAACAGCACGCCGGTACTCGCATTCGCGGCCAGTACTTCCCAGTGGCTGCCCAGCAGGATCGCCGGGGCCGGGTTGTTGGCGTGCAGGACATGGCTGACCGCCTCGCGAATTGCGGCCATGGCCGGGGAGGCGAGCGGGGTAGCGGTATAGCGGGGCGCGAAGCCGGCGGCGAGGAACACGCGGTTGCATTGCTCCAGCGGTGTTTCCAGCGCGCTGAGCAGGTGATGCAACGTACCTGGGCTCGGCTTGGCGCGTCCGGTTTCGAGGCAACTGAGGTGGCGCTGGGAAACGCCGGTCATCAGGGCCAGGTCAAGTTGGCTCAGACCAGCCTGTCGGCGTAGCTGGCGCAAGTGTTCGCCGGCAGTAGCGGGGTTATCCATGGCGTGACTATGACCTCCGAGGTCATTGCGAGGAGGGCAACCTTATCACTAGGGTGAGCCTCGATCACGTCAAGGAGCCGACCATGCACAAACCTTATCTGGCCCTCGCCGCTCTGCTGGGCTTTTCGCTGTACACCCTGTTCACGCTGCTCACGGCCGAGCAATCGCTGCTGGCCTTCGGACGAGAGTTGATATCGCGCCCGGACACCGCGCAGGTCGTCATCGACCTCTACCTGATGGCCGTGCTGGCCTGTGTGTGGATGTACCAGGATGCACGGGCGCGGGGGCGGTCGCTGGCGTCGGTGCTGCCGTATTTCTTGCTGACGGCGGTGTTCGTGTCGGTGGGGCCGTTGCTCTACATCGTGCTGAAGGGATTTCGGGATGAATGAGCTGTTGCACATCTACGCCCTGTGCGTGCTGGTGCTGTGCCTGAAGATGTTTGGCATTTCCTGCTATCAGGGATTTTTCCGGCTTCGCGGGCTGGCGTTCACCAACCGCGAAGATGCGGCGGTCTTCAAGTGTGCTGCACATCCCGTGGAGTTACCTCAGGTGAGTCGGGCGGCCAGGGCCTGGGCCAATGACCTGGAGAATATCCCGCTGTTCTTCGTGCTCGGTGGGTTGTGTGTGACGCTGGGCACTGCCGGTGCGCCCACGGCCTGGTTGTTCATTGGTTTCACCCTGGCGCGGATGGCCCATACGCTGATGTATCTGGCGGGATGGCAGCCGTGGCGCACGCTGGCGTATGGGCTGGGGGTGACGTGCCTGTTCGCGCTGGGTGCAATGGTGCTTTACGCATTGCGATGAACCGCAGCGACACCCCGGTTTTTGTGGCAAGCCCTAACGTCGTTCAGTTAAACGAAGGTGATTCACTGACTGGCATTAGGACAACCGTTTATGGGTTGAGGAATGCCTGGTAGTTGTCCTTGGTGATCTGCTGGTAAGGAATGGTCAGCTCGGCGTCATACGGCTGTTTCTTGACCATCTTCACCGCCAGGTCAATGGAGCCCACGGCCTGCCCTTTGTTGTCCTGATACGCCGTCACCAGCAACTGGCCTTTCTTCACCGCATCCAGCCCGGCCGCGCCGCCATCGCTGCCGGCCACCAGAATATCCTTGCCCGGTTGCATGCCGGCCTGGCTGATCGCCATGGCCGCGCCAATCGCCATTTCATCGGCATTCGCCGCCACGGCGTCGATTTTGCGCCCGGACACGATCCAGTTGTTCATCAGGTCAATCGCCTTGCTGCGCTGCCATTCGGCACTCTGCTCCTCGACGATCTTGATACCCGGATAGTCCTTGAGCACGTTCTTGACCCCCTGCGTGCGGTTATGGGTGGCGTTGTTGGAGAGCAGGCCGAGCATGATCGCCAGGTTGCCTTTGCCGCCCATTTTCTCGGCCAGGTAGCGCATCTGGATTTCACCGGCCTTGATCTCATCCGAGCCGACATACCCAACCCCCGGCGGTACTTCCTTGAACTCGGGGCGGCGGTTGACGTACACCAGCGGGATCCTGGCCTGTTGGGCATTGACCGTCATTTTCTGGGTGGCGGCGGTGTCTACGGCGTTGACGATGATCGCGTCCATGCCCTGGGCGGTGAAGTTCTGCACCTGGTTAAGCTGGCGCACCACGTCGCCCTGGGCGTCTTCGAATTGCAGGGTCACGCCGGGCAGTTCCTTGGCGTGGGCGGCCATGTAGTCACGCATTTGCGCGAGAAACACGTCGTCGACCTGGGCGATGCTCACGCCGATCCGTATATCGGCCAGCGCCCAGGGGGTGATGGCGAGGGTCAAGAGTGCCGCAAGGAGTTGCTTCTTCATGGTTATGCTCCGTTGTTTTTGTTGTTGTTAAAGCATCACGCCTGGCGCTTGGCCCGCAGTTGCGTCACGGCCGCAGCGAAGTCCTCATACGCCCAGCGTTCGTCGAGGGCTTGCAGCATGAGTTGTTGCCCGGTTTGCGGGGCCAGGCCCTGCAAAGGTGGGTCGGTGTCGAGGTTGGTGGGGAAGGCATAGCCGTCGGCGGTGCAGGCCACCACCGCTGCAATTGCCTGGGCATCCAGGGCCGTGTTGGCCAGCAGGGCCGGGTACACCGCCAGCATCATGCGGTCGCGGTTGAGGGCTTCCATGGGCTTGCCGAAGGCCGAGGAGATTTGCAGCAGGTTGGCCATGCGCTGGTGGCCGGCCGTGCGGTTGGTGCCGGCGGCGTGGAACAGCGCCGGGTTGAAGAACAGCAGGTCGCCCTTGTCCAGTGGCAGTTGCACGGCGTGTTGCTGGAAGTGCTCGATAAATTCGGGGCGCCGCCAGGCCAGGTAACCCAGGGCGTATTGCTGGGAAAACGGCAGCAGCTGGGTGGGGCCGCTTTCCAGCGGCATCGCCGAGTGGGCCACGGCGCCCTGCAACGTCAGGTACTGGGACAGCACATGCAAGGGCAGCGGAAAGCGTTCCACCACCTCGGTGGTCTGGAAGCCCAGGTGATAGTCGCGGTGTGGCTGTTGCGCCTGGCCGCCGGGGTGCACCACGTTCACTTGCGCCGTCACCTGAAAGCTCGGGCCCAGCCATGCCTCGGCGATCAGCCCCAGCAGCGGGTTGGCGTAATACTCCACAAAGGATTGCGGCGACTGCAGCGCGGCCTTCTGCAATGAATTCCAGATACGCCCGTTACTGCCGGCCTTGGCAAAATGGTCGGCGGCCACGCCTTGGGCGGCCTCCTGGGCAAAGATCGCCTCGAACACCTGGCTGTGGCGATCCACCACTTCCAGGTCCTCATAGGCGCGGCGCACCACCATCACGCCCGGTCCATCGCGAAACAACCGGTGCAGTTCATTCATCACCGTGTGGCGGTCGCTGTTGCGCAAGGTGCGGGCCTGATAGACCGGCACGTTGCCGAGCACTTCCGCAGCCAGGGGATAGTCCTCGGCACGCGCCTGTTGCGCGCAAATCTGCTTGAAATCCTCAATGCGTACATCCTGCAGTGTCACGAATGCCGACATTACTCACCTCCCAGGCTCAGGGCCTTGAAGGGCTGCGGGCTGCCGCTGTCGGTGCAGCCGACCACGCCTTGTTCCAGGTCGATCACCGCGCCGGTCATCATCCCCGACTCGCGCGACAGCAGGAACGCCACGCTTTGCGCCACCTCTTCGGGCTTGAGCAGGCGACCGAACGGCTGCGCGCGTTCCGCCTCAGCCAGCCAACCGTCCTGGGCGCCGTGGTACTGGCGCTGGATCTGATCCTCATGGGGCGTGTCCATCCAGCCGATGTTCAGGCCGTTGACGCGGATCCGGTTGCGCAGCGCACTGAACGCCACGTTCCTGGTCAGGATCGCCAGCGCCCCCTTGGACGCCGCATAGGCACTGAGGAACGATTGCCCGCCATGCCCGGTGATGCTCTGGATATTCACCACGGCGCCTTCCACGCCCTGGCTGATCATCAATTTCAACGCGTCCTGCATCAGGAAAAACGGCGCCCGCACATTCACCGCCATCAGCCGATCGAACAGCTCCGGCGAGGTGTCGACAATGGTGCCGCGGTCCGACATCCCGGCGCAGTTCACCAGGCCATGCAAGGTGCCGAAGTGGGTGCGCGCGGCGTCGATGATCGCGCGGCAATCCTCGACCTGTTCAAGGTCGGCCTCGACAAAAAACGCCTGGCAATCCAGCTGCGCCAACTGTCGCACCTGTTCTTCGCCCTGGGCGCGGCGCCGCCCGCAAATGATCAGCCCGGCGGCGCCGCGTCGCGCCAGGGTGTGGGCCACGGCGGCGCCCAGGCCCTGGGTGCTGCCGGTGACGACAAAATATTGGCCGTTGAAGGTACTGGCGAGGTCGGCTTGAGGCATAGGGTTCTCCTGGATTGTTGTTGTTTTGATTGCCCGGCTCGACGCCGGACAAAACTGAGACTAGCATTGCAAAACCTCAGTAATACCTAAAAAAGACCTCATAAACACCTCAGGCGAAACCCATGCTCGAACGCGCCAAACACTTCTCCATCAAGCAGCTCGCGACCCAGGCGGGCGTAAGCAAGGCCACGGTCGACCGCGTGCTGCACCAGCGCGGCAGCGTGCACGCCCAGACTCGCCGACGTATCGAGCAGGCGCTGGATGAACTGGAGTCCCAGGAGAAAAACGGCCTGGCGGTAGGGCGCACCTTCCATGTCGACGTGATCATGCACACCCCTCAGCGTTTCAGCGCCGCGGTGCAGGCGGCGATCACCGCACAACTGGCCAGCCTGGCGCCGTTTCGCATCGCCCCGCGTTTTCACCTGTTCGAAGAAATCGAGCCCCAGGCCATGCACGATCAGTTGCTGCGCTGCCTCGACACCGGCAGCCAGGGCGTGGTGCTCAAGGCCGCCGACGAACCGGCGGTGAACCAGGCCGTCAAGCACCTGATCGCAGCGGGCATCCCGGTGGTGACCCTGGTGACGGACCTGCCGCAAAGCGAACGCATCGGCTACGTCGGCATGGACAACCGCACCGCCGGCCAGACCGCCGCCTACCTGATGTCGCGCTGGCTGCCGGCGCAGCCCCAGGACGTGGCGGTGGTGATCGGCAGCGAGTTGTTCCGTGGCGAAGAAGAGCGCGAGATGGGCTTTCGCGCCTGGCTGCGCGGGCGAGCCCCCCACCTGCGAGTGCTGGACGTCAGCGGCGGCTATGGCGTGTACCCGCGCACCTTCGAGCGGGTCACCCAGGCGCTGCAACAGCATCCCGGCCTCAAGGCGGTGTACAGCGTCGGCGGCGGCAACCGTGCGATTGTCGACGCCTTCGCCGCCCTGGGTCGCCCGCTGGAGGTGTTTATCGGCCACGACCTCGACGAAGAAAACCGCCAACTGCTGCTGGACGAAAAAATCGCCGCGATCATCGACCACAACCTGCAGATCGATGCCCGCCACGTGTTCCTGCACATCCTGCATTACCACCGGTTGTGGAAGGCCGGGCCGATTGCGCCGTCACAGGTGCAGATCGTCACCCCGTTCAACCTGCCGGACTGAGTACTCCCTCCAACAACAACATCAGGAGTTCAACCATGCTACGTATCGCTGTTCTAGGTGCCGGGCGCATCGCCAGGATCCACGCCGCCAACGTCGCCGCCCACCCGAATGCCACGCTGGTGCTGGTGGCCGACCCCTGGCGCGAAGGCGTCGATGCCCTCAGCCGCCAACTGGGCTGCGAGGCGGCCTACGATTGTGCCGCGGTCCTCACGCGCAAAGACATCGACGCCGTGGTCATCGGCACCCCCACCGACACCCATATCGACCTGCTGTTGGCCGCCGTCGCCGAGGGCAAGGCGGTACTCTGCGAGAAGCCCATCGACCTCGACATCGCCAAGGCCCGCAGCGCCGCCCAGGCCGTGGAACGCCAGGGCGGCAAGGTGATGCTTGGCTTCAATCGCCGCTTCGACCCCGACATGCTGCGCCTGCGCCAGGCCCTGGATGCCGGCCAGATCGGCGCGGTGCGCCAGGTGATCATCACCAGCCGCGACCCAGGCCTGGCGCCGCGGGATTACCTGGAACACTCCGGCGGCATCCTGCGCGACATGACCATCCACGACTTCGACACCGCCCGCCACCTGCTCGGCGAGGAACCGGTGGAAGTCAGCGCCATTGCCAGCCGCCTGGTGGACCCGAGCCTGGAACAGATCGACGACTATGACAGCGTGATGGTCCTGCTGCGTACCGCCTCCGGCAAGCAATGCCATATCAACTGTTGCCGCCAGGCGGTGTACGGTTACGACCAGCGCGTGGAAGTCTCCGGCGCCCTTGGCGTGCTGCTCACCGACAACCATCGCCCCAGCACCCTGCGCCACTGGAGCGCCGACCACACCGAAGCGCTGGAACCGTTGCAGCATTTCTTCCTGGAGCGTTACGCCGATGCCTATCGCAATGAGCTGACCCGGTTTATCGATGCGCTGAACAGCGGCCAGGCACTGCCCACCAGTGTGCGCGACGGGTTGTATGCGCTGCATCTGGCCGATTGTGCGTTGGAGTCGGTGAGGACGGGAAGGTGTGTGGCGGTGAGTTACGACCTGTAGGCCCCGGTCCGATCCACCAACCGAATGCTGTCCCGCCCGCCACGCTTGGATTCATACAGCGTGGTATCGCCCTGTTCGATCAGCGCCGCCAGGCTGGCCGGCGGCTGGTCGAACAGGGTGGCGCCGATGCTCAGGGTCACCGGCGCGGGCGTGGCGAAGGTTTGTGCGGCCAGTTGCTGGAACTGCTCGCGCAGGCTGCTGCCCAGTTCGACGATCTGCTCGGTCGAGGCCGGGTTGAGCAGGATCACAAACTCATCACCGCCCAAACGTGCGGCCAGCGCGCCTCGGGGCACGACGGCGCGAATCATCTCGCTCAAGGCGATCAGCACACGGTCGCCGGCGGTATGGCCGTGGAGGTCGTTGACCGACTTGAAGTTGTCGATATCGATCAGCAGCAGGGCGCCCGGTTGTTGCGCCGACACCTGGGCCAGCAGGCGCGGCGCGCGCAGGTCGAGGGCGCGGCGGTTGTAGAGGGCGGTGAGTGGGTCGCGGGCGGCGAGGCGGGCGATCTGCTGTTCGCGGCGGTAGCGTTCCGAGCCGGTCATCGACAGCGCAATCAGCATGATCGCCATGGCACCTTCCACCAGGGACACCTGGATGATCTCGCCCTTGAACGCCGCAAGGTCGATCAAGGTGCCGGGGATCACCACCGACAGCGCCTTGGCCACGTAGAACATGCCGTGGATCAGCAGCACATAACGCAGTTGCACCGCGCCGATGCTCAATGATCGGCCGTGGGGCCGTAGCAGGAAACTGGCGCGCAGGGTCGGCAGTGCGACCAGCAGCGACTGCACGCCCAACATGGCTTTGGACCACGGCAGGTCGGTCGGGAGCATCAGCATGCCCAGCCACACGGCCAGCAGCAGCCACCATCGCGGCGACAGGCGTACCTGGGTAAAGCGCGCGACCCCGAGCAAGAACAGGCAGTGCGCGGCCACCAGCAGTCCGTTGGCAAACCAGATGCCGATGAGCAGGTAGCCATTGATGCGCAGCAGGGCCAGGGTGGAGCCGACGGTGATGGTGGCGAAACCGGCGCTCCAGAACAGCAGCGAAGGTTCGCGTACGCTGCGCCATTCTATGGCCAGGTACAGGGCAGCAGCAGCGGCCAGGGCAACGGTGAGTGCCAAAATCGTAGGAGGGTCGAGCGTCATTTCGTGCTGGGTCTGCCTGGGTGTGCGTTGAAGCCGGGGATTGTAAGCGCACACGCAGGTTTTTCAGAGCCCAAAGGATAATGGCATACAGCCATCCGATGATCGGCGGTCTAGACGCCTTTGGTCGACGGCAGCAGTATCGTCAGGATGCCCACCAGTGGCAGGAACGAGCACAGTGTGTAGACGTACTCGATGCCGTGGCTGTCGGCGAGCAGGCCGAGCAAGGCCGCGCCGATCCCGCTGAAGCCGAACATCAGGCCGAAAAAGATCCCGGCGATCATGCCGACATTGCCCGGCACCAGTTCCTGGGCAAACACCACGATGGCCGAGAACGCCGAGGCGAGGATAAAGCCGATCACCACGCTGAGCACGGCGGTCCAGAACAGGTCGACGTAGGGCAGGGCCAGGGTGAACGGCGCGGCACCGAGGATCGAGAACCAGATGACTTTCTTACGCCCGATCCGGTCGCCGATCGGCCCGCCCGCGAAGGTGCCCACGGCCACCGCACCGAGGAACAGGAACAGGTACATCTGGGAACTCGATACCGACAGGTGGAATTTTTCAATCAGGTAGAACGTGAAGTAGCTAGTCAGGCTGGTCATGTAGAAGTACTTGGAGAACACCAGCACCGCCAGCACCACCAGGGCAAACGTCACGCGGCCCTTGGACAAGCCGTGGGTGGCCTTGCCGCCTTGCTTGAGCTTGAACAGGTTGAGGTGGTTGCGGTACCAGCGGCTCAAGCCGTACAGCACCAGGATCGCGAACACGGCAAACAGCCCGAACCAGGCGATGTTGCCTTGGCCGTAAGGAATGATGATCGCCGCCGCGAGCAACGGCCCCAACGCGCTGCCGGTGTTGCCGCCGACCTGGAAGGTCGATTGCGCCAGGCCATAGCGCCCGCCGGAGGCCAGGCGGGCGACGCGCGAGGTTTCCGGGTGGAAGGTCGATGAGCCGACGCCCACCAGGGCTGCCGCCAGCAGGATCGCCGGGAAGCTGCCGACAAACGCCAGCATCAGGATGCCGACCAGGGTGCAGACCATGCCCGCCGGCAGCAGCCACGGCTTGGGATGCCGGTCGGTGTGGTAGCCGATCCAGGGTTGCAGCAGCGAGGCGGTCAGCTGGAACGTCAGGGTGATCAGGCCGACCTGGGTAAACGTCAGGCCGTAGTTGGCCTTGAGCATCGGGTAGATCGACGGCAATACGGCCTGGATCAGGTCATTGATCAGGTGCGCCAGGGCACAGGCGCCGAGGATACGCAGGACTAACGGGCTTACTTGGGGCGGACTCGAGGTGGCGGCAGGTGATGCGGTCAGGGTCGACATGCAGGCATTCCATACAAGGCAGCGAACAGGGGCAGCGAGTACTTGAGCAGGCTGCCCATTTCAATTTGTTTCAGAGCTTATGCTAGATTCGCCAGGAATGCCCGTCTCGCGTAATTCGGGAGGCAACCATCGTAAAAAGGGCGAAATGATCAAATCACTGGATAAATTTTTGCAGGAAATCGATGAGGGCGACTGGGCCGTCATCAGTTCGGCCACCGATTATCCGGAAAACTGGGTGATCCCCGACCACAGTCACGAAAAGCATCAATTACTCTACGCCACCGAAGGCGTGATGGTGGTGCATTCGGCGCACAACCAATGGACGGTGCCGCCCAATCGCGGCTTCTGGATGCCCTGCGGGCACGTGCACTCCCTGCGTTGCGTGGGCGCCCTGAAAATGCGCAGCGTGTTCGTGCGCCCCGACAGTTTCCCCAACCTGCCGACCGAGACCAAGGCGGTGAGTATTTCGCCGCTGCTCAGCGAGCTGATCAAGGCCTCCGTGAGCTTGAAACCGCCCTATGCCGAAGACTCCCGCGATGCGCGGATCATGCACCTGATCCTCGACGAGCTGGCGCTGTTGCCGGCCTTGCCGCTGTCGCTGCCGCAGCCCGCCGATCTGCGGATCCAGCAGATCTGCCTGGCGTGGCAGGAGGACCCGGGCGATGCCTCCACCGTGGCGGATTGGAGCGAGCGCCTGGCCCTCGACCAGAAAACCATCCAGCGCCTGTTCCGCAAGGACACCGGCATGACCTTCGGCCAATGGCGCCAGCAGGCGCGGCTGCTGCTGGCATTGGAGCGTATCGCGGTGGGGCAGAAGATTATCGACGTGGCCCTGGAGCTGGGCTACGAAAGCCCCAGCGCATTTACCAGCATGTTCAAGAAACAGTTTGGCAAGACCCCGAGTCATTTTTTCCGCTGACGTCGGCGCAGTAGTCGTCCAGCAAGCCGTTGAATGCGTCGATATCCAGCGGTCGGCTGAGGAAGTAGCCCTGGCCTTCTTCACACGCCACGCTTTTGAGCATGGCCAGGTGCTCAGCGGTTTCGATGCCTTCGGCCGTGACCGTCAGGGCAAGGGCACGGCCCAAGCCGACAATGGCTTGGATAATCGCCTTGTCATCCTCGCTTTCCTCCAGTCGGGTGAGGAAGCTGCGGTCGATTTTCAGGCCATCGAACGGGAACGCCCGCAGGTAGCTGAGGGACGAATAGCCGGTGCCGAAGTCATCCATGGCAATGCGGATGCCCAGTTGCTTGAGCGTGCGCATCACCTCAAGTGCGCCGACGGCGTCCTCGAGCATGACGCTTTCGGTCATTTCCACTTCAAGGCGCGCAGGGTCGATACCCGAAGCGTCCAGGGCGTGGCGCACGCGCTCCACCAGGTTGCCGCGCTTGAACTCGGTGGGTGACAGGTTCACCGAGACGAACAGCGTGTCCGGCCACTGCGCCGCGCATGCACACGCGGTTGCCAGTACCCAGTCACTCAGCGCCAGGATCAACCCCGACTCTTCGGCAATCGGAATAAAGGTGTCCGGGGCGATCAGCCCGCGTACCGGGTGCTGCCAGCGCACCAGGGCTTCGGCCCCGACCATCTGCCCATCGGCGATGCGATAGCGCGGCTGGAAGTGCAGGCGCAGTTCGGCGTGCTTGATCGCAAAGCGCAGATCGCTCTCCAGGCGCCGCCGCTCGATGATCCGCGTATTCATGTCCCCGGAGTAAAAGCGCCAGGTATTGCGCCCGGCCGCCTTGGCCTCATACAGCGCGATATCGGCGTAGCGCAGCAGTTCGGTGGCATCGCGGGCATCGGTGGGCGCCAGGGCAATGCCGATACTGGCGCTGATAAACACCTCTTGTTCGTCGATTTTGATCGCCTGCTCGATGGACTCGATCAAGCGCAGGCACAGGCTTTCGACTTCATCCTGGCTGCCGGCGTCGCTGAGGATCAGCACAAACTCATCGCCGCCGACGCGAGCCACCAGGTCACCATGGCGCACGCAAGCAGCCAGGCGGCCGGACACTTGATTGAGCACCCGGTCACCGGCGGCGTGGCCGAGCAGGTCATTGACCGGCTTGAAGCGGTCCAGGTCGAGGCTGAGCATCACCAGCGGCTGCTCGGCGCTGGGCAGGGCCTTGAGTTTGCCGTCCAGGAATGCCTGCAGGCGCGTGCGGTTGGGCAGCCCGGTCAGGGCGTCGTGTTGAGACAGGTACTCGATGCGCCGACGTGCTTCGACTTCTTCGGTGACGTCGGTGGCCGTCCCGCGAAACCCGCCACAGGGCATTTCCCGGGCCGACAGCCGGGTTGTGCGCTCCTGTCCCTGGGCATCGATATAGCGGCATTGCACACTGATGTCCACGCGCCGGCCCGGAGTGCTCAGCCACTGCGACAGCAGGTCGGCCTCGGTGTCCAGCAGGTCGCTCATCGCCGCCCCGAGCCAGGCTTGCCGGGTCAGGCCGGTGACGCTTTCGAAACGCTCCGACAGATAGGTAAAACGCCAGCCGACATCGATTTCCCAGACCCAGTCCGAGCTGGCCTCCACCACGTCGCGAAAGCGCGCCTCGCTGGTGGCCAGGGCGGCCTGGCTGTCCAGCAGGGAGGTGTGGCTGGCATCCAGGGCGAGGGCGGCGGCGGTGGTGCGGCGCAGTATCACCCAGGTCATCAGGCACACCAGCAGCGCGGCCAGGCCCAGCAGCGGCAGGCCTACGCCCATCAAGCGCAGGCCGGGCCGGGCCGGTTCCCAGTGCAGGCTGCCGGCGACGCCGTTGTCGCCCAGGGGGAAAACCAGGGTCTGGCCGATGTCATCGGGCGTGGCCACATGCAGCTTGCCCACGCCGAACTCATCGCCGATTGCGTGCAACTTGGCGCTGTTGAGGACGTCGACGAAAATCAACACCGAGGCCGGCCGGCCATCGGGCTCTACCGTGGGATCGGTGCCGGGCGTGATCGCGGCGGCGGCCACCAGTGCCGGGCTGCCGCGTACATTGATGAACGCCGTGACCGGTGTTTCGTTTTCAGCCCCGGCACGCGCCTGCTCGATAATTTCGGTCAAGGGCTGGTCGAGCCACTGCGAGAGCTCGACGCTTTGCAGCTCGCCCTTGATCACCGAGTAGACCGTGCGATTGTCGTTATCGACCACAAACAGGCCTTGGAAACCGAAGTCCTGATACAGCGTGGCGCCGACGTTGCCGCGCGCGTAGGCCCAGTCGCTGTCCACGGTCATGTGCAGGTGCTTGTAGGCATCGCTCCAGAAGGCGTAGTCCTTGACGGTCACCCGCAGGGACTTCTCCAGGGATTGCACGGCTTTACGCGTATAAAACGCGCTTTCCTGCTGTTCGGAGTGATCCAGTTCGTGCGCGAGGTAAACCAGGGAATAGGCAGCGGCGGCAAAGACCAGGGCCAGCAACGCCACGAAATTGAACAGCGACGTGCGCGCCAGCGACAGGCTGCTGCGGTCGGACAAGGTGCGGACGATAGGGGCGAGAGAGTTCGGCATGGTTTCCCGCAGGACGTCGCTGCAAGTCATTGGTATGACGGGTTATCGGCGGTGCGGGTAAAAAGCTTAGTGCTTCGGTGTTGGCGTCAACCGAGGCCGCTGCAGTATCAGGAATGGCTGCGCCTCAACGAGGCGCGGCGCTTGATGTCGAGCGAGTGCCGCGTGTCCAGCATGGCGATATGGCCATGCTGCGCGGCAAAGCGCCGGTCAGCGATCCGCTGGCGTCAAGTTAGCGTAGAAGATGCAGCCGATCAGCCGCGCAAACAGGCTGAGGGTTTCCGGCAGGTTGGGGTCGTCAAACAGCATCGCCCGGGAATCCAGCGCACACAGTGCGCCGAACAGGCGGCCATCCGGCAGGAAGATCGGCGCCCCGGCGTAGCTCTCGATGGCGTATTGCTTGACCACCGGGCGCGTGGCAAAGCGGCCATTGGCGCTGACCTGCGGGATGAACAGGGTCTGCGGGTTGATGCAGAACTCGCTGCACAGGGTGGTTTCCAGGTCGAGCACGTCATCGGCATGAATGCCCATGTCGAAGGGGTCGTGCGCTGAACAGACAATCCATTCCAGGTCAGTGAACTTGGCGATGCCGGCAAAGCGCATGCCCGTCAGGCGGGTGACCAATTGCAGGATGCTGGTGGTGGCTTCGATTTCGGCGATGGCAGCGCGTTCGTCGGCGCTGAGTAACGCGTGTGCGGCGGTGAAGCTTGGAAGCATGGTTGAACACTCCACTGGCGTGGCGGCCCTTGCCACCACGCTTGGTCAGGTCTTAATTGATACGCGGATGCTGCTGCACCAGGTTCTGGCGCTTGGCTTCCAGTTCGGCAATCTCGGCGTCGATGTCTTCGATTTTCTGCTCGATATTGTCGTGATGCTCCTGTAGCAACTCCTTCGCTTCTTCCATGTCCGACGCAGCCGGTGCGGCGCCGCGCAGGGGTTTGTTGGCGGTTTCCTTCATGGTCAGGCCGGTGATCAGGCCGACCACCGCAAACACCATCAGGTAGTAGGCGGGCATGTACAGGTCGTTGGTGCTTTCCACCAGCCAGGCCACCGCGGTAGGGGTGACGCCGGCGATCAATACGGAGACGTTGAACGCACTGGCCAAGGCACTGTAGCGCAGGTGCGTGGGGAACATCGCCGGCAGCGTGGACGCCATGACGCCGATGAAGAAGTTAAGCACGACGGCCAGGATCAGCAAGCCGGCGAAGATCAGGCCGGTCTTGCCGCTGGTAATCAGCATGAAGGCCGGAATGGCCAGGAACAGCAGGCCGATGCTGCCGGCGATGATGAAGGGCTTGCGGCCGATCTTGTCGCTGACAAAACCGATGAACGGCTGCACGAACAGCATGCCGACCATGATCGCGATGATGATCAGCACGCCGCTGTTTTCGGAGTAGTGCAGGTTATGGGACAGGTAGCTCGGCATGTACGTGAGCAGCATGTAGTACGTCACGTTGGTGGCCGCGACGATGCCGATGCAAGTCAGCAGGCTGCGCCAGTGCTTGGTGGCGATCTCCTTGAATGACACTTTCGGGCCATGGGTCAGGCCTTCGCGGTCACCCTGTTCGAGCTTGTCGACATGCTGTTGGAACGCCGGGGTTTCTTCCAGCGCATGGCGCAGGTACAGGCCGATCATGCCCAGGGGCAGGGCCAGGAAGAACGGCAGGCGCCAGCCCCAGGCCTCGAAGTCGGCTTCGCCCAGCACGCTGGAGATCAGCACCACGACGCCGGCACCGAGGACGAAACCGGCGATGGAGCCGAAGTCCAGCCAACTGCCGAGGAAACCGCGCTTGCGGTCCGGCGCATATTCGGCGACGAAGATCGAGGCGCCGGTGTATTCACCGCCCACCGAGAAGCCCTGGGCCATTTTGCACAGCAGCAGCAGGATCGGCGCCCAGATGCCGATGGAGGCATACCCGGGGATCAGGCCGATGGCGAAGGTGCTCAGCGACATGATCACAATGGTCGCGGCGAGGACTTTCTGGCGTCCGTATTTATCGCCCAGCGCGCCGAAGAACAGGCCGCCCAGGGGACGAATCAGGAACGGCACGGAGAACGTCGCCAGTGCCGCGATCATTTGTACGCTGGGGGAGGCGTCGGGGAAGAACACCTTGCCCAATACATAGGCGACAAACCCGTAGACACCAAAGTCGAACCACTCCATGGCGTTACCCAGTGCGGCGGCGGTGATCGCCTTGCGCATCTTGGCGTCGTCAACAATGGTGATGTCTTTCAAACCGATGGGCTTGACGCTTTTCTTACGTAATTTCATGCGGACCACTCTAAAACAGAACAGGGGAGGTGCCATCGTTGCAATGGCACCGCTCTGTCAGTTCAGATACAAGCGGACATGAAATAATTCACCGCTATTTGCGTTTTTTTGCCTGGGGTGCAATTTGCGTGCAATTGCCTGGGTTTTCGGGGTGAGCACCTACCCTGGGGCAAACCCGTTCGCCACAGTTGTAAAGAGGACTTATCCCGATGCCTGCCACCGTTTCCCGCCTTGTCTATCGTCCGCCACAGCTTGGGGATGTGCAGCGATTATTCGCGATCTTCGGTGACCCGCTGACCAATCTCTTCAATCCCTCCGGGCCCATGCCCAGCCTGTCCGCGGCCCAACGCCTGCTCGATCACTGGCTCCAGCAGTGGGCCGACAACGGCTATGGCTGGTGGGCGGTTGCCCGTATTGACGCGCCGGACTTCATCATCGGCTTTGGTGGAGTCGCCCCGCTTAACTACCTCACGCAACCGCGCGTCAACCTGGGCTACCGCTTTGCCGTGGAAGCCTGGGGGCAGGGCTACGCCACTGAGCTGGCACGCGATGCCCTGGCGTTGGCGTTTGACACCCTCCGTCTGCCGGAAGTGTTCGGCCTGGTGCGGCCCGATCACGCGGCGTCGATCCGTGTGCTGGAGAAGGTCGGCATGCAGCCGTTCGGTGTGCTCGACGATGTGCCCGGCAAGGCGCCGAGCCGGGTCATGCGCATTTGTCGTCCTACAACCTAGCTGCGCCTGACACTTTTCACACCCGTGAGATAGCCCGCAAAAGCCGTAATCTTTCAGATTGACAGCGGGTAGGTAGCCCGATATAAAAGCCACAGTTGTACGACGACATATGACGTTACATATGTCCTACCTAACAAAAATAAAAAGTGATGCCATGAACTTGATCGAGCCCATCAACGCCCAGCGCGTTGGCCAAGCTGTAGGCAACTATCGCTGGACCATCTGCGCGATGTTGTTTTTCGCGACCACCGTCAACTACCTCGACCGCCAGGTGCTCAGCCTGCTCGCGCCGCAGTTGTCGACGCAATTTGGCTGGAGCAACACCGATTACGCCAATATCGCGGCGGTGTTTCAGTTTGTGTATGCGATCTCCATGCTGTTCGCCGGGCGGTTCGTCGACAAGATCGGCACCAAGGCCGCCTATGTGATCGCGATTGCGGTCTGGTCCACCGGCGCCATCATGCATGCGTTTTCGGTGCCGATGGGCGAGGGCATCGCCGCGGTCAGCGGTGCGCTCGGCCTGGCAGTGATCCCGGTATCCATCGCCGGCTTCATGCTGTCCCGGGCGGTGCTGGCGATCGGCGAGGCGGGTAACTTCCCGATTGCGATCAAGGCCACCGCCGAATATTTCCCCAAGAAAGAACGCTCGCTGGCCACCGGGATCTTCAACTCCGGCGCCAACGTCGGCGCGATCCTGGCGCCGATCTGTGTGCCCCTGATCGCCGGGATGTGGGGCTGGGAAGCGGCCTTTATGGTCATCGGCATGCTGGGCTTTGTGTGGGTGGCGGTATGGGCGGCGGTGTATGAGAAGCCGGAGCAGCAAAAACGCCTGTCGGCCGAAGAGCTGGCCTATATCCGCAGCGACCAGGCGCAGCAGCCCTCTATCCCGCCGGTTGCAGGCGCGGTACAGAAAAAAGTCTCGTGGTTCAAGTTGCTCACCTACCGCCAGACCTGGGCGTTTGCCTTCGGCAAGTTCATGACCGATGGCGTGTGGTGGTTCTTCCTGTTCTGGCTGCCCACCTACCTGTCGGCGCAATACGGCATGAAAGGCGCCGATATCGTCATGCCGCTGGCCGTGCTGTACAGCATGACCATGGTCGGCAGCATCGGCGGCGGCTGGTTCCCCAGCTACTTCATGGCCCGTGGCGATGCCCCCTATGACGGCCGCATGAAAGCCATGCTGGTGATCGCGCTGTTCCCGTTGGTGGTGTTGCTGGCGCAGCCGTTGGGCTACATCAGCTTCTGGGTCCCGGTATTGCTGATCGGCGTCGGCGCCTCGGCGCACCAGGCGTGGTCGTGCAACATCTTCACCACCGTGTCCGACATGTTCCCGCAGAAGACCGTGGCCTCGGTGGTCGGCATCGGCGGCATGGCCGGCGGCATCGGCGGTGTGGTGATGACCAAGATCGGCGGCTGGGTGTTCGACTACTACAAGTCCATCAATGACATCCACACCGGCTACATGATCATGTTCGCGATCTGTGCGCTGGCGTACCTGGTGGCGTGGAGCGTGATGAAGACCCTGGTGCCGCGCCATAAGGAAATCACTGACCTGTAAACCCAGACCCGCTACCTCTGTGGTGAGCGGGCTTGTCGAATCGTCGCACCGCCCGCGTTGGGGTGCGAAGCGCCCCTGATGAAGACGAATGCGGTGCATCAGACACGCCTCTGCGCCAGGTTTAGGGGCTGCTGCGCAGCCCAACGCGGGACAAGCCCGCTCGCCACAGGTCCGTCGAATCACCCATAACGTTGTGTCGATACCCATTCCTTCAAGCGCCTTTGCTACAGCGCGCGCGCCCAGGTCTGGCTGACCAGCTGTTTGCCGAAACTCAAGGTGGGCTCTTCTTCCACCAACTCGAAACCGGCTTTCTGGTAGAGCTTGCGCGCATCGGTCAGGGCGCTCATGGTCCACAGCATCATGCGGGTGTAGCCGGCATCGCGGGCAAAGCGCAGGCATTCGTCCACCAGGCGCCGGCCTATGCCCAGGCCCCGCGCACTCGCATCCACGTAGAGCATGCGCAGCTTGGCGGTTGTATCGTCATGGCGCACGACGAACACCGAACCCACCACCTCGCCATCCTTCTCCGCGATCCAGCAGCGCTCCCGCGCCGGGTCGAACTCGCGCAGGTACTTGGCGACGATCTCCGCCACCAGCGCTTCAAACTCCCAGTTCCAATGGTATTCGCGGGCATACAGCGCGGCTTGCTGCTGCACCACCAGGCCCATATCCCCGGGGCGTGGATCGCGCAGCAGGTAGCTCGAAGGGCTGCCTTGCAACAGGGCCTGGATGCGTTGCATGGCGTCGGTCAATTGCTGCTGCTGGGATTCGGGCAGGCTCTCGAGCAGGGCGATGACTTCATCCTGGGTCTGCTGTTCCAGCGGCGCCAGGACCGCGCGACCGAGATCGGTGAGGTGCAATTGCACCGCGCGCGCATCGGTGGCGCAGCGGACTTTCTGGATCAGGCCGTTTTTCTCGAAGCCACTGGTCAGGCGGCTCAGGTAACCCGCGTCGAGGCTGAGCATCTGGCACAGGTCGGCACTGGTGAGGTCGCCACGGGAGGACAGCTCGTACATCACCCGAATTTCAGTCAGGGAATAGTCGCTGTGCAGCAGGTGTTCCTGCAGCACGCCGATCTGGTGGGTGTAGAAGCGATTGAAGCCGCGCACGATGCCGGCGCGTTCCACAAGCAGGGGAGTGGACATGGTGGATGCTCGAATGGTTGCCTTAGGCAATTATATTGTTGCTTTAGGCAATCATGTCAATGGCTTTGCTCGGGCCAAGGCATAGAGCGGGCCCGCTTGGGAAAGGCCGAAGCCGAGTGTCGGCAGCAGGCACAGCGTTGCGACACCGGCGCCCCCCATCATCAGTGCGGTCCAGAGGCCGGTTGCCTGCGCCGCGAGGTGCGTCAGTTGCCGTTGGTTGATCACGCTGAACCACAACCAGAGGGCGACCGCACGCAGGGAAAAAACCAGCCCCGCGAACCAGGCGCGTGTATCCAATGCAGGTTGATGAAAACTGCTGATGTTCGACAGCACGAGGCTCGTCGTGAGGCATGCCAGGGGGGCTGCCAGTCGGCGCCATGGGAGCCGGTTGATTGACAGCGGGGCGCTGGTAAGGCCCTGTGTCGAGAGTGTGCATTTGCCCCAGGCGCTATCGATTTATCGGCAGCAGGGAGAGGACGTTCGCGCTGAAGTCATGGCGTTGCTCGACTGGCTGGAGGTGCAATTGCAGGATGAAGGCTGACAGGGGCGCCGCCGCCCCTGTCATATGCCGCTATGGCTTGCGCGTCACCCGCCACACGGTATTGGCCAGGTCGTCGGCGATGATCAGCGCGCCTTTCGGGTCCACCGTCACCCCCACCGGGCGCCCACGGGTCTTGCCGTCGTCACCGCGAAAGCCGGTGGCGAAATCAATTGGCTCACCCGATGGCTTGCCATTGCTGAACGGCACGAAGATCACCTTGTAGCCCACCGGGTTGTCGCGGTTCCAGCTGCCGTGCTCGCCGACGAATACGCCGTCGGCAAATTGCTCGCCCATGGCCGGGATGGAAAAGTCCACGCCGAGTGCGGCCACGTGGGAGCCCAGGCTGTAGTCGGGCTTGATCGCGGCGGCGACTTTGGCCGGGTTCTGCGGTTGCGCGCGCGGGTCGACGTTCTGGCCCCAATAGCTGTAGGGCCAGCCGTAGAACGCGCCTTCTTTCACCGAGGTCAGGTAGTCGGGCACCAGGTCGGGGCCGAGTTCGTCGCGCTCGTTGACCACCGTCCACAGTTGCCCGGAGTCGGGTTGGATGGTCAGCGCCGTCGGGTTGCGCAGGCCGGTGGCGTATGGTTTGTGCGCGCCGGTCGCTGCATCGATCTGCCAGACCATGGCGCGGTCGATTTCCACTTCCATGCCACGTTCGGTCACGTTGCTGTTGGAGCCGATCCCCACATACAACTGGCGTCCATCGGCACTCACCGCCAGGGACTTGGTCCAGTGATGGTTGATCTGCGCCGGCAGGTCGGTGACTTTCACCGGTGCGCCGCTGGCCTTGGTCTGGCCATCGGTGTAGTCGAAGCGCACCAGCGCATCCTGGTTGGCCACGTAGAGCTTGCCATCGGCAAACGCCAGGCCGTAGGGCGCGTTGAGGTTGTCGGCGAACACCGTCTTCAACTCATAGGTGCCGTCACCGTCGGCATCGCGCAGCAGCGTCAGGCGGTTGCCGCCCTTGACCTTGGTATTGCCCTGGGCCTTGATCACGCTGGCGATCACATCCTTGGGCTTGAGCTTGGCCGCACTGCCGCCTCGGCCTTCGGCGATGAGGATGTCGCCGTTGGGCAGCACCAGGGTCTGGCGCGGGATGGCCAGGTCGGTGGCGATGGCCGTGACGCTGTAGCCGTCGGGCACCTTGGGTTTCTGATCGCCCCAGGGGGTGGGCTCGGCGATCTTCATGCTCGGCAACAGGCTGCTTTGTTGCTCCGGCAACGTGGGGTCGGGGCCACGGGCCTGGGTCTTGTCACCTTCGCCGCCGCAGGCGCTCAGCAACAGCGCGGCGCTCAATACGCTCAGTGTGTGGGGCGTTTTCATTTGGCACCTCCCGAGCGCAGGCCGGTCCAGGTGGCCGCCAGTGTCAGCAGCAAGACGACGGCCGACATGATCAGCCCGGCAGGCATTGAGGCGTAGGCATCCTTGGCATGTTGAAAGGCATTGACCAGCCCTAATACCCAGGTGGCTAACAGCAGCAGGACATACCGCGTGGGTTGCCCCGCCTTGCGCTCGGCGCGAAGCAGGTTGACCAGCGCAAACAGGAACGCGAACCCACAGAACACCAGAGCACCGGCAATCAACCAGGACGCAAAGTTGGCCCATTGAATCTGGTAGGTCTGGGTGTAGGCAATGTCGCTGAGCAAGGCCCCGAGAAACAGCGGCACGGTGCCGGCCAGCAAGGTCGCATGCAGCGGCCCCGGCATGTATCGGTAGGCGGGAAGGGTTGTCATGGTAAGGCGGCTCCTTGTTGTACAACGCCCCTGGTCGGGGCTGCGCATAGGAAATGAACGCCTTACCTGTCAGATAGTTCAGCATAATTCGTGTCGAAATATTAAGAACCAGCCGGAAAGCTGGCATGCTCAAGGCTTCACATAAGGAGCCGTACCCATGCCAACCCTGCACCTGCTGTGCGGCAAGATCGCCTCGGGCAAGTCGACACTGGCCAAGACCCTGGTGGCCGAGCACGCCGCCATCCTGCTCAGCGAAGACACCTGGCTCGCCCAGTTGTACCCCGGTGAAATCCTCTCGATCGCCGACTACCTGCGCTGTGCCCAGCGTATTCGCGGGGTGTTGGGCCCGCTGGTGATCAACCTGCTTGAATCCGGCGTCAACGTGGTGCTGGATTTTCCCGCCAATACCCTGGCCAATCGCGAATGGCTGCTGGGGTTGGCGCAGGCCGCTAAGGTGCCGCACCGCCTGCATTACCTCGAGCTGGATGACGCCACCTGCCGCGCAAGGCTGCATGCGCGCAATGCCCGGGGCGATCATGATTTCGCGGCGACGGATGCCGAGTTCGACCTGATCACCCGGCATTTCTGCGTGCCGAGCGAGGCGGAAGGGCTGGTGATCGAGGTGCATCGCCCATGAGTACGCCTTCTGCGGGCATCGACGCGGACGGTTTTATCCTCACCGTCCCCGACACCCCCGTGCAGCTTGAATACCAGCCGTTGCTGGCGGACGTCTGCGCGTCGCTCTCGAGGGACGACCTGGGCCTGGACGGCCTCTATCTCTATGGCAGTGTCGCAAGGGGCGATGCCACTCCCGGCGTTTCCGACCTCGACCTCACCCTGGTGCTGCGCGAGCCGGCAACCGCGGAGCTATTGGCCCGGCTGGAGGCAGTCCGGCGTGCGCTGGAGCAGCGGCACCCCCTTGTCACCAAGGTGGATTTCGATATCGGCCACCGCGCGCAAGTACTGGCGGCGGAAAACCGCAACAGGTGGGGCTTCTGGCTCAAACACCAGTGCCGCTGCCTGTGGGGCAATGATCTGTCAGTGCATTTCGAACGGTTTCGGCCATCCCGTGACATCGCGCTGGCGGTAAATGGTGATTTTCACGCCGTATTGAGCACGTACCTCACGCGCATCGCGTGCGCCGACACCGAGACGCAGCGACTTCGCTTGCAGCGCGAGGCTTCACGCAAGCTGATCAGGTCCACCCATGTATTGCGTTCGGAAGATGCGTCGACATGGCCCCGCACCCTCGAAGAGCATGTGGCGATGTTCGTCCGGGGGTATCCGCAGCGGGTCACTCACCTTGCGTTCTTTCTCTTTGAGGCCAGGAACCCTGGCGCCACGATGGAAAACTTCACCGCGCGGCTTCGGGCTTTTCTGGATTGGATGGATTCACCCACCGTCCTTCCTACGTACGTAGCGGATTAAAAATGTGGGGCTGTGCTTGCGCCATATGGCTTATCCAAAGATGATAGGTTTATTAGCGTTAAACCTGACCTTTCATACGTCAAGCCTATGGAATCCCCATGATCAACTTCCGCCTTATTCGCCACCTCTGGCTGTTCCTCGCCGTGGCCGAAGAACAGAACTTCGGCCGTGCCGCCAAGCGCCTGGGCATGTCGCAGCCGCCGTTGAGCGAGCAGATCCAGGTGCTGGAGCAGGCACTCAAGGTCACGTTGTTCGAGCGTTCGCGGCGGGGCGCCAAGTTGACGCCGGTGGGTGCGGCGATCCTCCCGGCGGTGCGCAAGTTCGCCGAACAGTTGGAGCGCCTGGAGCTGGCGGTGGAGGAGGCGGTGGCGGGGCAGTCGGGCATGCTCACCATTGGCGCGATTTCCACGGCGATGTTTGATGTGTTGCCTGGCTTGATCGACCTGCTCAAGCAGCGATACCCCCAGCTCACCGTATCGGTGCGCGAGATCGACAGCGTGGAGGCGGTACCGGCGCTGGAGGCGGGGGATATCGACCTGGCGTTTGCGCGATTGGACGGCGACCTCGGCCCGGCGATCCAGTCCTTGCCGTTGCGCGAGGACCGCCTGATGGTGGCGCTGCCCAGCGATCACCCGCTGGCGTCGCGCACGCGCATCAGCCTGGCGAGCCTGGCCAGCGAGCCTTTGGTGATGTTTTCGCGCAAGGTCAGCCCGGTGTATTTCGACAACCTGATCGCCACCTGCCGCGCCAGCGGGTTCTCGCCGCGGGTGCTGCATGAGGTGCGCTCGGTGGCCTCGCAGATTGCCTTTGTCAGCTGCGGCCAGGGGATTGCGCTGGTGCCGGCTTCGTTGAAAAAACTCGCGCCGGATAACGTGGTGCTGCGGGCCTTGACCCAGAAACTCAACGTCGTGACGACGGCGGTCGCCTGGAACTCGCAAAGGCCAAACCCGCTAGTCACAGAACTGGTCGCACAATTCCAGGCTCATACGATTGGCGTATGAAAACGTTCTGCAATCGGTCATTTACACGCGTAGGGAAACCCTTGAAATTGGCCGCCTTTGTGTTCAAGGAGCCCTCGCCATGTCGTTCACTCACACCCGTCTGCCGCTGACGGTAGATGGCGTATCGCTGGATATCGCCGCCCTGTATCGCTCCGGTGAGCACGCGCCGATCCTGTTCCTGCACGGCTTTGGCTCCACCAAGGAAGACTACGCCGATATCGTCCTGCACCCGGCTTTCGACGGGCATCCCTTTGTTGCGTATGACGCGCCCGGCTGTGGCGAAAGTGAATGCGCCGACCTGGGGGCAATCAGCATCCCGTTCCTGCTCGAAACCGCCTTGCAGGTGCTGGAGCACTTCCAGATCGAACGTTTCCACCTGGTCGGCCACTCCATGGGCGGGTTGACGGCCTTGCTGCTGGCGCACCGTTTCCCTGGCCGTGTCCTGAGCTTCACCGATATCGAAGGCAATATCGCTGCGGAAGACTGCTTTCTCAGCCGCCAGATTGTCGACTACCCGGCGCAGGATCCCGAAGCGTTTTTCAGTGCCTTCATCGAACGCACCCGCCAGGCGCCGGCGTATGCCAGCGCCCTGTATTCAGCGAGCCTGCGCCACAAGGTCCGCGCCGGTGCGGTGCGCGGGATATTCCAGTCGATGGTGACGCTTTCCGATAACGCCGACCTGATGGACAAGTTCCTCGGCCTGCCATGCCCGAAGCTGTTCATGTACGGCGAGCAGAACGCCGGGCTGTCCTACCTGCCGCACATCCAGGCCAACGGCGTGCGCCTGGCGCCCATTGCCGCGTGCGGGCACTTCCCGATGTATTCCAACCCACGGGCGATGTGGCAACAGATCGCGGCATTCATCAGGACTTGAAGCGCCCCACCAGGCCATTCAACTCATCCGACAGATTCGACAGGCGCCCCGAGTCGTCCTGCGCCGAGTTGGCCAGGCTTTCCACCAGCCGCGCCTCGTCGTAGATCTGCTGGATATGCCGGTTGATCTCTTCGGCCACGCTGTGTTGCTCCTCGGCGGCGGCGGAGATTTGCAGGTTCTGGTCACGGATCTCGTTGACTGACAACTGGATGCCTTCAAAGCTGTCCCGTGCGCTTTCGATGGACGACACACTGGCCCGTGACAGGTCCAGGCAACTGCCCATTTTTTGCGTGACTTCCTGGGTCTTGTTTTCCAGGGTGCCGAGCAGCTGCTCGATCTCGCCGGTGGAGTCGGAGGTGCGCTTGGCCAACGCGCGCACCTCGTCGGCGACCACGGCAAAACCACGGCCCTGGTCACCGGCACGGGCGGCCTCGATGGCGGCGTTGAGGGCCAGCAGGTTGGTCTGTTCGGCAATCGCACGGATGGTGCCGATGATCTGGTTGATGCTGCGGCTGCCGGCTTCGAGTTCGACCATGGCGTCGGACGACTCGGTCAATCGGCGGCCCAGGCGGTTGACGTTATCGGTGGTGACTTCGATCTGTTGCTTGCCCTCGGCCACGCGGCGATGGCCGTTCTCCGCCGACTCTGCCGCACTGCTGCAGGACCGCGCGACTTCGTTGGCGGTGGCGACCATTTCGTTGAACGCGGTGGACACCAGTTCCACCGCCTCGCGCTGGCGCCCGGCGGCTTCGTTCATGTTGTGCGCCACTTCGCTGTTGACCTTGGAGGCGTTGTGCAAATTGGCCGAGGCGGCACCGATGTGCTGGATCAATTGGCGAATCGCGGCAAGGAACTTGTTGAACCAGCCGGCGAGTTCAGCGGTTTCATCCTTGCCCTGCACCTGCAGTGCGTGACGCAGGTCGCCTTCGCCCTCTGCGATCGACTGCAAGCCGCTGCTGACCTGGCCGATGGGCTTGACGATCACCTTGGAAAACGCCGCCGCAAGCACGCCGAAGATCAGCACCAGCACGCCGACGATGACCGCTGTGAGGTAGGTCATGCGCGTGGCTTCGGCCATGACTTCGCGGTGCTCGATCAGGCCGATATAGCGCCAGCCCAGGCCGGGAGAGGTCCACACGTTGGCCATGTAGCGCACGCCGTTGATTTCCACCTCGGTAGAACCCTGGGACGTCTCGGCCAGGTGCGCATAGGCGGCGCCCAGGTCCTTGAGCGGCTTGAAGCTGTGGGCGGCGTCGCGCGGGTCGACCAGCACCACGCCGTCTTCGATCAGCATCACGTAGCCGCTTTCGCCGAGTTTGATGCTCTTGACCAGTTCGGTGAGGTTCTTCAGCGACACGCTGACCACGAACACGCCCTTGGCCTTGCCGGCGTTATCCAGCAACGCCCGGGCAGTGCCCACCAGCGCCACATCGTCTTTGTCGTAGTAGTAAGCCGGCGTGCGCACGGTCTTGCCGGGGCTGGCCATCGCGGCCTTGTACCAGGGGCGCGTGCGTGGGTCGTACTTGGCCAGCTGCGGGTCATCCGGCCATTTGGCGTAGGTACCGTCTTCCAGGCCGATGGACAGGATCGCGGCGGCCGGGTGCGTGGCGCCGAAGCGTGCAAAGCGCTTGATCACATCCTGCGCCGCCGCCGGCATCGGCTGGCTGGCTGCATCGGCAGGCTGGTAATTCTTCAGAGAGTCCACGGCGGTGTATACAGGATCGGTGGCCATTTGATCGACGTTCTGCAGTGTGCCGTCGAAGAACTGGCGGATATTGCCATCGATCTGGCGGATTTCCCGGGTGCTGCCATCGATAAACTGATCCACCGCCTGGGTCCGTGTGTTCATCACGGAGATCACGGCCACCAGGCTTACCGGAATAAACGCCACAGAGACAAATGCAAGCACCAGCTTATTTTTTATTTTCATCGAGACGACCATCAGCGCAGAGGGTGGTCAAATCGTCCGCTCAGGAAAAACAGCGCGGCGATTTGCTATCACCGCTGTTTCGGCCCGGTGCCGGTAAATCTTTAGGGTTTTTTGTACACAATACAAAGTGCTTATTGTTCTGTATCCAATCAGTAGACATCACGCAGGTAACGCTTCTGTTCGCTCAACTGGCGCCAGTACTCCACTGCGCCCTCAACGCCAAGCCCGCCGTGGGTTTGCGCGACCTGGCGCAACGCCTGGTCGACGTCCTTGGCCATATGGCTGGCGTCCCCGCAGATATACAGCCTGGCGCCGTCCTGCAACCAGCGCCACAGCTCGGCCCCCTGTTCGTGGATGCGGTCCTGTACGTAGATCTTTTGCGCCTGGTCGCGGGAGAACGCCAGGCTCAGGTGGGTGAGCAGGCCGTCGCGCTGCATGCCTTGCAGTTCATCCTGGTAATAGAAGTCGCTGGCCGCGTGCTGCTCGCCAAAGAACAGCCAGTTGCGGCCCTGGTGCCCCTGGGCCCGACGTTCCTGCAAAAACGCGCGGAACGGCGCCACACCGGTGCCGGGGCCGATCATGATCATCGGCACGTCGCCGTCGGCCGGTGTGCGGAAGTGTTTGGACGGCTGCACGAACAACGGCACCTCGCTGTCTGCGGCGCGGTCGGCGAGGAAGGTCGAGGACACGCCCTTGCGCTTGCCATAACGCACGGCGGCCACGGTGAGGTGCACTTCCTGTGGGTAGGCCTTGGCGCTGGAGGCGATTGAATACAAACGTGGTTGCAGGCGCTTGAGGGTGCCGAGCAGTTCGTCCGCCGAGCAATCGATGGGGTACGCGTGCAGCACATCCACCAATTGCCGGCCCCACAGCCAAGCCTGCAGTTCGGTCTTGTGCTCGGGGCTCAGCAGGCGCTTAAGGCCTGGGTTGGCACTGCGCTCGGCGATAAAGGCCAGGGTGTCGCTGCTGGGGCGGGCGATTTCGAAACGCTGGGTCAATGCCTGGTGCAGCGGTACATCGCCGAAGGTGTCGATGTTCACGCAGGCACTGGCATCCAGGCGCGTCAGGTCGAGCAGTTCGCTGACCAGTTCCGGGCAGTTGCGCGGCATCACTCCCAGGGCATCACCGGCTTCATAGCTCAGCCCGGAGTCGGTCAGGTCCAGGGCGAACTGGCGGGTTTCCTTGTGGGTGCTCTGCGGGTTCAGGTGCCGGTTGAGCAGCAGCCGTGAGCCATGCAGCTTGGTTTTGCCGGCCGGTGTGGCGGGTGTTACCGGGGCTACGGGCTTTGCCGGGTGGAGGGTCTGTTGGAATCGGGCCAGCCACGCATCGGCGCGCTCTTCGAATTCGGTGTCGCAATCCACGCGCTCCAGCAGGCGGGTCGCGCCCAGCTCCAGCAGGCGCTGGTCAAGGCGTTTGCCGTGCTTGCAGAACTGGTCGTAATTCGGATCGCCCAGGGCCAGTACCGCAAAGCGCAGCGACTCCAGGCGCATCTCGGCGGTGCTGAGGCTGTGCCAGAAGCCTTCGCCATTGTCCGGCGGGTCGCCGTCGCCGAAGGTACTGCTGATCAGCGCCAGGTTTTGCGTGTTCGCCAGTTTGCTGGCCGGGAAATCCGCCATCGCGCTGAGCTCGACGCTGATACCGGCGTCGCGCAGGCGCTTGGCGAATCGCTCGGCGAGGGCTTCGGCGTTGCCGGTCTGGGAGGCCCATAACAGGGTGACGGCCGGGGAGGGCGTTGCGGCGACGGCGCTGGCTTCTGCGCGGCTGAACAATCCGCCGAGCAAACCGTCCAGCCACAGTCGGGAATCCTTGGTCAGCGGCGCATGGGTTGGCATCACCGGCACACCGGCTGCCAGGCGCCCGGCGTCGGAGCGCAGACCGCTGAGGAAACCTGCCAGGTAAGTACGCTCGCTGTCGCTCAGTGGCGGCGCTGGCACGTTACGGAGGCCGGCAATATCGGCGAAGGCGTCGAGGCGCGACAGGGTGAGGTCCTCTGCTAAGGGGGGCAGGTCTTGCGAGACCGGCCCATCGAGAAACTGGTGATCGATCAACTCGACCCGGGCCAGGGCGACGGCACAGAACTTGAACTCGGGTTGCAGGGAAATCGGATCGACCGCGTCGTTGGTCACCGCGTTGATCGCCAGGTTTTCGCCAAATACATCGTTCCAGTGGAAAGGCGCAAAACAGTTGCCCGGCCGCACGCGGTCGGTGACCACCGCAGGCAGTACGGCACGCCCGCGCTGGGAGCGCACCTCCACGCGGTCCTTGTCCTGGATGCCCAGGCTGGCGGCGTCTTCGGGGTGCAGTTCGACGAAGGGGCCGGGGTTGAGTTTGTTCAGGGTGGCGACCTTGCCGGTCTTGGTCAGGGTATGCCACTGGTGCTGCAAACGCCCGGTGTTGAGCACGAAAGGGAAGGCCTCATCCGGCATCTCCGCCGGCGGCATATGTGGGCGCGCCAGGAACTGGCCCTTGCCGTTGTCGGTGGCGAATCTGAGCGTGCCTGTATTCAGGTAGCGGATCGGGTTGCGGTCCGCGCCGGCGTCTGAAGCGCAGGGCCATTGCAGCGGTTGCGCGCGCAGCCGTTGATGGCTGGCGCCGCGAATGTCATAGCCGGTCTTGGGGTTCCAGGCGCGCTTGATCTCGTCGAAGACCTCGGCGGCGCTGGCATAGGTGAAGGCTTCGACAAAGCCCATCTCGCAAGCGACCCTGGCGATGATCTGCCAGTCGGGCAAGGTCTGGCCCGGTGGTTCGACGGCTTTTTGCATCAGGGTCAGGTTGCGCTCGGAGTTGATCATCACCCCTTCGGCCTCGGCCCACAGCGCGCCGGGCAGCAGGATGTCGGCGTAGCGGTTGGTCTCGGTGTCGAGGAAGGCGTCCTGGGTGATCACCAGTTCGGCGGCTTGCAGGCCTTCGATGACCTTGCGGCGATTGGGCGCGCTGGCCACCGGGTTGGTGCAGATGATCCAGCAGGCCTTGATCTGCCCGGCGCTCATCTGTTCGAACAGCGCCACGGTGCCGCCGCCGACCCGGCGCGGCAGGCTGCCTGGGGGGATCTGCCAGAGATCTTCGATAAATGCGCGGTCGGCTTCCACCAGCACCGAGCGCTGCCCCGGCAGGCCCGGGCCCATGTAGCCCATCTCACGGCCGCCCATGGCGTTGGGTTGGCCGGTGAGGGAAAACGGCCCGCTGCCGGGGCGGCAGATGGCGCCGGTGGCCAGGTGCAGGTTGCACAGGGCGTTGGTGTTCCAGGTGCCGTGGGTGCTTTGGTTGAGGCCCATGGTCCAGCAGCTCATCCACTCGGCAGCGGCGCCTATCCAGTCGGCGGCCTGGCGGATATCCGCTTCGGCCAGGCCGGTGATCTCGGCGACCGTGTGCGGCGGGTAGTCCTCGAGAAAGCCGGGCATGGCCTCCCAGCCCTCGGTGAACGCGGCAATGAACGCGGGGTCGGTGTGGCCGTTCTTGACCAGCAGGTGCAACAGGCCATTGAGCAGGGCGAGGTCGGTGCCGGGTTTGATCGGCAGGTACAGGCCGGCCTTGTCCGCCGTGGCACTGCGCCGTGGGTCGACCACGATCATCTTCGCCCCGGCCTTGACCCGGTCCATCATGCGCAGGAACAGGATCGGGTGACAGTCGGCCATATTGGCGCCGATCACGAAGAACAGATCGGCGCGGTCGAAGTCTTCATAGGAGCCCGGCGGCCCGTCGGAGCCCAGGGACAGCTTGTAGCCGCTGCCGGCGCTGGCCATGCACAGCCGCGAGTTGGACTCGACGTTGTTGGTGCGCACAAAGCCCTTGGCCAGTTTATTGATCAGGTACTGGGCCTCCAGGGACATTTGCCCGGACACATAAAAGGACAGGGCATCCGGCCCGTGGCTGTCAAGGATGCCGCGCAGGCGCCCGGCGGTTTCGCTGATGGCGGTGTCCATGGCGATGCGCACCGGGTCGTGGTCACGCTTCTCGCGCAGGTAGGCGTTCTCCATCCGCCCGGACTCGGCGATGGCCTGCCCGCAGGTGGTGCCTTTGGTGCACAGGCGGCCGAAGTTGGTGGGGTGGGCCTTGTCACCGATGACCTTGACCACCTTATTGTGCTCGACCTGCATGATGATGCCGCAGCCCACACCACAATAGGGACACACACTGCGTACGCTTTGGTTTGCCATCCGTCACCCTCGAAACTTTTTCTGCCCGCCAACAAAAAAGCGCCCTGCAACCCTCCGTTGGAAACGGGGATTGCACGGCGCCTTTGTCGTGAATGGGCAATCAGCGTTGACTGCTCTGTGTGTGTTCCTAGCAAGTCACGCGCCAATTTCTTAAGCACGGGCAAATTGTGGCAAGCCAGCTTGTTGTGGTGAGCGGGATTACTGTGGTGAGCGGGCTTGCCCCGCGCTGGGTGGCGAAGCCGCCCCATCACTGCCGCTGCTTACTTCCTGTAAGGACTGAGGTGCCTGGGTTTAGGGCTGCTGCGCAGCCCAGCGCGGGGCAAGCCCGCTCACCACAGCAAGCCCGCTCACCACAATAAGCCCGCTCTTCCGTGACCCTTTGATTTTTATCCGGGAATGCACTTTTTTGTCGCGGGATGCACCAGTTGGAGGCGCTGAAGTGTGCATTCAGATTCGATGAGTACCGCTAGAAGGTGTCGCAGTAAGGCTCGCGACCAATTGGCACAGACCCTGCAAGCTCCCCCTCAACCCATCTCGGTCAACGACGATCGACAACAGGGGTATAAAGCGGTAGATCCGGCGCAGTCGCCGATCCGATCCCGCATAAGAACAGGCAAAGGCGCCTGGAACCGCAAGGTTTCAGGCGTTTTTTTTTGCTTTTTAAACCGTGATGAACGTTGTCGGGTGCTTGCTATGAACAAACAGATGAAAACCCTGATCGTCGTCGGCAATGGCATGGTCGGCCACCATTGCGTGGAGCAATTGATCGAACGCGGCGCGCTGGATCACTACCGGTTGCACGTGTTCAGCGAAGAGCCGATGCGTGCCTATGACCGCGTGCATCTTTCCGAGTATTTCACCGGCCGCGATGCCGAGTCCCTGGCGTTGTCCGACGCCGCTTTGTACCAGACACCGGGTGTGACCCTGCACCTGGGTGTACCGGTGCTGGAGATCGACCGCGAACGCTGTGAAGTGATCACCGCCCAGGGCTGCGTGGGCTACGACAAGCTGGTGCTGGCCACCGGTTCCTATCCGTTCGTGCCGCCGATCGAGGGCGCCGAAGGCGACTCGCGCCTGGTGTATCGCACCCTCGAAGACCTCGACGCCATTCGCACCGCTGCCGCCAATGCCCGCCGTGGTGTGGTGGTGGGCGGTGGCCTGCTCGGCCTGGAAGCCGCCAACGCCCTGAAAAGCCTGGGCCTGGAAGCCCATGTGGTGGAGTTCGCGCCGCGCTTGATGCCGGTGCAGCTGGATGATTTTGGCGGCCTGGCCCTCAAGGCCCAGATCGAGCGGCTGGGCGTCGGTGTGCATCTGTCCCGCGCCACCCAGTCGATCAGCGCCGGCGAGCAGTACCGCTATCGCATGAACTTTGCCAATGACGAATTCCTTGAGACTGACCTGATTGTGTTCTCCGCCGGGATCCGCGCCCAGGATGCACTGGCCCGCCAGGCCGGCCTGGACATTGGCCCGCGCGGCGGCGTGGTGATCAACGATGAGTGCTTGAGCTGCGATCCCCACATCTACGCAATTGGCGAATGCGCTTCCTGGAACGGCAGCCTGTTCGGCCTGGTTGCGCCGGGTTACCAGATGGCCCGTGGCGTCGCCGCGCTGTTATGCGAGCACAGCGCCGAGCCCTTTGTCGGCGCCGACATGTCCACCAAGCTCAAGTTGCTGGGCGTGGACGTGGGCTCCATCGGCGACGCCCACGCCCATACACCGGGTGCGCGCAGCTACCAGTTCATCGACGAGGCGACTGCCAGCTATCGGCGCCTGGTGGTGGATGCGAGCGGCAAACACGTGATCGGCGCGGTGCTGGTCGGCGACAACAGATACTACGACACCTTGCTGCAATACATGCAGAACAGCATCGCGCTGCCGGCCGAACCGGCCAGCCTGATCCTGCCATCGTCCAGCGGCGCACCGACCCTCGGCCCAGGCGCCTTGCCGGACTCGGCCACGGTGTGCTCGTGCCACAACGTCAACAAGGGCGCGATCTGCTCGGCCATCGACGCCGGGTGCAGCGACCTCGGCCTGCTCAAGTCGCAGACCAAGGCCTGCACCGGTTGCGGTGGGTGTGCCGGGTTGCTCAAGCAGGTGTTCGAGCACGAGCTGATTGCCCGTGGCGTCAGCGTCGACAAGAGCCTGTGCGAACACTTCGCCTACACCCGCCAGGAGTTGTATGCCCTGGTGCGCGTGGAAGGGGTGACCACGTTTGAAGAACTGCTGGCCAAGCATGGCCGTGGCCACATCGGCTGTGACGTGTGCAAACCGGCGGTGGGGTCGATCCTGGCCTCGTGCTGGAACCAGCCGATCATGGACGCGTCCCTGGTGCCGTTGCAGGACACCAACGATACCTTCATGGCCAACATGCAAAAGAACGGCACCTACTCGGTGGTGCCGCGTATTCCCGGCGGCGAGATCACTGCCGACAAGCTGATCGTGATTGGCGAAGTGGCGAAGAAATACGACCTCTACACCAAGATCACCGGCGGCCAGCGCATCGACCTGTTTGGCGCGCAACTGCACGAGCTGCCGGACATCTGGGCCGAGCTGATCGCGGCCGGGTTTGAAACCGGCCACGCCTACGGCAAATCCACGCGCACGGTGAAGTCCTGCGTCGGCAGCACCTGGTGCCGCTACGGCGTGCAGGACAGCGTGAAAATGGCGCTGCTGATCGAAGATCGCTACAAGGGCCTGCGCTCGCCGCACAAACTCAAGTTCGCGGTGTCCGGCTGCACCCGTGAATGCGCCGAGGCGCAGAGCAAGGACGTGGGCGTGATCGCCACCGAGAAGGGCTGGAACCTGTACATCGCCGGTAACGGCGGCATGCGCCCACGCCACGCTGAACTGTTCGCCACCGACCTGGATGACGCCACGCTGATCCAGTACATCGACCGCTTTTTGATGTTCTACATCCGCACCGCCGACAAATTGCAACGCACCTCGGTCTGGCGCGAAAGCCTGGAAGGCGGCCTGGATTTCCTCAAGGACGTGATCCTGCACGACAGCCTGGGCCTGGGCGCCGAGCTTGAAGCGCAAATGCAACGGGTGGTCGACCGCTATGAATGCGAGTGGGCCAACGCCCTCAAGGACCCGGAAAAACTCAAGCGCTTCCGCACCTTCGTCAACGACAAACGCCCCGACCCGGACATCCACTTTGTCCAGGAACGCGGCCAGCGTCGGCCGATCATGGCCGCCGAACTCAACCTGATTGCCGTCACCGAGGAGCTTGCCTGATGAGCCAGTCCAACACGCAGCGCAACCTGGCCACCTGGAAAAGCGTGTGCAAAGAGACCGACCTGGTGAGTAATTCCGGCGTCGTGGTGTGGCTCGATGGCGCCCAAGTCGCGCTGTTCTACCTGCCTGGCGCCCAGGACCAGACGCTGTACGCCATCGACAACCACGACCCCGAATCCGGCGCGAATGTGATCGGACGCGGGCTGGTCGGCAGCATCAAGGGCGACCTGGTGGTGGCCGCGCCGATCTACAAGCAGCATTACCGTTTGCACGACGGCCAATGCCTGGAGGCACCGCACCAGCGCTTGCGGGTATGGCCGGTGCGGTTGAACGATGGCGTGGTGGAAATAGGCATGGGCTGACACACCTCGGTCTGAATGTGGGAGGGGCGGTGCGACGATTCGACTTGCTCCCGATAGCAGTGTGTCAGCTAACAGATTCACTAGCTGACCCACCGCCATCGGGAGCAAGCCCCCTCCCACAGTTGGGTCGTTTTACTGCTCTTTGCTGCAATCTCGTGGAGTGATGCCTTTCTCCTTGGCGTACTGCGCCGCAGAGGCTTCGATGATCGGCCGCAACAAGGCGCGGTCGGCTTGTACCCAGTCGCTGATCAGGTTCCAGCGTTGGCCATCCCATTGCTGGAAGCGCACGGCGCCGCCGCCTTCGTGGTCGGCGCAGGAGAGTTTCAGCGGTTGCACCAGGCCCTTGGCGCCCAGCGCCTGCAGGCGTGCGTCATCGAGGTTCAGGTGTTCGAAGCCCCAGCGTACCTGCTCGCCGGTCAGTGGTTTTTGCCCGTATTTTTCCTGGGCCAGGCGCAGGGCTTCGACGTTGAGAATGCCGTTGACCACGCCCAGGTTGTAATACACGGTGCCGAAACGCTTGGGGTCGGCCAGGTTGCCCTTGCCGGCGTCTACCACGCTTTGCTGGATGCCTTGCAGCACCGGGAAGTCGGTGCCCGACGGATGGGTGGTGATCGAGATAAAGCCTTTGGCGGCGGCACCGGCCGGTACCACGTCTTCTTCGGAGTTGCTCCAGATATTGCCGATGATGTGATCGGCCGGGTAGCCGACTTTCTGCGCGGACTTGAGCGCCACCGGGTTCATCACACCCCAGCCGCGCAGGATCACCCAGTCGGGCTTGAGGCGCCGGATGTTCAGCCACTGCGATTGCTGCTCGTTGCCGGGGTGCGGCACTTCCAGCAGGGTCAGTTCGAAGCCGGCGTTTTTCGCCAGGGTTTCGAGCACGCCATTGGTTTCCTTGCCGTAGGGCGAGCCGTGGTAGAGCACGGCGATTTTCTTGCCTTTGAGCTTGTCGGCGCCGCCTTCGCGTTGGCCGATGTAGTTGATGATCGCCGAGACTTCCGAATACGGGTTGAGCTGCAGCGGGAACACGTAGGGGAACACGCTGCCATCGGTAGAGTCGGTGCGGCCATGGTTGATGGTGATCAGCGGCAGCTTGTCGGCGGTGGAGCGGTCCAGGGTGGCATAGGCGATGCCGACTGACAGCGGGTTGGTGGCGGCGGCCGGTGCACCGTTGAGCCCACCCTTGAGGCGCTCATAGCATTCAACGCCTTTTTCCACCACGTACTCGGTCTCGCATTCGCTCCAGGTCAGCTTGACGCCGTTCACCCCGCCCTTGGCATTGATGTATTGCAGGTAGTCGATAAAGCCGCCGAAAAAACCGGTGCCACCGGCGGCGTACGGACCGACCCGGTAGCTCTGCAACGGGAAGTATTGTTCGTTGGCAGCCTGGGCGCCGGCCGTGAGCCCGGCGGTGATCAGGGCCAGGCCCAAGGCCAGGCGGCGCAGCGATAAGCGGTGTGTCATGGAGGTCATTCCTGGGGGGTTATTGAGTTCAGTAACGCAGCGGCCAAACCCTGGCCCGTTGACGAAAGCGCTGCCACAGACGGGCCAGCCCCTCCGGTTCCTTGATCAAAAACGCGATGATCAGCGCGCCAAACAGCATCTTCTGGATGTTCTCCAGCTGTCCGGCATCCATCAGTCCAGCGGGCAACAGCGCGAAGAGATTGGCCAACAGGATCGGGAACAACACGATGAATGCCGCGCCAAGGACGTTGCCGAGCACGCTGCCCAGGCCGCCGATAATGATGATGAACAGCACCTGGAACGAGCGGCTCAGGTCAAAGCCGTGGGGCTCCACCGTGCCCAGGTAGGCGAACGCCCACAGTGAACCGGCGATGCCCAGGTAGAAGCCGCTGATGGCAAACGCCAGCAGCTTGGCCTTCAACAGGCGAATGCCGATGACGGCAGCGGCGGTGTCCATGTCGCGCACCGCCATCCAGTTGCGGCCCAGTTCGCTGCGCACCAGGTTCTTGCCCAGCCAGAACAGCGTCACCACCACGGCCAGCGTCAGCACGTAGCGGCCGCGCGGTGAGCTGAAATCCAGCCCGGCAATCAGCAGCGGCGGTGAGGTGATCACGCCCGAGGCGTTGTCGTTGGTAAACCAGCTGAAGCGGGTGAGCACCCACTCCACCACGAACTGCGCGGCCAGGGTCGCCACCAGCAGGTAAAAGCCCTTGATGCGCAGGCTCGGCAAGCCGAAGAACACCGCCACCGCGGCGGCGATCACGCCACCCAGGGCAAAGCTCACCAGCAGCGGCAGTCCGGGCACCCGCAACTGCAGGTTGTAGGCGGCAAACGCGCCCACCGCCATGAACGCCGCCGAACCCAGGGAGAGTTGCCCGGCGTAGCCCGTCAGCAGGTTGAGCCCCAGCCCGGCCAGCGACAGCACCAGCAGCGGCACCAGGATCGCGCTGAACCAGTAGTCATTGCCCAGCCAGGGCACCGCAAAGAACGCCACGCCCAGCAGCAGCCACAGCGCGACGCGGTCCTGGCGCAGGCGAAAGGTGCGGCGCTCGGCCGCGTAGGAGGTACTGATTTGACCGACTTCTTGATACAACATGCAGGCATTTCCCCAAGGACAATCAAACCCGTTCGATGGCGCGCTCGCCGAACAACCCGGCAGGCCGCACCAGCAGGAACAGCAACGCGAGGACGTAGGGCACCCAGTTCTCGATGCCGCTGCCGATGATCGGGCCGAGGTAGATCTCGGCGACTTTCTCCGCCGCACCGATGATCAAGCCGCCGACAATCGCCCCGCCGATGGACGAGAACCCGCCGATGATCAGCACCGGCAGCGCCTTGAGCACCACCAGCGAGAGCGAGAACTGCACCCCCAGGCGTGCGCCCCAGAGCAACCCGGCCACCAGCCCGACGAACCCGGCCACCGCCCACACCAACGCCCAGATGCGCGGCAGGCGAATACCGATGGCCATGGACGCCAGCGGGTCATCGGCCACCGCACGCAACGACAGGCCCACCCGGGTCTTGTTGAACAGCAGCGACAGCACGATCACCAGCGCGGCGGCGGTGCCGGCGGCAAACAGGTCGAATTGCGAAAGCAGCATGCCGCGGATTTCCAGCGGCTCGTCGGCGATGCCCAGGTCCAGCCCGTGCACCTGCGCACCCCACAGGAACTGCGCAAAGCCTTCGATCAGGTAGGACAGCCCGAGGGTGGCCATGAACAGGATGATCGGTGGACGATTGACCAAGGGCCGCAGCACCACTTTTTCGATCAGCAGCGCCAGCACCACCATGCTCGCCAGGGTGATCAGGAACGCCCAGGCAAACGGGAAGCCGCGCTCCAACAGGCTGACAAACGTCAGCGCGGCGAACAGCACCATGGCGCCCTGGGCAAAGTTGAACACGCCGGAGGCCTTGTAGATCAGCACAAAACCAATCGCCACCAAGGCATACATCACGCCCGCCAGCAGCCCGCCGATCAGCACTTCGAAGAAAAATTCCATGCTCAGGTCCCCAGGTAGGCGGCGATGACATCGGGGTTGGCGCGCACCTGTTGCGGGGTGCCGTCGCCGATCTTGCGACCGTAGTCGAGGACCACCACGTGGTCGCACAAGCCCATGACCACGCCGATGTCGTGCTCGATCAACACCACGGTGGTGCCGAACTCGCGGTTGATGTCGCGGATGAACTGGCTCATCTGGGCTTTCTCCTGGGCGTTCATGCCGGCCATGGGTTCATCCAGCAACAGCAGGGTCGGTTCGGCGGCCAGGGCGCGGGCCAGTTCGACACGTTTTTGCAGGCCATAGGGCAGGGTGCCGACCAGCACGTGGCGCCAGGGATGGATCTGCAGGAAGGCAATCACCTTTTCCGCGTGCAGGCGGTGGGCGTCGTCCTCCCGTGGCGCACGGCCCACGCGCAGCATCTGCTCCAGCCAACTGCTGCGGCGCTTGAGGTTGCGCCCGGTAAGCACGTTGTCGAGCACGCTCATGCCCTTGAACAGCGCAATATTCTGGAAAGTCCGCGCAATCCCGCCTTCGGCCGCCTGGTGCGCACGCATGCGCCGCCGGGTCTGGCCGGCGTAGTGGATGCTGCCGCCCTGGGGGTGGTAGACCCCGTTGATCACATTGAGCAGCGAACTTTTGCCCGCGCCGTTGGGGCCGATCAGGCCACAGATGTCACCGGCCTTGACCTCGAAACTGATGGAAGTGATGGCCTTGATGCCCTTGAACGACAGGGAAATGTCATCGAGCCGCAGTAATACCACTTCAGTGGGTGTGGGCATAAAAGGCTCGTCAGGCAGATTGAGGCAGCAAGTGGTCGCTGGGTTCGTGGCGGGTGGACGGCTCTTGCCAATGGCCGGGACGAATGCCCAGGGCCGCAAAGAAGGCGGCACTTTCCGGATGCAGTGGCGGCCCGACCAGCAAGGGCACGCGCAGGCGGCTCATGCCCAGCACATCCAGCAACGGCCGACGCACCAGCCAATGGCCCAGCCAGCGGCGCACGGGGGAGGGGGTCGGCTGCATGGCCCAGTCGTATAAACGATGGCCGAAGCTGCCCGGCAGTGGCAGGCGTTCACGCACCCATTGCTCCAGGCGCCCATAGGATTCGCGGGTGCCCAGCACCAGGGTCGGGCCCAGCTCGCGGCGGTCGGTGTCGCGGGTGGCGAGGGCCTCGGGGAAGTTCAGCCGAAAGCCGGCGTGCAGCCAGGGCGCGAGCAGGTAGCGTGCCTGTCCGCTGGCGGCAAACACCCGTGCGGCGAGGGCTTCGTCGTCGGCGCCGAGGTGTTCGCGGTCGACCAGCGTCCGGCCGCCCGCGAGCAGTTGCCCATGGGTCAAGTGCAGGGACGTGTCGGCATGAAAGACGAAGGCGGTGTCGCTCGGCTGCGGGGCGTGGGCGGGTGGCGGTGCATCGGCACGCAGCTCGGCATAGTCGATCAAATCGACGTCTGCGAACTGGCTCAGGCCACGCCCGTCAAGAAATACCACCACCCCGCGTTCACTGAGTTGTTGCAGCGCTTCCAGGTCTTGCACGAGCACGAAGCGCGGTCGCAGCCCGGCCAGCAGCGCCCGGTTGTCGCGGTCCGGGTCCAGCAGCGTAACGCTGGCGCCCAGCCATTGCGCGGCCAGCGCCAGCAGCAACGCTTCGGGGCGCGCCTGGCTGAGGATCAACAGGTTATCGTCGGGCCCGAAGCGGCGTTGATGCAGGGCTGCGGCGAGCTGGCTGACCTCGTCAGCCACCGCGCTCCAGCTACGCTCATGCCAGATGCCCAGGCGCTTGAAGCGCAAGGCAATCGCCGAGCCTCGGGTGTGGGCTTGGCGCAACAGCGCCTGGGGCAGTGTCTGGGGCATGGGGGTATCCTTCGTCAGTATGCGAAGGCGATTGCACGCGTCATGCCAGAGAATTAAATGCTTTTATTTCAAGGGGATATGTGGATTTTTGGGGGAAGAGGCGTGTGTTGATTCAGCACAAGCTGTCCAAGCAGTGTTGTTGGGCCAACAGCGATGGGGCCATTGCTGGAGCGCTACCTGTCGCCGACAGGGCTCCAGCTTGTCACGCCGGGATAAGCCCCGCGTCCCGATAACTCTGGACCAGTTCGTCGTACAAACCGAGATCGGCCCGGGTGCGGGCAATCAACTGCGCGCCGGCAATGGCGGTGTAGATGGCACGCGCGCGACGCTCACAGGCCTCTGCACCGGCGGGTTCGATCTCGGCAAGCAACGCCGCCAGCCAGGCTACGTTGATATTGGCAAACGTCAGTATCTCTTCCTTCACCGGCTCGGGCAGGTCCTTGTATTCGGCCGCCATAAAGCTGGAGAGGCACAAGCGGTTGCCGTCTTCGAGTGATTTTCGAAAGATGCTCGGATAAGCACGCAGGCACTGCAGCGGATCCGGGTTCTCACTGCGTATCGCCGCGAGGGCGTTGGCAGCGTCTTCCCAATAGCGCCTGGCGACGGCTGCGCCAAGATCGGCTTTGCTCGGGAAGTGGTAATAGATACTGGCGTTCTTGATCCCCACCGTTTCGCCGATGCTGCGGAAGTTGATGCCACTGTAGCCGTAGTGCTGAGCGGCGAGTCTGGCGGCCTCCAGAATCGCTTCGCGGGCATTTTCACTCACGTGTGGATTGCTCTTCAGTGGGGGGAGGGGCGAATTCTACGCTGATAAGGTTTTACCTGCCAACTGGTAGGTAATGCTTGACGGCCTGAAATAATACCTCCAGTCTTTACCTACCACTTGACAGGTAGGCGAGCAGATCATGACGTTCCAACAACCACAACCCGACGTATCCCAACCGCCGTTGATGAAAATTTATGATTGGTACAACGGCCCCTATCCAGCGCGTGTTCGTATAGCGCTGGCCGAGAAAAATCTGTTGCCGCGCGTTGAGTTCGTGTCGGTCAACCTATGGAAAGGGGAACACAAACAACCTGCGTTCCTGGCCCTCAACTACTCTGGCACCCTGCCAGTGCTGCAACTGGACGACGGCACGTTCATCGCTGAATGCACGGCTATCACCCAGTACCTGGACACGCTCGATGGCAACCCGACCCTCACCGGCAGGACGCCGACCGAGCAAGGCCTGATCCACATGATGACCAAGCGCGCAGAGATTGAATTGATGGATGCGGTCAGCGTGTATTTCCATCATGCCACCCCTGGGCTTGGGCCTGAGGTCGAGCTTTATCAGAACGCCGAATGGGGCATGCGCATGCGGGACAAAGCGGTCAGGGGGATGCACTATTTCGATAACGTGCTCAAGACCCGCGATTTTGTGGCGGGCGATGCCTTCTCGATGGCCGATATCGCGTTACTCGGCGGCATGATCTTCGCGGACCTGGTGCAATTGCCGGTGCCGCAGACGTGTGAAGCCCTGCGCGCCTGGCAGGCCAGGGTCAACGAGCGACCTAGCGTTCAGGCCTGGCGTGCAATGGTTGCACAACCGCACTGAGGGCAACGGCCCGCATAGCTGCCGCCAGCCCGGTCGCTGCGCTGGTGAGGGGCAGCGGGCCGGCCGTTACCTGCACGGCGGCCGCGCTCATCGACGCCTGGCCCAGCGCAACCCGTGTCATTCCATCCCTATAGGCGGCATCGGCAGCTTTGGCGATTGTCGCCAGGTAGCCGTCGATGTCACCTGCCTTGAACAAGCGCCATGCCCCCGGAACCAGCCGCACTTCGACGACCGCGTTCGATTGCAGCGCGGCCTTGTGAAACAGCCGCGCGGTAGGTTCGAGGGTGGTTTCCACCGCGCACAGCACCGCAATTTTTCCGCCATCCTGCACCGCCGAGGCGGCCAGCGCTTCGTCTGTCCTCAGGATCGGGACACTGCTGGAGATACCTTCAACGACCGGACCCAGGGTCGAGCAGGTGAGCACCACGGCATCGGCCTGTTCAGCCAGTGCAAGCAGGGCTGATGCGGTGGATGCGCAGATGTCGGCGCTCAGAAGACCGGCGTTTTCGGCAGCAGCCAACAGGTCGGCGCGCACTTCATGACGTAGCACATCAGTGCCGATACCCAGTGCTTTCGCGGCGGTTTCAAAGACGCCGATGTTGCTGGCTGCGGTATGAAGGCAGGCTATGCGCATGGGCTGTTTCCAGTGCTGAAAATGTCGACGATGGTTAAGATGTAGCCCGCACTCACCTAACGCAAGGACAGGGTATGCCGCTGATCATGGAACGCGTAGAACAGGCCCGCAACGGCACTAACGACAAAGTCATCTGCCGCATGCCCTCAGGCTGGGCAGTGATGGGCGATGTGCAATTCCTGCCTGGCTACTGCCTGCTATTGCCCGACCCGGTGGTCGCCAGCCTGAACGAACTGGATGCCGACGCCCGCGCGATCTACCTGCTCGACATGGCGCGCATCGGCGACGCGGTGCTGCAAGCCAGCGGTGCATTGCGGATGAACTACGAGATCCTGGGCAATTCGGAGCCGGAGTTGCATTGCCATATTTTCCCGCGCTACGCCTCGGAACCGGATGACAAGCGCAAGATGCCCGTTTGGTTTTATGACTGGAAAAATGCGTTGCCGTACGCGGAAGACGTGCATGGGGAGCTGCGTAAGGCTATCGCGCAATTACTGGAAAATTAAGCAAGGAATACACCCATGCGTGAACGAAAGGCTGCACGACTGCTGGTGATCAACCCCGCGCACGAAGTACTGCTCTTCAGGTTTATCCATAAAGACGGCGCACTGGCCGGTCAAAATTACTGGGCTACCCCTGGCGGCGGTGTCGAACCGGGGGAGACTTTCGAGGCCGCTGCCATCCGCGAGCTGCGCGAGGAAACCGGTATCCAGGTGCAGGCCGTTGCAGCGCCCATCGCCGAGCGCCGATTTGCGCTGATGCTTCCCAGCGGTGAAACGGTGTCGGCTGTCGAGCACTACTTTGTGGTGCACACAGCCAACACCGAACTGTCCAGGGCCGAATGGACGCTGGAAGAAACCCAGGTAATGGCGGACCATCATTGGTGGTCGGCTCAGGCGTTGCGTGCCACCGAGGAAACGGTCTGGCCTGAAGCGCTGGTTGACATGCTGGTGCAAGCCGGCGTGTTCAGCGCATAGCGCCGAGAATCCCGGCCGTTTCGGCCACCCTGGCGTAGTCCATGGCCAGGTTGCTCAGCGACAGTGCGTGCACGTCCTCCGCTGGCCACAGGCGCCCGGACCCATCGGTTTGATCGAAGGTGTAGCAGGCGTCTGCGGCGACGAGCACGTCAAAGCCCAGGTTGCCGCCTGTGCGTGCCGTTGCTTCGACGGAGTTGTTGGTGATCACCCCGGCGATCACCAGTTGCTTGATCGAACGCGCGTGCAGCCAGCGTTCCAGCCCGGTGGCGATAAAGGCACAGGGTACGTTCTTTTCCACCACGTGTTCGTGGGCCAGTGGTTGCAGCGCAGGCTGAAATTCGCAGCCCGGCTGGCCCGGCCAGAATACCGAGCCGGGGGTACGGGAGATGTGCCTGACGTGCACCACAGGCCGCCCCGACTGCCGCCAGGCGCCGAGCAATTGCTGCAACTGCTGCTCGGCCTGCGGATTATTGCGGCGCCCGAGCTTCGGGTCATTCATGCCCTGCTGCATGTCGATGATCACCAATGCAGCGTTGGTGGCTAACGGTTCCATGGCACGTCCTTTGGCGCGTGAGGCACAAAACATAGCAGCCATTGAGTGCGCCTAAACAGCGATTTGTTCGAAGCCTTCGCCATTTGCCTTTACACTGCCGCCCCCGAATTTCAGCAAGGATGCGTTGGATGCGTACGCGACTCAGCGGTGTACTCCTCTCCCTGGCCCTGGCCGCTCCCGTCATGGCCGAGCCCCGTTCGTTCTCGGTCAATGACCCCAGCGGTCAATACCTGGTCGAAGTGTTGTTCCCAGAGGTGCCGCAGGACTTGCAGCACCTGGCGCCGGCGCTCATCACCCTGCGCGACAAACGCTCCCTCGAAATCCTTCAGCAATTGCAGACCCCGGATGCCCAGGTGCCGCTGGACCAGCAAGGCAGAACCGTGGACTGGCGCCTGATGGGGGAGAACGGCGTGGTGTACTTCGCCGATTTCAACCAGGACGGCCGCCAGGACCTGGCGATCCGCAATGGCACCGGTGCGGACGAGGACTTCCAGTCCAGTTACGACGTGTATCTGCAAGACCCGCACACGCCCCACTGGGTGCTGAATGGCCCCTTGACCGACCTGGCCAACGAGACCTCCGGCGGGATGTTTTCGATCAATCCCAAGGACGGCATTATCCATTCGCAGACCGACCGGGGTTGCTGCTGGACCCGCGCCAGCCGCTATCAGATGCGCGACGGCAAACTGGTGCGACTCAGCGCGTACACCCAGGCGGAAGTGCCGGCGACGGACGATGACGCCAACAACAGCATGCCCAGCGGCTACATGCTGCGCACCACCGGTGAGTGGAAGGACGGCCAGTGGCTGGAAACACCCAGGCTGGAAGGGCCGGTCAACGAAGACCCCGAGTTCCTGGCCGGCACCCTCAACGGCAAGATCCCGGTGCAGCTCTGGTACCAGCAACAGGGCGCGGTGCTGATCGGTGAGTTGCGCTACATCAAAAGCGGCAGCGGCAAGGCGATCAAGCTGGTGGGCGACCAGGGTGAATACGGCGACCAGTCGTTTATCTACCTGCACGAATATGCCGATGATGGCCGTCAAACCGGCATCTGGCGCATCACGCGGGAAACCGTCGAACCTTATGACTACGCGGGCACCTGGGTCAGTGGCGCCAAGGGTGACCAGCCCGAGCTGCAGATTCAACTGCACAGGCAGGACCGGGAGCCTGAGTACGACAAACTCGGCGACGTGGCCCGTGACCAGCGCGATGGCCATTACCAGATGCGCGATGACTTCCTCGACCGCGACGGTGACCTGGACCTGAAAATCCTTCCCGAACGCGATGCCCAGGGCAGGGAAGTGGCGGAACTCAGCGTGACGCTCAAAGACACCGGCACCGACAAGATCATCATCACTACGTACCAACGCGTGCCGATGGAAACCGCAAACCTGATTATCGTGCGCGCACCCCAGGCGCCCCCTCGGGCCGGGCCGTATCACATTCAACTGGTGAAGGGCTTTGCCGTGATCGAGCACAACTCGGCGCCGGACAGCCAGGACTACCTGACCGGGTTTTATCGTAAGCAGCCCTGAGGCCGGGGAGTAATGCCGCCTGAGTGTCGATCCTGGCTCAGGCGGTTAGATACATAGGGTATCTTCAACCGCCGGCCGCTTCAGGCTCGGCGCACAATTGATTGATCAAGGAAGCAGGCAATGGCACTCAGGGTGATGGTGATCGGCGGCTACGGCAACTTCGGCAGCATCATTTGCCGGCACCTGGCGGGCGCGCCGGGCATTGAACTGGTGGTCTCGGGCCGCCACCCACACAAGTTGCAGCGCAAAGTCGATGGGTTGAAAACATCCTCCGGCCGCGTGTGCGAAAGCTGGCGCGGCGACGCCATGGCAGCCGGGTTCGCTGGCGTCTTGCAGGCGATGGACATCCAGTTGGTGATCCACACCGGCGGCCCGTTCCAGGGGCAGTCCTATGCCGTCGCCCAGCACTGCATCGATGCGCGCGTGAACTACTGCGACCTGTCGGACTGCCGGGCCTTCGTCAATGGCATCGGCGTGCTGGACGCGAAAGCCCGGCAGGCGGGCGTGGCCGTCCTCAGCGGTTGCAGCTCTGTGCCGACGTTGTCGTCCGCCCTCATCGATCAGTACCGCGATCGCTTCATGCGCATCGACGCCATCGAGCATGGCATTTCCTCGTCGGCGAAGATGCCGGGGCTGTCGACCATCGAAGGCGTGCTTGCCTATGCGGGCAAACCGATCAAGCAACTCAAGCAGGGCCAGGTGCACGACGTGCTGGGCTGGCAGGACCTGACCCTGCGCAGGATGCCCCAGCTCGGCACGCGGGTGCTGGCCAATGTGGACGTGCCCGACATGGATATATTCGCCGGCCGTTATGGCGCCCATACCCTGCGCTTCAAGGCCGGTGCGGGGCTCAAGCTGGGCGGCGTCGCCAATTACCTGCTGGCCCGGGCGCTACGCATGGGCATCGTGCGCGACCACCTCGTGTGGGCCGCCAGGCTGCATCGCCTGGGCACCTGGTTCGAACGATTTGGCGATGGCAAAAGCGCGATGTACATCGACGTGCAGGGCCTGGGCAGGCAAGGCCAGCCGCTGTCCCTGGCGGTGCAACTCACGGCTCTGGACGACAAGGGACCGGAAATCCCCAGCTGCGCGGCCGTCGCCCTCGCCATCAAAATGGCCCACGGCTACGTGCCTGGACCTGGCGCCCGCCCGTGCGTAGGCGAAATCAGCGTCGACGAATACATGGCCGCCATCAACGAACCGACGAAGCTGAGCCTGACGTTGCGCTTCTCTGACGGGCAGGCCTGACGGATGCTCTACCTGTGCCTGAAGTACCTGCACATCATCGCGGCGATTTTCCTGTTCGGTTTCGGCATGGGCTCGTACCTTTACCTGATCGCCGCCAGTCGTACCGGCAATCCGCAGGTGATCGCCCATGTGGCGCGCATGGTCGTACGGTTCGACACCTGGATCACCACGCCGGCGGGCGTCATCCAGATCATCACGGGCTTGCTGCTGATCCGGCTGGCCGGGCTGCCGGTGACCACTGAATGGGTACTGACCGCGTTGATCATCTTCCTCTGCGTGGGCTCGCTGTGGTTGCCGGTGCTGGTGCTGCAGAAGCGCTTGCAGCGGATGGCCTCTCGGGCGGTCCAGACCGAGACGGCACTGGAGGATGGATACCGTGGTGTTTATCGGCAATGGTTCTGGCTGGGCGTCTTCGGCTTCCTGGGGATGTTTGTGATCGTGATGATCATGGTGACGAAGATGACGCCGTGGCAGTTGCTTGGGCTGTTGGTGAGGGCCTGACGCAGCCTGGCCAAGGCTCGACAGCTGCGACGGTCACATACTGCTGGCGATGAGGGGCGGGCCAAACACTTCGCGTATAAATCCCGGGGCGATATACCGCTCGTAATGCGCCTCGGACAGCAGGAAAAACTCCCGGTCAATAGCATCGCGCAAATCCGCCAGGCTGCGCTCGCGAAACTCCGGCAACAACGCCAACCCATAGGCGTCCAGCCTGGAAATCACCCGAGCGCCCCGGGCAATCAGCTGGTACGCCCAGCAATAGGGTGACTGGTGCGGCATAAAGCGAATCTTGCGGTCCTCCAGTTGCTGGCGCAGGCGCTGCGGGTCGGACACCTCCAGCTTGCTGGCCATGACCTGCACCAGCAATTGCTCAAGGCGCAGCCATACCGCCTGCTTTTCCTCGGCGTTGTAGCCATTCCACTGGATCACTTCATGGTGATAACGCTTGCAGCCCCGGCAGACCAGGTCGCCGTAAACGGTGGAGCACAGGCCGACGCAGGGGGTCTTGATGGTGTGAGGCATTTTCAAGCCTTTGAAGAAAGTGTAAGCGGGTTTTGTCGGTGTTTCTTTATTGCCAGGTGGACAACGATGACCCCAGTCCACTGAGAGCACCCAGCATGAAAACCCCGATCAACGCTTCAGGTTATTGGCTAAGCGCCCTGATGGTTGCTGCCCTTGCAGGATGTACCAGCCCACCCCGTGAAAGAGTCACTGCCATGCACAAACCCCTGGTTTCCCTCGCCGTACTCAAGGCCAAACCCGGCAAGCAACAGGCCCTTAAAGCAGGCTTGTTGAACCTGATCGAGCCGACGCGCACCGAACCAGGCAACCTTGACTATGTGTTGTTCGAGCAGCGGGACGAACCCGGTACGTTCTACATGCGTGAGGCGTTCAAGGACCAGGCGGCACTCGATGCGCATTTTGCGACGCCATACTTCCAGCGCTTCGCCGCAGCGGCGGATGACTGGCTCGATGAGCCTTTGCAGTTGATCTTTCTGGAGCAGGTCTCGGACTGAACCCCGCCCATGGACCGTGATGCTACGGTCCATGGGGCTGCGGGGTTAATCCCAGCTCAATGCGCCGCCGGTCTGATACTCAATAACCCGAGTCTCAAAGAAATTCTTCTCTTTCTTCAAGTCCATGATCTCGCTCATCCATGGGAACGGGTTGGTCGTCCCCGGATACTCTTCCTTCAAGCCGATCTGCGACAGGCGACGGTTAGCGATGAACTTGAGGTAATCCTCCATCATCGCCGCGTTCATGCCCAACACACCGCGCGGCATGGTATCGCGCGCATATTCAATCTCCAGCTGCGTCCCCTGCAAAATCATCTGGGTCGCTTCTTCCTTCATCTCGGCATCCCACAAATGCGGGTTTTCGATCTTGATCTGGTTGATCACATCGATACCGAAGTTCAGGTGCATCGACTCATCGCGCAGGATGTACTGGAACTGCTCGGCGACGCCGGTCATTTTGTTGCGGCGGCCCATGGACAGGATCTGGGTGAAGCCGCAGTAGAAGAAGATGCCTTCCAGTACGCAGTAGTAAGCGACCAGGTTGCGCAGCAGTTCCTTGTCGGTGTCGACGGTGCCGGTTTCGAACTTTGGATCGGAGATCGAACGGGTGTATTTCAGGCCCCAGGCTGCCTTTTTGGCCACCGATGGGATCTCGTGGTACATGTTGAAGATCTCGCCTTCATCCATGGCCAACGATTCGATGCAGTACTGGTAGGCGTGGGTGTGGATCGCTTCTTCGAAGGCCTGGCGCAGGATGTACTGGCGGCATTCCGGGTTGGTGATCAGGCGGTAGACGGCCAGGACCAGGTTGTTCGCGACCAACGAATCCGCAGTGGAGAAGAAGCCGAGGTTGCGCATGACGATGCGGCGTTCGTCGTCGGTGAGGCCTTCGGGGTTTTTCCACAGGGCGATGTCGGCGGTCATGTTGACCTCTTGCGGCATCCAGTGGTTGGCGCAGCCGTCGAGGTATTTCTGCCAGGCCCAGTCGTACTTGAAGGGCACGAGTTGGTTGAGGTCGGCGCGGCAGTTGATCATGCGCTTTTCGTCAACGGCGACGCGGGCGGAGGCGCCTTCGAGTTCGGCGAGGCCTTCGGCGACGTCGAGTTTGTCCAGGGCGGCCTTGGCGCGCACGATGGCGGCGGAGTCACTGGCGGTGACGGCGCGGGCTTCGATGGCGGCAGCGGCGCCGGCACCGTCGAGGCGGTCCATGTTGGCTTCGCTGGCATGGCCGGCGTTGGCGCCCTTGATCACGGCTGCACCGGTTTCCTCGTTGTCGACTTCATCCCAACTCAGCATTGAAATACTCCCTTCTGTTCTGTTTTGACGGCATGTGAATCCGTCCAAAAAAATACGATTTGCAGGCTGCCAGGCATTGAAATACTGCGCAGAGTGTGGTCGGTGATTACCGATGCTGCACACTATGTAGTGGTCTGTTCTGTTTGTGGGCACACTATATGGTGTGTGGGGGGCATGGTCAACGCACAAGATGTGCGGTCCTGGGTCGCTCCCCGGCGCTCATTCGGCTATAAAGCCTGGGTTCATTGGCCTCGCTCGGAATCTCAAGGGAATGAAAAAACTGCTGATCCGCCCAGCCATCCAGGACGACGCTGAAAGCCTCTTCCTGGTGCATAAACACTCTGTCGAACACCTGTGCAAGGCCGACTATGGCACCGAACAGATTGCCATGTGGCTGGACGGACGCTCGCCTGACACGTACCGCGAAGCCATCGCTGCCGGCAACCTTTGGCTGGCGTACACCGACACTGTGCAAGGTTTCGTCGAGGTGGACGGGCATGAGGTCAGCAAGCTGTTCATTCGTGGGGATGCGTCCGGGCAGGGCGTCGGCGCCCGTCTGCTGACCAAAGCGCTGCAGCTTATCGAGGCTGCCGGCCATAGGTGCGCCTACCTCGAAGCCACCCTTACCGCCGAAAAATTCTATGCCGCGTTCGGTTTTCGCAAGATTGGCGAAGGCACCTTCAGCCGTGGCAACAGTGCGATTTCAATCGAGATCATCAAGATGGAACGCGCCTTCCAGTAGTGGCCGGCGTGGGCTGCGGGGCCGACCCTGACGGCTCGGTAACACAGAAGCTCACCGGCGCACGGCCGTCGGGAGTAAACCCGTCTCATGTTAGGGGGGCGGGGGAACCCCATCGGCCGCAGCCTGCAACAGCGCCGCAAACACCTGCTGCACCCGTGGCTCATCACTGTGGGCCACATTGAAGCGCATCGAGTCGCGGTGCGCCGGGTCATTACCGAACAACGCACCCGGCGCCAGCACCATGCCTTGTTTCAACGCATCCTGGGCCAGTTGCTCGCCGCTTACCCCAGGTGGCAGACGCGCCCAGATAAACATCCCGCCCTCATAGGGCATCGGCAGTTCGCAGCCGCAACGCCGCAGCCACTGTTCGACACGTCCGCCGGCCTCCATCAGGCGCTGGACCATGCGCTTGCGATGCTTGGTGTAGCTGCCTTCGCTGAGCGTGCGGTAGACGATCTGTTCAAGCAGCTCCGAGGTCACGCCGCCACTCATCAGCTTCATATGGGTAAGGTTGGCCGCCAGTTGCGGTGCGGCCACCACATAGCTGACACGGGCGTTGGCGCTGAGGACTTTGGAGAAGCCCGAAAGGTAGGTGACCTGGTCGAGGCCGGCGACAGTGGCCAGGCGCGGCGGTGGGTTGGGGTGCAGGTCGGCGTAGAGGTCATCTTCGATGATATGGCAGTGATACTGCTGGGTCAGTTGCAACAGGCGAAACGCCTGGCTGGGGCTGAAGGAGTGGCCGGTGGGGTTATGCAGCACGCTGGTGGTCAGGTACAGGCTGGGGCGATGTTCGGCCAGCAACTGCTCGAGAACGCTGAAGTCGAAGCCGTCGGGGCGCCGCTCGATGGTCACGATCTTGACCCCGTGCAAGGCCAGGTTGGCGTGGAAGTTGAAATAGCACGGTGCGTCGAGCAGCACCGTGTCGCCGGGCCTGGCGAGCAGGCGCATGAGCATGTCCAGGCCCTGCACGGTGTTGGGGGTGGTGATGATTTGTTCCACCGGCACCGACAAACCATCGGCATGCAGCTTCTGTTGCAGGGCCTGGCGCAAGGGCAGCAGCCCGGCGGGTGTGCCCAGTGCGGCGATGCGCAGCGACGGCGCACGCACGGTGCTGCGCATGGCCTGGCGGAAGGCTTCGTTGTCCAGCCACGCTTCTGGCAAGTGGCCGCCGCCGGGGCGCAGGTCGCCGTAGACCGAGGCGAGGGGGCGGCGCAATACGCTGAGCAGGTCCTGGGGCAGCAGGTCGACCCAGCTCGCCGAGGCCGGGCGCACCCTGTCGACGGCCACGAAGTAGCCACGGCCCTGGCTGGAGGTGAGCAGGTTGCGCCCGCGCAGGCGGTCCAGGGCTTCGTTGAGGGTGAACTTGCTGACGCCCAGGGCCTGGGTCAACTCTCGCACCGACGGCAACTTGCTGCCGGGCGCCCATTCGCCGCTCTCGATGAGCTGGCTGAATGCCTCGACGATCTGCTGCACCTTGGGTGTGCCGTTCACAAACGCGATGGCGGGTACAAACATAAACCTTCCTTGTGTTGACCGGTGATTTTACCGGTGAAGTTCGGCCGGATTAGGCCTTACTTTACCTGCCTTATGCAACGCCGCTTGCCTACACTGCAGGCCTTCTCACCCTGGGTCCAAGGCCATGACCAGCGCATTGACGCTCTCTTCGTATCTCTACTTCCTGCTGTTTTGCGCCACCATGACCTTCAGCCCCGGCCCCATGACCCTGCTGCTGTTGAGCCTGGGCTTGAAGAGCGGTTTGCGCAGTTCGATCCCGGCGCAACTCGGTGCCAGTGTGTCGTACCTGATTTCCATCCTGATCTTTGCCGTGGGCTTTTCGGCACTGATCAAGGGCAATCTCGCCATCACCCAGGCCATTCAGTTGGTCGGAGTGGCCTACATTCTCTATCTGGCCTACAAGCAGTGGACCGGCAGCGGCGTGTCGATCGGCAAGGCGGCTGCCGTGGAGGGCTCGCGCAGCCTGTTCGGCAAAGGAATGCTGACCGGCTTTTCCAACCCCAAGACCCTCATCATGTTCAGCGCTGTATTCCCACAGTTCGCCGGGGCAGGGGAGCACCGTTCGGCGGTGGATATCGCCATCCTCGGGGCGACCTTCCTGGTGCTGCAATTTGCCAGCGGTTGCCTGTATTGCTACTTCGGCCAGCGCATCAAGCATGTGCTGGAAATCCCCCAGCGCCGTGTGGTGTTGCAGCGGATCACGTCGGTGCTGCTGCTGGGAGTGGCGTTGATGCTGGCCCGCGGTTTTTCCCACTGAACGTTTTGGCGGGGGAGTGAGCAGTGGTGGCTAATTGCTGGCGCCCTGATAGACTCCAGGCATTCATCCAGGATTACAGCCCTCCATGCCAGCCGTCGGAGGAAAAGGACTTCCGCTCGCTACCCGTTTGTATAAATCCCGCACCTTGGGGCTGACGCTCGGTTTTGTGTGCGTGGTGTTTGGCATGTATCCGCTGGATCCGGCGCCATGGGTGTGGGCCTGGATGGTGATCAACGCCTTTGTCTGGCCGGTCGTGGCCTTTCAGCGCTCGTTGCGGACTACCCATACGCTGCGCAGTGAGCGCCGCAATTTGCTGTTCGATTCGTTTTGCGGCGGTTTCTGGGTCGCGGCCATGCACTTCAACCCGCTTCCCGGTGTGACGACCCTGTCGATGATGACCATGAACAACGTCGCCATCGGCGGTCCGCGTTTCATGCTGGCGGGCTGGGCGGCGCAGGCGCTGGGTATCGGCACGTCGCTGTTGATATTCACCCCGGCCTTTATCGCCACGACCACCCCGGTCCAGCTCTATGCCTGCCTGCCGATTCTGATGGTGTACCCGCTGGCGCTGGGTTGGATCTGTTACCGCCAGACGGTGACCCTGGCCCGGCATAAACGCGAACTGCTGGCGCTGAGTCGCACCGACAGCCTGACCGGCCTGCTCAACCATGGCGCGTGGAAAGACCACCTGGAGATCGAGTTCCAACGTTGCTGCCGCGAACAGCAAGGGGCCGCGATTGCGTTGATCGACATCGACCACTTCAAGCTTATCAACGACACCTATGGCCACGTCACCGGCGACATCGTGCTGCGCCAGCTCGGCAAAGTGCTGCGCCAGAACCTGCGCGCCACTGACCTGGCCGGGCGCTATGGCGGCGATGAATTCTGCGTGATCCTGCCGGGCATGCCGCTCAACCGCGCCACCGAAGTGATGGATGCGTTGCGCGATCGCTTCAACGCGTTGGCCTACGCCCAGGACCCTTCATTGCGCGCCAGCTTGAGCATCGGCCTGGCGCCGTATCAACCAGGGCACGTCGACTCGACCCGTTGGCTCAATGAGGCAGACCTGGCGCTGTATGAAGCCAAGAGCAGCGGGCGCAACCGGGTCAGTTCGGTGCAAGGCACTTGGTTGCGGTCGGTCTAGTGGGGTAGGGTGAGGCGGCACCCCAACAAAAAACAAGGATCGGTTCATGCCCTTCACCTTCCCGCGTACCCTCCTGGCCGCCACGTTGGCCTTGTCTTTTGCAGTCCCGGCCTACAGCGCCGAACCCCACAAACAGATCCAGGCCGATGCCGAGCAGTACAAGGCCCCGGCCTTGAAACTGCTGGAGCGCCTGGTGAATATCGATTCGGGTTCCGGCTACGGGCCAGGCCTGACCCAGGTGAGTGACATCGCCGTCGATGAACTCAAACAGCTGGGCTTCACCATCGAGCGCGTGCCGGATGCCACCGCCAACAGCAGCCATGTGATCGCCACCCTCAAGGGCAACGGCAAGGCCAAAATCCTGCTGATGGCCCACATGGACACCGTGTTCAAGGAAGGCTCGGCGGCCGAACGGCCGTTTCACATCAAGGATGGCCGCGCCTATGGCCCCGGGGTGATGGATGACAAGGGCGGCATCGTCGCCGGCATCTACGCGCTCAAAGTCCTGAAGAACCAAGGGTTCAAGGACTACGCACAAATTACCTTCCTGCTCGATGCCAGCGAAGAAACCGGTTCCGACATCGCCTCTGAACTGATCCGCAACACCGCCAAGGCCCACGACGTCACGCTGAACCTGGAACCCGGCCGCCCAGCCGACGGCCTGGTGGTGTGGCGCAAAGGCAGTGCCACCGCCGTGGTCGAAGTCAAAGGCAAAGCCGCCCACGCCGGCGTTGCCCCGGAGCTGGGACGCAACGCCGCCATGGAAGCCGCGCACCAGATTCTGCAACTGGGCAAACTCGGCGATGAAGACAAGAAGACCACCATCAACTTCACCGTGATCAACGCGGGCGACCGCACCAACGTCATCCCCGACCAAGCCACGGCCAAGGCCGACGTGCGTGCGGCATTGCCGGAAGAGTTCGATCGGATCGAGAAGGACTTGGTGCGGGTCTCCGCCAACAAGCTGATCCCGGAAACCGAAGTGACCACCAGCCTGAAACGCGGCCTGCCGCCCATGCCGCAGACGCCGGAGTCGGACAAGCTGGTGGCGATTGCCCAGGGGATTTATGGGGAGCTGGGTAAAAAGTTGACCATTGAAGGCAGCGGCGGCGCGGCGGATGCCAGTTTGTCCGCCGGGGTGGGGACGCCGACGTTGGATGGGTTTGGGATTGTAGGGGGGAATATTCATACGCCGCAGGAGTATGCGGAGGTGGAGAGTGTGGCGCCGCGGATTTACTTGTTGAGTCGGATGATTATGGAACTGAGTAAACGCTGATCAGGCTGGGAGGCTCGCCCATTCAATTTGGCTGAGCCTTCATTCCTTGTGGCGAGCAGGCGTGCTCGCCACAAAGGCAGGTGGTGTCGAGTTCACTGCTGCGATTTATGAGTACCGTTGTATTGTTTCAGGCGGTCCAGCAGCACTCTCATAAATGCTTGCTGATCAGTCACAGGCTCGCTGAAATAAGTTGTCATTGTTTTAAATACTGAATCAAAGTTATCGTTAATAGCAAGGTGGTGCTCTATCGATTCAATAAACCACTCTTGTTCTGGCTTTGTATAAGACAAGAACTCGGGTTGGGTTAGTTCATCAAAGAGTTCGATGAGCTCGTTCTCAGTGTTTACGTTTTTCGAGGCTATAAGACGCTCTCGCTCCAGATCATCCGTATTCTCAATGTCGTAAGTGAAGAGTAAACCACGAATTATCGACATGCTCGGCTTTCTTTTCATACTCATCACTCAGTGTAAGCGGTTTTAGGTTTTCCGTTTTTGTCCAGTATTACTCGAGCTTTGCGTTGTTGACTATACTGCCTGCTCTCGCTGGAATATCCTTCGCCAATAATTTTTCCCATATCCATTGGTTTTAGCGATGTTGCGTGGCCGTTTATCCTAAAGATCAGCTGTGCTCGATATATCGAATTCAATTGATCCCTGTGAGTCAGATAGTGTGTTGCAGCAGGTGGGTATTTTGGTTCTCCGTTATTGGGGCCTGATGTGTAGATTTCAACGATTCCCGTTGTAGGGTTTTTCGCTGTTCTGATTCTTTCAAGCTGAGACTCAAGTGTTGTTTGCGCGCCGTGCTTTTCCAAAAAGTGCGCGCCCGGTGTTGCTTTTTCTAGCTCTTCCAAGCGCCTGTAAGCGTTAGCTTCTGCAAGTTCATCAATTCTTGCCTGTCGTTCCGCACGTCTCAGTTGCGGTAAAGCGGGCTCTCCGTGATTGACACTTGCCGTGGGCGTCGGAACGCTTGTGCTTGGCTTGCATCCATCTCCACCTGGACATGTGCTCAAGCCTAACGGATCCACCCACCCCATAGGGTTCGGCACGTACTGATACGCGTTGATCCCACCCGCCAACTTCACCGGATCAGGCGTCAGGTAACACCCAACATCCGGATTGTAGTAGCGATGACGGTTGTAGTGCAGCCCGCTTTCCTGATCGAAGTACTGACCCTGAAAACGTAGCGGGTTGTCGATTGTGCCTTTGTCGAGTCGGCTGATCTGGCCGTAGGCGCGGTAGTGGGCGGACCAGACGATTTCGCCCTCTGGGTCTGTCAGTTCCTGGGGCGTGCCGAGGTGATCAAGTTGGTAGTGGAAGGCTTTGGTGTTTTTTGGGCCGAAGCCTTCCAGCAGTGCCAGCGGACGGAAACTGTCGGGTTCATAGAGATAGCTGCGATGGCGATCCGCATGGTGCTCGGCAATCAGCTTGTCGCCTTGCCAGAAAAACTCCGTGGTGATGCCGTCCACGGTTTTGCTGATACGCCGCCCAAACGGGTCGTAGCGATAGCTCGCGGTTTGGCCGTTGGGCTGGGTAATGCCGATCAGCCGGTGCTGGCAGTCGTAGCGGTATTCGGTGACGAGTTGATGGCCTTTGCCGCGCCGCACGCGGATGAGGTTGCCGAAGGCGTCATAGTCGTAGTGGCGGTCGCCCTGGATCATCAGGCGGTTGCCGGCAACGATGTCGGGGCCGGGGCGGTCTTGCATCAGCAGGGTGCCGGCCGGGGTGTGGCCGAAGCGTTCCTGCAGGTCTTGGGAGTGGTCGGCGCGGGTGAGACGGCCTAGTGGGTCATAGTGGTAGTGGTGTTCGCCTTTGCGCGTGTCGAGCAGGCGGGTGAGGTTGCCGGTTTTGTCGTAGTCGTATTGGCGTTGGTACAGCGCGCCTTCGCTGTCACAGATACCGTGGTTGAACAGGCGGCCTTGTTCGTCGTGTTGGTAGCTGCTGAGCAGTTTCCCCTGGGCGCGTTGGTGTTCACGGCCGGTCCTGAACAGATGAGACGTTAGCAGCGTGCCATTTAACGCGACGCTGGCGAGGTGGCCGCCTTTGGCGTGATTAAAAACCAGCCGGTTGTTATCGGGCAGGCGCAGGTGTTGAACCTGGCCGCAGGCGTCGTAGCCGTAGCGCAAGGTGCCCCAGCCCTGATGTTCGGCGGTGAGGCGGTTTTGGTGGTCGTATTCGTAGGCCAGCGGCCAGTGGCCGTCATCGACGCTGAGCAGGTTGCCCTGGCGGTCGTAGGCATATTCAACAAGGCTGCCGTCGGGCAGGGTTTTTCGTACGAGGCGTCCGGCGTGATCGCGCTGGTAGCGAGTAACGAGCTGACTACCATCGTCACCGTATTCGGTCTTTTCCAGCAGGTTGCCGTTGAGGTCGTAGACGTAGGCGGTGCGCTGCCCGTCAAACCCGATTTCCTGCTGGATCAGGCCGTTGGGGTGATAAGCAAGTCGGTAGGTCTCGCCAACCTCGTTTTCGATCTCGGTCAGCAGTAATCGCGCATTGTCGTAGCGGTACTTGACCTGGCTACCGTCGGCGTTGATACGGCAGCTGATCAGGTGCAGGCCGTTGGCGTATTCGTAGCGGGTGACATGCCCCAGCTCATCGCGTTCGGCAGTGATTTTTCCGTAGGGGTTGTAGCTGTATTCCCGACATGCCCCACCGGGCAGCACCACGCGAACCAAGCGACCCACGCTGTCCCACTGATACTGGGTCAGCGCGCCATGCTCATCCTCGCGCGCCACCTGCCGGCCAAGATCGTCATAGCGATAACGCTTGATCCCGCCATTGGGCAACTGCTCCTCAACCAGTTGCCCCCGCTCATTCCACACCAGTCGCTGACAACTGTGATCCGGGTACCAAACCCCAACCAGTTGCCCGTATTGGTCGTAGCTGTAATCCGTAACATGACCATCGGGATCGATCTTGCGGATGACATCGCCCTGGTCATTGCGCTCGTACTTCCAGACCGCCTCACCACGGCGCATAACCCGTACGAAACCATTGTCATGCTCGTAGGACGTCGGCTCATCATCCCCGGGAAACAACGCCACCAAGCGTCCGGCTTCGTCATACTGATACGCCGTCACCGCCCCCAGCGGATCCTGCTCAACCGTCAGCCGGCCTTTGGCGTCGTAGGATTTGAAATGCTGTGCACCGTCCGGATCAATCCGCTGCACCAGCCGCGCCCGGTCGTCATGGACGTACACTTCCTGGCTACCATCGGCGTTATGCAGCGTGACACTGCCGTCGTCCCCCCACACATACCGCGTATCCATCTGCGAAAAACTGGCCCAATGCCGAACACATCGCGCAGCCTTGCCAGCCCGTTCCCACGCCCAGAAGAAACTCGCCCCACCGGCCAGCCCACGCTCAAGAATCACGTGCTGCTCGTCGTAGCGATAAACCTCGCTTTCGCCTACCGCATTGGTCGCCGAAACCAACCGTCCCAGGTCGTCATAGGCGTAGGAAACAACGTTCTGCTCGGTCACCCACTCGAAGGGTTCATGCCCCTTGGCGCGCTGAACCTGATAGTCCACCGCCACGATGTGGCCGAACGCATAGCGCAGGAACAGCGAACGCCCGACGCCGTTATCCAGCCGCTCAATCCGCCCCAAATAATCCCGAGAAATCCGCAGCCGGTTGTCATACGCATCGCTGATGGAGACCAACACCCCGTCGCGAAAGTGATAGAACCGTGATGCCTGGGCCAGCACCAGTTCATCCGGCGACGCGCCCAGATAGATCGCGGCTTCGGCCAGGCTATTGGTGATGGCAGGTCGAGCAACCGTCGGCAGTGGAAACTCAATCGAGCGGTTCTCATGGTCCGTCCACACCACCGAATCGCCTGAAACAGAAAGCCGATGCGCCAGCGAATGACTCCAACCAAACCCCAACCCGCCATCCACTTCCACCGCACTGGTGCGGTACAACCGCGTCCACTCGAACGGCAAGATCCCATCCAACGTGCCGTCGGTGAGGGTGAGCAATTCCTCCCCGGTAACCATCGACACCGGGCAGCCGTTGGTGACGGTCTTATCCGAAGAAGCCGCCGCATCCCCGTTCGGGTTCCTCCCTGAAACCGGCACATCATCGACAGGCTCCTGGCGGACCAACACCGTCTGCCGAGTCTTCCTGCGAACCGCCGGCACGGGGTTCGAAACCACATGCTCCCCAGCCTTCAACGGCGCCACCGGAATGGTCTTGATCGACGTTTCAGGGCCACCCAGCAGAACCGGTTTGGCGAGCTCGACATGCTCATCCATGGGCGATTTTCCGAACTGCCCCGCCATGCGCTCCAGCCATCGGCGCGCACGTTGAGACTTGATGCCGCCCAGCACGTTGGTACTTATTCGAACCGCCATCCCCATCCCGGCAGTGGCGAGACACAGCAACAAGTTGATCAATACGTCGGCGCTGATTTCCCCGAGCAATTCGTTCATATAGGGCGGTGGCAACAGGCGCATCCAGCTGACCATTGCCGACAGATGGATGAACAGCAGCGGCTCATCGCTGAGCACCAACAAGCCTTTGGCGATGGCGTCGACGCCAAGGGTCAGCAGCTTTTCAAGTTCGTCCGCTGACAGGTAATGCAGCAGTTGTTCGGCATAGGCCAACGGATCGCCAAGCCACTGAAACAACTGCTTGACAGTGTCCCAGAGCGAATAAAGCGCTTCGCCGAAGCCGCGGGCATAGGCTTGATGCAGGGCGAGGTAGCGCTTGGGGAAGCTGGCTTCGGAGTAACCCTTCCACAACGGTTCGAAGGTGGTCTCCCATTCACTGCGCAACCAACCGTCCAGCGGGGCGATAACCGACTGATAAGAGGCATACAGCGCCTTGAAATGGTCTTTGGAGACGTTGGGGTAGAAGCTGATCCGGTACTGTTGGTTGCGATCACACTCGGTGATTTCGAGGATGCCGCTGGGGCCGATGGTCCTGTGGATCGGCTCGCCCAGGGGACCGCCCTCTGGATCGATGCGTTGCACCATCACGGGCGTATTGCCAATGGGCACGAACCGAGCGCTCTGGAACATATGCACCAGGGTCAACGTGCCGTTTGCCTGGCACGTTGCGGTCGTGCTGCTGGGAAGGATGGCGCGGTTGATCGGCGCGACGAGCGCCACGTCATCCCCAACCTTGAAGACCTGTTCGATATCCAGGGCCGAAAAGCTAAAGAAGCTTTCCGCCCAGGTCTCGTAGGTATTGAGGCAGCGCCCGAAGTCGCTGAGAACGGATTCGACGTCCCGCGTCTTTGAATCCATGGCGGCCAGCACCAGGTAGCCAATGGCTTGGCGGGTCACCTCGATCATGAAACAGCCCCGTCAACCGGGGCCTTAACGAAAACCACCATCTGCAATCCCTCGCACTGTGTATTCAGGCGAGGGACTTTGCAGCGGTTTTCAGGGCAGGGGAGTAGCGCTTATCCGGCGCTTACGTGGGGCGTTTCGACAATTTTTGTCTTCTCCCGCCCCAGCACCAGGCTGCACAGCGCCGGCAGAAATAACAGCGTCAACACCGTGCCCACCAGCACCCCGCCAATCAGCACGAATGCCAGGGACGACCAGAACACCGACAGCGTCAGCGGAATAAACGCCAGCGCCGCCGCCAGCGCGGTCAATATCACCGGCCGCGCGCGCCGCACCGTGGCCTCGACAATCGCCGCGTGGATCGCCATGCCATGTTCCTGGTTCTGGCGGATCTGGTCGGTAAAGATCAACGTGTTGCGCATCAGGATCCCGCCGATCCCGATCAAGCCCAGGATCGCGTTGAACCCGAACGGCTGGTTGAACAGCAGCAAGGTCGGCACCGCACCAATCAAGCCCAGCGGCGCGGTGGCGAAGACCATGAACATCACGCCGAAGGAACGCACCTGGAACATGATCACCGTGAGGGTCAGCAGGATCATGATCGGGAACAGCGCCGCCAGCGCCACATTGGCCTTGGCGCTTTCTTCCACCGGGCCGCCGATGTCGATCCGGTAACCGGCCGGCAGCCGGGCGATCAGCGGTTGCAGGTCTTTGTACACGGCCATTTCCACGTCGGGCGGTTGCACGCCGTCGATGATGTCGGCGCGCACTTCCACGGTGCTTGCGCGGTTGCGGCGCTTGAGGATCGGTTCTTCCATCACCGCCTGGAACTGCCCGACCTGGGCCAGGGGCACCGACGTGCCGGCGCTGTTGGTCAGGGTCATATTGTTGAGGTTACCGAGGTTCTCGCGCTGGTTGCCCTGGGCGCGAGCGACCACGGACACGGTGCGGTTGCCCTCACGCACTTCGGTGATCGGGTTGCCGCTGAGCAAGGCGTTGAGCTGGGATTTGACCTCGTTGGGGGTAAAGCCCAGCAGGCGCAGGCGGTCTTGATCCAGCACCAGGCGATAACCGCTGGTGCGCTCGCCCCAATCGAGAAAGGCATCCTTGGTCAGCGTGTTGGCGGCGACGACCTTGCGCACGTCCTCGGACACGCCGCGCAGCACCTCCACATTCGGGCCGGACACGCGGAACACCACCGGGAAGGGCACCGGCGGGCCGAACAGCAACTGGGTGACCCGCACCCGCGCCGCCGGAAACTCACCGGCCGCAATTCGCTCACGCATGCGCAGCTTCAAGGCGTCGCGGGCGTGAGAGTCCGGCGTCTGCACGATCAGCTTGGCAAACGCCGGGTCCGGCATTTCGGGATTCAGCGACAGGAAGAAACGCGGTGCACCACCGCCCACATAGGTGTCGACCATGCTGGTTTGCGGCTCTTGCAGCAGCGCCTTTTCCAGCTGCGCCGCCACCGCCTCGGTGCTCTTGAAGGCACTGCCGGGCGGCATATACACCTCAAGAATCAGCTCGGAACGGTCGGAGTTGGGGAAGAATTGTTTCTTCACCACGGCCATGCCCAGTACGCACAGTACAAAGGCAGCGATCACCAACCCGGTCACCAGCCAACGCCTGCGTACGCAGGCTTCGACCAAATCACGCAGCTTCTGGTAATAGCGCCCGGCATAAATCGCGTCGTGGCCACCGGGCACCGGTTTGATCTGCGGCAGCAACTTCACGCCCAGGTACGGCGTGAACACCACCGCCACCAGCCAGGACGAGATCAGCGCAAAGCCGACGATCCAGAAGATATTGCCGGCGTATTCCCCCGCACCGGACCGTGCAAATCCCACCGGCAGAAAACCGATGATCGTCACCAGCGTACCGGTGAGCATCGGCGCCGCCGTGGAACTCCAGGCGAAGGTGGCCGCATGAATCCGGTCAAAACCTTCCTCCAGTTTCACCACCATCATTTCAATGGCGATGATGGCGTCATCCACCAGCAGGCCCAGGGAAATGATCAGCGCGCCCAGGGTAATGCGGTCGAACTCACGCCCGGTGAGCAGCATGATCACAAACACCACCGACAAGGTCAGCGGCACCGCCGCCGCCACCACCAGGCCGACGCGAAAGCCCAGGGCCAACAGGCTGATGATCATCACCACCGCCAGGGCGACGAAGAATTTGAGCATGAATTCATTCACCGCCAGGCTGATGTTTTTCGCCTGGTCGGAGACTTTGGCGAAGTTCACGCCCAACGGCAGGTCCGCCTGGATCCGGGCTTCCTCGGCCTTGAGGCTTTTGTCCAGCTCCAGACCGTTCCAGTGCTTTTCCATGATCACGCCGAGCATCAGCGCCGGGTCGCCCTGGTGGCGGATGCGGTAGCTCGGCGGGTCTTCATAACCGCGGCTGACGCTGGCCACATCGGCAATGCGCAGCACGCGACCGTTGACTTCCAGGGGCACGTTTTCGATCAGCGCCAGGCTGTCGAAGGCACCGTCGATACGGATATAGGCGCGCGCGCCTGCGGTTTCGACAAAGCCTGACGGGGCCACGGCGTTCTGTGCGGCGAGGGCGGCGAAGATCTGCTCCGGCTTGATCCCGAGGGTCGCCAGGCGCTCATAGGAGAACTCGACAAAAATCCGCTGCGCCTGCTCGCCGAGGATATTGACCTTCTTCACCCCCGGCAGGTTGAGCAGGCCCTGGCGCAATTCCTCGGCCATCTGCACCTGTTGCCGATGGGGCAGGTGCTCGGCCTCCAGGGCGTACAGGGCGAAGTACACATCGGAATATTCATCGTTGAAGAACGGCCCGATCACCCCGTTGGGCAGCCTCGCGGCTTCATCGCTGAGTTTTTTGCGCGTCTGGTAGAACAGCTCCTGGATTTCGCTGGGGCGCGTGGACTCCTTGTAGGTCATGCGCATCGACACAAAGCCCGGCTGGGCGATGGTCTCGACGCGGTCGTAGTAGTCCAGTTCCTGCAGGCGCTTCTCCAGGCGGTCGGCCACCTGCTCCTGCATCTCCTGGGCAGTGGCGCCGGGCCAGGCGGCGGTAATGGTCATGACCTTGACGGTAAACGAGGGGTCTTCGGCGCGTCCCAGTTTGCCGAACGAGAAGATCCCGGCGGCGAGGATCGCAATGATCAAAAACAGCGTGACTGCGCGGTGCTTGACCGCCAGTTCCGAGAGGTTGATGCCGCGCATGCTCATTGGTCCTGTTTGCGGTTGAGGGCCAGCACCTGGGCGGGCAACAGGCGCACCGCATCGCCGCCGTGCAACAGGTGCGCGCCGAGGGCGACGACGACCTGGCCGGGGTTCACGCCGCTGTCGAGCAGGGCGTCTTCCTGGCCGAGGCTGGCGACCTTGACGGCGGCGAAGCTGACCTTGTCATCCGCGCCGATCAACCACACCCCGATGCCTTGCCCTGCATCGTGTAAGGCGCCGATCGGTACGCGGGTTTGTTGTGCGTGGCCATTGCCTTGCAGGCGCACGGTGATGGTCGAGCCGAGGGCGAAGCGCTCGACGTTACCGTGCAGCACATAACGGGCGCGGTAGGTGCGGGTGGTGGGATCGGCGCTGGCCGACAGTTCGCGCAAGGTCGCCGTCACTGCCTGGTCCGGGGCGCCGAAGGAGAAGGCCAGGGCTTTTTGCGCGGCCTGGTCGCGCTGGTTTTCCGGCAGGTTGACGATGGCTTCGCGGGCGCCGTCATGGGCCAGGCGCGCGACGACTTGCCCTTCGGCGACCACTTGGCCGCGGTCCACCCGCACGTCGGTGATGATGCCGTCGCCATCGGCCTTGAGCACCGAATAAGTGCGGCGGTTCTCGATCTGGCTGGCGTCGGATTGCGCCGCGGCCAACTCGGCCTCGGCCACGCGCAGGTTGGTGGCCGACTGGTCGAAGATCTGCCGTGACACCGCGCCGGTACTGGCCAGGCGTTGGTAGCGGTTTTCATCGTCACGGCGCTGACGCAGCTGGGCCTGGGCGGCGTTGACGCGGTTTTTCGCCGAGCGCAGGGCCAGCTCGAAGTCGCCGATGTCGAGCACCAGCAGGGTGTCGCCACGGGAAACGTGCTGGCCGGGGTCGACCTTGCGTTCGATGACCTTGCCGCCGACCCGGAAGCCCAGGTCGCTTTCCGTACGCGCAGCCACCACGCCGGTGTAGGCGCTTTGCTGAGTGCCGGCGGCTTCGACCTTGGCGGCGAGTACCGGGCGTGGTTGCGGCGCTTGGGCGGTGGTGTCGGCCTGGCTGTTGCAGCCGCTGAGGACGATCAACACGGCCAGGGGCGTGAGAAGGCGCGAGGGGAGAGGGATCATGTCGGGCTCCGGGGATGACCATTGGGTAAAAAATTATGGACATAATTTTTTACGCATATTATGGTCGAAATATAAATAAAGCCAGCCCCGGATAATCCCCATGTCAAACGCCCCGGCCCCATCGCGAAGCTTGTTGTTTTTACTGGTGGCCTTGACGGCGCTGGGTGAAGTCTCGACCCAATTGATCATTCCAGGCTTGGGTCTGATCGAGCACGCCCTGTTGGCGCCACCGGGTTCGGCGCTGATGGCACTGTCGGCGTTTGTCGCCGCCTTTGGCCTGGGGCAACTGCTGTTCGGCCCGCTGTCGGACCGCATCGGCCGCCGTCCGGTGCTGCTCGGCGGGCTGTTGCTGTATGTGCTGGCGACCTTGTCGATGCTGCTGGTCAATGACATCCAGCAATTTATCGCCGCTCGCGTCGTGCAAGGCCTCGGCGCCTGCGCTGCGCTGGTACTGGCGCGCACCGTGGTGCGTGACGTGTGGAAGGCCGACGCGGGGCCGGCGCTGGCGCTGACCATGATCGGCATGCTGTACGCCATCGTCGTCGCCCCGATGGTCGGCGGCCTGCTGATCAAGCTGCTGGGCTGGCGTGCACCGATCCTGCTGGCACTGGCGATTGGCAGTGGGGTGCTGCTGCTGGCGCTGCTGTTCTTCCGCGAGAGCAACCACTTCCTCGACCCCAAGGCCGGCCACTGGCGCACCCTCGGCGGGCAATACCTGGACCTGCTCAAGGGCCGCCCGTACCGCGCGTTTGCCGTGGCGCTGGCGTGCACCTATGGCGCCATGTTCGCGGTGATCGCCGGTTCCTCGGCGGTGTATATCAATCTGCTGGGCTTGAGCAGCCTGGAGTACGGCATCAATTTCGGCCTGATCGTGTCGATGCTGATCATCGGTTCCACCTACACCCGGCGCAACATCCAGCGCCTGGGGCCGCAACGGATTGTGGCGATGGGCGTGACGCTGGTGGCCATGGGCGGGATTGCCGCACTGGTGATTTATGCGCTGTTTGGTTTGTCGGTGCTGGGCCTGGATATTCCCATTGCGCTGGCAACCCTCGGCGGTGGCCTGGTATTACCCGGGTCTGTGACCGGTGGGGTCATGCCCAACGCTCACCGCGCCGGTTTGGCGGCGGGCTTGATGGGTTTTGCGCAGATGTTCGGCGCGACCTGCAGTGGCCTGTTACTGAGCCACCTGCGCGACGGCAGTGCCACACCGATGATCGTGATCCAGGCGTGTTTTGCCGTGACGGCCTTCGTGGCCTTCCATCTGTTGCGTGAGCGCCGTACCGCGGAGGTCGCGGCGGCTTGAGCTGTCACACTTTGTCCAAGTTATTCGGGGCTGGATGATTACGATTCTCTTTTGAGTCTAATCCGAAGGTCTTCGCCCATGCTGCCTGCTTTTCGTTTCTCGCCCCTGGCCCTGCTGGTTGCAACCAGCCTTCATGCCCACGCCGATGAGCCTGTTGCACTGGAACTCAATGATGTAGTGGTGACTGCATCCGGTTTTGCGCAAAGCGTGGAAGACGCGCCGGCCTCGGTCACCGTGATCGATGGCGAGGCGCTGCGTCGCAAGTCTTATCGCGACCTCGGCGACGCGGTTAAAGACGTGGAAGGCGTGACCGTCAACGGCGGTGCGAATGAAACCGACATCTCCATCCGGGGCATGCCGGCCGACTACACCCTGATCATGGTCGACGGCAAGCGTCAGAGCGCGCGGGAATCGCGGGTCAACGGCAACAGTGGCTATGAACAGAGCTTCGTGCCACCCGCTGCGGCCATCGAGCGGATTGAAGTGGTGCGCGGGCCGATGTCCTCGCTGTACGGCTCGGATGCCATCGGCGGGGTGATCAACGTGATCACGCGCAAAGTCTCACCGACCTGGGGCGGCTCCATCGGGTATGACTATTCGGCGCGCCAGCACAGCGACCAGGGTAATGCACGCCAGACCCAGTTCTACCTCAGTGGTCCGCTCAAGGAAGATTTCCTCGGTTTGCAGGTGTGGGGCCGCTACCTGGATCGCCAGGCCGATGACGACATCGAGCAGACCAATGGCTTCAGCAAGGCTGACCACCGCGACCTCACCGCGCGCCTGGCCTTCACCCCCACTATCGACCACGACATCCTGCTGGAAGCCGGCGCCACGCGCTTGAAGAATGGCGACGGCATGAGCGCCAACTGGGCCACCCGCGAACAGGAAAACAACCGCGATCACTGGTCGCTGTCCCATCAGGGCCGCTGGGGCTGGGCCACCTCGGACATTGCCTTGTCCCAGGAAACCTCCAGCCGTGAAGGCAAGGCGACACCGGCGCAGACTGACATCTACGGGCGTAAACCCGAGATCAAGAACAGCGTGTTTGACGCCAAGCTGGTGGTGCCCACCGCCCACAACGTCAGCACCGTGGGCGTGCAATGGAATAAAAGCGAGCTGACCGACTGGAACCAGGGCCTCGGTGACCGCGTCGACTATAAATTCTCGGTGGTGCAAAAAGCCCTGTTCGCGGAAAACGAGTGGTCGATGACCGACAGCTTCGCGCTGACCACCGGCCTGCGCCTGGATGAGCACGAAGAGTACGGCGCCCACCTCAGCCCACGGGTCTACGGGGTGTGGCGCGCCACCGAGCAGTGGACGTTCAAGGGCGGTGTTGCACGTGGCTTTAAGGCCCCCGAGCTGCGTGCGGTCGTCGAGGATTACGCCTACCTGCGCCGCAACCGCTTCGTGATGTTCGGCAACCCGGACCTCAAGCCCGAAACCAGCACCAACTATGAAGTCTCGGCACTGTGGAGCAACCGCGACAACCTGTCCGGCGGCGTGACGCTGTTCTACAACGACTTCCAGGACAAGCTCTCCACCGTCACCACCGACCGACGCTGGAACGGCTACACCATCATGGAGCGGGTCAACGTCGACAAGGCGATCATCCAGGGCGTTGAGCTCAACGGCCAATGGGACATCAACCCCAGCGTGTTGCTCAAGGCCAACTACACCTACACCGACTCCGAGCAGAAAAGCGGTGCCAACAAAGGTGCGCCCCTGGCCCTCACCCCTGAGCAAAAAGCCAATGTGCGCACGGAATGGACCATTAACGACCGCACCCAGGCCTGGGCTTCGCTGAGCTACTACGGCGAGGAAACCGGCAACACCATCACCACCGACGAACCGGCGCCGGGCTACACCACCGCTGACCTGGGCGGCTCCTACGACGTGAGCGATTCGTTGACCCTCAACGCCTCCCTGAACAACCTCACCGACAAGCGCCTGGACGATGAAACCTACGGCACGGTGAATTACGGCCGCACCCTGTGGATGGGCGCCACGCTCAACTTCTAGAGCGCGGTGGGCAATCGCACCACCGCGCACAGGCCGGCCGGTGGGCGATTCTCCAGCACCAGCTCACCGCCATGGGCCTGGATGCACGAGCGTGCGATCGCCAGGCCCAGCCCCACGCCGCCGTCACTGACACCCCGTTGTACGAAGGGCTCGAAGACTTTGCTCAACCACGCTTCGGGCAAGCCTTGGCCGTGGTCGAGAATCTCGATGCGCAGCCAACCGTTGTCCTCGCGCACCAAGCTCAGGTCGGCATCGCCGGCGTGGCGCAGGGCGTTGTCGATCAGGTTGGTCAGTGCGCGCTTGAGCGCCAGCGGGCGGCAGGTCAGCAGCAACGCGGGTGCGCCGGCCCAGGTGACGGGCTGTTGCAGGCGTTGGTAACGCTTGGCCAGGTCATCCAGCAAGTCGCTCAACGACAGCGTGGTGGTAGCTTCCTGCACCGCGTCATCGCGCACGAAATCCAGGGTTTCACGCACCATTGCACTCAGTTCCCCGAGGCTTTCGAGCATGTCATTGCGGGCTGCGCCGGGCTCCAGCAACTCCACTTGCAGGCGCAGTTCGGTGATCGGCGTATTCAAGTCATGGCTGACTGCTGCGAGCATCCGCGTGCGGCCTTCGACATGCCGGGCGAGGTTGACCTGCATGGTGTTGAAGGCGGCAGTGAGGTCGCGGGCTTCCTGTGGGCCGGTTTCCGCCAGCGGGGCGATCCATTCACCGCGGCTGACGCGCTCGGTGGCTTGGGCCAGGGTCTTGATCGGGCGCACCACGCGGGCAATGAAAAACATCACGATCAGCAGCACCGGCAGGGTCGTCACCGGGAGGCTGTAGGCCAGGACGCGGCCCCATTCATAGGCGCCGGCGGGGTATTGCACGGCATTCAGGTAGGTACCGTTGGGCAGCGGCACGCTGCTGCGCAGGCGCAACGGCGCCCACCCGGCGGGGCTGAACACATGGGTACGGGCGTCGGCGCCGCTGATGCGTTCCAACTGCATGCCGATGGCGGCGGCGTTATCCAGCTGTAATTGGCGCCGCAGCTCGTTGGCCAGGCGTTGTTCTTCCGGGCGTTGCGCAAACGGCGCCACCTCCGGCGTGGGGCCGATCCAGAAGCGCGTGTCGTCGGTGCTCATGCCGGCCAGCAGGTGCGCGGTTTCACTTGGGGTCAGGTCGATTGCCGTGTGATGGGCAATCCCCAGGCGTTCCAGGCTGAAACTGCGCGACAGCGGGTGGATCAGGCTGCCGGTGCGTTGCAAAAACAACATCGCAATGGCGTTCGACGCCAGCAGTGCCAGCAACAACAACAGGCTCAACTGCCGTGCCAGGGTGCGCGGCCACAGCCGGCTCAAGGTGTGCATTCGCTGACCTCGGACGCCAATAGATAGCCGCCGCCCCAGATGGTGCGTAACAGTTCCGGGGTGGCATCGCCCTGGGCCAGCTTGCGGCGCAGGCGGCTGACTTGCCGGTCGATGGCGCGGTCGCTGACATCGCTGTCGGCGGCGGCGGTGAGGTCGATCAGGCGTTCGCGGGGCAGCAGGGTGTTGGGGTGGGCGAGGAACACTTGCAACAGCCGGCTTTCGGCAGTGCTGAGCTGGATGGCCGGGCTGCCGTCGCGGCGCAAGGTGGCGCTGGTCACGCTGAAGTGCCAGCCGGCAAACTCATAGGCCCGTGCGCCAGCGCCGGGCGCGATGGGGCCGGTGGCGCGGCCCTGACGGCGCAGCACGCTGTTGATACGCGCCACCAGCTCCCGGGGCTCGAAGGGCTTGGTGACGTAATCGTCGGCACCCAGGTCCAGGCCGCGTATGCGGTCGGCGGCAGTGTCGCGGGCGGTCAGCAGGATCACCGGCGTGTTGCTGCGCCGATGCAACTGGTTGCACAACTCAAAGCCATCGCCATCCGGCAGCAGCACGTCGAGCACCACCACATCGAACGCCTGGGTCTTGAGCAATTGCCACATGCCGGCCGCGTCTTCAGCGGTGCGCACCTCAAAGGTGTGACGTCGCAGGTACGTGGCCAGTGGTTCACGAATCTTGCGGTGGTCATCCACCACCAGTACGCGCGGTGCGACAGGCGCAGGGGCAAACGGCATTGCAGCCCTCGAGGGTTGAGCGGGAGAGGGCGGATATTACTACGAGTCATTATCATTAACGCTGTTTTTGTGAGGGTGCAGCCGTAGATCGTCCTGCGGGTAGGACGCTCAAGGTTGTTTTTACCGTCTAGCGCCGAATTGCTGCGAGTTTTAAGGTGTATGCACTTTGGAGGACTACCATGAAAAAACTCATCGGCATCTACACCAGCCCCCGCGCCCATTGGGTCGGCGACGGCTTCCCCGTGCGTACGCTGTTTTCCTACGACTCGATGGGCAAGCACATCAGCCCCTTCCTGCTCCTGGACCACGCCGGGCCGGCCGATTTCACCCCGACAGACCAGCGTCGCGGCGTCGGCCAGCACCCCCATCGCGGTTTTGAAACCGTGACCATCGTCTACGATGGCGAAGTCGAACACCGCGACTCCACCGGCGCCGGCGGCAAAATCGGCCCGGGCGATGTGCAATGGATGACCGCCGCCAAGGGCATCCTCCACGAGGAATTCCACTCCGCCGCCTTCGCCCGCAGCGGCGGTGCGTTGGAGATGGTGCAACTGTGGGTCAACCTGCCCGCCAAGGACAAAATGGCCGACGCGGGCTACCAGACCATCGTCGACGGCGATATCCCCTTGCTGCCCCTGGCCAACGACGCCGGCCACCTGCGCCTGATCGCCGGTGAATTCGCCGGCACCCAGGGCCCGGCGCGTACCTTCACGCCGATCGATGTGTGGGACCTGCGCCTCAACGCCGGCAAGCCCGTCACCCTCGACCTGCACGCCGGACGCAACACCGCCCTGGTGATCCTGCGCGGCACGGTGCTGGTCAATGGCGAAGAAGTCGCACGCCAAGGCCAACTGGCGTTATTTGAACGCGACGGCCGCCAACTCACCCTGGAGGCCAACGACGACGCCAAGGTCCTGCTGCTCAGCGGCGAACCGATTGACGAGCCTATCGTTGGGCATGGACCGTTTGTGATGAATACCGAGCAGGAGATTCACCAGGCGTTTGCGGATTTCCAATCGGGTCGTTTCGGGCAGATGCAGGATTAAGGTCGGCCACAAGGCCAATGTGGGAGGGGCATGCCCCGATGGCGGTGGATCGGGTACGAGGTTCAACCTGACATTCAACTATCGGAGGCAAGCCTCCTCCCACTTTTTTTCGCTATACCCTGGAACGGCATTTCATGCGATCTTCCCGTCATTCGCCCTGGAGTCGCCTGGATGCCCTAATCTTTAAAGATTAGGCGACGTTCAGTTAAATCGATCGACTGAAAAAGCTGACAGCGAAAAGCTTGCTTGTTGACCAATGGCCATATTAGCCAAGGCATCCCCAATAGCCGGCGCAAATTTAAATCCGTGTCCTGAGCACGCAGAAGCGAAATAGGTTGACTCCAGTGCTTTAGATTGTCCTATCAAAAAAGATTCATCGCGACTCATTGTATAGAAACAGTTCTTTGCTTGTGTCGGGATGCCTTCAAGTTTAGGGAATATGGACTCTATGATTGGGGGGATTTCCGTTATATATCTATGTTGTACGGGAACATTTTCCCAGCCGGGGAGCGAGGGACTTTGCTGCCTATTGTGAAAGCCGATTTTTACGTCGGGTTCAGTACTGACTATTGAGGGAACGCCGTAGAGAAGTCCGCCATCCTGCCTCTCGTAAAGAAAAGTGGGAAATTGTTCTTGAGAAAATGGAGTTTCGCAGCCTGCTTTTGGTTTGAACCAATAAATTGGTACTCGACGTGGTTCTAGGAACCTAGTGAGCTCCGGCATAAGGTTGGTAGTGATCCACGGTCCTGTTGTGACTATTACCGAGCCAGCAAAATAAATACATCCACTTTTGGTCGTTACACGCACGCCAGTGCCATGTTTTTCGAGTTTTACGACATGGTTGCCGAATTCAGTGAAAGCGCCATTTAGAACGGCATCGTTCAGCATTGCCAGTCTCGCCTCGCTGGCCGAAATTGCATATGCACCAGGCTCGTAAACAACTGCCATCTCATCCTGTATGTTGAATGCTGGCAAATGCTTTCTAGCATCTGAAGCGATCCATACCTCGTGCTCAATTTTTCCCTTTTTCGCGGTTTCAATGCTTCCGGACACTATACGGCTGGATTTATCTCCGATGAAAACTCCTCCCGTGCGAAACAGCAGGTGTCTTTGAGTTACTTGCTCCAGTTCTTTCCACAGCAAATCAGCGTGATTAAGTAGTTGAAGATATTTTTCGCCCTCCCAGTACGCCCGGCGAAATATCCTCGACGCTCCATGGGAGGATCCGTGGCAATGGCTGGGGCCGGATGCATCGATTCCTAATGATCGGGTGCATTTTGATGCGACTCTCCACAACGCAGCGGCCCCCATAATCCCCAGGCCGATAACGATAACGTCATAGCTTCTGTTCATTTGTGAGTCCTGTTTTTAGAATTTTGGGTGCTTGTAGTGTTGTAAGTTGTGAGGGCGATTAAAATGCTAATTATTATAAGTGGTTATTCTGGTGGTGTGTCTGATGTCTTTTAAGTGTGTGTGAGTATTGAAACTAAAATAAGCGTGGCGGGCAGTATGAATTGTAGGAGGCCAGTTAGGGATAGCGGTATTTTTCCTGTTGAGTAAGACAGCATTAATAAAGGAGCTATGGATACTCCGCCCGCCAGCCAGATTAGCTTGTTTGAGTGGGTGAAAAAATCGCTGGGATACATAACTGGAAGGCTGAATGCTAGAGTAGCTATTGTTAGGCATGCAGTTAAGAATATGGTTTCTACAAGCAGTCCGCTTACCATGTCTAAGGGGGTGAGTTTTTTGATGTAGGTGTAAAGCCCCCATGTTGTAGAGATTGTAATGTAAGTCAAATGGTTTAGGTTGTTGGAGGATATGATTAGCGCGATTATAAGGCTGAGTGCGATTAGTACGGAGAGGGCCTTTTTAAAAGTGATTGACTCGTGGTAAAGTGTTATCCCTAAGGCAATAGAAAAGAAAGGAGCTAACAGGTAGCCAAGGCCACTTTCTAAAAAAAGCCCGTGAATGGAGGCCCAGATGAAAGATCCCCAATTTACTGCGATGAGTAACGAAGCAATGCAATGTAGAAAAACTAATTTTATAGTGAGTTTTTTTATGTTTCTTTTTTGACGAAACAAACCGACGAAAAGAGTGAGGATGGCAGCGGATAGTGTGATTCGATAGGCGATCAATGTTATGGGCGAAATATCGCTGAGCCCTCTCCAGTAAAGAGATGAGATCCCCAGAAGAAAGTTTGCCAGTCCACATAGAAATATGGAAAGCGCGTGCGTTGATCTAGATGTTTTATATGCGTTCATGATCGGTTATTTCTGGTGATGAGAAAATTCGATAATTTCATATGACCAGTAAATATCGCCATTTTTATCGGTGGAGTATGTGGCTAAATCTAAAGCCTGCCACTTTTCAAACTCTAATTTTAAGTGTTTCTCTAGTGCTTTCCAGTGCGTTGAATAATGAATAAGTGGGAGCGTGTGTCGCTCAATTAATTTATAGGTTAATGGAGGGGCGTTGCTATATTTTTGGTTGTACCTTTCCAAAATATCGCGTATTCCTACCAGCGAGTTTAACCCGACAATTGCTACCCCTGTGGGGTTAAGATATTTTGGTAACTCATCAAGAAAGCGGCTTATAACCTCATCACCGTAGAACATACTGTGTATGGGCAACTGGCCTGTCCGGCCTTGGGTTTCCAATCGCTGAATCAGTGATCGAGAGGGTGTTCGCCAACCAGGAGGATTAAAAACGATAGTTTGGAATCGTTGTTCCGAAAGACCATCAAATAAATCACTCACAAAAAAGGAAATGGTCGGTTGTTTGAAGTTGAGATGTTCGTTGATTTTTGCCTGTGTAATGGATTTTTCGCAGATATCTGTAGCTGTAATATCATTGCCACCGAGCTTGCGCATCAATAGCGCAAGGACTCCACTTCCTGTGCCAATATCCAAAAAACTGCTATTGAGGTTTTTTGGATTTAATGATTGTACTAGGTAATTTCCTAGTCTTATGCCTGCACGGCTCACTTTAAAGACGTCAGGAGCCTGAGTCAGGCTCACGCTTTGCCCTAAGCCAAAATAAATTTTATAGGGCTCATCAAGACATTTCTTGCAGTTATTTTCAACGTGAAAATTACCTGTCGAGCCATGATCAATTAATCCCAGCATACCTAAGGTCTCCGTCCAAGTTCTCTTGAGCGTGCACAGGCGTATTTCAGCCCGTCCATAATGATTGCTTGTACCTTTTTCTCCTTGAAAAAACTTATGGCTTTTTCTGTTGTTCCATTTGGCGTCATGACGTTTTCACACATTTTTGCTGGCGACTCTTTATACGACTCCAGAAGCGCTGAGGATCCTCGCAGAGTTTGCGCAACCATGGAATAAGCGTCAGGTTTGTCGAAGCCTGCCATCAAAGCGTACTCAATAAGAGCTTGTGCAAAGTAAGAAACGTAGGCGGGGCCTCCGCCTACCAACGCTGTGGCATCGTCAATGAGATTTTCCTCTTCCACGATGAGAAAACTACCGAGTTTCGAGAATAGTTCGTTAACGACTCGCCTGTTTTTCTGCGTAGTTCGGGGTGCGTACATTAATACACTCATGCCTTCGTTGACAGCGCAAGAAAGATTTGGAATGGCTCGGCAGACTTGGGAGGTTTTAAGATGGCCTACGAGATCAGATAGATTGATTCCTGCCATGACTGAAACTGTTATTCCGGCATGATGCTTAATCTGCGAATTGATTTCTGCGAATTTTATAAATGCTTGGGGTGGGATGGCCAGAATCATGACTTTCGAAGCTGAGTGCTCTGGTAAGCTGTTTATTACATGGATGCCCATATCTTCCATTTCTTTGTCGTGGACATGATTAAGGTCAATAGCTGCTATCGATATGTTTGGAGATGATTGTATTAAACCGGTAGCGATTGCATACCCCATATGGCCCGCCCCAATAATTGAAACGTCTTTTGCTATGGTCATGATTAATTTCCTATTGGCTTTCGCTTACAGCCTCGTACTAAATTTTGTTATTTTCAAAGCAATCACGTCCCAAAGACATGTAGTACATTTCTTGTGGTCTTGGATCGTGAGCGTGTTTAGACTGAGTGGTTTGAATTGTTCGTGATGTTTGTAATGTGTTTAGACGCTTCTTCAGAATTATCTGAAGGAAGTTGTATATGCTAATACCCCCTCAGTTAAAACTCTCCTGTCTGTGGTTTTCGAATCACTGTGCCATTGCCCGAATATTTTTTCTGCGCTATACCCGCAACCTCTATTTCATGCGATCTTCCCGTCATTCGCCCTGGAGTCGCCTGGATGCCCTCATTTATCACTGATCACCCGATGCTGTGCGCCGTGGCGCTGATCTTTATCGACATCGCCGTGTGGCGCCTGATCTCTGCCGACCTGGCCAATTGGAAGCTGGCTGCGCGACTGGCGATTTTTGCCGTGTTCAGTGCCGTGCTGTTCAACGACGGCATGAACCCCATGCAACTTGCGCCCTATGCCGATAGTACCGCCTTGCACCTGGCCGCCACGGCCCTGCAGATCGGCTGGTGGCTGTTTGCGGCGCGCACGCTGACGGTGTTGCTGGGCGCGGTGATGATGCAGCGGGTGGGCCACACCGGGCGGTTGTTGCAGGACTTGATGGGCGCGGTGATTTTCCTCATCGCGATCATCGCCGCCATGGCCTACGTGCTCGACCTGCCGGTCAAGGGCGTGCTGGCCACCTCCGGTGCGGTGGCGATCATCGTCGGCCTGGCGTTGCAAAGTACCCTCAGCGATGTGTTTTCCGGGATTGTGCTCAACACCACCAAGCCTTATCAGATCGATGACTGGATCTCCATCGACGGCACCGAAGGGCGGGTCACCGACATCGACTGGCGCGCCACGCGCCTGCAAACCTCCCAGGGCAGCCTGGCGGTGATTCCCAACTCCCTGGCGGCCAAGGCCAAGATCATCAACTTTTCGCGCCCGGCGGATATGTTCGGCCTGGCGGTCAGCCTGCAGGTCAGCCCCCATGCACGTCCGCAAACCGTGATCGAGGCACTGGAGCGTGCGATGCAGGGGTGCCGGCCCCTGTTGGCCAAGCCGGCGCCGAGCGTGGCGTTCAAGACCTCCACCAGTGGCGGCGTGGAGTATGAAATCAGCGGCTTCGTGCCAGCCATGGCCCTTAAGCGCGAGGTGCGCAACCAGCTCTATGACCTGGCGTTCCGGCACCTGCAAGCGGCGGGCGTGGGCGTGCTGTCCGCCACCGAGAGCAGCGCGCCACCGGCCATGTCCGCCGCGCGGGCGTTGCTGGAGCGTTCGTCGATTTTCTCCACCCTGCGCCAGGAAGAGAAAGATACCTTCAGCCAGAACATGACCCTGCACACCTACCGCGCTGGCGAGATGATCCTGCCGGCGGGGGAAGTCAGCGATCATTTGTTTATCGTCGAGTCCGGCGTGGTTTCGGTGATGTTGACCAAGGGCGGCCATGTATTCGAAGCCGGGCGCATGGGGCCGGGAGAAGTGATTGGCGAGGCCGGGATCCTGTCCGACCAGGCTGCGCTGGCGGACTTTTCCGCCAAGACCTTCTGCACGCTGTACCGCATCGAGAATGAATACTTGAAACCGTGCCTGGACGCGCGTCACGACATCGGCGAGGCGATGAAGGCGCTGCTGGATTTCCGCCTGCACGCCGCCCAGGTCCTGACCCAGGAAGCGCCGGTGGTGCCGGTGAAAAAGGGCTTTTTGCAGTGGTTGCGCAAGCGCGGTCTGTGAGAGGCGAGGGCCTGAAAGGCCTGATGCATGAGCTCAGCCAAGGTCATCATGTTTACCGCATCTTTTCCAGAGTTTCGCCACGATGTCGCGGTGCTGCTCCAATCTGAGGGTGTTTTTGCCATTGCTCAGCGTTATTGCCAATTCCCCGTTGAAATCGACATTTTGAGTCTCCAGCCGTCCACCGGTTACTTGCGCAGTCGCATAGGTAATGACTTGGAAGAGGGGAAAGTCTTCGGAGAGCGCACTCATCGGGCCGATGGAGGAATGCCTGCGAAAATTTGCGATTTGTGTGTGGCTGAACTGTTGCAGCGGGAGTTCCAGCACTTTTTCGCCTAATACCAGGGGGTGCTTGCCTTCGAAGACATACACATCCATATGCTGGGATTTGTGCTGGCGACGCGTGATGATCAAGCGAGTGAGGTAAACCTGTTCACCTTCACATTCGGTGAATATCTGGCACAGGCTGTTTTCCAGGTAGGCCGGCGGTTGTTCATCGAGCCAATAGAGGCCGAGGAAGTAGGAAATCGTAAAAACTCCGCCAGTTGAGTGGGCAGCAAACAAGGATCTATCGCCGTTCATGTAATCGCGCGTGGATTGCGCAACCACCGAGAGCGCATTGTTGATTGCTCTAACTATGTGCTCGAGAGGGGCCTTTTTGATGCTTGGCAGCGGGCTTTTCAAGTAACCAGAGACCTTGTTGATCATGCGTACCAGTGGCTCCTTGCCGCTGCCAATCATGACTACGCGGCGAAAGTGGCTCCCCAGGTAGTGCTTGGCCTGTTCGCTGGCGCAAAAACTGACGCGCCTGCGTCGGCTCAAGTAAACAATGATAAAGCTGGCGGCCAAGCCCGCTTGTTTGATTGCACATTTGATTCTCTGGTTGATATCCCGAGAGTAGTCCTCTTGCTGGATAGCCAGTTCGACCATATCAAGGATTTTTCGAGCATCTTCGATATTTCCGGCATACATCAGGTAGATGTTCGCCGGCGACTCCCAGAGCTTCAGGCCCAGGCCTACAGGAATATCCCCAGTGGAGCCTATGCGGGTTTCCAAGCCACTAACGGGGGTAACAGGCGGGGTTGGCGATCCCTTCTCGTTACTGACCAAGTGGTCTGTGAAGGCAATAGGGAAGCTTGTAGCAAACATCAACGATGCGACGGTCATGCGGGGCAACTCCTGTCATCAAGGCAGTAACATCCAATGCCGGGTATCTTGTCAGATGTACCGGGCAATGAGCCATGGCGATGCCGGTTTCTTGAATGTCTCTGACCACTTAAGGGCTCGACCTTGATTCGACTCACCGAGCGGCTGCGACCCGTTTGGCGCGTTGCTGGGGGATCAATGCCGGATCGGCGCTGATGCGGTGCTGGCGCCTGGCAGTGTCGTGGGGCGTGGGCGGGTGTTTGATGCCGAGGCGTCGGTATAAACGCGAAGTTGAAAAGATCATGGTGTCCCGGCACGATATTAAATAGAATGAATCTCATTTGAGACTCAATCGCGCCGTGCAGGTTGTTGCCATGAATGATGCTGTTGTCCCCACGCACGCTCCTGAACTGACGCTATCGAGCTTGTACCGTGACCATCGCAGTTGGCTGGAAAGCTGGCTGCGGCGGCGCTTGGGCAATGCCTGGGATGCGGCCGACCTGAGCCAGGATACGTTCCTGCGAGTGCTTGCCAGTGCGCAGCCGATTGCACAGATGCAGGAACCCCGGGCGTACCTGGTAACGGTGGGCAAGCGCCTGCTGGTGAATTTTCATCAGCGCCGCAGCCTCGAACAGGCGTATCTGAATGCCCTGGCCAGCTTGCCCGACACCTGTGTGCCGTCGCCCGAACAGCGCTGGCTGGTGCTGGAAACCCTGCAAGCCCTGGATGAATTGCTCGACGGCTTGCCCGTGCTGGTGCGCCGTGCATTTCTATGGAGCCAGCTGGAGGGCCTGGGTTACCGCGAGATTGCCGAGCGCCTTGACGTGTCCGAACGTACGGTGAAGCGTTACATGGCCCAGGCCTACGAGCATTGTTTGCTGGTGGAGCTGTGAGCCGCGACGTCGCGCGCGCCGCCGCCCAGTGGCTGGCGCTGCTCGAATCCGGCGCGGCGACCGAGCGCGATCACGCCGCCTTGCAGCACTGGCGCGACAGCCATCCCCAGCATGAACAGACCTGGCAAAGAGCCCAAACCCTGCGCCAGTGTTTCAGCGATTTGCCCCAGGCGCTCGCCATGGCCAGCCTCGACCGCCCGCAACCGGGGCGACGTGCCGTGCTCAAGCGCGCCCTGGGGGTGGCGGCGCTGGTGCCGGCGGCCTGGCTGATCAGCCGCCAGTTGCCCATCGACGCCTGGCGTGCCGATTTGCACACCGCTACCGGCGAACGCAAACGCCTGCCGTTGGCCGAGGGGGGCAGCCTGCAACTCAATACCGCTACAGCCGTAGACGTGGACCTGGCACAACGGCGCATCACCCTGGTCGACGGTGAGCTGGCGCTGAACGTTCCGGGCACGGCGGCGATGACGGTGCAAACCCGCTACGGCCAATTGCTCGTCAGCCAGGCCGAGGTGTGCGTGCGGCAACTGCCTTCCGGCTGCCTGGTGTCGGTGCTCAAGGGCACGGTGCAGGTGCGTGATTTGCGCGCAAACCTGGCGACATTGCAGGGGGGGCAGCAAGCGCCGTTGAAAGCCGCCGGGCTTGGCGCCTCAGTGCCCTTCGATGTGCTGCAATTAGGCTGGCGCGATGGCGTGTTGACCGCACAGAACCAGTTGCTGGGGGATTTTCTGCGCGAGCTGGAACGCTATCGTCCGGGCGTATTGCGCTGGGATCCCAGCCTGGAAACGCTGCGTGTGACCGGCAGTTTTCGCCTGGATGACACCGACCGCATCCTCAACTTGCTAGCCTCGACCCTGGGGCTGGAGGTGCAAGCTCGAACCCGTTATTGGGTGAGCCTGCGCAAGGCGGCGTAATGCGGTTTTATGGCCTGCCTGCTTGTTGTGGTGAGCAGGCTTATTGTGGTGAGCGGGCTTGCTGTGGTGAGCGGGCTTGCCCCGCGCTGGGCTGCGCAGCAGCCCCAATCAGGCTCCCTGTGTTCTGTCAGGTAAACCGCAGCGCCTGGTTTTGGGTCTGCTTCGCAGCCCAGCGCGGGGCAAGCCCGCTCACCACAGATTACCGGTGGCCCATTCTTTCTTGGTCAGTGCTTGCGCAGCGCCTCCAGCCGTGCGGGCAGGTCTTCCTCGGGGAAGCGCGCGTGCAACGCCAGCAATTTTTCATCCGCGGCTTTGCTTTCACCCGCTTCACGCAAGCGCACGATCGCCTGTAACTCTTGTTCCAGCGACGGCAACGCTGACGGTGCGCGCTTGCTGAGTCTGGCGCTCGATTCATCTGCCAACGCACCTGCCATCTCAGCCTGAACCGGCGCACGTTCAGCCTTGGGCGCGGCGGCGATGCGCGCCATCGGCGCCGGTGCGGACAACGCTTGCGGTGCCGGGCGGGCGGTTTCCTCGTGTATGGCGGAGAAGGTCGCCGTGGAGATTTCAGGTTGCGGCACGGGCGAGCGCGTGACCACGCCGATCATCAGCGCCAAGCCGGCCACGGTGGCGAATGCCATTTGCCAGCGCGGGCGTTGGCAGGCGTGCAGCCAGCGTTGCCACAGGCTCGGTTGCGGTGCCGGGGCTTCGCGGCGGGCGGTGTTGAGGATGAAGGCGTCGAGGGACGCGGGCGGCTCGCCGGTGCTGTGTTGACGGTAATGCTGGAGCAGCACGTCGTCGGTGTCGGGCGTATGTCGGGAGTCGGTCATGCAAGTATCTCCTCGGCCAGCAGGCGGCGCAGTTTCTGCTGGGCGTAACGCAGGCGGCTTTTGACGGTTTCCAGCGGGGCTTGGGTGAGGGCGGCGATTTGCGGCACGTCGAGGTCGCCGTGCAGGCGCAGCAGGAAGACTTCGCGCTGGTCTTCGGGCAAGCCTTGCAGGGCGGCGTCGAGGCGCGCCTGGTCGCGGCTCAGGCTCAGCTGTTGCTCGGGGCCGGCGCTGTCGTCGGCCTGGGCGTGCAGTTGCTCATCGTAGCTGTCGTGCAGCGGGTTGTGGATGCCGTGCTTGCGCCAGTGGTCTATCAGGCGGTTGCGGGCGATCTGGAACAGCCATGTACGAAAACTCGCCCGGCCTTGTGGCTGGGTGCTGCTGCGGATCAGGCTGAGCCAGGTGTCCTGGTAGATTTCCTCGGCCAGTTCGGCCTTGTTGCTCAGGGACACGAGGAAGCGGTAGAGGCCTTGGCGATGCCGCGCGTACAAGGCTTCGAACGCGGCGGCGTCACCGGTGCGGTAACGGGCCAGCAGCGATTCGTCGCTGGGTGGGTCATCTGGAACAGCCATGCAGGGGGCGAACTCCTTTTATAAATTTAACGCTGTTCAAGTGTGGGAGGGGGCTTGCTCCCGATAGCGGTGTATCAGTAACAGATGTATTGACTGGCCCACTGCCATCGGGGGCAAGCCCCCTCCCACATTTGATCAGTGTCCTGTTTGAGATCAAGGTTTCAGGCTTTGGGCCAGTTCCACCAGTTGCACGAACTCGTTGCGCAGGCCGAACGGGTCATCGCCCCGGGCCGAGCGGGCCAGTGCGGCGGTGTCCTTCAAACTCATGCTGCCAGTGTAGCGGCCATCGCCCTTGAGCTGTTGGGCGAAGGCGGCCACCGCCGCCGAGAAGCGCAGGTCGTCGCTGGCCTGGGTGGTTTCGTGGCGGATGGGCCGTTCGATCAAGCGGCTGTCACCGCCCGTGGCGGGCTTGTAGCGCACGCGCAGCATCGCCAGTTCATCGGATTTACCTCCGGCCGCAAGCGCAGTGGCGTAGCGCAATGGCTCCAACCAGCCCTTCTGGCCCTTCGGCACAATTTCATACAGCGCGGTCACGGTATGCCCTGCGCCGATCTCACCGGCATCGACTTTGTCGTTGTTGAAATCCTCACGCTTGAGGGCGCGATTTTCATAGCCCAGCAGTCGATACTCGCTGACCTGTGCCGGGTTGAATTCCACCTGCACTTTCACATCCCGCGCGACCACCGCCAGGGTTGAACTGAGCTGGTCCACCAGCACCTTGCGGGCTTCGCGCAGGTTGTCGATATAGGCGTAATTGCCATCGCCGGCATCCGCCAGTTGTTCCATCAGGTGTTCGTTGTAGTTATCCACACCGAAGCCGAGGGTGGTCAGGGACACCCCGCTTTTACGCTGCTCGACGGCCATTTGCTTGAGGCTGTCGAAGTCACTGACGCCCACATTGAAGTCACCGTCGGTGGCCAGCAGGATGCGGTTGATGCCCTTGTCGATAAAGCCTTCGCGGGCCATCTGGTAGGCCAGTTCGATACCGGATGCGCCTGCCGTGGACCCGCCGGCGGTGAGTTGATCGATGGCATTGCGGATCCTGGCCTTGTCGCGCCCCGATGTGGGCTTGAGCACTACGCGGGACTCACCGGCGTAGACCACCAAGGCAACGCGGTCCTGATCACGCAACTGGTCCACGAGCAATTTCAGGGTGCTTTGCACCAGCGGCAAGCCTTCGCGGCGATCCATGGAGCCGGACACATCCACCAGGAACACCAGGTTGGCCGGCGCCAGGTCCGCCACAGCGCGGTCGGACGCCTTGAGGCCGATGCGCAACAGTTGGGTATGCGGGTTCCACGGCGTGGCGGCGACTTCGGTGGTCACGCCAAACGGTGAACCGTCAGTGGGCAAGGCGTAGTTGTAGGGGAAGTAGTTGACCATTTCCTCCAGTCGCACAGCGCCTTCGGGCGGCAGGCTGCCTTGGTTGAGGAAGCGTCTCACGTTGGCGTAGCTGCCTGTGTCGACATCCACACTGAAGGTGGACACCGGCGTCTCGGCCACGCGATGCACCGGGTTGTCCGGCAGGTTGGCGTATTGCTCGCGGGGTTCGCTGCGGTAATCCATCGCCGCTGATTCCTGCATGCGCATTGGCGCGGGCATTGCCATGCGCTTGACCAAGGCGCCCTGGGGCGACGCGCGTTGCAGCTCGGCAACGGGCTCGGCCGGTTTGGCCAACTCAGGGGACGAAGACAGCCCACACCCGGCCAGCGCCACCACCAGGGTGACGGCAAAGCCTTGGGCAGCAGGACGCGGGAAGAGCAGAGGACGGGACATGGGCTGAACCTCGTGAATGAATGATCCGTTCACAAGGTCAGACGCAAGGTGCGGGATGTTCGGGTTAACCCTGATTCAAATAACACCACAGTTGGTCTGTGGTGTTCTCAGAATCCGGATATCAGTCCGTGCCGTACTTCGGGTTACGCGGGCCGTACAGGATCCCCGCGCGTTGGCCAGGCGACAGCAGGCGTGCACTGGTGATGCCGGCAATCGGGTGCGCCGCATCGGTGGAGCTGTTGATCACCTGCTTGACCGCCGCGGTGATCAGCATGCCCACCAGGCCGCCGCTGTTGTTGTTGCCTTCTTCGCTGGAGGCCCGAGCCGAACCGGTCCACAGGGTGGTGCCGGTGCGCAGGTCCACCAGTTTGGCCGAGGCCGTCACGGCGGTGTCGCTGGAGATCAGCATGTACTTGGTGCCGTACTCGCTGACGGTGATGTAGAGCGCCGCGTCCGCGCCGAAGATGTCATGCAGCTTGGCCGGTGGCACGCCCTGGATATCGTTGGCGGTGGTCAGGCCGTTCTGGCGGAAGGTTTCGTCCACCAGGGCAATCGGCAGCACGTAGTAGCCGGCTTCGGCCAACGGGTAGGTCACTTGCGAGACCAGGCTGTACGAGGCCTGCACTTCCGGCGACTCGTTGATCGGCGGCAGTACCAGGATCGACTTGGGCCGCGCCTGCTTGTACGCCGTGTAGTCAATGGTCTTGGGCGCTGCGCAACCGCCGAGCAAAGCCAGGGCCAGCAAGGCACCGGTGAGTTTCAACAGGCTCATTTAGTGGCCACTCCGGTCTTGGCGTTTTTCAGCAGGAAGTCCATGTACGAAGCAGACTCGGGGAACAGCGCCTTCTCGGTGCGGAACTCCTGCACCATCTGGTCATCCTTGCCCACGCTCAGGTACAGCATGCCCAGGTGCGCGTGGTAACCCGGCGGCGCCTTGCGGCCGCTGGCGTTGATCTTTTGCAGATCACGCTCCAACGCCTCGACCTGCGCTTCCTTGGGCTCGCCCTTGAAGTACTCGTAAACCTGCGGCTGGTAGCTTTCCCATTGATACAGGGGCTGGGGCGCCGTGTGGCACCCGGCGACCGCCGCGATCGCTGTCAGCATCAGCGCCAACTTCACTGCCTTGCTCATCCGTGTACTGCTCCTTGAGGTGCTGTTGATCAGTTGCGCGGGTTCCAGGCGCCGGCGTTGATGCCGTCGACCAGGCGGTTGATGGCTTCGCGCATGGCCAGGTCGAGGACCTTGCCATTGAGGGTGGAGTCGTAGCTGGCGGTGCCGCCGAAGCCGACCACTTCACGGTTGGACAGCGCGTACTCACCGGCGCCCTGGGTGGAATACACCACTTCGGAAGTGCTGATGTTGACGATGTTCAGTGCGACCTTGGCGTAGGCCACTTGGGTCTTGCCACGGCCGAGGATGCCGAACAACTGGCGGTCGCCGGTCTCTTTGCGGCCGAATTCGGTCACGTCGCCGGTCACTACGTAGTCAGCGCCCTTGAGCTTCTGCGCGGTGCCCTTGATCGCGGCTTCCTGGGAGATTTCGCCCATGTTGTCGCGGTCCAGCACGCTGAAGCGGTTGGTCTGCTGCAGGTGGGTAATCAGGATGGTCTTGGCCTGGCCACCGAGGCGGTCGACGCCGTCGGAGAAGATGCCGCGCATGTAGCTGGAGCGGTTGTCGAACTTGCCCACGGCGATGGGCACACGCACGCCGGAATAGGCGACGTTGGCGCTGGCGACCTGTTCCACCGGCATGGCGCGGTTGCTCTCCGTGGCGCAACCGGCCACGGTCAACAGCGCTGCGGCGGTGAGGCCGGACAGCAGGATTTTGGACAGTGTGTTCACGGGGTGCTCCTGGGGGTGGTAAATCGGTAGTGGGCAACGTTAGCGAGACGGGATGTCGCGCAGATCATCGACGATGTCGCGGCTCAACACGCCGGTATAAAAACGCTCGACGCTCGAGTTACCGGAGTTGGTGATGATCCCGCCCATGGTTTTCCATTTCTGCGCTTCACCCATCACGCCGGCAGGCACAAGGTTGTTTCGCGTCTTGGCAAAATGCAGGACCTCGCCAGCGCCCTTCTTGACCTTGACCCGATAGCTGAAATCGACAGCGGCCAGAATGGTGTTGTCATCAACGATCAACGTCGAGAGACCGCCTTTGGAGTCGGGGATATGGCGCGTGTAGACGATGCTGATATCCAACAGGTAATCGGCCTTTTCCTTGCTGGATGCATAACGCTTGGCGCTGAGCAGGCGGTCGACCAGATCGACACCGAGTTGCTGGCGAACCTTGTCATCCGGCAGGAAGCGCTCATTCTTGCCCACCACCTCAACATCAAACGTGTCGAGCCAGTACGTGGCGTTCTTGGGAATCGTGACCGGTGCCGGAGAGATGTAGTACTCCGGCTTGGAGGCGCAGCCCGCCATCAGGCAGGCGACGAGGAATACGGCAAACATGCGCATGTCTGGATTCGTCCCTGAAAAGTATCGTGCTTTAAACAATCGCGGCATTTTACGGAGTTGAGAGCGGTTCTCAAGGTGTTTCGTCGGTTGCCGTGCGGTGGCGCACATTCCCTCAAGTTATGGGGATACGGGTCGAGACAGTAACTTGGCTTGCTCACTTATAGGGACATTGCGTGCTTAATACTCTGCTTCGGGCTACGGCCCTGATCGCTGCGCTGTCGATGACCGGCTGCGTTTCCTACACCGTCACCGGCCCCATCGCCGCCCCGCTCCACCCGGTCGCTGTCAGCAGCCCGCGCAGTGCACAAATCGCCGATGTGACGGTGAGCGCCGCCGACGTCAACGAAGCCAACAAGGCCGCCATCAGCAGCTCCCTGACGGCCCAGATCACTCAGTATGTGCGTACCGGGGGTTACTTCAAGCAGGTCACCGAGTACCCGGTGCGCCTGGGCGAGCAGGACGTGACGCTCAAATTCAACATGACCGCCCTCAAGGGCCATCGCGCGCCACACCCGGCGTACGTACCCGGCGCGCTGCTGACGCTGACCATCTGGATCTGGGTCAACGGCCCGATCTACGTGGACAGCTTCGAGGTGGCCGGCGACCTGGTGATCGTCGACCGCAACGGCAAGGAACTGGCCAAGGCCAAGGATTCGATCAAATTCGAACACAACGTCGGGCTTTACAGCGGCCAATACTGGGCACCGTCGATGGGCGGCCAACAGCTGACCAAACTGGTCGGGCAACTGCTCGACACCGCCACCGCCAACCTGGCCAAACCGTAATTTCAAGGAGTGATGCATGAAAGGATTGATCAAACACAGCCTGGTACTCGCCGCCGTCCTGCTGACTGGCTGCGTGTCCTATTCGCAGCACGAATTGCCCGCCGTACAAACCTGGCCACCGACCGCCAACGCGCCGGCGCAAAAGCCCACGGCGTACGTGCACACCACCGCGCAGAACCACGTCAACGACGGCCCGGGCAACGCGGCAGTCGGCGCCCCGGTGGCGCTGTGGGAAAAGGCCGTGGCCGATTCGTTTCGCCAGTCCAACCGTTTCTCGCGAGTAAGCACTGACAAGGTCGACTCGGATATCTACGTCGATGCCACGCTGCACAACAACGAACAGTTCAGCATGGCCTCGGCGATCATCACCGGCGCGACGTTCTTCATCATCCCGAGCACAGCGAAAAACACCTTCACCCTGGAGACAGTGTTCAAGGACAAGGATGGCAAGGAGCTGGGCCGCGTCAAAAAGAGCGAATCAGTGCGCACCTGGATGCACCTGGTACTGATCGTGGGCATCCCGTTCCAGGCGGACACGCGGGAAGTGGTCGAGGCGCTGACGCGCAGTACGCTGGATGAAGCGGTGCAGCGCAAGTTGCTGTAACCCCGCCCCTGTAGGAGCGAGCTTGCTCGCGAAAAACCGGAGAACACCGCAGGCATTCAACATGCCCGCGGTATCGTTGCCAGCCTCAGCTCACTTGATCAGGTCAGGTCGAGAGGTCTTGAGCATCGCTGCGCTCACCGCGCCCTGAACCGAGCAGGTGATCATGCCATTGCTGGTCTTGGCCAGGTCACCGGGTGCGGGCTCGACCATCAAGATGCGTTCGGCCGTATCGGTGACCAGCTTGCCCGCGTTGTCATCGCCGCCTTCCGGCACCCAGGCTGATTGCTTGTGCGACCAGATCTGCGCACGCGCGTAGATACCGTTGGCTTTCTCCAACGCCGTACCCGGTACTTTACTCAGCTGTGCGTAAAGCGCGTCGGGCGCCTGCTCGGTGTAGAAACCCCAGTTGATGATGCGCGACCCCATCAGGTCCTGGTCTTCGGCGAAAAAGCCGGTCAAGGTCATACCGTCAAGCGTCAGCGGCGTGTCGAACATCCAGCGCTGGCCCATATCGGATTTTGTGCCGCCGCTGAGCGTGATCTTGCCGTTCTCCAGCTTATGGGCAACACGCTCCTTGAGCCCTGCCTGGCTTACCACCGCCAGGGAGTTCTGGTCGCAGGCGAGAAAACTTTGCAGGGCAGGCGCCGCGGCGAAGCTGCTGGTGCAGGTCGCCAGCGCAGTGAGTGAGATAAACAGACGATACAGTTTCATTGACAGCTTCCTTGGGTCTAAATAATTGCGGGCCGGAAAGTTCAGGCGCATAGCGGGGGATTTGCGTCCATACGGTGCCACTCCGGCTTATGTCGTGGTCAATCAACGAGAGTTGAAGAATCGCGTGTCAGCCCCTTACCAAGCTAAGTGTGCAGGGCGGATGAACAGCGACAACGGCCGAGCTCGGGCCCGGCCGTCTTAAGCGTTTTTAGTTACTTGCTTTCTTTTGCCACGGTGCCCAAGGACGCATCCTTGACCAGATAACGGCCTTCCAGATCGCTCAGCACTTTGAGACTGTTGCGCGCCACGGCGAAGCCCATTTCGACTTCCTGCTTGAGGTAAACCACCTCACCCGCCTTGACGTCGATTGGCATGTCCGCCCAGTTTTCAGCCTTGGAGCTGATCACGTGCTTGCCCGGCGTCACGAAAAAATAGATGTATTGGTTACCGCGGTTGTAACCCATCTCCGAGTCGGCTTCCTTGTCATCCAGGAACACGTTGAACCGTACCAGCATCCCGACGTTGCTAGGGCGTACGACATACACCAGGCCTTTATCGGCCACGGCAGCCTTGGGCAGCGCATAGCCCGCCACGTCAGCCTGCATCTTCTCTACCGACGGCGTCGAAGAACAGCCAAACAGCGTGGCCAGGGACAGAAGGACAGCGGCTTTGCAGAACAACTTGATCATGTATTTCTTCCTTGTGGGTAGCGGTGGGGCGGTTTCGAAAACGCTGGCGAAGGCCGATTCAGATTTTTGATGCGCCTGGGCATCGCCAGTGTGTCGGCAGTGGGTGGCATTGCATGAGGCATTGTGCCATTACTCTGATGCCTTGCGCGGTTTTGGGTGAGGGGCTTATAGTCCGGCCGTCGTCCAAATGGCGATCAGGTTTGGCGACCTGACAACAGAGTGCAAAAGCAATCCGCTTTCATGCAGGTGTTTTTGCACCCGCAAAGCCGTGCCTTTTATGGCGGCTGTGCGCGGGAGACCTTCGGGTCTGCCGGTTTACTCTGTTGCCGGTTCGCCAACCTGCGTACAGCTGCCACCCATTCGTTTGGCGACGATTGAGTGGTGGTCTCAACCACTTAACAGAGTGCCAATTATGAACCGATACATGCCCCTGACCGGCCACGACTGCACCGTCCCCGCCCTGCTCATCGACACCCAAGCCCCCCTCGACGTCCTCCACGACGCCGCCGTGCACCGCATCCAAGCCGTCACCCAACTCCTGGAAAACCTGGCCTTCCGCGATCAGCTCAGCAGCGATGCCGTGGTGCTGCAGGACTTTGCCCATCTGCTGGCGATTCCGCTGCGCGACGGCTGTGATTTGTTGGATGTGATCAGTCGCAGGCTGAACGCCAACCCGTCCTGAGTTAAACCGGGCGGCCCGTCCAGGTCGCCCTGCTCAGGCATTGATAACAATCGTCTTGGCCAACATATCGCCCAAGCGACGACGCAGGCCGAACAGTACAAAAAGACCGTCCAGCACACTGAACAGCAGCTTCGGAACATTGCGCAGGAACGACTGGAACAACGTGCAGTTCATGGGGTACGGATAACCCACCACGGCCGTGCGGCACACCCGCTTGCCCAGGCTCTGGCCATTGGGCAAGGCATCGCAAAACAGGTAGTACCCGAAGGCTGAAAACAGCAGCACATAGTGGAGGCCATCAAACAATGCCGGGCCTCCTGCAGAGCCCAGATAGAAATAGGCATAGTCCAGGTTTCGGTTCAAAAACAGCAGGAAAAGCACCACGGCCATATCGATGAAATAGCCGAGCAGGCGCTTGCCTGGGCTGGCGAGGTTCCAGGTGCCTGCGGCCGATACTGATTCGCTCATACCGTCATTTATCCAAAAGTCGAAGAGATGTCATCGAGGACGGCACACGTTGTACATGCCCGCTCGCGTCCATACGCGGTGGCTCTAACCTCACGGCGTTTGTGGCGGTTCTGAATGTGAACGGGCGCAGATTTGCTCCCACCCTTTCTCAATCGTGCCCGTGTACTTACCGCACGACGCGCCCTTTAGCTGAGCGTCCATAAAGTCCTGCTCCGGCCCGACCCACAGCAGGCCAACCAGATAGGCCACCCCGGCCGCAAACACCAGCAACGCCGATGTCCAAGTCAGCATGAATCGCAGCGTGGCGGCGGCGGTTCGAGACCGTTCAAACACACACGCGAACAACAACCCGATCCCACCCCAGACGAAACCCGCCGCGGCCGTGCCCAACCAAGACGAATCACGATCGAGGTAGGCCCAGGCCAGGATGAATGCGATGGCGCTGACGCACATCAGCAGCAGGCACAGCCACTGGGCAATCCGACAGCCGATACTCGAAAAGCTCATGGGAACGTCGTCCCGATACGCGCTCGTTCATTCGAGAACCAGATGCCGGTGACCTTGCCCACCACATCATCAAGCGCAACCTGGCCCATAAAGCGGCTGTCGTTGCTGACATCCCGGTTGTCGCCCAACAGGTACACATGCCCCGGCGCTACCTGGAGTGGCGCCAACTCAAGGGAGTAGTCCTTTTTGACGCGCTCAGCCGGTGCGTGAAACAAACCCAGGTTCTCACCGTTGCGGATCAGCTCGCCATTGACGATGGCCAGAGTGTCACCACCGATTCCCGCCACCCGTTTGACCGCCTCGGTGCCGTTCCAGCGATACACCACGATATCCCCCACTTTGGGCACGCCAGCCCGCAGGTCCGACATGATGTAGTCGCCAATCGACAACGTCGGCACCATCGACCCCGACGGAATGTAATAGTTTTTGAAGCCCAGCAACGGCACCCGAAAGACGTCCAGCGTCAGCACCAGGACCACCACCACGCCGACGTACAGAGCATGGAAGCGTTGTAAGCGCTCCATAAACCCCACCTGTTCAAAAATAGGCGGCGCGCTTAGCTAGGCGATGCGGGCGAACAGTTCCACG
>NZ_JBWKOX010000018.1:0-157062 GCF_059416305.1 Pseudomonas sp. GW821-FHT09D08
TCCGAAACCCCATTTGCGAAAGCAGATGGGGTTTTGTTTTGGGCGCTCGGAAAGTGCGAAGAGGCGCCTCGGGAGGGCCTTCAGTGCTAAAGTCCGGCCTTTCTATGCAATGACCCTGCGCATGGCTATCATGCGTGCCTCATTGTGAGGCGATACTTGCATGCTGACGTTGTTAGAACTTCTAAAAGATGGCCGATTCCATTCCGGAGAAGCACTTGGCGCAGCCCTGGGCGTTAGTCGCAGTGCAGTCTGGAAGCAACTCCAGCATCTTGAAGCCGAATTGAATCTGTCGGTCCACAAGGTTCGTGGGAGGGGATATCAATTAGCTTCGCCGCTGGTTTTCTTGAGTTCCGAGCAGATTGCACTGCATACGTCTTCCCTCGCGTGGCCTATCCATATCTACGACTCCATCGACTCGACAAATGCCGAGGCTCTGCGCCTTGTTGAGGTGGAGCGGGCGACACCGTACCTGGTGCTTGCGGAGCAGCAAACGGCGGGAAGAGGGCGACGTGGTCGAAAGTGGGTCAGTCCATTCGCTCAGAATGTGTATTACAGCCTCTTATTGCGTATCGAGAATGGACCGCGACAGCTGGAAGGGCTGAGCCTCGTGGTTGGCTTAGCGGTCATGCAGGCACTGCGAGAGTCTGGAGTGCGGGGTGCGGCTCTGAAGTGGCCAAACGACGTCCTGGTGGGGCAGAAGAAGATTGCCGGGATTTTGCTGGAACTCGTAGGGGATCCCGCGGATATTTGCCACGTTGTCCTCGGCATCGGTATTAACGTGAATATGCAGAAGGCTGAAGAGGTAGATCAGCAATGGACGTCAGTGCAGTTGGAGACGGGGTCTCCAGTTGATCGTAACTCTCTGGTGGCACGCCTGTGCTTGCAGTTGCAAAGCTACTTGGATCGACACAGGGCGCAAGGTTTTTCATCGCTTCGGGATGAGTGGGAAAAAGGTCATGCCTGGCAGGGAAAGGCTGTGTCGCTCATCGCGGGTGCCAACCGTATCGATGGGGTGGTGCTGGGTATCGACGGTCAGGGGGCATTACGTTTAAGTGTCGGTGGTGTTGAGAAAACATACAGTGGTGGTGAGTTAAGCCTGAGGTTGCGTGATGATTCTTGAGCTCGACTGTGGGAATAGCTTCATCAAGTGGCGCGTACTTGATTTGGATCGGGCGACGGCATCTGCAGAAGGTGTCGCTAGTTCGGATGTTGCATTGATTGAAAGCCTGTCAGTGCTGCCTGGTGTGTTACTGACACATTGCCGGTTGGTGAGTGTTCGTGCTCTGGACGAAACAAAAAATCTGGTTGATGCGCTGGTGGAGGCCTTTGGCGTTGCGGTTTCCTGTGCTGTTTCTGCGCGAGAAATGGCTGGGGTGCGCAACGGTTACGAAGATTTCGAACGTCTTGGTCTTGATCGCTGGTTAGCAATGCTGGGCGGCTTTAAATTGGCGTCGGGCGCATGCCTGGTGCTTGATTTCGGCACGGCTGCTACTGCAGATTTTGTTGCTGGTGATGGTGAGCATTTAGGTGGCTTCATCTGTCCTGGTATGCCCCTCATGCGTAATCAGCTGCGCACTCATACGCGCAAGATACGTTACGACGATGCAGCTGCTGAAAGAGCTTTGGAGCGCCTATCGCCAGGGCATACGACAGTAGAGGCTGTAGAGCGTGGCTGTACGTTGATGCTCAGAGGGTTTGTGCTGACCCAGCTTGAGCTGGCCCGAAGTTATTGGGGTGATAACTTCACTGTATTCCTGACGGGTGGCGACGCGGATTTGGTGAGGGATGCCGTGCCTCAGGCTCGACTCGTTCCTGATTTGATTTTCGTAGGTCTGGCAATGGCGTGCCCTTTATCTTGAGGTGTTTATGCGTTGGCTGTTTTTGCTTTTATTGATCCTGAACGCCTTCTACTACATATGGCATCAGCAAGAGGCGCCGTTGCGTGCTAAAGACGTGACCCCTCTGAGCCTCTATCGGAATACGCAGCAGGATATTCGCCTGCTGAGCGAGTCTTCCGACGCTGTGGTGCGCAAGGAACGGGCTAAGGCATCTGATGCGCAAAATACTTGCTTATACATAGGAGGCTTTGCCGACCAGCGACAGGCGCAATTCCTTGAGCAGCGCCTCGCTAGCCTGGATATAAAGGTTAAGGTGCAGCTGCTGAGTGCTCCTGATGCGCAAGGTTACTGGCTTCGAGTTGCCCCGGAAAGCCGACGCCTGGCTGACGACCTGCCCTTTGAAAACCTTGCTAAGGAATTCAATGAGTTAAAACATAAAATAATGCTGTGCGAAGGCATTGCAACTCTCGAATAGTTTGCATAGAATGGCGCCCGCTTCGCAGTGAAGACCTTTAAGGTCTAAGGTGCGAAGCGAAGGTCAATGCAGCTAACCTCATATTTTTAATGAGAAAATGCTTGACAGAAGGCCGGCGTGATGTAGAATGCCGGCTCGCTTAGGAGGGGTTCCCGAGCGGCCAAAGGGATCAGACTGTAAATCTGACGTCTACGACTTCGAAGGTTCGAATCCTTCCCCCTCCACCATTTTAGCGTGAGCTGCAAGCTCCGCGGGTATAGTTTAGTGGTAGAACCTCAGCCTTCCAAGCTGATGATGCGGGTTCGATTCCCGCTACCCGCTCCAAGTTTGCAGGTTGTGCACGGTGTTTCGCTCTTGTAGCTCAGTTGGTAGAGCACACCCTTGGTAAGGGTGAGGTCAGCGGTTCAAATCCGCTCAAGAGCTCCATATAACAAGGCAGATATGAAAATATCTGCCTTTGTTTTAACGGCTGGCTCGGCTTGATGGTGTTCAGATCGCTTTTTGTTAAGTGATTTCAAGTCTTTGGGGGTTGGTTGTTGTAAAGTCTTTTTCGGGTCTGCATAATGGTCGGCCTGATTTTGTTTTAGGTCAGTAGCTCAATTGGCAGAGCGACGGTCTCCAAAACCGTAGGTTGGGGGTTCGATTCCCTCCTGACCTGCCAGATTCACGTGGTGTGTCTGGCTTTCTTTTCACAGGATCTTCATAGATGACTCCTAAGGCTGAAGCTCAAAGCTCTCGTTTCGATCTCATCAAGTGGCTTGCTGTAGTCGCTTTGGTGGTCGTGGGCGTTGTTGGCAACCAGTACTATTCTGCTTCGCCGATCCTGTACCGCGTTCTCGTTTTGCTGGCCCTTGCTGCTGTAGCTGCCTTTGTAGGCCTGCAGACTGCCAAAGGCAAGTCTTTCGCGGTCCTGGTGAAGGAAGCTCGCACCGAAATTCGTAAAGTCGTTTGGCCAACTCGCCAAGAAACCACGCAGACCACGTTGATTGTTGTGGCTGTTGTTCTGGTTATGGCGTTGCTGTTGTGGGGTCTTGATTCCCTGCTCGGCTGGCTTGTTTCCTTGATTGTTGGCTAAGGGTGTCCCGTGGCTAAGCGTTGGTACGTTGTGCATGCTTACTCGGGTTACGAGAAGCATGTTATGCGCTCTTTGCTGGAGCGCGTAAAGCTGGCAGGCATGGAAGATGGCTTCGGCGAAATTCTGGTTCCCACTGAAGAAGTGGTTGAAATGCGGAATGGTCAGAAGCGCAAGAGTGAGCGCAAGTTCTTTCCTGGCTACGTGCTGGTACAGATGGACATGAACGAAGGTACTTGGCACTTGGTCAAGGACACTCCTCGTGTTATGGGTTTTATCGGCGGTACGGCTGATAAGCCTGCTCCGATCACTGACAAAGAGGCGGAAGCAATTCTGCGTCGCGTCGCCGACGGTAGCGATAAACCCAAGCCGAAGACGTTGTTCGAGCCGGGTGAGGTTGTTCGTGTCACAGATGGTCCGTTTGCTGATTTCAACGGGACCGTCGAAGAGGTTAACTACGAAAAGAGCCGGATCCAGGTCGCGGTGCTCATTTTCGGTCGCTCTACTCCGGTAGAGTTGGAATTCAGCCAGGTCGAGAAGGTCTAGCTGAGTATGCATCCCAACCCCACAGCCTTAGGCTGTGGGGTTTTGTCGTCACTGGGATAAACGCGCAAGTAACCGGGGAGCCTTTCGAGGCGCTTGAACCCGTAATTGGAGTGCCTCATGGCCAAGAAGATTACCGCTTACATCAAGCTGCAAGTGAAGGCCGCTCAGGCCAACCCAAGCCCACCTGTTGGTCCGGCTCTGGGTCAGCACGGCGTGAACATCATGGAGTTCTGCAAGGCTTTCAACGCCCGTACTCAGGGTCTTGAGCCAGGTCTGCCGACTCCAGTGATCATCACTGTATACAGCGACCGTAGCTTCACTTTCGAAACCAAGTCGACCCCGGCTTCGGTTCTGCTGAAGAAGGCTGCTGGTCTGACTAGCGGTTCCGCTCGTCCTAACACCGTTAAGGTTGGCACCGTAACTCGTGCTCAGCTGGAAGAAATCGCGAAAACCAAAAACGCGGATCTGACTGCAGCTGATATGGATGCAGCCGTGCGTACCATCGCCGGTTCTGCTCGTAGCATGGGCCTTAACGTGGAGGGTGTGTAATGGCTAAGCTGACCAAGCGCCAAAAGGCTATCGCCGGCAAAATCGAAGCGGGCAAGTCCTACAATTTTGTAGACGCTGCTGCTCTGCTGACCGAGCTGTCGACTGTCAAGTTCAGCGAGTCCGTTGACGTTGCTGTAAACCTGGGTGTTGACCCACGTAAATCTGACCAGGTCGTTCGTAGCGCTACTGTGCTGCCACACGGTACTGGTAAGACTGTTCGTGTAGCTGTCTTCACCCAAGGCCCTGCAGCTGAAGCTGCTCTGGCCGCCGGCGCTGACCGCGTTGGTATGGACGACCTGGCTGCCGAAATGAAAGGCGGCGACCTGAACTACGACGTAGTTATTGCTTCCCCGGACGCAATGCGTGTTGTAGGTCAGTTGGGTCAGATCCTGGGCCCACGTGGCCTGATGCCTAACCCTAAGGTCGGCACCGTAACGCCAGACGTAGCTACCGCGGTTAAAAACGCCAAGGCTGGTCAGGTTCGTTATCGTACCGACAAAAACGGCATCATTCACACCTCCGTTGGCAAGGTCGGTTTCGACGCCGTCAAGCTGAAGGAAAACGTTGAAGCCCTGATCGCCGATCTGAAGCGTATCAAGCCAGCTTCCTCGAAAGGTATCTACGTCAAGCGCGTTACCCTGAGCACCACCATGGGCCCAGGTCTGGTCATCGACCAAGGCTCGCTGGACGTATAAGACACAAATTGGCGTAAGCGATTGCGCCAATTGAAAGATTGGGGTCCCTGCCTGGCGGGGGCTATCCAAGACCGTAGGCGACGCAAGTCTTAAACCAACAAGCCTACGCAGATGGTGCTCCCGGTTCCTTACCGAATCAGACACCAAAACGACATCCGGCTCCGGCCAGATGAAACGGTAACAAGCAGGAGTTAAACCCGTGGCAATTAATCTCGAAGACAAGAAGGCCATCGTCGCTGAAGTCAACGAGGCTGCCAAAGCTGCTCTGTCCGCTGTCGTGGCTGATGCCCGTGGTGTGACAGTAGGCGCTATGACCGGACTCCGTAAAGAGGCTCGTGAAGCTGGCGTATACGTACGTGTTGTACGTAACACCCTGCTCAAGCGCGCCGTTGCTGACACTGAATACAGTGTCCTCAACGACGTGTTCACTGGCCCGACTCTGATTGCCTTCTCCAAGGATCATCCAGGCGCTGCTGCCCGTTTGTTCAAAGAGTTCGCTAAGAGTCAGGATAAGTTCGAGATCAAGGCAGCTGCGTTCGAGGGCAAGTTCCTCGCAGCTAACCAAATCGACGTACTGGCAACACTGCCGACCCGCAACGAAGCCATTTCGCAGCTGATGAGCGTGATTCAAGGCGCTACCAGCAAGCTGGCTCGTACTCTGGCTGCAGTTCGCGAGCAAAAAGAAGCTGCCGCAGCCTAAGGCTGAGCAACTTTTCTCGCGTATTTTTGTTTATTTCGATGGCCGCGTAGGCCGTCCCCCAATTCAGGAAATACAGCAATGTCTATCTCCCAAGACGATATCCTCAACGCCGTAGCTGAAATGTCGGTTCTGCAGGTTGTTGAGCTGATCAAAGCTTTCGAAGAAAAATTTGGCGTTTCCGCTGCCGCTGCTTCCGCAGGCCCAGCTGCTGCTGCTGCCGTTGTTGAAGAGCAAACCGAATTCAACGTCATGCTGACCGAAGCTGGCGAGAAGAAAGTAAACGTGATCAAGGCAGTACGTGAACTGACCGGTCTGGGCCTGAAAGAAGCCAAGGCTGTAGTTGACGGCGCTCCTGCCATGGTTCTGGAAGCTGTTGCCAAAGAAGCAGCTGACAAAGCCAAAGCTACTCTGGAAGAAGCAGGCGCTAAAGTCGAGCTGAAGTAAGCATCGACCTTGCGTCTCCAGCCCAAGCGTTAAGCTGAAGGCTGATGGCTGGTGGCTCTTGCCACCGGCCTTTTTCCGTTCTTGGCTGTCGACTCGGTCGCCGCCATTAACGCGCTGTAGCCACCCGATGCGGTGGTGCAAACCATGGGGTTTGCAAGATTTTCTGGCTGCTCCCGTCGGGAGGGCCAAACAAGCAGGTGACCAAGCTGGGGAACGCTGATGGCTTACTCATATACTGAGAAAAAACGTATCCGCAAGGACTTTAGCAAGTTGCCGGACGTCATGGATGTCCCGTACCTTCTGGCTATCCAGCTGGATTCGTATCGTGAATTCTTGCAGGCGGGAGCGACCAAAGATCAGTTCCGCGACGTGGGCCTGCATGCGGCCTTCAAATCCGTTTTCCCGATCATCAGCTACTCCGGCAATGCTGCGCTGGAGTACGTCGGTTATCGCCTGGGCGAACCGGCATTTGATGTCAAAGAATGCGTGTTGCGCGGTGTTACGTACGCCGTACCTTTGCGGGTAAAAGTCCGTCTGATCATTTTCGACAAAGAGTCGTCGAACAAAGCGATCAAGGACATCAAAGAGCAAGAAGTCTACATGGGCGAAATCCCATTGATGACTGAGAACGGTACCTTCGTTATCAACGGTACCGAGCGCGTTATCGTTTCCCAGCTGCACCGTTCCCCGGGCGTGTTCTTCGACCACGACCGCGGCAAGACGCACAGCTCCGGCAAGCTCCTGTACTCCGCGCGGATCATTCCGTACCGCGGTTCGTGGTTGGACTTTGAGTTCGATCCGAAAGACTGCGTGTTCGTGCGTATCGACCGTCGTCGCAAGCTGCCGGCCTCGGTATTGCTGCGCGCGCTCGGCTACACCACAGAGCAAGTCCTGGATGCGTTCTACACCACCAACGTATTCAGCCTGAAGGATGAAACCCTCAAGCTGGAGCTGATCGCTTCGCGTCTGCGTGGTGAAATTGCGGTCCTGGACATTCAGGATGAAAAGGGCAAGGTCATCGTTGAGGCTGGCCGTCGTATCACTGCGCGCCACATCAACCAGATCGAAAAAGCGGGTATCAAAGAGCTGGAAGTTCCCCTGGACTATGTCCTGGGCCGTACTACCGCGAAGGTCATCGTTCACCCGGCTACAGGCGAAATCCTGGCTGAGTGCAACACCGAGCTGAACACCGAGATCCTGGCCAAAATCGCCAAGGCGCAGGTTGTTCGCATCGAGACCCTGTACACCAACGATATCGACTGCGGTCCGTTCGTCTCCGACACCCTGAAGATCGACTCCACCAGCAACCAATTGGAAGCGCTGGTAGAAATCTATCGCATGATGCGTCCTGGCGAGCCACCGACCAAAGACGCTGCAGAAACCCTGTTCAACAACCTGTTCTTCAGCCCTGAGCGCTACGACCTGTCCGCGGTCGGCCGGATGAAGTTCAACCGTCGTATCGGTCGCACCGAGATCGAAGGTTCGGGTGTGCTGTGCAAGGAAGACATCGTTGCGGTCTTGAAGACTCTGGTCGACATCCGTAACGGTAAAGGCATCGTCGATGACATCGACCACCTGGGTAACCGTCGTGTCCGCTGCGTAGGCGAAATGGCCGAGAACCAGTTCCGCGTTGGCCTGGTGCGTGTTGAGCGTGCGGTCAAAGAGCGTCTGTCGATGGCTGAAAGCGAAGGCTTGATGCCGCAAGACCTGATCAACGCCAAGCCAGTGGCTGCGGCGGTGAAAGAGTTCTTCGGTTCCAGCCAGCTCTCGCAGTTCATGGACCAGAACAACCCGCTTTCCGAGATCACCCACAAGCGCCGTGTTTCCGCACTGGGCCCGGGCGGTCTGACCCGTGAGCGTGCTGGCTTTGAAGTGCGTGACGTACACCCGACGCACTACGGTCGTGTCTGCCCAATCGAAACGCCGGAAGGCCCGAACATCGGTCTGATCAACTCCCTGGCCGCCTATGCGCGCACCAACCAGTACGGCTTCCTTGAGAGCCCGTACCGTGTGGTGAAAGACGCCCTGGTCACCGACGAGATCGTGTTCCTGTCCGCCATCGAAGAAGCTGATCACGTGATCGCTCAGGCTTCGGCCACGATGAACGACAAGAAAGTCCTGATCGACGAGCTGGTAGCTGTTCGTCACCTGAACGAGTTCACCGTCAAGGCGCCGGAAGACGTCACCTTGATGGACGTATCGCCGAAGCAGGTAGTTTCGGTCGCCGCGTCGCTGATCCCGTTCCTGGAACACGATGACGCCAACCGTGCGTTGATGGGTTCCAACATGCAGCGTCAAGCTGTACCGACCCTGCGTGCCGACAAGCCGCTGGTAGGTACCGGCATGGAGCGTAACGTAGCCCGTGACTCCGGCGTTTGCGTCGTGGCTCGTCGTGGCGGCGTGATCGACTCTGTTGATGCCAGCCGTATCGTGGTTCGTGTTGCTGATGACGAAGTTGAAACGGGCGAAGCCGGTGTCGACATCTACAACCTGACCAAATACACCCGCTCGAACCAGAACACTTGCATCAACCAGCGTCCGCTGGTGCGTAAGGGTGATCGCGTTCAGCGTAGCGACATCATGGCTGACGGTCCGTCCACCGATATGGGTGAGCTGGCTCTGGGTCAGAACATGCGCATCGCGTTCATGGCATGGAACGGCTTCAACTTCGAAGACTCCATCTGCCTGTCCGAGCGTGTGGTTCAAGAAGACCGCTTCACCACGATCCACATTCAGGAACTGACCTGTGTGGCGCGTGACACCAAGCTTGGGCCAGAGGAAATCACTGCAGACATCCCGAACGTGGGTGAAGCTGCACTGAACAAGCTGGACGAAGCCGGTATCGTTTACGTAGGTGCTGAGGTGGGTGCGGGCGACATCCTGGTTGGTAAGGTCACTCCGAAAGGCGAGACCCAACTGACTCCGGAAGAGAAGCTGCTGCGTGCCATTTTCGGTGAAAAAGCCAGCGACGTTAAAGACACTTCCCTGCGTGTACCTACCGGTACCAAGGGTACTGTCATCGACGTACAGGTCTTCACCCGTGACGGCGTCGAGCGTGATGCTCGTGCACTGTCCATCGAGAAGACCCAGCTCGACGAGATTCGCAAGGACCTCAACGAAGAGTTCCGTATCGTTGAAGGCGCGACCTTCGAACGTCTGCGTTCCGCCCTGGTAGGCCACAAGGCTGAAGGCGGCGCAGGTCTGAAGAAAGGTCAGGACATCACCGACGAAATCCTCGACGGTCTTGAGCACGGCCAGTGGTTCAAACTGCGCATGGCTGAAGATGCTCTTAATGAGCAGCTCGAGAAGGCTCAGGCCTATATCGTGGATCGTCGCCGTCTGCTGGACGACAAGTTCGAAGACAAGAAGCGCAAACTGCAGCAGGGCGATGACCTGGCTCCAGGCGTGCTGAAAATCGTCAAGGTTTACCTGGCAATCCGTCGCCGCATCCAGCCGGGCGACAAGATGGCCGGTCGTCACGGTAACAAAGGTGTGGTCTCCGTGATCATGCCGGTTGAAGACATGCCGCACGATGCCAATGGCACCCCGGTCGACGTCGTCCTCAACCCGTTGGGCGTACCTTCGCGTATGAACGTTGGTCAGATCCTTGAAACCCACCTGGGCCTAGCGGCTAAAGGTCTGGGCGAGAAGATCAATCGTATGATCGAAGAGCAGCGCAAGGTTGCTGACCTGCGTAAGTTCCTGCACGAGATCTACAACGAGATCGGCGGTCGCAAGGAAGAGCTGGATACCTTCTCCGACCAGGAAATCCTGGATCTGGCGAAGAACCTGCGCGGTGGCGTTCCAATGGCTACCCCGGTGTTCGACGGTGCCAAGGAAAGCGAAATCAAGGCCATGCTGAAACTGGCAGACCTGCCAGAAAGCGGCCAGATGCAGCTGTTCGACGGCCGTACCGGCAACAAGTTCGAGCGCCCGGTTACTGTTGGCTACATGTACATGCTGAAGCTGAACCACTTGGTAGACGACAAGATGCACGCTCGTTCTACCGGTTCGTACAGCCTGGTTACCCAGCAGCCGCTGGGTGGTAAGGCTCAGTTCGGTGGTCAGCGTTTCGGGGAGATGGAGGTCTGGGCACTGGAAGCATACGGTGCTGCTTACACTCTGCAAGAAATGCTCACAGTGAAGTCGGACGATGTGAACGGTCGTACCAAGATGTACAAAAACATCGTGGATGGCGATCACCGTATGGAGCCGGGCATGCCCGAGTCCTTCAACGTGTTGATCAAAGAAATTCGTTCCCTCGGCATCGATATCGATCTGGAAACCGAATAACACGTGACGCGAATCGAGAGCGGGGCTGTTTAGCCCGCTCTCTGCTCCGCCAGGAGGAAAGGCCTTGAAAGACCTACTGAATTTGCTGAAAAACCAGGGTCAAGTCGAAGAGTTCGACGCCATCCGTATTGGATTGGCATCGCCTGAGATGATCCGTTCGTGGTCGTTCGGTGAAGTTAAAAAGCCGGAAACCATCAACTACCGTACGTTCAAACCTGAGCGTGACGGCCTGTTCTGCGCCAAGATATTTGGCCCGGTAAAGGATTACGAGTGCCTGTGCGGTAAGTACAAGCGCTTGAAGCACCGTGGTGTGATCTGCGAGAAGTGTGGCGTTGAAGTTGCACTGGCCAAGGTTCGTCGTGAGCGCATGGCGCACATCGAGCTGGCTTCGCCGGTTGCCCACATCTGGTTCCTGAAATCGCTGCCGTCCCGTATCGGCTTGCTGATGGACATGACCCTGCGTGATATCGAACGCGTTCTCTACTTCGAGAGCTATGTCGTTATCGATCCAGGCATGACTACCCTTGAAAAAGGTCAGCTGCTGAACGACGAGCAGTACTTCGAAGCGTTGGAAGAGTTCGGTGATGATTTCGACGCCCGCATGGGTGCCGAAGCTGTCCGCGAACTGCTGCACGCTATCGACCTGGAGCACGAGATTGGTCGTCTGCGCGAAGAAATTCCGCAAACCAACTCCGAAACCAAGATCAAGAAGCTGTCCAAGCGTCTGAAGTTGATGGAAGCCTTCCAGGGTTCCGGCAACCTGCCAGAGTGGATGGTGCTGACCGTTCTGCCGGTTCTGCCGCCGGATCTGCGTCCGCTGGTGCCGTTGGATGGCGGTCGTTTCGCGACTTCCGACCTCAACGACCTGTACCGCCGTGTGATCAACCGTAACAACCGCTTGAAGCGCCTGCTCGATCTGTCCGCTCCGGACATCATCGTGCGCAACGAAAAGCGTATGTTGCAGGAAGCTGTCGATGCCCTGCTCGACAACGGTCGTCGTGGCCGCGCTATCACCGGTTCCAACAAGCGTCCTCTGAAGTCCTTGGCTGACATGATCAAGGGTAAGCAAGGTCGTTTCCGTCAGAACTTGCTCGGTAAGCGTGTTGACTACTCTGGTCGTTCGGTAATTACCGTAGGCCCGACCCTGCGTCTGCACCAGTGCGGTCTGCCTAAGAAGATGGCACTTGAGCTGTTCAAGCCATTCATCTTCGGCAAGCTGGAAATGCGCGGTCTCGCGACCACCATCAAAGCGGCCAAGAAAATGGTCGAGCGCGAGCTGCCAGAGGTTTGGGACGTTCTCGCTGAAGTGATTCGCGAACACCCGGTTCTCCTCAACCGTGCACCGACCCTTCACCGTCTGGGTATCCAGGCGTTTGAACCGGTACTGATCGAAGGTAAGGCTATCCAGCTGCACCCTCTGGTCTGTGCTGCGTACAACGCCGACTTCGACGGCGACCAAATGGCCGTGCACGTACCGCTGACACTGGAAGCCCAGTTGGAAGCGCGTGCGTTGATGATGTCGACCAACAACATTCTGTCGCCAGCCAACGGTGAGCCAATCATCGTTCCGTCGCAGGACGTTGTATTGGGTCTGTACTACATGACCCGTGAGGCGATCAACGCCAAAGGCGAAGGTCGTGTATTCGCTGACCTGCAGGAAGTTGACCGTGTGTTCCGTGCCGGCGAAGCCGCACTGCACGCCAAGGTCAAGGTGCGGATCAACGAAACGGTCAACGACCGTGATGGCGGCAGCGTGAGCGGCACTCGTATTGTCGACACCACCGTTGGCCGTGCGCTGTTGTACCAGGTTGTGCCAAAAGGCCTCTCGTACGACGTCGTCAACCTGCCGATGAAGAAAAAGGCGATCTCCAAGCTGATCAACCAATGCTATCGCGTGGTTGGTCTGAAAGAGACCGTGATCTTCGCTGACCAGTTGATGTACACCGGTTTTGCTTATTCGACCATTTCCGGCGTTTCCATCGGTGTTAACGACTTCGTTATCCCTGATGAAAAAGCCCGCATCATCAGTGCAGCTACTGATGAAGTGAAAGAGATCGAAAGCCAGTACGCCTCGGGCCTGGTAACACAGGGCGAGAAGTACAACAAAGTGATCGACCTTTGGTCCAAGGCCAACGACGAAGTGTCCAAGGCGATGATGGCCAACCTCTCGAAAGAGAAGGTCATCGACCGTCACGGCGAAGAAGTTGACCAAGAGTCCTTCAACTCGATGTACATGATGGCCGACTCGGGCGCACGGGGTTCTGCTGCGCAGATCCGTCAGCTCGCCGGTATGCGTGGCCTGATGGCCAAGCCGGACGGCTCCATCATCGAAACGCCGATTACTGCGAACTTCCGTGAAGGTTTGAGCGTACTCCAGTACTTCATCTCTACTCACGGTGCTCGGAAAGGTCTGGCGGATACCGCGTTGAAAACCGCTAACTCCGGTTACCTGACGCGTCGTCTGGTAGACGTTGCGCAAGATCTGGTTGTCACCGAGATCGACTGCGGCACCGAGCACGGCCTGCTGATGACTCCGCACATTGAAGGCGGTGACGTTGTAGAGCCGCTGGGTGAGCGCGTACTGGGTCGTGTTATTGCCCGTGACGTATTCAAGCCAGGTACCGAGGAAGTTATCGTTCCTGCCGGCACTCTGGTTGACGAGAAGTGGGTCGAGTTCATCGAACTCAACAGCATCGACGAAGTGATCGTTCGCTCGCCGATCAGCTGCGAAACCCGCTACGGCATTTGCGCCAAGTGCTACGGTCGTGACTTGGCTCGTGGCCACCAGGTGAACATCGGTGAAGCGGTCGGCGTTATTGCCGCCCAGTCCATCGGTGAGCCGGGTACCCAGCTGACCATGCGTACGTTCCACATCGGTGGTGCGGCAAGCCGGACCTCCGCAGCCGACAGCGTTCAGGTGAAGAATGGCGGTACTGTTCGCCTTCACAACCTGAAGCACGTTGAGCGAGTGGATGGTCACCTGGTTGCTGTGTCCCGTTCCGGTGAGCTGGCAATCGCTGATGACTACGGTCGTGAGCGTGAGCGCTACAAGCTGCCGTACGGTGCTGTGATTTCGGTTAAAGAGGGTGACAAGGTCGACGCTGGCGCAATCGTGGCCAAGTGGGATCCGCACACTCACCCAATCGTTACCGAAATGAAAGGTACCGTGACCTACGTGGGCATGGAAGAAGGCATCACGATCAAGCGTCAGACTGACGAATTGACCGGTATGACCAACATTGAAGTACTCGACGCGAAAGATCGTCCAGCTGCCGGTAAGGACATCCGTCCTGCTGTGAAGATGGTCGACGACAACGGCAAGGATCTGTTGCTGCCAGGCACTGACGTAATCGCTCAGTACTTCCTGCCAGCCAACGCCCTGGTCGGTGTAGCGGATGGTGCGAAGATCGCGATCGGTGATGTTATCGCGCGTATCCCGCAAGAAACTTCGAAGACCCGTGACATCACCGGTGGTTTGCCGCGTGTTGCCGACTTGTTCGAAGCTCGTCGTCCGAAAGAAGCGTCGATCCTGGCTGAAGTCAGCGGCACCATCGCGTTCGGTAAAGAAACCAAGGGCAAGCGCCGTCTGGTCATTACCCCGAACGACGGTACCGATCCGTACGAAGAGCTGATTCCAAAGTGGCGTCACCTGAACGTTTTCGAAGGCGAACAGGTAAACCGCGGCGAAGTGATCTCCGACGGCCCGAGCGATCCACACGACATCCTGCGTCTGCTGGGTGTGAGCGCGCTGGCCAAGTACATCGTCAACGAGATCCAGGACGTTTACCGCCTGCAAGGCGTGAAGATCAACGATAAGCACATCGAGACCATCCTGCGTCAGATGCTGCGTAAAGTTGAGATCGCTGAATCCGGCGATTCCAGTTTCATCAAGGGCGACCAGATGGAACTGACTCACGTGCTGGTGGAAAACGAGCGTCTGGCTGGCGACGAGAAATTCGTTTCCAAGTTCACTCGCGTACTGCTGGGTATCACCAAGGCGTCGTTGTCCACTGAGTCGTTCATCTCGGCGGCCTCCTTCCAGGAGACCACTCGCGTACTGACCGAAGCAGCGGTAACCGGCAAGCGCGATTACCTGCGCGGCCTGAAAGAGAACGTGGTCGTGGGTCGTCTGATCCCGGCTGGTACCGGTTTGGCTTACCACAGCGAGCGTAAGCGTCGCCGTGATGCTGACAAGCCGTTGCGCGTAAGCGCCAGTGAAGTGGAAGCTGCACTGACCGAAGCACTGAACTCAAGCGGTAACTGAGTTCTGCGGTAAATAAGTCTGGGCCCTGGCAGCCCCATTCGTCGGATCAAGGCAGTTTTGCCCGGGTTCGACGGGAGGGGAGGTCGGGGCCTTGCCTTGACTGGGGGCAAGATCCTCTTTAGACTCTTGTACCCCTAAATTTGGCGGGAATTCGTTCCTGCCATTTTGCTTTTCTTGCAAGACAATAGCGTCGCAAGACAACAGTGGAGCTAGTAGATGGCAACTATCAACCAGCTGGTACGTCAGCCGCGTAAGCGTATCGTCGAGAAATCCGACGTGCCTGCGCTGCAGAACTGCCCGCAACGTCGTGGCGTATGCACCCGTGTGTATACCACCACGCCGAAAAAACCTAACTCGGCACTGCGTAAAGTATGCCGTGTGCGCCTGACCAACGGTTTCGAGGTTTCCTCGTACATCGGCGGTGAAGGCCACAACCTGCAAGAGCACAGCGTGGTACTGATCCGCGGCGGTCGTGTAAAAGACTTGCCAGGTGTTCGTTATCACACCGTACGCGGCTCCTTGGATACTTCCGGCGTTAAAGGTCGTAACCAGGGTCGTTCGAAGTACGGTACCAAGAAGCCTAAGTAGTAGCGGCTTTTTGTAAAACTGAATCATCTTATTTTCTGAGTCGATAAGAGTAAGGTCGGAGGCGTCCCGAAAGGGCACCGATTCCGAGCGAACCTGAAGACCGTTTGAGGGCTTATCCATGCCAAGAAGACGCGTAGCAGCCAAGCGCGAAGTGCTTGACGATCCAAAATACGGAAGCCAAATTCTGGCCAAGTTCATGAACCACGTGATGGAAAGCGGCAAGAAAGCCGTTGCCGAGCGTATCGTTTATGGCGCGCTGGAAAAGGTTAAAGAACGCAAGAACAGCGACCCCCTGGAAATCTTCGAGAAAGCTCTCGACGCCATCGCTCCGCTGGTCGAAGTGAAGTCGCGCCGTGTAGGCGGTGCTACTTACCAGGTTCCGGTCGAAGTTCGTCCGTCCCGTCGTAACGCTCTGGCAATGCGCTGGTTGGTAGACTTCGCCCGTAAGCGCGGCGAGAAGTCTATGGCTCTGCGTTTGGCCGGCGAACTGTTGGACGCTGCTGAAGGTAAAGGTGCTGCTGTTAAGAAGCGTGAAGACGTGCACCGTATGGCTGAAGCTAACAAAGCTTTCTCGCACTACCGCTTCTAATCTTAGCTTCACTAATTTTGCGAGGGCTTTATGGCTCGTACTACTCCGATTAGCCGCTACCGTAACATCGGTATCGTTGCTCACGTGGATGCTGGTAAAACCACCACCACCGAGCGCGTACTGTTTTACACCGGCAAAAGTCACAAAATGGGCGAGGTGCATGATGGCGCCGCGACCACAGACTGGATGGTTCAGGAGCAGGAGCGTGGTATTACCATTACTTCTGCTGCTATTACCGCCTTCTGGAAAGGTTCCGAGAAGCAGTACAAAGATGAGCACCGCTTCAACGTTATCGATACCCCGGGCCACGTAGACTTCACTATTGAAGTTGAACGTTCCCTGCGCGTACTCGACGGCGCTGTCGTTGTGTTCTGCGGTACCTCGGGTGTCGAGCCTCAGTCGGAAACCGTATGGCGTCAAGCCAACAAATACGGCGTTCCACGTCTTGTTTATGTAAACAAGATGGACCGTGCTGGTGCCAACTTCCTGCGCGTGATCGGTCAGATCAAGCAGCGTCTGGGTCACACTCCGGTGCCAATCCAATTGGCTATCGGTTCCGAAGACAACTTCCAGGGTCAGATCGATCTGATCAACATGGAAGCGGTTTACTGGAATGACGCTGACAAAGGTATGGTTCCTGTTCGCAAGCCTATCCCTGCAGAATTGCAGGAACTGGCTGACGAGTGGCGCAACAACATGGTTGAGGCTGCCGCCGAAGCCAGCGAAGAGCTGATGAACAAGTACCTCGAAGGTGAAGAGCTCACCAACGTGGAAATCAAGGCCGCTCTGCGTCAGCGTACTATCGCTGGTGAGATCGTCTTGGCTGTTTGCGGTTCTTCCTTCAAGAACAAGGGTGTTCCCCTGGTTCTCGACGCCGTGATCGACTACCTGCCTGCTCCAACCGACATTCCTGCTATCAAGGGTACCAACCCTGATAACGAGGAAGAAGAGATGGAGCGTCATGCCGACGACAGCGAGCCGTTCTCGGCTCTGGCGTTCAAGATCGCTACCGACCCATTCGTGGGTACTCTGACCTTCGTCCGCGTTTACTCGGGCGTGTTGGCCTCCGGCGACGGCGTGATCAACTCGGTCAAAGGCAAGAAAGAGCGTGTGGGTCGTATGGTGCAAATGCACGCAAACGCCCGTGAAGAGATCAAGGAAGTGCGCGCTGGTGACATCGCGGCCTTGATCGGCATGAAGGACGTCACCACTGGTGAGACTTTGTGCGACGCTGCCAAGCCAATCATCCTGGTTCGCATGGACTTCCCGGAGCCGGTTATTTCGGTTGCCGTAGAGCCTAAGACCAAGGATGACCAGGAAAAAATGGGTATCGCTCTGGGCAAGCTTGCTCAGGAAGATCCATCTTTCCGCGTCAAAACTGATGAAGAGACTGGTCAAACGATCATCTCTGGCATGGGCGAGTTGCACCTGGACATCCTGGTTGACCGGATGCGCCGTGAGTTCAACGTCGAAGCCAACATCGGTAAGCCTCAGGTTTCCTATCGTGAGCGCATCACGAAAAACTGTGAAATCGAAGGCAAGTTCGTTCGTCAGTCCGGCGGTCGTGGTCAGTTCGGTCACTGCTGGATCCGTTTTGCTCCTGCTGACGAAGGTCAGGAAGGTCTGCAATTCGTGAACGAAGTAGTGGGTGGTGTTGTTCCTAAGGAATACATCCCTGCTATCCAGAAGGGTATCGAAGAGCAGATGAAGAACGGTGTTGTTGCCGGCTATCCGCTGATCGGCCTGAAAGCAACCGTTTTTGACGGTTCTTACCACGACGTCGACTCCAACGAGATGGCGTTTAAGGTGGCTGCTTCCATGGCAACCAAGCAACTGGCCCAGAAGGGCGGTGGTGAGTTGCTTGAGCCAATCATGGCGGTAGAAGTTGTTACACCTGAAGACTATATGGGTGATGTCATGGGCGACCTTAACCGTCGTCGCGGCATGATCTTGGGTATGGAAGACACGGTTTCCGGCAAAGTGATTCGCGCCGAGGTTCCGTTGGGTGAGATGTTCGGTTATGCGACCGACGTTCGCTCCATGTCCCAGGGTCGCGCAAGCTACTCTATGGAATTCAAAAAATACAACACAGCTCCGGCGCACATCGCTGAAACTGTATCCAAAAAACAAGGCTGATTCAGTCCTTTAGGCAAGGAGTTAATTGTCGTGGCTAAAGAAAAATTTGATCGTTCCCTACCGCACGTCAACGTTGGCACTATCGGTCACGTTGACCACGGTAAAACCACTCTGACCGCAGCTCTGACTCGCGTCTGCTCCGAGGTTTTCGGTTCTGCAGTCGTTGATTTCGATAAAATCGACAGCGCTCCAGAAGAAAAAGCTCGTGGTATCACCATCAACACCGCGCACGTCGAGTACAACTCGAAGATCCGTCACTACGCTCACGTTGACTGCCCAGGTCACGCTGACTATGTGAAGAACATGATCACTGGTGCTGCCCAGATGGACGGCGCGATCCTGGTTTGCTCGGCCGCTGATGGTCCGATGCCACAAACCCGTGAGCACATCCTGCTGTCCCGTCAGGTAGGCGTTCCGTACATCGTGGTTTTCCTGAACAAGGCTGACCTGGTAGACGACGCTGAGCTGCTGGAACTGGTTGAGATGGAAGTGCGCGATCTGCTGAGCACTTACGACTTCCCAGGCGACGACACTCCGATCATCATCGGTTCTGCTCGTATGGCGCTGGAAGGCAAAGACGATAACGAAATGGGCACCACTGCCGTTCGTAAACTGGTTGAAACCCTGGATAGCTACATCCCAGAACCAGTTCGTCTGACTGACAAGCCGTTCCTGATGCCAATCGAAGACGTATTCTCCATCTCCGGTCGTGGTACTGTTGTGACTGGTCGTATCGAGCGCGGTATCGTTCGCGTTCAAGATGCTCTGGAAATCGTTGGTCTGCGTGACACTACCAACACTGTCTGCACTGGTGTTGAAATGTTCCGCAAGCTGCTCGACGAAGGTCGTGCTGGCGAGAACTGCGGCGTTCTGCTGCGTGGTACCAAGCGTGACGACGTTGAGCGTGGCCAGGTTCTGGTTAAGCCAGGTTCGGTTAAGCCGCACACCAAGTTCACCGCAGAAGTTTACGTTCTGAGCAAGGAAGAAGGCGGTCGTCACACTCCGTTCTTCAAAGGCTACCGTCCACAGTTCTACTTCCGTACTACTGACGTGACTGGTAACTGCCAGCTGCCAGAAGGCGTTGAAATGGTAATGCCAGGCGATAACATCCAAATGGAAGTTACCCTGATCAAGACCATCGCAATGGAAGACGGTCTGCGCTTCGCTATCCGTGAAGGCGGCCGTACCGTTGGTGCTGGTGTTGTAGCTAAAATCATCGAGTAAGCGTCTCTTCTGAGATAGTTTCGATGCTTTGAAAAGCCCCCGCTCAGCGGGGGCTTTTTTATTGGGTTGACACCTATCTAGGGCGTCTATAGAATTGCGCCTCCTTTTAACGGGCGTATTGCGCTCGCTGGGAATAGCAGCCGGAGTCTGAAATCCAATGCAAAATCAGCAAATCCGTATCAGGTTGAAGGCTTTTGACCATCGCCTGATCGACCAATCCACCCAGGAAATCGTGGAAACCGCGAAACGTACTGGTGCTCAAGTGCGTGGTCCAATTCCACTGCCTACCCGTAAAGAGCGGTTCACCGTTCTGGTCTCCCCGCACGTCAACAAAGACGCGCGTGACCAGTACGAGATCCGTACTCATAAGCGCGTACTGGACATCGTCCAGCCAACGGATAAAACCGTTGATGCTCTTATGAAGCTCGATCTGGCGGCCGGTGTGGAAGTACAGATCAGCCTCGGCTAAGACTTGGGTCTTAGTCGTGTAACGCTCTGAAATGGGCGGCCATAGCGGGTGAAAGCCCCGTACACTCATGAGGTTTACAACATGACTATTGGTGTAGTCGGTCGTAAATGCGGTATGACCCGTATTTTCACCGAAGAAGGTGTCTCCATTCCGGTTACGGTCATTGAGATCGAGCCGAATCGCGTCACCCAGTTCAAAACTGAAGAAACCGATGGCTATCGTGCAGTGCAAGTCACTGTCGGCGAGCGTCGCGCTTCGCGTGTGACTGCTGCTCAAGCAGGTCACTTCGCTAAAGCAAACGTTGCAGCTGGTCGTACTGTCATGGAGTTCCGTCTTGAAGAAGGCGACTACCAGGCTGGCGATCTGATCAACGCTGAAATCTTCGCTGCTGGTCAACTGGTTGATGTAACCGGTCAGTCCAAAGGTAAAGGCTTCCAGGGTACGATCAAGCGTTGGAATTTCCGTGGTCAAGACAACACTCACGGTAACTCCGTTTCCCACCGCGTCCCGGGCTCTATTGGCCAGTGCCAGACTCCTGGTCGTGTATTCAAGGGCAAAAAAATGTCCGGTCATATGGGCGCTGAGCGCGTGACCGTGCAGTCCCTCGAAGTAGTGCGCGTCGACGCTGAACGCAATCTGTTGTTGGTCAAGGGTGCTGTTCCTGGCGCTACTGGCGGCAACCTGGTTGTACGTCCAGCGGCCAAGGCTCGCGGTTAAGGGGAAGCTGACATGCAATTAAATGTAAATGACGCTCAAGCGATCGAAGTTTCCGAACTGACATTTGGCGGCGAATTCAACGAGACGCTGGTTCACCAAGCAGTCGTGGCCTACATGGCCGGCGGCCGTCAAGGTAGCAAGCAGCAAAAGACCCGTTCCGACGTTCGTGGTGGCGGTAAGCGCCCTTGGCGTCAGAAAGGTACTGGCCGTGCTCGTGCCGGTACTATCCGTAGCCCAATCTGGCGCGGCGGCGGTACCACTTTCGCAGCTCGTCCGCAGGATCACTCTCAGAAGCTCAACAAGAAGATGTATCGCGCAGCACTGCGCTCCATCCTTGCTGAACTCGTGCGTACTGATCGCCTGGTCGTGGTTCAGGACTTCGCTGTTGAAAGTCCAAAAACCAAAGATCTGCTGGGCAAACTGAACAACATGAGCCTGACCGACGTTTTGATCGTGTCTGAAGCTGTTGATCAGAACCTGTACCTGGCTGCTCGTAACCTGCCCCACGTTGATGTACGTGACGTGCAAGGTTCCGATCCAGTTAGTCTGATCGCATACGACAAGGTGTTGATCACCGTGTCGGCCGTGAAGAAATTCGAGGAGCTGCTGGGATGAACCAGGAACGCGTATTTAAAGTTCTGCTTGGCCCGCACGTTTCCGAAAAGGCTACGGTTCTGGCTGACAAGAAAGGCCAGTTCGTTTTCAAGGTTGCAACTGACGCAACCAAGCTGGAAATCAAGAAGGCCGTCGAAAGCCTGTTCAGCGTGAAAGTTGAGCGTGTTACTACCCTGAATGTTCTGGGTAAGAGCAAGCGCACTGCTCGCGGTCTGGGCAAGCGTAATGACTGGAAGAAGGCAGTTATCTCCCTTCAGCCAGGCCAAGATCTCGATTTCAGCAGCAGTGCTGAGTAAGGAAGGGGTGCATCATGGCAATCGTTAAATGCAAACCGACTTCCCCTGGCCGCCGTTTTGTGGTCAAGGTGGTCAACCAGGAGCTGCATAAAGGCGCTCCTCACGCACCGCTGCTCGAGAAGAAATCGAAGACTGGTGGTCGTAACAACAATGGTCGTATTACCACTCGTCACATTGGTGGTGGCCATAAGCAGCATTATCGTCTGGTCGACTTCCGTCGCAACGACAAAGATGGCATCGCTGCCACTGTCGAGCGCATCGAATACGATCCAAACCGTACTGCTCACATCGCTCTGCTGCTGTACGCAGATGGCGAGCGTCGCTACATCATCGCGCCTAAAGGCGTGAGTGCTGGCGACCAGCTGATCGCAGGTGCCTTGGCGCCGATCAAGCCGGGCAACGCTCTGCAGCTGCGTAACATTCCAGTTGGTAGCACCGTACACGGCATCGAATTGAAGCCAGGTAAAGGCGCGCAAATCGCTCGTTCCGCTGGTGCTTCGGCTCAGCTGATCGCTCGTGAAGGTGTCTACGTGACCCTGCGTCTGCGTTCTGGTGAGATGCGTAAAGTGCTGGCTGAATGCCGCGCGACCCTGGGTGAAGTCTCGAACTCCGAGCACAGCCTGCGTTCGCTGGGTAAAGCTGGTGCCAAACGCTGGCGTGGCGTTCGCCCAACCGTTCGTGGTGTTGCCATGAACCCGGTTGACCACCCACACGGTGGTGGTGAAGGTCGTACCTCTGGTGGTCGTCATCCGGTATCGCCATGGGGCTTCCCGACTAAGGGCGCGAAGACTCGTGGTAATAAGCGTACCGACAAAATGATCGTCCGTCGTCGCAAGTAAATAGAGGGATACGACAGTGCCACGTTCTCTGAAAAAAGGTCCTTTTATTGATCTTCACCTACTGAAGAAGATCGAAGTGGCGGCGGAAAAGAACGATCGCAAACCAGTTAAGACCTGGTCGCGTCGTTCGATGATCCTGCCACAAATGGTCGGTCTGACCATCGCTGTACACAACGGTCGTCTGCACGTCCCAGTTCTCGTTAACGAAGACATGGTCGGCCACAAACTAGGCGAGTTTGCCGGTACCCGCACTTATCGTGGGCACGTGGCAGACAAGAAAGCCAAGCGTTAAGGGGTAAGGAAATGGAAGTAGCCGCTAAGTTGTCGGGCGCTCGAATCTCCGCCCAGAAAGCCCGCTTGGTCGCCGACCAGATCCGCGGGAAGAAGGTGGGCGAAGCGCTCAACCTGTTGGCTTTCAGCAGTAAGAAAGCCGCCGAGATCATGAAGAAAGTGCTGGAGTCGGCCGTAGCCAACGCCGAGCATAACGAAGGCGCAGACGTTGATGACCTGAAGGTCAGCACCGTTTTCGTCAACGAAGGGCGTTCGCTGAAGCGCATCATGCCGCGTGCCAAAGGCCGTGCTGATCGCATCGTCAAGCGGTCTTGCCATATCACTGTCAAGGTTGCTGACAAGTAACGGAGTCGAAGAGATGGGTCAGAAAGTACATCCCATTGGCATTCGCCTGGGAATCGTCAAGGAGCACACCTCCGTCTGGTACGCAGACGGTCGGACTTATGCGGACTATTTGTTCGCTGATCTGAAGGTGCGTGAGTATCTCCAAGACAAACTAAAAAGCGCGTCCGTAAGCCGTATCGATATCCATCGTCCGGCGCAAACTGCACGTATCACCATCCACACCGCTCGTCCAGGTATCGTTATCGGGAAGAAAGGTGAAGATGTTGAGAAACTGCGTCAGGACCTGACCAAGCAAATGGGTGTGCCTGTGCACATCAATATCGAAGAGATCCGCAAGCCGGAGCTCGACGGTATGCTGGTTGCGCAGAGCGTAGCTCAGCAGCTGGAGCGTCGCGTAATGTTTCGTCGCGCTATGAAGCGCGCCGTACAGAACGCCATGCGCATTGGTGCCAAAGGCATCAAAATCCAAGTGAGCGGTCGTCTCGGCGGTGCTGAAATCGCACGTACTGAATGGTATCGCGAAGGTCGTGTGCCACTGCACACCCTGCGTGCCGACATCGACTATGCCAACTACGAAGCTCACACCACTTACGGTGTGATCGGTGTAAAGGTTTGGATCTTCAAAGGCGAAGTAATTGGTGGTCGCCAAGAAGAACTGAAACCACAAGCACCAGCGCCTCGTAAAAAAGCTGCTAAGTAAGGGGTACGCCAAATGTTGCAACCAAAGCGTACGAAGTTCCGCAAGCAGATGACAGGCCACAACCGTGGTCTGGCTCAGCGCGGTAGCAAAGTCAGCTTCGGCGAGTTCGCGCTGAAGTCTGTAGCTCGTGGTCGTCTCACCGCTCGTCAGATCGAGTCAGCGCGTCGTGCACTGACCCGTCACGTTAAACGTGGCGGCAAGATCTGGATCCGTGTATTCCCGGACAAGCCGATCTCCAAAAAGCCTCTCGAGGTTCGGATGGGTAAAGGTAAGGGTAACGTGGAATACTGGGTAGCCCAGATTCAGCCAGGCAAAGTCCTGTATGAAATCGAGGGTGTAACTGAAGAGCTGGCGCGTGAGGCTTTTGCCCTGGCTGCTGCAAAGCTGCCGCTCGCCACCGCCTTTGTTAAACGGACGGTGATGTGATGAAAGCGAATGAACTTCGTGAAAAATCCGCACAGCAGCTGAACGAGCAACTGCTCGGCCTGCTGCGCGACCAGTTCAATCTGCGCATGCAGAAAGCAACTGGCCAGTTGGGGCAGTCTCATCTGCTCTCGCAAGTTAAGCGTGACATCGCTCGCGTGAAGACTGTGCTCAACCAGCAGGCAGGTAAGTGATCATGGCTGAAGCCGAAAAGACTGTCCGTACGCTGACTGGCCGTGTTGTCAGCGACAAGATGGACAAAACCATCACCGTTTTGATCGAGCGTCGCGTTAAGCACCCGATCTACGGTAAATATGTTAAGCGTTCGACTAAGCTGCACGCGCACGACGAAACCAACCAGTGCCACATCGGCGACAAAGTCACTATTCGTGAAACTCGTCCGCTGGCCAAGACCAAGTCTTGGGCATTGGTTGATGTTCTCGAACGCGCTGTGGAAGTCTAAGGACTAGGGGTCGGAGAAATTATATGATTCAGACTCAATCCATGCTCGATGTGGCCGATAACAGCGGCGCTCGCCGTGTTATGTGCATCAAGGTGCTGGGTGGCTCCCATCGTCGTTACGCTGGTATCGGTGACATCATCAAGGTTACCGTCAAGGAAGCAATTCCTCGCGGTAAAGTGAAAAAAGGCCAAGTGATGACTGCTGTTGTAGTCCGCACTCGTCACGGCGTACGTCGTGCAGATGGCTCCATTATCCGCTTTGATGGCAACGCTGCTGTTCTTCTGAACAACAAGCAAGAGCCGATCGGCACCCGTATCTTTGGGCCAGTGACCCGTGAACTTCGTACTGAGAAGTTCATGAAGATCGTCTCGCTCGCCCCAGAAGTGCTGTAAGGAGATCCGACATGCAAAAGATTCGTCGTGACGACGAGATCATCGTGATCGCCGGCAAAGACAAAGGTAAGCGCGGTAAGGTGCTTAAGGTTCTCGCTAATAACCGTCTGGTTATCGGTGGTCTGAACCTGGTCAAGCGTCATACCAAGCCTAACCCGATGTCGGGCGTGCAGGGCGGTATCGTCGAGAAAGAAGCTCCGCTGGACGCTTCTAACGTCGCCATCTTCAACGGCGAAACCAACAAGGCTGACCGCGTTGGTTTCAAAGTAGAAGACGGTAAGAAAATTCGTGTCTTCAAGTCGACCCAAAAAGCGGTTGATGCTTGAACACTGCTAGGTAGATTAGACCATGGCACGACTACAAGAGATTTACCGGAAGGAAATCGCCCCTAAGCTTAAGGAAGAACTTAAGCTTGGGAACGTGATGGAAGTTCCGCGCGTTACCAAAATCACCCTGAACATGGGTCTGGGCGAAGCGATCGGTGACAAAAAAGTCATCGAGCACGCTGTTGCCGACCTGGAAAAGATCACCGGCCAGAAAGTCGTTGTGACCTACGCTCGCAAATCCATCGCTGGCTTTAAAGTCCGTGAAGGTTGGCCGATCGGCGTCAAAGTGACTCTGCGCCGTGAGCGTATGTACGAATTCCTGGATCGTCTGCTGTCGATCTCCCTGCCTCGGGTTCGCGACTTCCGCGGCCTGAATGCCAAGTCCTTCGATGGTCGTGGTAACTACAGCATGGGCGTGAAAGAGCAGATCATCTTCCCGGAAATCGACTACGACAAGATCGATGCTCTCCGCGGTCTGGACATCACCCTGACCACCACTGCCAAGAACGATGATGAAGGTCGCGCCCTGTTGCGTGCTTTCAAATTCCCGTTCCGCAACTGATTGGAGTAGGACCATGGCCAAGATGAGCATGAAAAACCGCGAACTGAAGCGTCAGCTCACGGTTGCCAAGTACGCCAAGAAGCGTGCAGCACTGAAAGCAATCATCGTTGATCTGAACGCAAGTCCAGAAGCGCGTTGGGAAGCTACAGTTGCCCTGCAGAAGCAGCCACGTGACGCAAGCGCTTCGCGCATGCGTAACCGCTGCCGCCTGACCGGTCGTCCACACGGCGTTTACCGCAAGTTCGGCCTAGGCCGTAACAAACTGCGTGAAGCGGCAATGCGTGGTGACGTACCAGGTCTGGTTAAAGCCAGCTGGTAAGTACTTTCAGCGTCCAGGTGGTCCGAATCGAAAGATACTGACCGCCGGTGACCTTGAATCTGGAACAAGCCCCTTTTGGGGCTTGTTTCATTTCCGGAGTGTGTCTAAAATACGCGGCTCGCCTGAGCCCGTGTTTTTTACCCGGAAGTTCTCAGCGACATATGTAGCCGCAAGGCTAATTTTTTTGTATTAGGAGCGTCTAGCCCATGAGTATGCAGGACCCGTTAGCGGACATGCTAACTCGTATCCGTAATGCCCAGATGGCTGAAAAGTCCGTCGTAAGCATGCCATCTTCCAAGTTGAAGGTTGCTGTTGCCAAAGTCCTGAAAGACGAAGGCTACATTGCGGGTTATCAGATCAGCAGCGAAATCAAACCACTGCTGTCCATCGAGCTGAAGTACTTCGAAGGCCGTTCGGTCATCGAGGAAGTGAAGCGCGTTAGCCGTCCAGGCCTGCGTCAGTACAAGTCCGCTGAAGATCTGCCGAAAGTTCGTGGCGGTCTGGGCGTGTCTATCGTCTCCACCAACAAAGGTGTGATGACGGATCGTGCTGCGCGCGCTGCCGGTGTCGGCGGCGAAGTTCTTTGCACTGTGTTCTAAGGGGGGATAAGCATGTCTCGCGTCGCTAAGAACCCCGTTAAGCTGCCAGCCGGTGTCGAAGTCAAATTCGCAGGCCAACAGCTTTCGGTGAAGGGTGCCAAGGGCACTCTTGAACTGAATATCCATTCGTCCGTTGAGATCGTTGAAGAAGCTGGTGAGCTGCGTTTCGCTGCTCGCAATGGCGATCAACAAACTCGCGCAATGGCTGGTACCACGCGTGCGTTGGTAAACAACATGGTCCAAGGCGTAAGCCAAGGCTTCGAGCGTAAGCTCCAGCTGGTCGGTGTTGGTTACAAAGCGCAAGCAAAAGGCACGGTTTTGAACCTGGCCCTTGGCTTCTCGCACCCAGTGGATTACGAACTGCCGGAAGGCATCACCGCTGAGACTCCTAGCCAGACCGATATCCTGATCAAGGGCATCGATAAGCAACTGGTAGGTCAAGTGGCTGCTGAGATCCGCGACTTCCGTCCACCAGAGCCGTACAAAGGCAAAGGTGTGCGCTACGCGGACGAAGTCGTCCGTCGTAAAGAAGCCAAGAAGAAGTAGGGCATAGCAAATGACCGACAAAAAAGTTACTCGACTGCGTCGCGCTCGCAAAGCACGCCTGAAAATGCACGAACTCGAAGTCGTGCGTCTCTGCGTGTTCCGCTCGTCGCAGCACATCTACGCCCAGGTCATCTCGGCCGACGGCAACAAAGTCCTGGCCAGCGCCTCGACTTTGGATAAAGAACTGCGTGATGGTGCCACTGGCAACATCGACGCGGCCACAAAGGTTGGCCAGCTGGTCGCTACGCGTGCTAAGGCCGCTGGCGTCTCGCAAGTGGCTTTCGACCGCTCTGGCTTCAAGTACCACGGCCGCGTTAAAGCGCTGGCTGATGCTGCTCGTGAAGCTGGGCTGGAGTTCTAAGTTATGTCAAATAACGACCAAAAGCGCGACGAAGGCTACATTGAGAAGCTGGTTCAAGTTAACCGCGTAGCCAAAACCGTTAAAGGCGGCCGTATCTTCACTTTCACCGCGTTGACCGTGGTGGGTGATGGTAAAGGGCGCGTTGGCTTCGGCCGTGGCAAGTCACGTGAAGTGCCTGCTGCGATCCAGAAGGCAATGGAAGCTGCTCGTCGCAACATGATCCAAGTTGATCTGAACGGCACCACGCTGCAGTACGCAATGAAGTCCGCTCACGGCGCTTCGAAGGTGTACATGCAGCCTGCTTCTGAAGGTACCGGTATCATCGCTGGCGGCGCTATGCGTGCTGTCCTCGAGGTTGCTGGCGTTCAGAACGTTCTGGCCAAGTGCTATGGCTCGACTAACCCGGTAAACGTGGTTCACGCCACTTTCAAGGGTTTGAAAGCTATGCAATCTCCTGAATCCATTGCCGCCAAGCGTGGCAAAAGCGTCAAGGAGATCTTCTGATCATGGCTACCGTTAAAGTAACGCTGATCAAAAGCATGACCGGCCGCATCCCTAACCACAAATTGTGCGTTAAGGGTTTGGGTCTGCGTCGCATCGGTCACACTGTAGAAGTCCAGGATACTCCCGAGAATCGCGGGATGATCAACAAGGCTTACTACATGCTGCGTGTCGAGGGTTAATCGATGAAACTCAATGATCTGAGTCCAGCGCCGGGTTCCCGTCGCGAAAAGCATCGTCCGGGCCGTGGTATCGGTAGCGGTTTGGGTAAGACTGGTGGCCGTGGCCACAAAGGTCAAACCTCCCGCTCCGGTGGCACCATTGCTCCAGGCTTTGAAGGCGGTCAACAGCCGCTGCATCGTCGCCTGCCTAAGTTCGGCTTCGTTTCCCTGAAGGCCATGGACCGCGCAGAAGTGCGTCTGTCCGAGCTGGCTAAAGTGGAAGGCGACATCGTTACTGTGCAGACCCTGAAAGATGCCAACGTGATCAACGTCAACGTACAGCGTGTGAAAATCATGCTGTCCGGTGAAGTGACTCGCGCTGTCACTATCGGCAAGGGAATCGGCGCCACCAAAGGTGCGCGTTCGGCTATCGAAGCAGCTGGCGGCAAGTTCGAGGAATAAATGGCTAAGCAAGGTGCTCTCTCAGCGCTCGGCAAAGGCGGTATGTCTGAACTTTGGGCTCGTCTGCGTTTTCTGTTCCTGGCGATTATCGTCTACCGAATAGGCGCACACATCCCGGTTCCAGGTATCAACCCGGACCGACTCGCAGACCTGTTTCGACAGAATGAGGGGACCATTCTTAGCTTGTTCAACATGTTTTCTGGCGGTGCGCTGGAACGGATGAGCATTTTTGCACTGGGGATCATGCCGTACATCTCGGCATCGATCATCATGCAACTGATGACCGCCGTCAGCCCGCAGCTGGAGCAGTTGAAGAAGGAAGGTGAAGCTGGCCGTCGCAAGATTAGCCAGTACACCCGCTACGGCACTGTCATCCTCGCCCTGGTCCAGGCTATCGGCATGTCCGTTGGCCTGGCGGGGCAGGGTGTTGCGTTCACTGGTGACTTTGGCTTCCATTTCGTCGCGGTATCCACGTTTGTGGCTGGTGCGATGTTCATGATGTGGCTGGGTGAGCAGATTACTGAGCGTGGTGTTGGTAACGGTATCTCGATGTTGATTTTCGCAGGTATCGTCGCCGGTCTTCCGAGAGCAATCGGGCAGTCTTTCGAGTCTGCACGTCAGGGTGATATCAATATCTTCGCCCTGGTTGCCATCGGTTTGCTGGCAGTAGCGATTATCGGTTTTGTGGTGTTCATTGAGCGTGGCCAGCGTCGTATTGCTGTTCACTACGCCAAGCGTCAGCAGGGCCGTAAGGTTTTTGCTGCGCAGACCAGCCACTTGCCGCTGAAAGTGAATATGGCCGGTGTTATTCCGGCAATTTTCGCGAGCAGCATTTTGCTGTTTCCGGCTTCGTTGGGTACCTGGTTTGGTCAGTCTGAAAATATGGGCTGGCTGCAGGACCTCTCTCAGTCGATCGCTCCTGGTCAGCCGTTGAATATTCTGCTGTTTAGTGCAGGGATTATTTTCTTCTGCTTCTTCTATACGGCGTTGATGTTCAATCCGAAAGACGTAGCGGAAAACCTGAAGAAGTCCGGTGCCTTTATTCCGGGTATTCGTCCAGGTGAGCAGTCGGCACGCTACATTGATGGCGTTCTGACTCGTTTGACCCTGTTCGGTGCTCTATATATGACGGCCGTGTGCTTGTTGCCCCAGTTCCTGGTGGTTGCAGCAAACGTTCCGTTCTACCTTGGCGGGACCTCGTTGCTGATCGTGGTCGTGGTTGTGATGGACTTCATGTCCCAAGTACAATCGCACCTCGTTTCGCACCAGTACGAATCCCTGATGAAGAAAGCCAACCTGAAGGGTTACGGCAGCGGCATGTTGCGCTGAGTACCCATAAGGTTCGAGGAGTTGGTGATGAAAGTTCGTGCATCGGTGAAAAAGCTGTGCCGTAACTGCAAGATTATTCGCCGCGAAGGTGTTGTTCGAGTAATTTGCAGCGCGGAACCGCGTCACAAACAGCGCCAAGGCTGAGTGTGATCCGCTTGAAGCCCGGCAGCTAGTGCGCTGCCGGGTTGATTATTTGTTATTACAGCGATATTATCTCGCGCCCTATTTCTTGGCTTCCGGGGCGTAGGTAGCTGTCAATTGGAGTCCCACTGAATGGCCCGTATTGCAGGCGTTAACATTCCAGATAACAAGCACACTGTTATCTCGCTGACCTACATCTATGGTGTTGGTCGCACTACTGCGCAGAAAATTTGCGCAGTTGCTGGGGTAAACCCAGCCGCTAAGATCAAGGATCTGAGCGACGAGCAGATTGAATTGCTGCGTGGCGAAGTGGCGAAGTTCACCACTGAAGGTGACCTGCGTCGCGAAATCAACATGAAAATCAAGCGTTTGATGGACCTCGGTTGCTATCGCGGTCTGCGTCATCGTCGTGGTCTTCCAGTGCGCGGTCAGCGTACCAAGACTAACGCGCGTACCCGTAAAGGTCCGCGTAAGCCGATCCGCAAGTAATCGCCCCAGCGAATCGACAGGAAAATTATCATGGCAAAACCTGCTGCTCGTCCTCGTAAAAAAGTTAAAAAGACAGTGGTTGATGGCATCGCCCACATCCATGCATCTTTTAACAACACCATCGTGACCATCACCGACCGTCAAGGTAACGCGCTTTCTTGGGCTACCTCCGGTGGTTCGGGTTTCCGCGGTTCCCGCAAGTCCACGCCGTTTGCTGCTCAAGTAGCTGCTGAACGTGCTGGTCAAGCTGCGCTGGAATATGGCCTGAAAAACCTCGACGTTAACGTCAAAGGTCCAGGTCCAGGTCGTGAGTCTGCTGTCCGTGCTTTGAACGGCTGTGGCTATAAGATCGCCAGCATCACCGACGTGACGCCAATCCCGCACAACGGGTGCCGTCCGCCGAAGAAGCGCCGCGTGTAATCCAGGAGATTGTAAAGAATGGCTCGTTACATTGGTCCAAAATGCAAACTCGCTCGTCGCGAAGGCACCGATCTCTTCCTGAAGAGCGGCGTGCGCGCGATCGAATCGAAGTGCAACATTGAAGCAGCACCTGGTATCCACGGCCAACGCCGCGGTCGCCAGTCCGATTACGGCACCCAACTGCGTGAAAAGCAGAAGGTCCGTCGTATCTACGGCGTTCTCGAGCGTCAGTTCAGCGGCTACTACAAAGAAGCTGCTGGCAAGAAAGGTGCAACCGGTGAAAACCTGCTGCAACTGCTCGAATGCCGTCTGGACAACGTTGTATACCGTATGGGCTTTGGTTCGACTCGTGCCGAATCCCGTCAGCTGGTATCGCACAAGTCGATCAGCGTTAACGGTCAGACCGTAAACGTTCCGTCCTACCAGGTTCGTGCTGGTGACGTGGTCGCAGTTCGCGAGAAAGCAAAAAACCAACTTCGCATTGTCCAAGCTCTCGATCTGTGTGCCCAACGTGGCCGCGTAGAATGGGTAGAAGTAGACACTGAGAAGAAGTCGGGCGTTTTCAAGAACGTTCCTGCTCGCAGTGATCTGTCCGCCGACATCAACGAAAGCCTGATTGTCGAGCTCTACTCCAAGTAAGGGCTAGAAAATAGGTGCATCCATGCAGATTTCGGTAAATGAGTTCCTGACACCCCGCCACATTGATGTGCAGGTTGTCAGTCCAACCCGCGCCAAGATCACTCTCGAGCCTCTCGAGCGTGGTTTTGGCCACACCCTGGGCAACGCGCTGCGCCGCATCCTGTTGTCCTCAATGCCCGGCTGTGCAGTAGTCGAGGCCGAGATTGACGGTGTGCTCCACGAGTACAGCGCCATCGAAGGTGTACAGGAAGACGTAATTGAAATCCTGTTGAACCTTAAAGGTCTGGCTATCAAGCTGCACGGCCGTGACGAAGTTACGCTGACCTTGTCGAAGAAGGGTTCGGGGGTGGTTACCGCTGCCGATATTCAGCTGGATCATGATGTCGAGATCGTTAACCCCGATCACGTAATCGCTAACCTGGCGTCTAACGGCGCCCTGAACATGAAGCTCACCGTAGCTCGTGGTCGTGGTTATGAACCGGCCGACTCGCGTCAGAGCGATGAAGACGAAAGCCGCAGCATTGGTCGCTTGCAGCTTGACTCTTCGTTCAGCCCGGTTCGCCGTATCGCATACGTGGTGGAAAACGCCCGTGTCGAGCAGCGTACTAACCTGGACAAGCTGGTTATTGATCTGGAAACCAACGGTACTCTGGATCCTGAAGAGGCTATCCGCCGCGCTGCAACCATTCTGCAACAGCAGTTGGCTGCGTTCGTCGACCTCAAAGGTGACAGCGAACCAGTGGTAATCGAGCAGGAAGACGAGATCGATCCGATCCTGCTTCGCCCGGTTGACGATCTGGAACTGACTGTACGTTCGGCTAACTGCCTTAAGGCGGAAAACATTTACTACATCGGCGACCTGATTCAGCGTACCGAAGTAGAACTGTTGAAGACTCCGAACCTGGGCAAGAAATCCTTGACTGAAATCAAGGACGTTCTGGCCTCCCGCGGTCTGTCCCTCGGCATGCGCCTCGACAACTGGCCGCCTGCAAGTCTTAAGAAGGACGACAAGGCGACTGCCTGATCGTCGTAATCACCGAACGTGAGTTTGGTAAGGAATGAACCATGCGTCATCGTAAAAGTGGTCGTCACCTGAGCCGTACCAGCTCGCACCGCAAGGCCATGTTTCAAAACATGGCGGTGTCGCTGTTCGAGCACGAGCTGATCAAAACTACACTGCCGAAAGCTAAAGAACTGCGTCGCGTTGCTGAGCCGCTGATCACTTTGGCCAAGACAGACAGCCTGGCTAACCGCCGTCTGGCTTTCGACCGTACTCGTTCGAAAGCTATCGTTGGTAAGCTCTTCAACGACCTGGGCAAGCGTTACGCTACCCGTGAGGGTGGCTACCTGCGCATCCTCAAGTGCGGTTTCCGCGCTGGCGACAACGCGCCTATGGCGTACGTCGAGTTGGTTGATCGTGCTACTGCCGGCGAAGCTGTAAGCGCCGAGTAAGACGACAAGCTGTAACGAAGAACCGGGCCTAGTGCCCGGTTTTTTGTGCGCGTAACAAAAGCGCGATGTGTACAAGCTTCCTCAGACAGCGCTCAGCACTATGTGCGCGGGGGTATTGTTAGTTATTCTCTATTGAAGCTTACGATTTAATGAATTTGTAGGTGTCATGTTGATGGTCAATACTCCCTCCAAGCCGATTAGCCGGCAGTTCCAAGTCCGACCTGAGGAAAATTGAGCATGAGCCAGAATAAAATCCTTACCACCGCCAGCGGCGCTCCCGTTGCGGATAACCAGAATTCCCGTTCAGCCGGCCCGCGCGGCCCGCTGCTTCTTGACGATTTTCACCTGATCGAGAAACTTGCCCATTTCAACCGTGAAAACATCCCTGAGCGTCGCGTACACGCCAAAGGGTCGGGTGCCTACGGTACTTTTACGGTCACCCGGGACATCACCCAGTACACCAGCGCCAAATTGTTCGAGTCCGTTGGTAAGCAAACTCCAACGTTCCTGCGTTTCTCTACTGTGGGCGGTGAACGTGGTTCCGCAGACACCGAGCGCGATCCCCGTGGTTTTGCCTTGAAGTTCTACACCGAAGAAGGTAATTGGGACATCGTGGGTAACAACACACCGGTGTTCTTCATACGCGATCCGCTGAAATTCCCCGATTTCATCCACACTCAGAAGCGGTTACCGCAAAGCAACCTGAAAAGCGCGCAAATGATGTGGGACTTCTGGTCGCACTCTCCAGAAGCGCTGCACCAGGTCACCATTCTGTTTTCGGATCGTGGTATTCCCGATGGCTACCGTCATATGCATGGCTTTGGCAGCCACACCTACAGCTTGATTAACGCCCGCGGTGAGCGGCACTGGGTGAAGTGGCACTACAAAACCAAGCAAGGCATCAAGAACCTGGCGCCGGCTGAGGCGGCCCGCCTGGCCGGTACTGATCCTGATTACGCCCAGCGTGATTTGTTTGGTGCGATCGAGCGCGGTGACTTCCCGAAATGGCGGGTTTGCATCCAGGTCATGACCGAGGGCCAGGCGAACGCCCATTACGAGAATCCGTTTGATGTGACCAAAACCTGGTCGCAGAAAGAATTCCCGTTGATTGAGGTGGGTGAGTTGGAACTTAACCGCAACCCGCAGAACTACTTCGCTGAAGTAGAGCAGGCTGCATTTGGCCCAAGCAACATGGTTCCAGGTGTTGGCCTGTCGCCAGACCGTATGCTTCAAGGTCGTGTTTTCGCTTACGCAGATGCTCACCGCTACCGTGTGGGTACCAACCACCAGCAATTGCCGGTGAATGCTCCGCGCAGCCCGGTCAACAGCTACCAGCGTGATGGTTCGATGGCGTTTGGCAGCAATGGTGGGGCGACACCGAACTACGAACCGAACAGCTACGCCGAAGCTCCGAAGCAAGCGTCACAGTACGCCGAGCCTGCATTGCCCTTGAGCGGTGCGGCTGATCGTTACGATCACCGTGAAGATACCGACTATTACAGCCACGCCGGTGCGTTGTTTCGCCTGATGAGCGATGAGCAGAAAGCGTTGCTCACCAGCAATATCGCAGGGGCAATGGGCGGAGTTTCCGATGATGTGGTCCAGCGTCAATTGCAGCACTTCTACAAGGCGGATCCTGCTTATGGAGAAGCAATCGCAAAGGCACTGGGTGTATCGCTTAACTGACTCTAAACGATAAGCAGAACCGCCCTCATTTGGGCGGTTTTTGCGTTATTTCAGCTACTTTTCTGCGGAAATCTTCACTTTTCTGCCGTTAGTCCCGTGACCTCCGAGTCAGCATGGTTCAAACTACAGACTTTCAAGCAGGGAGATGTAGGGCGATGCAAGGTCACCCCGACGTAATCGATTACCTCAACACGTTGCTGACGGGCGAACTGGCAGCTCGTGATCAATATTTCATCCACTCGCGCATGTACGAAGACTGGGGTTTTACCGAACTCTACGAGCGTATCAACCACGAAATGGAAGAAGAGGCACAGCACGCCGATGCACTGATGCGCCGTATCCTGATGCTCGAAGGTACGCCACGTATGCGTCCCGACGATCTGGATGTGGGTACCAGCGTACCTGACATGCTTGCAGCCGATCTTCGTCTTGAATACAAGGTGCGTGCCGCTCTCTGCAAGGGCATCGAGCTCTGCGAACAGCACAGCGACTTCGTCACGCGGGAAATCCTGCGCGTGCAGTTGAACGATACCGAAGAAGATCACACCTACTGGCTGGAAAAGCAGTTGGGCTTGATCAAGCTGATTGGCCTGGAAAACTACCTGCAATCGCAGTTCTGATTTCCTACAAAAAAGCCCCTGTCACCTCAGCAGTGACAGGGGCTTTTTATTGAGCCTGATAAATCAGGCCCGGTCGCGCGCCAGCAATGGTTTCAAGTAGTAACCCGTATGCGATTGTGGCATCTCGGAGACCTGCTCCGGCGTACCCACCGCAATGATCTGGCCGCCCTTGGATCCGCCTTCCGGCCCTAGATCCACCAGCCAGTCGGCCGTCTTGATCACATCCAGGTTGTGCTCGATCACCACCACGGTGTTGCCGTGATCACGCAAGCGGTGCAACACATCCAGCAATTGCTGAATATCAGCAAAGTGCAGGCCGGTTGTCGGTTCGTCCAGGATATACAAGGTCTTGCCCGTATCGCGTTTGGACAACTCGCGAGACAGCTTCACCCGCTGCGCCTCACCACCGGACAGCGTGGTCGCCGACTGCCCCAGCTTGATATATGACAGGCCCACATCCATCAGCGTCTGCAGCTTGCGCGCAAGCGCCGGAACCGCATCAAAGAACACCCGCGCTTCTTCGATGGTCATCTCCAGGGTTTCGTGGATGCTCTTGCCCTTGTACTTGATTTCCAGGGTTTCGCGGTTGTAACGCTTGCTCTTGCACACATCGCACGGCACGTAGATGTCCGGGAGGAAATGCATCTCCACCTTGATCAGGCCATCGCCCTGGCACGCTTCACAGCGACCGCCCTTGACGTTGAACGAGAACCGGCCTGGCCCGTAGCCCCGTGAACGGGATTCCGGCACGCCAGCAAACAGCTCACGAATAGGCGTGAACAGCCCGGTGTAGGTCGCCGGGTTGGAGCGCGGTGTGCGGCCAATCGGGCTTTGGTCGATATCGACCACCTTGTCCAGGTGTTCCAGGCCCTTGATGCTGTCGTGCGCGGCGGCTTCCAGGGTGGTGGCGCCGTTCAAGGCGGTGGCACTCAAGGGGAACAGCGTGTTGTTGATCAGCGTCGACTTGCCTGAGCCGGAAACACCGGTCACGCAGGTCAGCAGGCCCAGTGGTATTTCCAGGTCAACATTGCGCAAGTTGTTGCCACGCGCGCCCTTGAGGTGCAATGCCATCTTCTTGTTGCGCGGTGTACGCTTGGCTGGCACTGCGATCTTCACGCGGCCGGACAGGTACTTGCCGGTCAACGAGTCGGGATGTGCCATTACCTCCGCAGGCGTGCCCTCGGCGACAATATGTCCTCCATGCACGCCGGCGCCTGGGCCAATATCCACCACATAGTCCGCCAGGCGAATCGCGTCTTCATCGTGCTCGACCACGATCACCGTATTGCCGATATCCCGCAGGTGCTTCAGCGTGCCCAGCAGGCGATCGTTATCCCGCTGGTGCAGGCCAATCGAAGGCTCATCGAGGATGTACAACACCCCCACCAGGCCGGCACCAATCTGGCTGGCCAGGCGAATTCGCTGCGCTTCACCACCGGACAACGTATCCGCGCTGCGATCCAGCGACAGATAGTCCAGGCCAACGTTAACCAGGAACTGCAAGCGCTCGCGGATCTCCTTGAGGATCTTGTCGGCAATTTCCCCACGGCGTCCGGTGAGCTTCAGTACACCAAAGTATTCACAGGCATCGCCGATCGGCAGGTTGGTCACCGCCGGCAACGTCTTCTCACCCACCCATACATGCCGCGCCTCACGGCGCAGGCGAGTGCCCCGGCAATCCGGGCAAGGTTGGGTGCTGAGGAATTTTGCCAGCTCCTCGCGCACACTCGCCGATTCAGTCTCGCGGTAGCGCCGCTCCAGGTTCGGCACGATGCCTTCGAACGGGTGGGAGCGCTTGACGATGTCGCCACGGTCGTTCAAGTACTTGAAGTCGACGTTCTGCGAGCCGCTGCCATTAAGGATGACTTTCTGCTGGTCTGCTGGCAGTTGGTTGAAAGGTACTTCAAGGCTGAACTTGTAATGGGCCGCCAACGACCCGAGCATCTGGAAGTAGTAGACGTTACGCCTGTCCCAGCCGCGTATCGCGCCCTCCGCCAATGTCAGGTCGCCGTTGACCAGGCGCTTGATGTCGAAGAATTGCTTCACGCCCAGGCCATCGCAGGTCGGGCAGGCCCCGGCCGGGTTGTTGAAGGAGAACAGCTTGGGCTCCAGCTCGCTGATGGCGTGGCCACAGATCGGGCAGGCAAAGCGCGCGGAGAAGATGATCTCTTCACCCGGCTCATCATCCATCGGTGCCACCAGGGCAATGCCATCCGCCAGCTTCAACGCGGTCTCGAACGATTCGGCCAGACGCTGCTGCAGGTCGGCCCGCACCTTGAAGCGATCGACTACTACGTCAATCGAGTGCTTCTTCTGCTTGTCGAGTTTCGGCGCTTCGTCCAGCTCATACAGCTTGCCGTTGATACGCGCACGTACGAAACCTTGAGCACGCAGCTCTTCGAATACAGAGAGGTGTTCGCCCTTGCGCTCGCGAATCACCGGCGCCAGCAGCATCAGCTTGGCACCTTCCGGTTGGGCCAGTACCAGGTCGACCATCTGGCTGACGGTCTGGGCTTCCAGCGGAATGTCGTGGTCCGGGCAACGGGGGATACCCACCCGCGCGTACAGCAGGCGCAGGTAGTCGTAGATTTCGGTGATGGTGCCCACGGTGGAACGCGGGTTGTGGGAGGTCGACTTCTGCTCGATGGAAATCGCCGGCGACAGGCCTTCGATGGTGTCGACGTCCGGCTTTTCCATCATCGACAGGAACTGACGGGCATAGGCCGACAGCGATTCCACATAGCGACGCTGACCTTCGGCATACAGCGTGTCGAACGCCAGGGACGATTTGCCGGAGCCGGACAAGCCGGTGATGACGATCAGCTTGTCCCGGGGCAGGGTCAGGTCGATGTTCTTCAGGTTGTGGGTTCTAGCCCCACGAATCAGGATCTTGTCCAAGATGGCCTCGCACGGCGGGCGTAAATAATGCAGGAGTATACGGATAAAGACTGGATGAATATACACTGTCAAAGTGCCGGGTGCAGCCTTACATGAAAGCTGCGCGGCAAAGCGCCGCATATACCCTCTCAATCGATGGGACTGGTAGAATCGCCGCCGGTTCACACGAGGTTTTTCCATGCACGATCCCCACAGCGAACGCATGAGTAGCGGCGAGACCCGAGCAGCAAGCGGTCTGGCCCTGGTGTTCGCGTTCCGTATGCTTGGCATGTTCATGGTGTTGCCGGTACTGGCTACCTATGGAATGGATCTGGCAGGCGCGACCCCCGCACTGATCGGCCTGGCGATTGGCGCCTATGGCCTGACCCAGGCGATTTTTCAGATCCCGTTCGGAATCATTTCCGACCGCATTGGCCGGCGTCCGGTGATTTACCTCGGGTTGATTGTCTTCGCCCTCGGCAGCGTGCTCGCGGCACAATCCGATTCGATCTGGGGCGTGATCGCCGGACGCATCCTGCAAGGTGCCGGGGCGATTTCCGCTGCCGTCATGGCGCTGCTGTCCGACCTGACCCGTGAGCAACACCGCACCAAGGCCATGGCCATGATCGGCATGACCATCGGTCTGTCGTTCGCCGTGGCCATGGTCGTGGGCCCGTTGCTGACGCGTGCCTTTGGCTTGCATGGCTTGTTCCTTGCCACCGGCGGCATGGCGTTGTTCGGGATCGTGATCGTGGCCTTCATGGTGCCGCGCTCCACCGGCACGTTGCAGCACCGTGAGTCGGGCGTCGCACGCAAGGCCCTGTTGCCGACGCTCAAGCACCCGGACCTGTTGCGCCTGGATTTAGGTATCTTCGTATTACACGCAATGCTGATGTGCAGCTTCGTCGCCTTGCCCCTGGCGCTGGTGGAAAAAGCCGGGCTGCCCAAGGAACAGCACTGGTGGGTCTACCTCACGGCACTGCTGATTTCGTTCTTCGCCATGATCCCGTTCATTATCTATGGCGAGAAGAAACGCAAAATGAAACGAGTTTTGCTCGGCGCCGTCGCGACATTGATGCTCACTGAACTATTCTTCTGGCAGTTCGGCGACAGCCTACGGGCGCTGGTCATCGGTACGGTGGTGTTCTTCACCGCGTTCAACCTGCTGGAGGCTTCGTTGCCTTCGCTGATCAGTAAAGTTTCACCGGCCGGTGGCAAGGGCACGGCGATGGGGGTGTATTCCACCAGCCAGTTCCTGGGTTCGGCGTTGGGCGGCATCATGGGCGGCTGGATGTTCCAGCATGGCGGTTTGTCGGTTGTGTTCCTTGGATGCGCCGGGCTGGCTGCACTTTGGTTGGCCTTTGCTGTTACCATGCGCGAACCTCCCTACGTCACAAGCCTGCGTTTGCCGCTATCGCCTGAGGCGATCCGTGAAAGCGGCCTGGTAGAGCGCCTGAAGGCCGTCGTAGGGGTAACGGATGCTGTCGTGGTCGCGGAAGAGGCGGCCATTTACATCAAATTGGACACCGAATTATTGGATCGCGCGACGCTCGAGCAACTGGTCAACCCAGTGCCGACAGCGCGCCCAGCATAGGAGAACGTTATGGCCCGTGGGGTTAACAAAGTCATATTGGTCGGTACATGCGGCCAGGATCCCGAAGTTCGCTACTTGCCTAACGGTAACGCCGTGACCAACCTGAGTCTGGCGACCAGCGAACAGTGGACCGACAAGCAGACCGGCCAGAAGGTCGAGAAAACCGAATGGCACCGTGTGTCGATGTTCGGCAAGGTGGCAGAGATCGCCGGTGAATACCTGCGCAAAGGTTCGCAGGTCTACATCGAAGGCAAGCTGCAAACCCGCGAGTGGGAAAAAGACGGCATCAAGCGTTACACCACTGAAATCGTGGTCGACATGCAAGGCACCATGCAACTGCTGGGCGGTCGTCCACAGGGTGACCAACAAGGCCAGGGCGGTATGTCCAACTCGGCACCGCGTCCACAGCAGTCGCGTCCGCAGCCAAGCCAGCAGCCACAGCGTGAGTCGCGTCCAGCGCCGCAACAGGCCGCTCCGCAACCGGCTCCGGATTTCGACAGCTTTGATGACGATATTCCGTTCTAGGATATCGCTCGGCGCAATCCGTATAGCTTTCCCAAAAAGCCCCGTGAGCCCTGCTCTCGGGGCTTTTTTGTAATTTCGTGATGCATGAAGCTGCACCCGTAACGGATTAAATCATGGGATGGACGATCGCCGGCCCCGACATTTGTCCTCAGGGGCCACTCGATTTAGGCTGTAACCCACTTCCATAGAACAAGGAGAGCCGCGATGACCTGGTCTGCCAAGCAATACACGATGTTTGAACAACAACGCACTCGTCCGGTCCGTGACCTGGTCGCGGCCATTCCGAATACCGCGGTGCACACAGCGGTGGACCTGGGTTGCGGCCCCGGCAACTCCACCCAAGTATTGGCCGAACGTTTCCCGCAGGCGCAGGTGACGGGCCTGGACAGTTCCGAGGATATGCTGGTCGACGCCCGCAAACGCCTGCCCGCGCTGAACTTTGAGCTGGCGGACATCGGTGCCTGGAGTCCGTCGCAGACATTCGACGTGATCCTCGCCAACGCCTCGCTGCAATGGCTGCCAAACCACGCCACGCTCTATCCGCATCTGGTCGACCAGTTGACGCCTGGCGGCACGCTCGCCGTACAAACCCCGGACAACCTCAATGAACCCGCACACCGGCTGGCGCGCGAAGTGGCGGCAGATGGCCCATGGGCGGCAAAGATCGGCGCGTTCCAACACAATGAGCGCCACTCGGTGAGCTACTACTACGAGTTGCTGAGCCAACACTGCAGTACCGTGGATGTGTGGCACACCACGTACCAGCACCCGCTGTCGGATCATGCCGCTGTGGTGGAGTGGTTCAAGGGCTCGGGCTTGCGACCCTTTCTCGCGCCACTGAGCGATAGCGAAAAAGCCGCTTTCCTACAGGAATACCAGGCGCGGATTACACAGGCTTATCCAGCGCTAGGCGATGGCACCGTATTACTGCCTTTCCCGCGTCTGTTTATCATCGCGACCCGCTGACGGCACAGAAGCAAGCAGCGCTTACGCCGCTGCTGCTTGCGCCTTCAAATACTCATCCGCCGACACCACACCTGCGTAGCCAAACGCCAGCGACGCCATATACGCTCCATGCACCTGCGCCGCCGGAATCACCTGCCCGTTGAATTCCAGGTCGCGGGTGGCGCACGCGTCATGAATCACCGTGACCTTGTAGCCCAGGTCCGCTGCGGCCCGCACCACCGCATCGATGCACATATGGCTCATGCTGCCGACCACCACCAGTTCGGTGATGCTGCGCTGTTCCAGCAGGGCGCGTAGAGGGGTTTCGCGGAACGCATTCACGAAATGTTTAAGCACCACCGGCTCGCTGCCCTCGTTCAGCACCTTGGGGTGCAAATAGGCGCCCTCAGAGTTCGGCGTGAAAAACGGTGCATCCTCGGACGTGAACTCATGGCGCACATGAATCACTGCCTCCCCGTTCTGGCGAAACGCCTGGAGCACCTGCGCAGCCTTGTCCGCGGCGGCTTCCACGCCATCGAGCGGCCACTTGCCTTGAGGGAAGTAGTCGTTCTGGATATCGATTAGGATGAGCGCTTGCTTGGCCATGGGTATTGCCTCGTGATGGGTTGATGGGGCCAGTATGTTAGCTGGCGCCGGGGCGGGGGATTGGCTGCACCGACAATAACAGGGGGAAAACTGACAATGGCGGTTGTTGAGCTGGGCGTGTTGATCTACCACGGTGCGCAGTTGGCAGCGGTGCATGGGCTGACCGATCTGTTCGGTGTCGCCAACCGGATCGCCGCCGAGCATCAATCCGCACAGTTGCCGTTGCTGCGGGTGAGCCACTGGCAGGTGGATGGCGATGGTATACCCACGCGGGTATTCGACAGCCACCCAGGGCCTGAGCAACCGATGATGGCGGTGCTGGTGCCGCCTTCAATCGGCGAGTTCACCGAAGACCAGGCGCCGCCTGCACTGCTCGAGTGGATTCGTCAGCAACACGCTGCGGGCACCGTGCTCGGTGGCGTGTGCATCGGTTCGATCCTGCTGGCGCGCAGCGGTCTGTTGGACGGGCGCAGCGCCACCACGCATTGGTCCTCAGCCAAATCCTTCGCGACCCGTTATCCGGCCGTACGCCTTGAGGCGGATAAACCGATCGTCGATGACGGCGACCTGATCACCACCGCCGGGCTGATGGCCTGGTCCGAGCTGGGCCTGCGCCTGGTCGACCGCCTGATGGGCCCCAGCGTCGCCGCCGCTACCGCGCGTTTCCTGGTGATCGAGCACAGCGACAGTGCCAGCCAGTGCGGCAGCAACTTTGCGCCGATCCTCAGCCATGGCGATGCGGCCATCCTCAAGGTCCAGCATTGGTTGCAAGCCAGTGGCGCGGTGGATGTGTCCGTGGCCGCCATGGCGCAAGAGGCGGGGTTGGAAGAGCGCACGTTCCTACGGCGTTTTCGCAGTGCCACGGGATTGAAACCCACCGAATACTGCCAGCATTTGCGCGTCGGCAAAGCGCGGCAAATGCTGGAGTTCACCACCGCCACCATCGACCACATCGCCTGGACCGTGGGGTATCAGGACCCTGGTGCGTTTCGCGCCACCTTCAAGAAGATCACCGGTTTGGCACCCAGTGATTACCGCAGCCGTTTTGGCGTGTGAATCGTGCAGAACGCCCCACGGTCAGGGTGGTGTCGTGCAGAATAATACAGGCCAACTGCTATCGCTTTTTGCGCAAGCGATTGATTTCAAAGCCATCACTTTTGAACCTGCGTTGGCCTGATCCCTGCAACCTTCCACCCACACACATGGCGGGATGGCCAAGGGGGATGCATGACCCCGACTCAACGCAAGAAATGGGTAGTTGCTCACTCCACGCGAGAGGGCGCTCCCCTGCATGAAGTCGAAACCAACCGAGCCCTTGCGCGGTGGCTGGCGCAAATCCTTGGGCTCAAGTACGGCGGTGATTACGATCCACGCAAACACGCCGGCCGTGAACGCTACCTGCTTCCCACGCAAACACTGATTGGCCCTGCACAGGTGCTGGCCCTTGATATCAAGGGTCCCGAAGACCTGTGGGGCGGTTATGTGGAGCATGATTTCATCGGCACCAAAGCCATCAGTCACGGCCTGCTGGGCCCGGACGCCGCAGCTCCCGAAGGCTGGTCGCCCTTGTTCTGCGAGCGCGTGCGCGACGTTGTGCTGGACGGCCTGAGCGTATTTGCGCTCAACGATGCACAGGAAGCCGCCAAACGCCTGCTCTACAGCGGGCCGATCCGCCTGAAGCCGGTGCATGCCTGCGCCGGGCGCGGCCAAGAGGTTATCCACAGCCTGGATGAGTTCGAGGCCGTGCTGGCGCGCCCCGAAGCGGCCCGGATGTTCAGCGAAGGCGTCGTGCTGGAACAAGACCTGCACGATGTGGTCACCCATAGTGTGGGCCAGAGTTTTATCGGCGATCACGTCATCAGCTACTGCGGCGAGCAATACCTGACCCAGGACGGACAGGGCGAGGAAGTCTACGGTGGCTCCAACCTGTTGGTGGTGCCTGGCGGTTATGACGATTTGCTCAAGCTCAAGCTGCCCGGCGACGTGCGCCAAGCCATCGAGCAAGCCCAGGTCTTCGACGCGGCCGCCGATGAGGCTTACCCGGGTTTCTACGCGTCCCGGCGCAACTACGATATCGCCCAGGGCCTCGACAGCGACGGCCAGCGGCGCAGTGGTGTGCTTGAACAATCCTGGCGCATGGGTGGCGCCAGCAGCGCGGAAGTCGCGGCGCTGCAGAGCTTTATCAACCACCCGGGCCTCAAGGCCATTCAGGTGTCTTCGGTAGAAACATACGTGGACCAGGCGCTGCCCGCGGATGCTATCGAGGTGTACCGAGGCCCGGCGGAAAACAGCGACTTTCTTCTCAAGTACGTGACGGTTAAATCTTATGACGGCTAGAAGCGAAAGCATTGCGATCGACATCGACGACGAACAGATGAGCGGCACGTTCCTCAGCCCCAAATCGAAGGTGCCGGGGGTGTTATTCGTGCACGGCTGGGGCGGTAGTCAGGAGCGTGACCTGGAGCGCGCCAAAGGTATCGCCGGCCTGGGATGCGTGTGCCTGACGTTCGATCTGCGTGGCCACGCGGGCACAGGTATCCCGTTGTCCCGCGTCACCCGGGAAGACAACCTGCGCGATCTGCTGGCGGCCTACGACCGACTGCTCTCGCACCCGGCCATCGACACCTCGGCGGTGGCGGTGGTGGGCACCAGCTATGGCGGCTACCTGGCGGCGATTCTCACCTCATTGCGCCCGGTGCGCTGGCTGGCGCTGCGCGTGCCGGCGCTGTACCGCGACCAGGAATGGCTCAAGCCCAAGCGTGACCTCGATAAGGCCGACCTGATGGATTACCGCAGCACCCTGGTGCACGCCGAAACCAACCGCGCGCTGCATGCCTGCGCGCAATTTACCGGTGATGTGCTGATTGTCGAATCGGAAACCGACGACCATGTGCCCCACGCCACCATCATGAGCTACCGCGCGGCGTGCCAGCACACGCACTCCCTGACGCACCGCATCATCGATGGTGCCGACCACTCCCTGAGCGATCCAGTGTCACAACAGGCCTACACCTCGATCCTGGTGGACTGGATCACCGAGATGGTGGTGGGCGAGCGGTTGAGCATCATCCAGTCCCAGTAACGCGATCATGCCGGTGTTTTCTTCACCCGTAATGCCTTGGCTTTGGCCTCGACACCGAGGTACATCACCAGGGCGATCAGCAGCGGCAGGATAAAGTAGATGGCGCGATAGGCGATCAGCCCGGCCAGCAAACTGCCGCGCGACGCTTCATGTTGCAGCAGTGCGATAAACACCGCTTCCAGTACCCCGAGCCCGGCGGGGATATGGGTGATGACACCGGCGATCGCGCTGATCAGCAGCACGCCCAGCACCAGCGGGTAGTCCAGCTTGGCGGGCAACAAGGTGAAAATCACCGCCGCCATCAGCGACCAGTTCAACGCGCCCAATGCCAACTGCAAGCAGGCCATGCGCAGCGACGGCAGGTTGATCTCGATGCCGCGAATCGACCATGCACGCTTTGTCGAGAATTGGCACGCCGCCAGATAGCCCAGGCTCGCCAGCACCAACAGCACACCCACGCCCTGCAGGGCGCCGCTGCTGAGCTTCCAGCCCGGCGGCATGGTCACCAGGCCGCTGCTGAACACCACCCCGGCCAATGCCATATAGCCGAACCAATTGGTGGCCAGGCTCAGCCCGAGAATCTTGGCGATATTGCCGGTGCTCACCCCCAGCCGCGAATACAGCCGATAGCGCATGGCGATTCCGCCGACCCAGGCACTCAGGTTCAGATTGAACGCATAGCTGATGATCCCGACCGGCAGGATCTGCTTCCAGCGCAGCGGTTGGCGAATGTAGGTGCGGCCGATCAAGTCGAAGCAGGCGTAGACGATAAAGCTGCATAACGTCAGCGTGCCCGCGATCAGCAGGGTGCGCAGCTTGAAATCGCCCAGAGTCTGGAACACTTCGCTCCAGTCGATACGCCTTGCGAGCAGGGTGAACAGCACGATCAGCAGCACGAAGAACGCCACGGTCAGCGGTTTCTTCCAGCGCTTGAAGCGGGAACCGTTGGCTTCAGATGTCATGGGTTCGAGCCTCGAAGGGTTTCAACCGTGGCTTGTGCGCCGGCAACCAGCCGGTCAGCGCGGGGAAGTGGCGCATCACATGGAACACCAGGAAACCGACGGTCAGTCGCCATAGCCACAGGCGCGGCTTGCGGTTTTCCGGCATGGTCTGGCAATGCTCCTTGGCGAGTGCGTCCAGGCGTTCGTACAGTTGCTGATTGAACGCCCGGTCACGAATCAGCACGTTGGCCTCCAGGTTCAGCGACAGGCTCAACGGGTCGAGGTTGCTCGAACCCACGGTGCTCCACTCGTCATCCACCAGCGCAACCTTGCCGTGCAGCGGGCGCTGGCAATATTCATGAATCACCACGCCATCCTTGAGCAAGTAGTCGTAGAGCATGCGCGCGGCCAGCTTGGCCAGCAGCACATCGGGCTGGCCCTGCATGATCAATTGCACCTTCACGCCACGGCGCGCCGCATTGCGGATCTCGCGCAGCAGGCGGTAACCGGGGAAGAAGTAGGCATTGGCAATCACCGCGCGTTCCTGGGCTTTGCTCAAGGCATGGATGTAGGCCTCTTCAATGTCGTCGCGGTGCTGCAGGTTGTCGCGGTAAATCAGGCGCACCAGGCCGTCGCCTGTATCGGTCGGCCAAGGCGATGGCCGTTGCTGGCGCCGTCGCCAACCGCGCCGCGTGCGCACCTGGCGGCCGCTTTGGGCGAGGGCGAAATGATGCAGGTCGGCCACCGCCGGGCCTATCACCTGCACCGCGTAATCCTGCTTGGCCTCGGGGCCGAAATCCCCCAGGTGATCGGCAGAAAAATTGATCCCGCCGATAAACGCCACGGCGGCATCCACCACCACGATCTTGCGGTGCAGGCGGCGAAACCAGTTGGTGCGAATACCCAGGGTCTTGGACGCCGGGTCAAACATCTGCACGGTCACCCCGGCCTGGGCCAATTCGCCGAGAAAAGCGCGGCTCAGTTCACCGCAGCCAAAGCCATCCAGGCTGACCACCACCTTGACCCCACGCTGCGCCGCGTCGATCAAGATGCGTTGCAGCTCATGGCCGACCTTGTCTTCGAAGAGGATAAAGGTCTCCAGCAGGATTTCCCGCTGCGCCCCGCGCAAGGCGTCGAACACTTTGGGAAAGTAGGCCTCGCCGTTCTCCAGCAACTCGAGCCGGTTGTCCGGCTGCCAGCCGTAATCGACGTCGCGGGCCTTGGCTTCATCCGGCGGCTGGTCGGTAGCAATGTGCTCAACGGCAATGTTCATAGTTCAATCTCCACCGACAGGGGCACGTGGTCTGACAGATGGGACCAGGGGCGGGTGGTCAGCACCTTGGGGTTATGAATCTTTAGATTGCGCACATAGATGCGGTCCAGCGCCAGCAGCGGCAGGCGCGCCGGAAAGGTGCGTGCGAGTTTGCCGTGGGCCTGCATGAAGACTTCCTGCAGGCCGCTCTGGCTGAGGTCGGCGCGTTGGCGCCAGTCATTGAAATCGCCGGCTACCACCAACGGCGCATCCGCCGGGATCTCGCTGATACGCTGCTCCAGCAAGCGCAATTGCTGCTGGCGATGCACCTCGCGCAAGCCCAGGTGGATGCAGATCGCATGCACTTCCTGTCCGGTGCCAGGCAAGCGCAGCACGCAATGCAACAGACCACGGTTTTCATGGCCGCTTTGGGAAATATCGAGGTTGTCGTAGCGCACGATCTGGAATTTCGACAGCAACGCATTGCCATGGTCGCCATGGGGGTAGACCGCGTTGCGCCCGTAGGCGAACTGCGGCCAGATGCTGTCGGCGAGGAACTCGTACTGCGGCATGTTCGGCCAGTCGCTGTAGCGCTGGGGATGGCGCTCGTGGGTGCCGTGGATTTCCTGCAGGAACACCATATCAGCGCCCACACTGCGTACTGCTTCGCGCAGTTCCGGCAGGATGAAACGTCGGTTCAAGGCGGTGAAGCCCTTGTGGATATTGACCGTCAGCACCGTGAAGTGGGTGATGGCGACGGTGGGCGTAATGGGGACCCATTCCGGATGCGTCATGGCAACACCCCCGGTTCAGGCAACTTGCCGGGCTCGGTGGAAAGCTGCCTGTCCAGCCCGAAACGCTGCAGCAAGTGGCGTGCATCGAAGGGCGCACGCACTTTGATGTCATTGTCGAAAAAGCAAAACACATCCCGCTGTTTGCGGGCGCGCGGTTTGTGCTGCGGGGCGGCCAGGTGCGCATCGGCCGGTTGCTTGCCGTGGGCCCAACGTTCGATGCGATCGCCCCAGCGCTTGAGGGCTTCATCGGTATAACCGCTGGCGTACAGCTGCTTGTCGCCGTGCAAACGCAAGTACATGAAGTTGGCGGTAACATCTTCGAGATACGGCCACTTGCCGGCGGTGTCTGCCACCACCAGCGCCACGTCGTGCTTTTCCAGCATCTGCACAAACTCCGGCACCGCAAAACTGTTATGACGAATCTCCACCGCGTGGCGCAGGGCGCGCTTGCCGTGGGCCTGCAGGCTGGCCTTGCCGTTCAGGCGCGGCTCATGCTGGTGGGCGAGGGTGGCGGCCTGCCGGGTGTCGGTGGGCAATTCGGCGAGGAAGGCTTCGAACAGCCGCGGATCGAATTTAAAGCTGGGCGGAAACTGCCACAGGATCGGGCCGAGTTTGTCTTTCAGCTCCAGCACTCCGGAGGCGAAGAAGTTCGCCATCGGCTTGTGCACATCCTGCAGGCGCAGGATATGCGTGATGTAGCGCGGTGCCTTGACACTGAACATGAAGTCTTCAGGCGTCTGGGCATACCACTCGGCGTAACGCTTGGGAGTTTGCAGCGCGTAGAACGAACCGTTGATCTCGATGCTGTTGACGGCGCGTGACGCAAACTGCAGCTCGCGTTTCTGGGTCAGCCCCTCGGGGTAGAAATCCCCCCGCCAAGGCGTGTAGCGCCAGCCGGAAATGCCGATATGAATCGCCGCCATGGTTACTCCCGTCGATGTGGGTCGATTGACCTCCGTTTTGGGATGACCGTGCAATTTGCGCGAAAGTTTCCACCGTCCTACAGACGGTGCAGGTTCAAAACTGTGCCGAAGGCCACCACGCCTCACCCCGGCATGCAGGCCGCATTTGATAGTTGCCCAAGCGGCAAAGATGCTGAAACAGGGGAACGATCAGTGCTCAAATCCGTCAGTTCCTTACAGACCCTTCTGAAGGAGCCCGGTGTTTTGCTGAATCTAAAGACTGCATTACTGCTCGGCGCGCTGCTGTTCTGCGGCAGCGGCGCACTGTACGCTGCGGCCACCGCGCCGGAGCCCGAGGCGCCGGCCAAACCGGAGTTGCTGGTGGAGGGTGGATTGCTCGGTGCCATCAGTTCCAGCATCGATGATGTGCAGAACAAGCTCGACCTCAATCAGAACCTCGTTGATGCCTGGCGCCTGCGCGCGGATCGGGCGGCGGATGAAGTCGGCCGGTTGGTTGACCAGACGTCGGAGCGTTCGCCGTGGAGCGTGGCCGGCGACTTCCTGCTGCTGTCCAGTGTGTGGATTGGCGCCTTCGCGCTGTTGACGTTGCTGGGGCGCTTTATCGTGCGGCGCTTGAACCGGCGCCCGTTCGTCGAGCGCCGCGGGCGCCTGCAAGGTGTACTGGGTTATGTTGTGCCCTACACGATCCCGGCGTTGATCTGCCTGCCGCTGACGCTCTATGTCAGTCACTTCCTGCCCACATCCATAGGTCGCGCCCTGGCGCTGTGCTTTGCCTATGCGACCAGCAGCGGCATCTTCTCCACGTCGATGCTGCTGTGCGTGATTGTGATGTTCAACGTCGGCCATAAGCGGCCGGCGGTGCAGATCATTCGCGACTACTGCCCCAAGCCGCTGTTCCTGATCGGCTTCCTCGCCGCCCTCAGCGACGCCCTGACCAGTCCGCAGATCGCCCGCCAGCTCGGCGGCAATATCACCAGCAGTATCGCGGTGTTTACCGGCCTGTTCGCGGCGGTGATCTTTGGCGTGCTGGTGGTGCGCCTGCGCCGCCCGGTGGCCCACCTGATCCGTAATCGACCGCTGGCCCAGCGCCTGAAACACCCGGCGTTGCAGCAATCGCTGCGGGTATTTTCCGGCCTTTGGTACTGGCCGATCCTGTTGATGGTGCTGGTCTCGGCGATCAACCTGATCGGCGCCGGCGACGACAACCAGAAAGCCCTGCGCTGCGCGCTGTTCACCACGATTCTGTTGATCGGCACGGTCTTCCTGAGCACGGTGCTGCAACACCTGTTCAAGTCCCGCAGCCAAGTGGCGATCCAACGCAGCAGTGCCTACAAGGAGCGTTTTCTCAGCCTGTTGCACGCGATCCTGCGTATCGTCATGGCCATCGCCTTTATCGAAATCCTCGGGCGCATCTGGGGCGTATCGCTGTTCGAATTTGCCCAGCGCAACTCGGTAGGCCGTGCGATCAGCGACTCCCTCAGCAGCATCGGCCTGATCCTGTTGATGACCTGGTTGTTCTGGGTCGTACTCGACACGGCGATCCAGGAAGCGTTGAAACCGCCGGTGAACAAACGCTCCAACCGCCAGCCCAGCACAAGGGTGAAGACCATCCTGCCGCTGCTGCGCAATGCGATCAAAATCATCCTGGTGGTGATCTGCGCAATCACCACCATGGCCAACCTGGGCATCAACGTCGCGCCGTTGCTGGCGGGGGCCGGTGTGGTCGGCCTGGCGATTGGTTTCGGCTCCCAGCAATTGGTGCAGGACGTGATCACCGGCCTGTTCATCATCATCGAAGACACCTTGTCCATCGGCGACTGGGTGGTGCTCGACTCCGGCCATGCCGGCACCGTCGAAGGCCTGACCATCCGCACCCTGCGCCTGCGCGACGGCAAGGGCTTTGTGCACTCGGTACCGTTCGGGCAGATCAAGGCGGTCACCAACCAGTCGCGGCAATTTGCCTATGCGTTCTTCTCGGTGCAGTTCACCTACGACACCGATGTGGACAAGGCCGTGGAGCTGATCCGCGAGGCCGGGCAGTCGATCCGCGACGATGTGTTCCTCAAGTACAACCTGCAAGGGCCGCTGGAGGTGTTTGGCGTCGACAAGATGGACCTCAATGGCGTGGTGCTCACGGCGCAGTTCCGTACCGTGTCGGGTGGGCAATACGCGGTGAGCCGTGCGTTCAACCAGCGTTTGAAAAAGCTTGTGGATAACTGCGATGAGGTGCACTTCGCGCAGACTTATCCACAGCAGGTGCTGTTGCCCAAGCGTACATCCCAGGTGGATGAGCCGGATGAAGAGGTGCCGGCGTCGGTGGTGTTGACGGAGCAGCCCAGGCCTCAATGAGGCCCTCAAATTCAATGCCTGATCAACTTCTCCTGCACCGCCTGCTGATCCACCTCCAGCAACACCTGCTGCTTGCCGGCGACCATCACCGCCGCCGGCAACCCATCCCGATACACAATTCGATTCCCACTCACCGCCGGCACCTTGCTGCCCGGCAACAGTGTGCCCACCAGGTTCAGCGGGTCAGCCCCGCACACCGCAATCAAACTCCCGTCATGGGGCCTGCGCCGCACTTCGCGCAGCAACGGGATCGCTTCGGGCAAGGCAAACTGCTCACCCGCTAGCCCGCTGACAAACCGCCCGCCGCGAATCTCACCCCGGGCCTCCAGCCGATGGAATGTGCGTAGCAGTTCGCGCCAACTCGGCAACCAATCCGCCTCGCGCTCCAGCAAGCGCCAGAACACCACGCCATAACGGCGCAGCAAGGTCATCGCCACATGTTCCAGGGTTTCGGCCGAGTGCGGGCCGGCGGCGGTCGAGGGGCGGCGAATCAGCGCCCAGCGCCCGGCATCGTCCATGCCGCCGATAAACGCCCCACGCCCGCGCCGACTGCTGCGCGCCTGGCGCTTGCTGGCCGGTGTGGTCAGTGCGCGCAACCCGGCAAAGCTGTCGGCATTCACCAGGCCGGCGCCGACCAGTTCCTGCAAGGCGGTTTCCAGTTCGCTGCGCAGCAGATGGGCTTCGTGCACCAGCTCATCGAAAAACAGCGCGCCGTGTTCGCGCAAGGCCAGGTGGACTTTCTGCGCCTTGGGCGAAAGCGTCGTGCTGTCGGTGGGTTCGGTGAGCCCGCTCCACAATGCCACCTGGCTGCGCGGCAACAGCACCACCGGCGTGCTGCGCAGGGCGATGGCGCCGGACTTGTTGCTCAAGCGCGTCCACACCAGCTTGCCGCTGCGGCACAGCTCGTCGAGCCAGGTCGATGAGTAATCCTTGAGCCGTGCACTGAGCAGGTCACTGTCCCAGGCCGACGTGGCGGCGGCGTAGCCTTCGAACTGGCCGACAATCTGCGGCAGCATCGCGCTGCCCTGGCCCCGCGTGCTGTCGGATAGGTGCTGCCAATCGAACAGGAAGCGCATGAAATCCTGCAGCGCCACCGGCTCGATTTCCCGGCGCAGGCGCTTGACCGTGTAGCGATGAATGCGGGCGAGCAGATGCCGTTCGCACCATTGTTCCTCGAGTGCGCCGGGGCTGAAGCGACCGCGCAGCACGTAGCCTTCCTGCTCCAGGCGGGCCAGCGCCTGGGTGACGTCGGCCAGCGGCAATACCAGCGGCGCGGCGATCTCGATAATGCTCTGCGGGCCGAAGCCACCCAGGCGCGCCCGCAGCACTTCTACCAGCGCGTCGTCAAAGGCCCAGGCCTCATCGAAGCCGGGGAGCAACGGCAAGTTGTTGGGGTAGATCGCCTGCAAACACCCCAGGCGTTCCAGCGCGACCCACAGGCCATTGGACAACTGAAAAGCGCGGCCAGCCTTGGCCAAGGCGTTCAGCCACTCGGCCCATTGCGCCGTGACTTCGTGGCTGGTGATGCACGCCAGGCTCATCAGTGCCTCATGCATTTCATCCACGCCATGGGGCGCAGGCCAGGCCTCTTCGCGCACGCCGGCGATGGCGTCCGCATCCAATGCGCCGAGGTCGTCGGTGCTCTGTGGGTCGCTCCAACGGCGGTTGAGCACGGCCTGGGTGCGGCGTTCTTCCAACGGTGCATCGTCGAGAAAGGTGTAGGGGCGCGCGCTGAGGATCTCGGCGGCCATGGGCGAGGGCGCCGGCAGGTCGCGGCTGATCAAGCGCACGTCGCCGCGCTCCATGCGCCGCAGCAAGGCAAGCCAGGCGTCGCTGTCCATGGCTTCGTGCAGGCAGTCGTCGAGGGTTTGTTCCACCAGCGGGTGCTCGGGTACTTCGCGTTCGCCGGCGAGGTTTTCCAGGCAGGCGATCTGGTCGGGGAACACACTGGCGATCAGGTCTTCGCTCTTCATGCGCTGCAGCTGCGGCGCCACTTTGCGCCCGCCGGTAAAGCGCGGCAGCGCCAGGGCCACGCCGGCGTTCCAGCGCCAGCGCACGCCGAACAGCGGCGCATCCAGCACCGCCTGGATCAGCAGGTGTTCGGCACTGTTGCTGTTGAGGTAACGCCACACCTCATCCAGCTCGAAACTGTGGCTGGTGGACAGCGACAGTACGATCGCATTTTCGCTGGCTGCCGCCTGCAATTCGAAATTGAAGGTGCGGCAAAAGCGCTTGCGCAAGGCCAGGCCCCAGGCCCGATTGACGCGGCTGCCGAACGGCGTGTGGATGATCAACTGGGTGCCGCCGGATTCGTCGAAAAACCGTTCCATGATCAACGTGTCCTGGGACGGCAACGCGCCGAGGGCCAGGCGCGCGCGGGCCAGGTAGTCGAGGATCTGTTCGGCGCTGGCGCGGTTCAGGCCAAGGGTGCCGGTGAGCCAGTCTTGCGCCGGTTGCAGGTCGCCGGGGCTGGCGCTGAGCAGGGTGTCGAGTTGCCCCTGCAAACGTGCGACAGCGGCGGATAACTCATTGCTGCGCCCCGGCGCTTCGCCGAGCCAGAACGGAATGGTCGGCGGCTGGCCGTGGGCGTCTTCGACCCGCACTTTGCCGGCCTCGACCCGCAGGATGCGGTAGGAGGTATTGCCGAGCTGGAAGATATCCCCGGCGATGCTTTCCACCGCGAAGTCTTCGTTGACGCTGCCGATGTTCAGGCTCTGGGGTTCGAGCAACACGCTGTAGTCGGCGTTGTCGGGGATGGTGCCGCCGCTGGTCACGGCGGTCAGCTTGGCGCCACGCCGGCCGCGCAGGGTGCGGGTCAGGGCATCGCGGTGCAGGTACGCGCTGCGGATACCCTGGCGGCCGTTGTAGCCCTCGGCGAGCATCTGCAGCAGCGCCTGGTAGTGGCGTGCATCCAGGGTGGCGTAGGGTGCGGCGCGGTGGATCAGGTCGAGCAGGGCCTGCTCCGGCCACTCCTGGGCACTGACCTCGGCGATGATCTGCTGGGCCAGCACGTCCAGGGGCGCCACCGGGATCTGCAAGGTGTCCAACTCGCCCCGGCGTACACAATCGAGCAGGGCGGCGCATTCGATCAGGTCGTCGCGGGTCGTGGCGAACAGGCGCCCCTTGGGCGTGCCACCGACCTGATGCCCGGAGCGGCCCACCCGTTGCAGAAAACCGTTGATGGAGCCCGGCGAAGCGATCTGGCACACCAGGTCGACATCGCCGATATCAATCCCCAGCTCCAGGGAGGCGGTGGCGATCAACACTTGCAGCTCGCCCGCCTTGAGCCGTTGCTCGGCGTCCAGGCGCATCTCCTTGGCGAGGCTGCCGTGGTGGGCGGCGACGGCGGTCTTGCCCAGGCGCTCGCTCAAGTGCCGGGCCAGGCGTTCGGCCAGGCGCCGGGTGTTGACGAAGATCAGCGTGGTGCGGTGCTCACGGGCCAGTGCAGCGAGGCGGTCGTAGACCAGCTCCCAGACATCGTTGGCCATTACCGCCGACAGCGGCACCGGGGGCACTTCGATATCCAGGTCACGGGCGCGGGCATGGCCGATGTCGACGATGTCGCACGTCCGCTCGGTGCCCACCAGAAAGCGCGATACCGCTTCGATGGGTTTTTGCGTGGCCGACAAACCGATGCGGGTCAGCGGCTCGGCACACAAGCCTTGCAGGCGCTCCAGGCTCAAGGCTAGGTGGCTGCCGCGCTTGCCGGCGGCGATGGCGTGGATTTCATCGACGATCACCGTGCGCGTGCTGGCCAGCATCTGCCGGCCGGAGTCCGAGCCCAGCAGCACGTAAAGCGATTCTGGCGTGGTCACCAGGATATGCGGTGGGCGCTTGCGCATCAGGGCGCGGTCTTTTTGCGGGGTGTCGCCGGTACGCACGGCGGTGCGAATCACCAGCGGTGGCAGGCCCAGGCGCTGCAAATGCTCGGTGATCCCGGCCAGCGGGGTTTGCAGGTTGATCTGGATATCGTTGGACAGCGCCTTGAGCGGCGACACATACACCACCAGTGTCTCGTCCGAAAGTTGCCCGCCGTTGGCCAGGCCTTGGTGAACCAAGTCATCCAGCACCGCGAGGAACGCCGTCAGCGTCTTGCCGGAGCCGGTGGGCGCCGCGATCAGCGTCGAACGGCGCTGGCGGATCAGCGGCCACGCCTGGGCCTGGGCGCTGGTCACCGAGGGAAAGGTGTGGCGGAACCAGGTGCTGACGGCGGGGTGGAAGCCGTTCAACACCGAGTCGGTTGATTCAGGAAGGTTCATGCCTAAGTTATGCGGTCCACTCCAACAAGTTGCAACCCCGCACTTTATCCGTGACGGTTGCGCTACAAACCCGCAAAATGCAAGGATTCTGGAATAACCCTACGGCATGCCTCACCCGCCTGCCGACAATAACCATCGTTCCAAACAGACCGGGCCTGCTCAATCTATGCGAATGCGCCTTATGTTACTGGGCGGCGGGAATGCCCTCGGGCAGGCGCTGATTCGCCTCGGTGCAGAGGAAGACATTGGTTTCCTCGCACCCAAACCGCCCCAAGACGGCTGGGATGCCGCGAGCCTCACCCAATTGCTCGACGACACCCGTCCCGATGCGTTGATCAACCTCGCCTACTATTTCGACTGGTTCCAGGCCGAAGCCGTCAGCGAAACCCGCCTGGCCGCCCAGGAGTTCGCCATCGAACGCCTGGCCGAACTGTGCCAGCACCACAACATTACCCTGCTGCAACCGTCCAGCTACCGCGTGTTCGATGGCTCCCGTGCCACCGCCTACAGCGAAAAGGACGAGCCGGTGCCCCTGGGCCTGCGGGGCCAGGCGTTGTGGCGGATCGAGCAGAGCGTGCGCGCGACGTGCCCGCAACATGTGCTGTTGCGTTTTGGCTGGCTGCTGGATGACAGCGTCGACGGCACCCTCGGGCGCTTTCTGGCGCGTGCGGAAAAACCAGATGAATTGTTGATGGCCGACGACCGCCGCGGCAACCCGACGCCGGTGGACGATGCCGCGCGGGTGATCATCTCGGTGCTCAAGCAACTCGATTGCGCGGCGCCGCTGTGGGGCACTTACCACTACGCCGGGCATGAGGCGACCACGCCGCTGGCGCTGGGCCAGGCGATCCTCACCGAAGCGCGCAGCTACCATGCGCTGGCCATTGAAGCGCCCACCGCCCAGGCCCACGCGGCACGGCCGGATGCGGCAGACGAACCGCAGCATGCGGTGTTGGCCTGCAAGAAAATCCTCCACACCTTCGGCATCAAGCCGCGGGCGTGGCGGGCGGGGCTACCGGCGTTGCTCGACCGGTTCTATCGCCACAGCTGATACAACACAAAACCAAATGTGGGAGGGGGCTTGCTCCCGATAGCGGTGTATCAGTCAATGAATCTGTTGACTGACACGCTGCTATCGGGAGCAAACCCCCTCCCACATGGGTTATGCAGTGTTGCTTAGAACTTGTAGCCGATACCCACCATGTAAACCATCGGGTCAACGTCCACATTGACCTTGGCACGGGTGCCAGGCGCCACGGCGTTGTTTTCCACGGTGGCCTTGGTGCTGATGTCGATGTAGCGCGCCTGGGCGTTGATCATCCACTTGTCGTTGATCATGTAGTCCGCGCCGATCTGCGCAGCCCAGCCCCAGGAGTTCTCGGCCTTGAAGTTGCTGAAGCCGGCTTCGGAGGCGCGGCTGCCGACGTGTTCGTCGTAGATCCAGGTGTAGTTGATACCGGCGCCGACGTACGGTTGGAACGGGGATTTATTGTCCAGCGGGTAGTACACGACGCTCAGGGTCGGTGGCAGGTGTTTCAGTGTACCGAGCTTGCCGTTGGCGGCGCCGAGGGCGGTGCCCTTGATCTTCACGTCATGCTCGAACGGCGTGGCCGCCAGCAGTTCGATACCGACATGGCTGGTGAGCATGTAGGCGAAGTTCAGGCCCAGCTGGGTGTCGCTGCTCATGGTCGCCTTGCCGCCCAGGTTGGCGCCGGCCAGTGGGCCCTGGTCAACTTTGACGGTGCTGCTGTCTGCCTTCGGGTTCACGGTGATTGCACCGGCACGAATCAGAATGTCGCCCGCTTCGTGAGCGTGGACGGCAGGGGCGGCGAGTGCGAGGGCGAAGAGGGACGCGCCGAGCAGAGACTTGTTCATGGGAGCTCCAGAGGACGTTTAGAAGTTGTACGTCCAATGGTAAAGATCGTTCCGTCCGGTCTTTTGACTCAGCTCAATGAAAGGGCGATCAGCGTTATTCCGGCAGTTCGTAGATATAAATTTTCTCGGCATCCATCTGGTAGCCGGCGTCGGCCAGTTCACTGGTGGACGGTTTGACCTGCATCGCCCCCTCTATCCAGTACGGCTGGTAGAGCTCATCGAGCTTCACGCCGACTTCGCTTTTCACGTGCACGATCTGGTTCGATGGCGGCGGCGGCACATGGATGCACGCGCCGAAATACGGCACCAGCAGGAACTCGGTGGTGCGGCCTTCTTCGCTGACTTCCAGCGGCACGATATACCCGGGCAGGCGGATGTGCTGGCCATCGAGGCTCTGCACCACCGGCGCATTGGGCAGATCCTGCTTGGCCGCTGGTGCTGCTTCGACGGACAAGGCATCGGCCATGTTCGACAGGTCGTGCAGCGGTTTCATGTTGGGGATTTCCGGCGGCGCGTCCGGCGGGATCATCTCCTGCCAGGACAAATCCCTGGGCTGGTCCTGCGCCCAAGCCGGCACCGTCACCAGCAGCAATAACGCAAACAGAGCGCGACGCATCGAAGCCTTCCTCATAAACGTATGGACAGGCCATCGGCCAGGGATTGTCGGTAGGCGCGCCACGCGGGCACGCTGCCCATGAGCAGGGCTGCAGCCAGGATACCGGCGAGCAGGGTCCATTCATATTCGCTGGGCCACGACATCGGCAGGTCGAGGCCGTAATTGGCCTGCAAATACCCGCGCGATGCGGCGATGCACACATACAGCAAGCCCACGCCTGCGATCACCCCGGACAGGGCAAGGGCGAAGGCTTCGAAAATCAGCAAGGTTGCGATATGCCACGGCCGCGCGCCCACCGAGCGCAGGATCGCCATTTCGCGGCGGCGTTCGTTGAGGCTGGTGAGGATCGCGGTGAGCATGCCGATCAAACCGGTCAGCACCACGAACAGCGAGATCACGAACAAGGCTTTTTCGGCGGTGCCCATCATGCTCCACAGCTCTTGCAGCGCCACGCCGGGCAGGATCGCCAGCATCGGTTCGCCACGGAATTCGTTGATCTCCCGCTGCAGGGCGAAGGTGGAAATCTTGTTGTTCAGGCCGAGCATAAAGGCCGTGATGGCTTGCGGGGTGAGGTCCATGTTGCGCGCCTGGTCGGCACTGATGCGGCCTTTGCCCTGGGCCGGTACGCCGTTGTGCCAGTCGATATGGATCGCCTCCATACCGCCGAGGCTGATATGCAGCGTGCGGTCCACCGGTGTACCGGTGCGCTTGAGAATACCGACCACGGTGAACGGTTTGTCATCGTGTTTTACCAGGCTGACCACCGCCACACCGTGGGCCAGCACCAGCTTGTCGCCGAGCTTGTAGTGCAGGGCATCGGCGACTTCGGCGCCTAGTACTACTTCGAACGGGTCGGTGGCGAAGGCGCGGCCGCTGGCCAGCTCCAGGTTTTGCTTGCGCCCGTACTGGTAGTGCTCGAAGTAGGATTCGTTGGTGCCCATGACGCGGTAGCCGCGGTGGGAGTCGCCGAGGGAAATCGGGATGGCCCATTTCACCTGGGGGCTGGCGGCGAAGTGCTCGTAGCTGTCCCAACGAATGTTGTTGGTGGCGTTGCCGATGCGGAACACCGAGTACAGCAGCAGGTTGACCGAACCGGAGCGCGCGCCGACGATCAGGTCGGTGCCGCTGATGGTGCTGGCGAAACTGTTGCGGGCCTCAACGCGCACGCGTTCCACCGCCAGCAGCAGGCACACCGACAAGGCGATGGCGAAGGCGGTGAGGATCGCGGTAAAGCGGCGGTTAGCCAGGCTGGCCATGGCTAGACGAAACAGATACATCTCAAACCTCTGCGGGCGTGGCGGCGCGATTGAGTTCGGCCAGCGACAGGTCGCGGTCGAACAACGGCGCCAGGCTCTGGTCATGGCTGACAAACAACAGACTGGCGCCGGCTTCGCGGCATTCGGCGAACAGCAGTCGAATGAAGGCTTCGCGGGCGTCGTAGTCCAGGGCCGAGGTGGGCTCGTCGGCGATCACCAACTCCGGTTGGCCGATCAACGCACGGGCGGCGGCCACCCGTTGCTGTTGGCCGATGGACAGCGAGTCGGCGCGGCGCTCCAGCAAGTCCTTATCCTTCAGGCCCAGGTGCGCCAGCAATGTGGCGGCGGCTGTGTCGACACTGCCGTGGCGCTGCTTTGCCCGTTGCGCGCGCAGCTTGGAAAAGTGGCAGGGCAACTCGACGTTCTCGCGCACCGACAGGAACGGCAGCAGGTTGAACTGCTGGAAGATATAGCCGGTGTGGTCAACACGAAAGCGGTCCCGGGCGCCGGCCGAGAGTTCGGTCAGCTCCTGGCCGAGCAGGCGGATGCTGCCCTGGCTGGGCTTCTGCACACCGCCGAGCAGGCCGAGCAAGGTGGTTTTGCCACTGCCGCTCGGCCCCTTGAGAAACAGGGTTTCCCCCGCTTCCAGGCGGAACGCGGGGATGTCCAGTAACTGTGGGTGACCGGGCCAGTTGAAGCCCAGGTCAGACAGTTCGATCAATGGGTGGGTCATGGGCACTCAGAACTTCAGGGTGGCTGCTGTGGCCGTCGCTTCAACACCTTGCTGGCCGCTCGGGCCGATCAGTTGTACCTGAATTTTCTGGGTGGCGGGGAAGGTCTTGAACACCTGGGTCAGGTCCAGGTTGCCCAGGGCGGTCGGCGTGGCACAGGTGAATTGGTAGTGGGCGTGGATTTCACTGTGATCGTGATGATGCTCGTGGGCACCGTCTTTGGCGTCGTGGTCATCATCGTCGTCGTGGTCGGCTTCCGGTTTGTCGCCGAACAGCGGGCTGTTGAGTTCCTGGGAGCTGATCACGCAACCGGCGGCCTTGGGCAGGTTGAACAGCGCCAGTGGGTTCTCCAGTTGTTTGCGTGCAGCGGCGACCTTGGCTTTGTCGGCTGCGCTGGTGGCGAGGTGTTCGAAACCCACCAGGTTCATCGCCGGGCTGTCCAGTTCAAGCTCCAGGGCCTGGCCGTCGAGTACCGCGTTAAGGCGGCCGACGCCGTGTTCGTGGGCGCCGAGGCTGCCGTGTTCGTGATCGTGGTCATGCTCGTCGGCAGCTTGAGCGATGGCGAGTGGCAACAGGGCAAACGGCAAAGCAAGCAACAGACGGCGCATGGGAAAGCTCCAGAGATGAAAGTTTTGTTATGTGATCTTATAACAATAGTGCCGAGAGTTTGCCCGCCCGCTTGGCGTTGCGCAAGCCGCATGGGAGCATGCTCGTCAGAAAAAATGCAGGAGTAAGGACGATGTTGCGAATTCGTGGAACCATCGGCGACCTGCCGGTGGACTTGACCCTGGAGCTGGACGACGGCGATTGGGCACGACTCGGCGCGCAGTTGCAGGCGACGCCAGTGGCAAGCGCGACCGTCGCGCCGGTCAAGCCGAACGATGATCTGTGGCAGACCGCCCAGGACCTGTTGCGCAACGCCGGGCAACTCAGCGGCCTGGAACTGCTTGATCGACTGGAAGGTTTGGCGGGGGATGCCGCGGCGGGCAAGCGCCTGTTGGTGCGCCTGCGCCACAGCGCCAAGGTCAAGGTGGCCAGCGGCGGGGATACGCCGCTGTATACCTGGATCGAACCCTTGTAGGAGCGAGCTTGCTCGCGAAGGTCGTTAACGATAACGCGGGCATTCTGGATGACCGCGGCGCCCTTGAGTTTTTCGCGAGCAAGCTCGCTCCTACAGCGCGATTAGTACAGCGCGGCAAACAACTTGCGGCGGTACACGGTCACCAGTGGGTGATCATTGCCCAACAGTTCGAATACCTGCAGCAAGGTCTTGTGCGGCAGGCCTTCGCTGTAGCTGCGGTTGCGGATAAACAGCTTGAGCAAGCCTTCCAGCGCCGCGTCGTACTGCTGGCGCGCCAGTTGCTGGATGGCCAGTTGATAGGCGGCTTCGTCGTCCTGTGGGTTTTGCGCCAGGCGGCTTTTCAGCTCGGCGGCGTCCGGCAGATCGGCGGCCTGGCGCAGGAAGGTGATTTGCGCCTTGGCGCCGGCGAGGGCGGCTTTGTGGTCATCGCTCTTCACCGCATCGAGCACGGTTTGGGCTTCACCCAACTCACCGCGTTCGGCCAGGCAACGGGCGTACAGAATCAACGCGGCGGCGTTGGTGTTGTCTTCACCCAGCAGCGCCACCAGCACGGTCTCGGCTTCGCTGATGCGGCCATCGGTAAACAGCGCCTGGGCCTGCTCCAGTGGGTCAGCCGCCGCCGGTGGTGGCATCTTCACGTGAGGCTCCAGCAGCGCCCGCACCGCCGACTCCGGCTGCGCCCCGGCAAACCCATCCACCGGCTGGCCATCTTTGAACAGCACCACCGTTGGCAGGCTTTGAATGCCAAAGCGCGCGACGATGTCCTGCTCCGCCTCGCAATCGACCTTGGCCAGCAGCAGCTCACCCTGATAACTCTGGGCAATCTGCGCCAGCATCGGCATCAACGCCTTGCACGGCGCGCACCATTCGGCCCAGAAATCCACGAGCACGGGTTTTTCGAAGGAGTTCTGGATCACGGCCTGGTCGAAATTGGCGCTGTTGACGTCGAAGATGTACGGCGTGGGTTCACTCATGGGGCGTCTCGAATAAAGCGGGAATGGGGCAACTATAAGGGCTGGCGAAGGCTACCGGAAGCAGCGGGGAGTTCTGTTTCCAAGCGCATGCCAAAAATGGTCCTGATACCAATCGAGAGGGAAGCCCATCGCTTTCAGGCTAACTTCGGGAAATTCGCAAATCAGGCGATGCAGGCGTTGATCCCAGTTACTGTGGGGGCTCACTTGATGCATCAAGTGATTCAGAATGCAGAGTGCCGCAAAAATGCGGGTGTGTGGCCCTGGCTGAAACAGCTGTCCCGGCCATAAGAAGCTGGCTTTCCTTGGCAGTTCGGGACGAATGCCTAACTCTCGGTTCCACAGTCGTGAATGATGGGCGCACATGTTTCGAATGGTGGTCAGGGTGTGTAGCCAGGACTGCATGAGGGGGGCCGCAAGTCCCAGGCGCTTGGCAATGGCCTTTTTATCCGCATCTTTCGCCAAGCCCTTATATAAGTGGGATAAATCACCCAGCGTCAGTTCCTCCAGCATGGCCCAGCCTGGCATAAGAGGTGGGTGGACGTAGGTTGCTGGGTAGTAACGGGCGTAGCTTTCTTTAGCTCTTTGGCGTTTAAGGAGGCGTTTTCTCATGTCGTCCGCGCGCAATCGATCGATGCTCTCGCATTCGCGCTGGAAGTGACGCATGGCTGTGGATTGTTTGAGGGACAGCGTCGTAAGCAGCCGCTGATGATCGAACATCTGATGGAACATCTGCGAGTTTATATACCAGTGACTGCCATGGGTGGGCCCCATGTGGTTGCTGATGGCCGAGCGCGATGCTATTTCGACTCTCTCGATGGCGTCCATGGTCAGCAAGCGAAGCTGTCGGTCGAAGTCGTAGAGACGAGTTAACTGATCAAACTGGCTACCGTCACGAAAACGATGGTTGACATCCTCCGGCTGCTGAAACGGCCGCATATAGGGGGTGAGCCGAAAGAAGCTGACCGATTGCAAAAAAGACGCGGCGCCAACCTCGTCCTGAACATTCAAGCCGCGGTGCTTGAGCAGTTCAAGCTGGGCAGGAACGTCAATGGCGGGTTTGCTGAATGTCCTCATACCCAAAAAATACCGGGCATAAAAAACCCGCACAATTTGTGCTTGGCTACTGACGCAACCAGAGGCATGGCGGGTGTATTGCCGCAAAGACTAGTGAGCTGCCCGTTTTTTTGCAAGGGGGTTGCATGGTCAGCACTGAGTGAAACTGTTTGGAAAAGCATGCAGGTCGATTGTCCACGCCGCGTGCGAAAAGGAGGGCATTTTCCATGCGCCTCCTTTCGTTGTCTTAACCAATCTATTGCTGAACATTTGTAAGGTGCAGGTTTAACGCTGCGAATGGTACAGGCTCACCTTGCGAAACTCCCAAGGCTCGGCCAGGTCCGGCAACGTCAGTGCATCGAGTATCTCCAGCCGTTGATAAGCCGGGTGCTGGAAGTCCCGCACGCGCGAGTCCGCCACCAGCGCTTCGCGGCCTCGCCTGAGGAAGTGGTCGAGCAACGGCAGGTTGGCGCGGTCGTAGAGCACGTCGGCGACCAGGATCAGGTCGAAGCGGTCGGCTTCGGCGAAAAAGTCTGCCGAGTAACTCAGTTCCACACCGTTGAGTTCGGCATTCGCCCGGCAGGACGCTAACGCCAGCGGGTCCAGGTCGCAGGCCACCACTTCCAGCGCGCCGGCTTTGACCGCGGCAATCCCGGCCACACCGGAGCCCGCGCCGAAATCCAGCACGCGCTTGCCTTTTACCCATTGCGGGTTCGCCGCCAGATACCGCGCCAGCGCCAAGCCGCTGGCCCAGCAAAAACTCCAGTAGGGCGGTTCATGCAGGATGCGCCGGGTTTCCTCGGGGCTGAAGGCGCGGTCCATGTTGTCCGCATCCAGCAGCCACAATGAAAGCGCAGTACCCGGCAGCGGGCAGGGCACCAGTTGGGCGTCGCCGATCAGCGCGCTCAGGGCGCGCTGCAAGTCCAGCGGCGGCGTCATGGCGCCTTGACGAGTTCCAGAGGGCCGGTGGTCTGGGTGATCGCCTGGGTGATGCGCACGGCAGGCAGGTGCAGGATCAACTGGCCGGATTGGCTGGCACGGCCACGCAATTCAACCCGCGCACCGGCTGGGAACGCCTCGGGGTTGTAGCGCAGGCGGAAGGCCAGGGGCTTGCCGTTGCCGGTCAAGACGCTGCTCGCCAACAGTTGTTGCGGGCGCGAACGGTCATCGATCACCAGCAGCGCCATCTCGACTTCGGCGCCGGCCGGTACGTTGGTGAGGCTGCCGCTGATTTCGCGTTGATAGGCGGGCAGGGGACCGAGGTCTTCAATGCCGGGGACTTTTTTCTCTTGTGCGGGCGTCGGTTGAGGGGCGGCCGGCTTGGGGGCTTCGCTGCTGCAGGCGACCAGGACACTGAACACGGTGAGCAAAACAAGTGGTCGTAACTGCATGTACGGCTCCAGAAAAGGACAAAATCCGTGGCTTGAAATATAAGAAACATATAGGCCTGCCTATATACCGTAAAGGCTATGGCTTGTCTTGCCACAGGGATGCGCTACCATGGCCCTCCCTTTTTTTGTTGCCTGCCACCATGCACTGTCCCTTCTGCGGTGCCAACGACACCAAGGTCATTGACTCGCGTCTGGTCGCCGAGGGCGATCAAGTGCGTCGCCGGCGCGAATGCCTGGCCTCTGGCTGCGGTGAACGTTTCACCACCTTCGAAACCGCCGAACTGGTATTGCCGCGCCTGATCAAGTCCGACGGCAGCCGCCAGCCTTTCGACGAAGAAAAACTGCGCGCCGGTATGCAGCGCGCCCTGGAAAAACGCCCGGTGAGTGTCGAGCGGCTGGAGGCGGCGCTGGCGCATATCAAGCACAAGCTGCGCGCCACCGGCGAGCGCGAGGTCAAGAGCCTGGTGGTGGGAGAGCTGGTGATGGGCGAGCTGCAAAAGCTCGACGAAGTCGCCTATATCCGTTTCGCCTCGGTGTATCGACGCTTCCAGGACCTCAACGAGTTCCGTGAAGAGATCGACCGCCTGGCCCGTGAGCCGGTCAAAGAATGAACCCACTTTCTGCTGAACAGGCTGTGCTGGACGCCCATTACATGGCCCGCGCCCTCGAACTGGCGCGCAACGGCCTGTACACCACCCACCCCAACCCGCGTGTGGGCTGCGTGATTGTCCGCGCTGGGCAGATTGTCGGCGAAGGCTGGCATGTGCGCACCGGCGAGCCCCATGCGGAAGTGCATGCCTTGCGAGCTGCCGGTGACAAGGCGCGCGGCGCCACGGCGTACGTAACCCTCGAGCCCTGCAGCCACTACGGCCACACCCCGCCGTGCGCCGATGCGCTGGTGAGTGCCGGGTTGGCGCGGGTGGTCGCAGCGATGCAGGACCCCAACCCGGAAGTCGCCGGGCGCGGCATGCAGCGCCTGGCCCAGGCCGGGATCGAGGTGCGCAGCGGCGTGCTGGAAGGTGAAGCGCGGGCCCTGAATAAGGGCTTCCTCAAGCGTATGGAGCATGGCCTGCCGTTTGTACGGGTCAAGCTGGCGATGAGTTTGGACGGCCGCACTGCCATGGCCAGCGGCGAAAGCCAATGGATCACCGGCCCCGCCGCCCGCGCCGCCGTGCAGCGCCTGCGCGCCGAAGCCAGCGTGGTGCTGACCGGTGCCGACACCGTATTGGCCGACGGCGCACGCCTGACCGTCCGCGCCGCCGAACTCGGCCTGGACGACGCCACCACGGCCCTGGCCATGTCGCGCCCGCCGCTGCGTGTGCTGATCGACGGCCGTTTGCGCGTGCCGCTCAACGCACCCTTCTTCAAGGCCGGCCCGGCGCTGGTCATCACCTGCGTCACCGCGGAAAACCAGTTCCCCCGTGGCCCCGAGTGCCTGGTGGTGCCGGGCGTGGACGGCCAGGTCGACCTGCGCTCGGCGCTGGTGGCGCTGGCCGCCCGTGGTGTCAACGACGTCTTGGTGGAAGCCGGCCCAAGCCTGGCGGGCGCGTTTGCCCAGCAGGGCCTGGTGGACGAATACGTGATTTTCGTCGCCGGCAAGTTCCTCGGCTCCGCTGCCCGGCCTTTGCTGGACTGGCCACTTGAGAAGCTGGCCGACGCTCCCCAACTCAAGATCACTGAAATGCGCGCTGTAGGCGACGACTGGCGAGTCACTGCCATCCCTGTGCCAGCAGCGAGCGTATAATTCTGACCGGGCGCTCAAGTGCCCGCACCGTTTTCCAGGAGAAGGCCATGTTCACCGGCATTATCGAATCCATCGGCAGCATCCGCGCCATGACCCCCAAGGGCGGCGACGTGCGCCTGCTGGTTGAAACCGGCAAGCTCGACCTCGGCGACGTCAAGCTGGGCGACAGCATCGCCGTCAGCGGCGTGTGCCTGACCGTCGTCGAACTGCCGGGCAACGGCTTTGCCGCCGACGTCAGCCGGGAAACCCTGGACTGCACCGCGATGAACGACCTCAAGGCCGGCAGCCCGGTCAACCTGGAAAAAGCCCTGACCCCGACCACTCGCCTGGGCGGCCATCTGGTCAGTGGCCACGTCGACGGCGTCGGCGAAGTGGTGGCCCGCAGCGAAAATGCGCGCGCCGTGGAATTCCGCATCCGCGCGCCCAAGGAGCTGGCCAAGTATATTGCCCACAAAGGCTCGATCACCGTCGACGGCACCAGCCTGACCGTGAACGCCGTGAATGGCGCCGAATTCGAACTGACCATCATTCCCCACACCCTGAGCGAGACCATCATGGCGTCTTACCAGCCTGGTCGCCGGGTGAACCTGGAGGTCGACTTGCTTGCCCGTTACCTGGAGCGCCTGCTTATGGGCGATAAGGCCGCAGAGCCTGCCGCCGGTAACATCACCGAAAGTTTTCTGGCCGCTAACGGCTACCTGAAATCCTGACCAAGGGGGTGCCCTGTGGCGCTCAATAGCATCGAAGAACTGGTTGAAGACATCCGCCAAGGCAAGATGGTCATCCTGATGGATGACGAAGACCGCGAAAACGAAGGCGATATCATCATGGCCGCTGAGGCCTGCAAGCCTGAGCACATCAACTTCATGGCCAAGCACGCCCGTGGCTTGATCTGCATGCCCATGAGCCGCGAGCGCTGCGAGCTGCTCAAGCTGCCGTTGATGGCGCCGCGCAATGGTTCAGGGTTTGGTACCAAGTTCACCGTATCGATTGAAGCGACCACCGGCGTCACCACCGGCATTTCCGCCGCCGACCGTGCCCGCACCGTGCAAGCCGCTGCCGCCAAGGACGCCAAGGCCGAAGACATCGTCAGCCCCGGCCACATCTTCCCGTTGATGGCTCAACCGGGCGGCACCCTCGCTCGCGCCGGCCACACCGAAGCCGCCTGCGACCTGGCGCGCATGGCCGGTTTCGAGCCCTGCGGCGTGATCTGCGAAGTGATGAACGACGACGGCACCATGGCCCGCCGCGCCGAACTCGAAGCCTTTGCCGCCGAACACAACATCAAGGTCGGCACCATTGCCGACCTGATTCACTACCGGATGATCCACGAACGTACCGTTCAGCGGATTGCCGAGCAGCCACTGGACAGCGAACTGGGCCAATTCAATTTGGTGACCTACCGTGATTCGGTGGAAGGCGACGTGCACATGGCCCTCACTCTGGGCAGCATCTGCGCCGACGAGCCGACCCTGGTGCGCGTGCACAACATGGACCCGCTGCGTGACCTGCTGATGGTCAAGCAACCGGGCCGCTGGAGCCTGCGCGCCGCCATGGCTGCGGTGTCCGAGGCCGGCAGCGGTGTGGTGCTGCTGCTGGGTAACCCGGTGGATGGCGACGTGCTGCTCGCGCATATTCGCGAAACTGCCGAACAGACCCAGGTGAAAACGCCGACCACCTACAGCATCGTCGGTGCCGGTTCGCAGATCCTGCGTGACCTCGGTGTGCGCAAAATGCGCCTGATGAGCGCACCGATGAAATTTAATGCGATATCCGGATTCGATCTGGAAGTTGTAGAATACGTGCCCTCCGAATAAAGGCCGGCGCTTTTTGCCCCTTGTTCGCGGTTAAATCATCACTGAGGGACGCACTTTTCGCGTCCCGGCTCTTTAAGAGATTTGTCGAATGACCCTGAAGACCATCGAAGGTACCTTCATCGCCCCCAAAGGCCGCTATGCCCTGGTGGTTGGCCGCTTCAACAGCTTCGTGGTTGAAAGCCTGGTAAGCGGTGCCGTGGATGCCCTGGTTCGCCACGGTGTGAGCGAGAGCGACATCACTATCATCCGCGCCCCTGGCGCCTTCGAAATTCCACTGGTTGCGCAAAAAGTTGCTCAGCAGGGTGAATACGCGGCGATCATCGCCCTGGGCGCGGTCATTCGTGGCGGTACTCCGCACTTCGAATACGTGGCCGGCGAATGCACCAAGGGCCTGGCCCAGGTGTCCATGGAGTTCGGCGTGCCAGTCGCTTTCGGCGTACTGACCGTGGATTCCATCGAGCAAGCCATCGAGCGTTCCGGCACCAAGGCCGGCAACAAAGGCGCTGAAGCTGCCCTGTCCGCCCTGGAAATGGTCAGCCTGCTGTCGCAGTTGGAGGCCAAGTGATTTCCGACGAGAGCGATTGCTTCAACCCACGCGACGAGCGTCCAGCGGACGCCGGCAAGCCTTCGAAAAGCGAAAAGCGCCGTGCTGCCCGCCAGCTCGCCACCCAGGCGCTGTACCAGCGTCACATGGCTGGCACCTCGCTGAACGAGATCGAAGCGCAGTTTCGCGTCGATAACGACTTCACGTTTGCCGACCAGAGCTACTTCCACGACATCCTGCACGGCGTTCCGGCCAACCTGGCCGAGATCGATGCGGCATTGACGCCGTGCCTGGACCTGACCCTCGAAGAGCTGGACCCGGTTGAACTGGCCGTCCTGCGCCTGTCCACCTGGGAGCTGCTCAAGCGCGTCGACGTGCCGTACCGCGTGGTGATCAACGAAGGCATCGAACTGGCGAAAGTCTACGGTTCGACCGACGGTCACAAGTTCGTCAACGGCGTGCTCGACAAGCTGGCCCCGCGCCTGCGTGAAGCCGAAGTGAAGGCGTACAAGCGCTAACCTGCGCTTGAGTCCTGAATGGGCGAGTTCGAGCTGATCCACCAGTACTTCGCCGCCGCGCCGTGCGCACAGGGCGGCGAGGGCATTGCCCTGGGGATCGGCGACGACTGTGCCCTGCTGGCGCTCCCCGCCGGGGAGCAGCTGGCAATTTCCACCGATACCTTGGTGGCCGGCGTGCACTTTGCCGACCCCTGTGACCCGTTCCTGCTCGGCCAGCGCTCGCTGGCCGTGGCGGTCAGCGACCTGGCCGCCATGGGCGCCCACCCCCTCGCGTTTACCCTCGCACTCACTACGCCGACCGTCGATGCCGATTGGCTGCAACGCTATGCCCAGGGGTTGAACGCCATGGCGCAAAACTGCGGTGTGGGCCTGGTGGGCGGCGACACCACGCGCGGTCCGCTGAGCCTGACCCTGACCGTGTTTGGACGTGTCCCGGCCGGTCAAGCGTTGACCCGCAGCGGCGCACAGCCGGGCGATCTCTTGTGTGTCGGCGGCGAGTTGGGTAATGCCGCCGGTGCCTTGCCGCTGGTATTGGGGCAGCGCAGCGCCGATGCCGCGATTGCCGACCCGCTGCTGGCCCATTACTGGTCGCCACAACCGCAGTTGGCCCTGGGCCTGGCTCTACGGGGCAAGGCCACATCGGCGATGGATATTTCTGACGGTCTTCTGGCCGATTGCGGGCATATCGCCAAGGCCTCGGCTGTCAGCCTGTTGATCGAGCGCCAGAAGCTGCCGCTGTCCAACGCGTTGCTGGCGTTTGTCGGTGATGACGAGGCGCGGGTCGCCGCATTGAGCGGCGGCGATGACTACGTGCTGGTGTTCACCCTGCCGCCCGTCGAGTTGGCGCCGTTGCTGGCTGGCGGTTGGCCGGTGCATGTTATCGGCCAGGTTCAGGCGGGGCAGGGCGTCACGCTGCTTGACGCTCTCGGGCAAGACATCACCCCGGCCATCCGTGGCTATCAACATTTTTGCCCGGCACCCTGAATCGCGTGCTGCGCTACGCTCTATTACGTCGTTCTGGATGCTGGATTTGCAGGAGATCATCGCCATGGATGTACGCCGCTGGCTGCTGATGCTGCTGTGTGTCCTTCCGGCATGGGGCCAGGCGCAGGAGATGCCGGTGGTGCCCGGCAAGGTCATGCTGGCCAGCGAGGCCTGGGACGACTACACCAATGCCGACGGCAGCGGCCTGGCCTGGGATGTGTTGCGGCACGTCTTCGAACCGGTCGGGATCACCCTGCAAACCCGCATTGAGCCCTATACCCGCTCGGTCGGCCTGGCCCAGCGCGGTGAAGTGGATGGCTGGGTCGGCTCCTACCGCGATGAAGTCAAGGGTGTGCTCTACCCGCACTGGAACTTCGATTCCGACCCCATCTACGCCCTTGGACTGGCGACCTCGCCGATACCGAGCGCCGCGACGCTGGGGGATTATCGCCTGGCCTGGGTGCGGGGCTACAAGTACGAGGCGTATTTGCCCCATGTACGCCGTTTCAATCAGATCCAGCGGCGCGATGGCATCTTGCCGATGCTGCAACATGGTCGTGCCGACTTCTACATTGATGCGCTCACCGAAGCCCGATACGTCCTCACTCAGGCGGACGCCCCGTCCCAGTTCCGGCTCACCCATATCATCGACCTGCCGCTCTACGTGGGTTTTGCCGATACCGAGCGTGGGCGGGCATTACGCACCGTGTTTGACCAGCGCATGGCAGTCCTGGTGAAAAGCGGCGAACTGAAGCCGATTTTCCTGCGCTGGAAACTGCCGTATCCGTTCTGACCTGCATAGAACCGGGACGAAGGCCAATCAAACTGATTGATCTTTATCAGCGATAATTCAGCTTAAGCGTCTGTAGGAACCTGCTGTTACAATGCCCGCCTCTGTGAAATCTGAAATCAGGAGCACACGGTGCCCGTCGTTTTCGTCGCTGCTTCCAAGCTGCCTACCCCTTTTGCCACGTTCACCATGAGCGGCTTTCTCGAAGAAGCCACCGGGCGCGAGCACGTTGTGCTCAGCCTCGGCGATATCGCCGATGGCGCACCGGTTCTCGGTCGCGTGCACTCCGAGTGCCTGACCGGCGATGCGCTGTTCAGCCAGCGCTGTGACTGCGGCTCGCAACTGGAAGCGGCGATGCGCGCCATCGCCCGTGAAGGCCGTGGTGTGCTGTTGTACTTGCGTCAGGAAGGCCGTGGCATTGGCCTGCTGAACAAGATTCGCGCCTACGAGCTGCAAGACGGCGGTGCCGATACCGTCGAGGCCAATGAGCGCCTGGGTTTCGCCGCAGACCAGCGTGACTACGCGATCTGCCTGCCGATGCTGGAACACCTGGGCGTGAAGTCCCTGCGCCTGATGACCAACAACCCGCGCAAGGTCAAGGCCTTGACCGAGATGGGCATCACCGTGGCCGAGCGCGTACCGCTGCACACCGGGCACAACCCGCATAACAAACTCTACCTGGCGACCAAGGCCAGCAAGCTCGACCACATGATGGGCAATGAGCATCAAGGCGAGGTCGACCGCGCGTGACCCGTGGCCAGGTGAAACGGCGACTGTCCTTCAGCTGGTGGCAGTACCTGGCCCTGGCGCTGCTCCCACTGTTCGTGATCAACCTGGTGTTTGGCCAGGCCGAGCCCTTGTTACCGGTGCTGGCCATGCCGTTCTTTATCGCCGGCGTGGCGTCGATGTTCCTCAGCCTGCGCTACTTCAACGGCTATAAACACGCCCTGATCGCCACCTCCAAAGCCCTCGATACCGCTGAAGAACCGGCTGCCTGGATCACCCTGGCGGCGCGTCGGCGCACGGCCTTGATGGTGGCGGCCGTGCCGGCGTGGGTGGGCGCATTGGCGGTATTCGTCGGTCTGGAGGCGGTGCCGCTTTTCCTGTTGGCGCTGTCGACGACGGTGCTGTTTTACCTCTACCGCATCCCGCGCCAGCTGGGATGAGGGTCCGCTGGCTGGCGCTCCTGCTGCTGGCGTTCGGTGCCCCGGCACTGGCGGTCGAGCGGGTCGTGAGCCTGGCGCCCTCCCTGTCTGAAATCGTGGTTGAACTGGGTGCTGCCGACTTGCTGGTGGGCGTGCTCGATGGCGGTGAGCGGCCAGCGGCGCTGGCGAACGTGCCGTCGGTTGGGCGTTACGGGCAACTCGATATGGAGCGCCTGCTCAGCCTCAAGCCCGACCTGATCCTGCTCTGGCCCGGCAGCGTCGGCCCCGCCCAGCGCGAGCAGCTGCAGCGCCTGAATATCCCGGTGTACGTCGCCGAACCCCATAGCCTCGAACAACTCACCACCCAGGTCCAGGCCATCGCCGAGCAACTGGGCCGTGCCGACGCCGGCCGGCAATTGGCCGCGCACCTGCGCCAGCGCCTGGCGCAGTTGCGTCAGCGTTATCAGCGGGCCGAACCGGTGCGGGTGTTCTACCAGGTGTGGAACCAGCCGCTGTACACCGTGGGCGGCGGCCAGATCATCAGCGACGCGTTGAGCGTGTGCGGTGCGCGCAACGTATTTGATGACCTGAAGCTGCCCGCGCCGCAGGTCAGCATCGAGTCGGTATTGCAGCGCAGTCCCGAGATGATCCTGGTGGGCGATCAGGCTCAGAAGGAAGCCTGGAAGGTCTGGCCAGCGATGGCGGCGCGGGTGCGGCTGGTTCCGGACAAAGGCCTTGAACGGCCCAGCGGGCAGATGCTGGAAGCGCTGGCGCGGCTGTGTCAGGTGATTGCTCCGGGCCGCTGAGGCCGGTCCAGGCCACAATCAGATTTCAGGTGTCCAGGTCACGCCAAACATCCACGTCCGGCCTTCTTCACGGTAATCGTGATTGTTGACGAATGCCGGATCGTTGTAGCTGTAGCGCGCCCGTGCATAGGACTTGTCCAGCAGGTTATCGACCTTCAGCGACAACGCCACTTCCCGCGTCACCGCCCAACTCCCGCGCAGCCCGAGCAGCCCATAGCCGCCCAGGCGCTGGGTGTTGGCTTCATCGTCATAGCTGTGGCTGATCGCCTGCCAACTGGCGCCCACGCCCACCTGGTCGAATTGCCGGTCGAGGTCCAGGCTCAACGTACGCCGCGCCCGGCGGGCCAGGGTGTGGCCACTGTCGCGGTCGCGCGGGTCGATGAGCGACAGCCCGAGGTTGCCTTGCCAGCCGAACAGGTCCTGCTTGAGCGCCGCCTCAACACCGTTGATGCGTGCCGACGCCACATTCTGCGGCTTGCCGGTTTGGTCGAGAATGATCGCATCGCTCAAGTCGGTGCGGTACAGCGAGGCCTCCAGGCGCGTGCTGTCACTCAACTGGCTGCGCCACTGCAGTTCGTAGCTCTTTGATGTTTCGGGCTGCAGGTGGGGGTTGCTGTACTTCGTGTCCGGATAATAGAGGTCGTTGAAGGTCGGCGCGCGGAAGCCTTCGCTGTAGCTCAGCAGCAGGTCATTGTCGGGGTTGACCGGCAAGGTCAGGGTGCCGCTCCAGCTGTTCTGCCCGCCGAACTGCTGGTTCTGGTCGTGACGCAGGCCCAGTTCGGTGGAAAACCACGCGCTGTGAAAGCGATGCTGCACAAAGGCGGCGCGGTTCCAGCGGCTGTTTTCGGTAAAGGTGGTGGAGCCGTGGAAGCGGTCCTCGTACCAGTCGCCGCCGAGGATCAGGCTGTTCTGGTCGTCCAGGCTCAGGTCGTTCTGCCAGTTGACCGAATCACGGTAGGTGTTGAATACGCTGAAATCATCGCTGAGGGTGTCGCGCTTGGTGTCGCGGTTCTCGCTGTGGCCCAGCTCCAGGCGCGATTGCCAGTGCTCATTGAACGTGGCGTCGACATAGCCGCCGGCGCTGCTCACGGCGTAGTCGGTGTAGGGTTTCTGGCCGACGGTTTGCCGGGTGGCGGCGTCGTAGCGGCCGAAGCTGTTGTCGTACTCCGATTTTCCGCGGTTATCCAACAGATTGAAGCCCACCTCCAGTTCATCGCTGAAGGAGTGGCTGAGGTTCAGGCTTACGGACTGGTTGCGATAGGCATCATAGTCGCCGTCGCTGGGGAACGACTGGCGGGTTGAGTTGATGCCGGCCGTGTCATCCAGGCTCGCGCCCAGGTTGAAGCGCGTCTGTTTGTCACCGCCCGAAAGGCCAAGGCTGCGCTCCCAGGTGTTGTGGCTGCCGAACCCGAGTTTCACTCGCGGTTGCACGCCTTGCGCGGCATTGCGCCGGGTGAATACCTGGATCACCCCGCCAATCGCGTCGCTGCCGTAGATCACCGAGCGCGAGCCGCGCAGCACTTCCACCCGCTCAATCTGGTCGACGTTGAGGTATTGCAGGCCGCTGTCGCCGGACGTGGTGTTGGCGATGCGTTGGCCGTCGACCAGCACCAGGCTTTGGGCGGACTTGGTGCCCCGCAGGTAGATGCCCGGCAAACTGCCACGGCCACCGGAGGGGGCGACTTGTACGCCGGGCACACGGCTGAGCAGGTCGGTGAGGCTGGTGGGTTGCAGGCGGTCGATGTCGTCGCGGGTGAAGACGGTGTTGGCGGCGCTGCTGTCGTTGCGTGCCTGGACCTGGCGGTTGGCGCTGATGACGACGTCGGGGAGTTTCAGGGCGTTGTCGCGGGTGTCGGCGAGCAATTCAGGGGAGGGCAGAAGAAGCGGCAGGGCAAGGTACAGGTGTTTCATGGGCTGTCCATGGCGTTGAGGATGGCTCCAATCAAATGTGGGAGGGGCAAGCCCCTCTCACATTGGGTCCCGGTTTCTACAGGGCCAGCAGCGCCAGGCGCTCGCGCACCGAAGCCTCTATCCCTGCTTCATCCAGCCCGCACTCTGCCAGCATCTGCGCCGGCTTGGCGTGTTCGACGTAGGTATCCGGCAAGCCCAGGTGCAGCACCGACCTGAGGATGTTTTCCCGCGCCAGGAACTCACTGACCGCCGCACCGGCACCGCCCATGATGGCGTTCTCCTCGACGGTCACCAGCAGCTCATGACTGCCGGCGATGTTGCGCACCAGGGCTTCATCCAGCGGCTTGACGAAGCGCATGTCGACCACGGTGGCGTCGATCTTCTCGGCCACCTTGAGCGCTTCGGCCAATTGCACGCCAAACACCAGGAACGCGGTCCTGCTGCCCTGGCGACGCACAATGCCCTTGCCGATTTCGATCGGCTCCAGGTCCTTCTCGATCAGCGCGTTCGGGCCGTTGCCCCGTGGGTAGCGCACGGCGGCCGGGCCGTTATACAGGTGGCCGGTGCTGAGCATCTTGCGCAGTTCGTTTTCGTCGCTCGGCGTCATCACCAGCATGCCGGGGATGCAACGCAAGTAGGACAGGTCGAAGCTGCCCGCGTGAGTCGGGCCGTCTTCACCGACTAGACCGGCGCGGTCGATGGCAAACAGCACGTCGAGGTTCTGCACGGCGACGTCATGCACCAACTGGTCATAACCGCGCTGCAGGAAGGTGGAGTAGATCGCCACGACAGGCTTGGCGCCTTCACAGGCCATGCCGGCGGCGAAGGTCACCGCGTGCTGCTCGGCAATGGCCACGTCGAAATAGCGCAGCGGGAAACGCTCGCTGAACGCCACCAGGTCGGAGCCTTCCTTCATCGCCGGGGTAATGCCCACCAGGCGTGGGTCGACGGCGGCCATGTCACACAGCCATTCGCCGAATACACCGGAGTACTTCGGCCCGCTGGCTTTTTTCGGCGCGGCGGCGGGGGCGTCCAGGGGTTCCAGCTTGGTGATCGCGTGGTAGCCGATCGGGTCGACTTCCGCCGGGGCGAAGCCTTTGCCTTTCTTGGTGACGATGTGCAGGAACTGCGGGCCCTTGAGGTCACGCATATTGCGCAGCGTGGCGATCAGCGTGGGCAGGTCATGGCCGTCGATGGGGCCGATGTAGTTCCAGCCCAGCTCTTCGAACAGCGTGCCGGGGACCAGCATGCCCTTGGCATATTCTTCGGTGCGCCGGGCAATTTCCCACGCGCCAGGCAGGCGCGAGAGCACCTTCTTGCTGCCTTCACGCATGCTGGCGTAGGTGCGGCTGGAGAGAATCTTGGCCAGGTAATTGGACAGGCCACCGACATTGCGCGAGATCGACATGTCGTTGTCGTTGAGGATCACCAACATGTTGGCGTTCACTTCCGGCGCATGGTTCAGCGCTTCGAAGGCCATGCCGGCAGTCAGCGCGCCATCACCGATCACGGCGATTGCCTTGCGGTCGCTGCCTTGCAGGCGGGCGGCAATCGCCATGCCCAGCGCTGCGCTGATCGAGGTGCTGGAGTGGCCGACGCCAAAGGTGTCGTACTCGCTTTCGGCGCGGCGCGGGAAGGCGGCAACGCCGTCCTTCTGGCGCAGAGTCGCCATGCGCTCGCGGCGGCCCGTGAGGATCTTGTGCGGATACGCCTGATGGCCCACGTCCCACACCAGCCGGTCATCCGGGGTGTCGAACACGTAGTGCAACGCGATGGTCAGCTCGATGACACCCAGGCCGGCACCGAAATGCCCACCGGTCTGGCCGACCGTGTAGAGCAATTCCAGGCGCAACTCATCGGCCAGGGTTTCCAGCTCGGCTTCACCCAGACGACGCAGGCCGTCCGGCGTGGCAGCACGGTCGAGCAGGGGCGTGGACGGGCGCTTGCGGGGAATCTCTTGAAACGTCGTGGGCATCAGGCGAATCGTTATAGGTATAGAAGAGGCGGCAGTTTACCTCAAGCATCGCAAACTGCCCACGCAGAGCGCCGAACTTGGCCGATATGCGGCTGCAATGGCCGCCGTAATCAGTGGCGACGTTCGACGATATACCGCGCCAGGTCACGCAGCGGCTCGGCCGCCGCGTCGAAAGGTCGCAGGGCGTCCAGCGCCTGGTCGCGTAGTTCCAGGGCGTAGGCCTTGGCGGCTTCCAGCCCGAGCAGCGCAGGATAAGTCGGTTTGTCCCGTGCGATATCGGCGCCCTGGCGTTTGCCCAGGGTGGCGGTATCGCTTTCCACGTCGAGAATGTCGTCCTGCACCTGGAACGCCAGGCCAATGGCCCGGGAATAGGTCTGCAGCGCCGCCAATTGCGCGGTTTCGGCACGCCCGCTGGCCAGGGCGCCCAAGTGCACGGCGGCTTCGATCAGTGCACCGGTCTTGTGGCGGTGCATGTGCTCAAGGGCTTTTTGATCCAGCTTGACGCTGACCGAACCCATGTCGATCGCCTGCCCGCCCACCATGCCCGCAGGGCCGGCAGCCAGGGCCAGTGCGGTGACCATGCGCAGGCGGATCTCGGCGTTGACGCTGCTCAAGCGTGGGTCCAGCAACGCGCTGAACGCCAGGCTCTGCAAGCCGTCGCCGGCGAGGATCGCATAGGCTTCATCAAAGGCTTTATGGGTGGTGGGCTGGCCACGACGCAGGTCGTCGTCGTCCATGGCCGGCAAATCGTCGTGTACCAGGGAATAGGCGTGAATCAACTCCACCGCACAGGCGGCACCGTTGGCCTGTTCGGCCGGCGCGCCCAGCGCTTCACAGGCCGCATACGCCAGCAACGGGCGCACGCGCTTGCCGCCATTCATCACGCTGTAGCGCATGGCTTCATACAGACGCTTCATTTCCGGGCTTGGCGCAACAAACAAGGGCTCCAGCGCCGCGTTCACCCGGGCTTGGCTACTGGCCTGATACGCGTCGATCATTCCGGCTGTTCCGCATCGAAAGGTTCTTCGGCCAACTCTCCGTCACGCTCCAGTAATACCTGGACCTTCTGCTCCGCCTGCGCCAATGCGCTCTGGCAGTCACGGGTCAGGCCGATGCCTTGCTCAAACGCCGTCAGCGAGTCCTCCAGCGACAACTCGCCGTTCTCCAGACGCTCGACCAATGTTTGCAGGTCGGCGAGGGATTGTTCGAAATCGAGTGCAACTTTTTTGCGGGCCATGGCGGCTATTCCGGTAGACGGTAAACCGGCGCGACACTAGCAGACATGGGGATTCTGGGCAAATGAGCGGGCACATGAGTGGGGTGTCACTCGCCCCCTGTATTGACCTGATATCGCGTGCTGCGGCCGCCTCCGGGGAGGCGGACCAGGCAGTTTTTTTCCAGCAGGTCCGCCAGGTGTCGCGTCGCTGTCGCCTTGGATACCTGCTGCACGCTGCGTAACAGGGTTTTAAGGAACCACTCGAGTTGGACGCTCGGTTGAATAACGAAAGCCTGCTTTTCAAAGCAGGCTTATCGCGAATCTCGGCTGGCTTACTTCTGATGAGCCGTCAGCGCCGCATACCCATTCATCAAGTTGCGATAGTTGGGAATGCGCTGGGACAACAGATTGCCCAGGCCTTCGATATCGTTGCGCCAGTCGCGGTGCAGCTCACAGGCTACCGAGAACCAATTCATCAACTGTGCACCGGCCTGGGTCATCCGGCTCCACGCCGCCTGCTGCACCGTGGTGTTGAACGTGCCGGAGGCATCGGTCACCACAAATACCTCGAACCCTTCCGCCAGCGCCGACAAGGTCGGGAACGCTACGCATACATCCGTGACCACGCCGGCGATGATGATCTGCTTGCGGCCGGTGGCTTTGATTGCCTTGACGAAGTCTTCGTTGTCCCAGGCATTGATCTGGCCGGGGCGGGCGATGTACGGCGCGTCCGGGAACATCTCTTTCAACTCCGGTACCAGCGGGCCGTTGGGGCCTTGTTCGAAGCTGGTGGTGAGGATGGTCGGCAGGTTGAAGAACTTGGCCAGGTCGGCCAGGGCCAGCACGTTGTTCTTGAACTCGTTGGGCGAGAAGTCCTGCACCAGGGAAATCAGGCCGGTCTGGTGGTCGACCAGCAGGACTACGGCGTCGTCTTTGTTCAAGCGGTTGTAGGTTGGAGTGCTCATGGTTGAATCCTTTTTTGTTCAGGTTGGTTGGGCGTTGCGTTCAACATGGGCACAGATTAATGGGTGGATGCTGGGGGATAAATCGGCTGGAATGGGTAATACCGTCAACTCAAAGGCGACAATTCATGAGTTGTCAGCAGGATTTGTCCTTTAGATGGCCGAAAAAGTAAGTCAAAAAATCTCACGCGTGAGCTATTGAGTGTGGCAAAAAATGCCTGTAGATTTTCTCACGCGTGAGTTTTTCACAGCGAGGTCAGTACCATGGAAAGCAGCTCTCCATCGAGTCCGCCTAAAGGGCCCGATACCGATTCAGCAAGCCTCAAGGGAGAGCGCTTGAAGCCGTCCGCCAAAAAGCCATCGAGCTTTTACATGAAGCAGATGCGTGCAGGCCTGGCGGCCGCCGGCTATGTGAAACACGAGACTTGGGTGCTTCCCGAAAACCGAAGCTTGCTCAAGCAGATGGAGAAACAGCTTCGCCAGCCGATTCTGGCTGGCTCATTCATGTCGGAGAATTTCATGAGCGCAGGTACCAACTGGAATATCGATCGCCTCTTCACCGCTCTTCAGGCCCTGGACGACGTGGTGTCCAAGGACATTACGCTTTCTCTGGTTCAAGGCTCCGAGTCCAGCATCAAGCTGGAAATGAACGACTTCGGTGGCCTGCCGATTTACATCGCGGTGGTGGGCGAGCAGATCATCGTCGACACCGTGCTGGTCGATGTCGAGTCCATCAACGATGTCGCTAAATTCAATGACGCGGTGTTGCGCAGCCGGGAAATGTTCCCGCTGTCCTCCATCGGCATCGAGTCCATGCCTAACGGGCAAGTGGTCTACAACATGTTCGGTGCATTGAGCTCCGACTCCAGCCTGACCAATATCGTCACCGAGGTGAAAACCCTGGTCGACAACGTGCAGCGCGCCAGCGAAGCCTTCGAACGTTTCTTCAATTAAGTATTCGGGAGTATCCAATGACTCAGTCCATCTGGAGCAAATTGTTCACCGCGCTGCGTGGCGGTGCCAACGAAGTCGGCGAATCGATCGTCGACCAACAGGCCCTGCGCATCCTCGATCAGGAAATCCGCGATGCCGACACCGCGCTGGCCAACGCCAAGCGTGAGCTGGTGAGCATCATGGCCAAGCACAAACTGGCGACTGATCGCGTCAACGAGTACGACGCCAAGATCAAGGACCTGGAGTCCAAGGCCGTGGCTGCCCTGCAGGCCAATCGTGAAGACCTCGCCCTGGAAGTCGCCGAAGCCATCTCGACCCTGACCAACGAGCGGGATGTCGAGCATAAGCAAACCACCGAGTTCGGTGGCTATGCGGAAGGCATGCGCAAGGACATCACCAAGGCCGAAAGCCGGATCAAAAGCCTGCGCCAGCAAGTGGACATGGCCAAGGCGCGCGACAGCGTACAGAAGGCCCAGGTCAGCGCCTCCATCGCCAGCGGCGGTGCCAACGGCAAGCTGGAAACCGCCGTCGGTACGCTGAATCGTTTGCAGGCCAAGCAGCAGCAACGCGCCGCTGAACTGCAAGCCCAGGATGAGCTGGCAGATGCATCGACCGGGACCGACCTGGAGCGCAAGCTGCGCGACGCCGGCATCACGCCGAACGAAGGCAGCGCCAATGCGATTCTGGAGCGTCTGAAGCAAAAGTCGGCCGAGTAAGCAACGTCGCCGCAGGAAGGGCAGTGTCTGCCCTTCTTTTTTACCTCGAGGTCAGGATGGATGCCCTGAAGGGTTTCAAGACAATCGCAGGCCTGGCGCTGTTCATGGTCGCGCTGCAACTGTTCAATGCCGCTACCGGTTACAGCCTGATGACGTTCGGCCTGATCCCGAGAACGCTGCAGGGCCTGCCCGGCATCCTCACCTCACCGTTTTTGCACGGGTCGTTTGCCCACCTGAGCGCCAACCTGATTGCCTTTGTGATCCTGGGCAGCCTGGTGATGATCGAAGGGCTCAATCGGTTTGTGACCGTCAGCGCGATCATCATCCTGCTGGGCGGTTCGCTGGTCTGGCTGTTCGGTTTTGCGGGTGTGCACGTCGGGGCCAGCGGCTGGGTGTTCGGGTTGTGGGCCTACCTGTTGTCTCGCGCCTGGTTCCACAGGAGCTGGAGCAACCTGATCACGGCTGGTGTCGTGGCGGTACTGTATGGCGGACTGGTCCTTGGCTTCCTGCCTCGCCAAGGCGTTTCCTTCGAAGGGCATCTGTTTGGTGCCTTCGCCGGATTTATTGCCGCCAAGGTACTTCTCTCTCAACCACGCAGCAGGTTTAATGCCGGCTGAACGCACGTGAGCACCCAGGGAGTCAGGGACGCAATGCCGATTTTTCTTTTGTTGCGCAGGTACGCCGCTTCCCTCTTTCACCGCTTCGGCTGGGCAGGCCTGGTCATCGCCTTGGCGGTACACCTGAGCACGGCTTATCTGGGCCTGGTGGTTCTGGGCGAACAACACCTCACCGCGCCCGCCACGTTTGTTTACTTCTATCTCACCACCACGCTGACCGTCGGCTATGGCGATCTATCGCCGCAGACCTCTTTGGGACGCTTGTTCGTGGCGACCTGGGTCATGCTCGGGGGCATTGCGCTGCTGACGGCAGCCATCGGCAAAACCACCAGCACTGTCATCGATGCATGGAGAAAAGGCATGAAGGGCAAAGGCGATTTCACCGGCAAAATCGGCCATACCGTGCTCATTGGCTGGGAGGGCGCGTCCAGTGAACGGGTCATCGAGTTGTTGCTGCAAGACGAAACCTCGAACGACAACCTGATCGTCATCTGCGATTGCACCCTCGAAGAAAACCCGATGCCGGGCAAGGCGGCCTTTATCCGTGGTGAGAGCTTGTCCTCCACAGCGCTGTTGCTGCGTGCCGGTGTGCCCGGTGCCGAGCGTGTGCTGGTGCGAACCCCGTCCGACGATCTGACGCTGGCCACCGTGCTGGCGGTGAATCAATTGAATCCGGTCGGGCACGTGGTCGCCCACTTTAATGCAAGTGAGATCGCCGCCCTGGCCAGTTCCTACGCCCCCAGCCTGGAGTGCACCTCAAGCATGGCTATCGAAATGCTGGTGCGCGCCTCTCAGGACCCGGGCTCGTCGGTGGTCATTAATGAGCTGCTGTGTGTGGGGCAGGGGGCTACCCAATACCTGATGAGATTGCCCGAGGCGTTTGAAGCCACGTTTGGCGATCTGTACACCCAGATGAAAGAGCGCCATAACGCCACCCTCATTGGCTATCGCGCCAAAGGTGCGCCGCAACCGTCGATCAACCCGCCCAGCGCCACACGCGTTGAAGGCGGCGAACTCTTCTACATTGCCTCCACCCGCCTCAAGGAAATCTCCAATGGGATGGTTTAAACAGTTAATGGGGCTTGAGGCCCCGCAAGCGAATACACACTCGAAAGGCGCCGCCGAACCGCTGCCGACCACCGGGCCGCTTGGCCTGGCGCCGGGCAAAGGCGTGATATTCGACACGACCCTGAAGTTGTTGCTCGACGGGAAAACCACAGTGGTTATCCCCGGCGCCCAGGAAATCTGGAGTAACGGCACCGTTGACCTCGGGCAGTCGACCTGGCTGTCGCGCTACTACATGAACGACGAAGATTACTGGCTGCAGGTGCACACCACGGGCGACATCGCCGGGCAGGTCGAGTCTGTGATCCTGTTCAACTACCTGAGCTGCGTCACTATCAGCAGCGAAGCTGAATTGCGCCGGCTGGCGGGGCCGCAGAGTCCGATCGGGTTGCCGACCTACACCCACAACGGCGTCGAATACGCGCGCGTGTGGGGCAGCGAGGCTGGCCAGACGGAATTGGTGGCCATGAGCGAGCACGTGATAAACCCCGAGGACTCCTACAGCGTCGAGCACCGTTCGATGCTATATGCCCGTGACACCGGCCTGACCGATCGCCGCGAGTTTCTGCTGTTCTCTGTCGAAGAAGACGCTGAAGGCACCGTCAGCCTGAGCACCTCCCTGGGCATTTCGCTGTACACAACCGACTTGAATGCGATCTAAAAAAGGAAGAAGTCCATGCTAGAAGCTCTCTCCATCTCCCTGAACAAAGCCGCCGTGCTCGGGTTTGTCACCTACATCCTGGGGGCTGCCGTACTGTTTGCGCTGTTCCAGTTCATCTACACCCGCGTCACCCCGCACAAGGAATTCGAGCTGATCCGGGCGGGCAACGTTTCCGCAGCGGTCGCCCTGGGCGGTGCCATCGTCGGTTTCGCCATTCCGGCCAGCAACGTGATTGCCTATTCGATCAGCGTCCTCGACTTCGTCGTCTGGGCGGTGATCGCAGCCGTCGTCCAGCTCCTGGCGTTTCTGCTCACCAGCCTCGTGCTCAAGGGCACTTCCGAGCGCATCAAGAGAGGCGAGCTTGCAGCGGGCATCTACGTGGCGGCGGTGGCCATCAGCGTCGGCATGTTGAATGCCGCCTGCATGACACCTACCCAGAACTGATTGCGCACGGAGCTCCCGATGAAACGAAGCAAGTACGTCCAGCTTTCGCTGGCAGCGTCGGTCGCCATGGCGATATCCGGCTGCGGGCCGACGGAAAAAACCTACGATTTGCAGAAGAAGTACAACTTCCAGTCGGTGCAGCAATGTGCCGATGAAAAGCTTCCGGTGGACGTCTGTTCGGATGCCTACATGACGGCCATGGCCGAGCATCGCCGCATCGCCCCGGTGTACGCCAGCCAGGCCGATTGCGATGCCGACTTTGTCGCCGGTTGGTGCCAGCTGGACTCCAATGGCCAGTTCATTCCCAAGCTGGGCGGTTTCGAACTGACCGCCGAAGGCCAGGTGACACAATCCCAGGTAGACGCGGCCAACGCCCAGGCGGGCAACGCTCAGGCAAGCGGCGGCTCCGGCTTCTCCACCAGCAGCCTGCTGACCGGCCTGCTCATCGGCAATATGCTGAGCAACAATCGCAACAGCTACCGCTCCGAGCCGGTGTACCGCTATCGCGATGATCGCGGTAACTACGGCAACTCCACGCTCAACCAGCGCGTCTCCAATGGCGCGACGTTTGGCCGCTCCAACCAGGCCCGGTACGGCAGCAGCAACTACACCAACACGCTGCGCTCCTCCAACCAGTCGAGCTCCGTGGCGTCGGCCACCTCCCGTGGCGGCTTCGGCAGCAAGGCCAGCGCACGCAGCGGCTGGGGCGGTGGCGGATCGAGCAGTTAAGGAAACCGGGCCATGAAGAAAATCCATTGTGCAGAACGTCATGACTGGAAACAGACGGCTGAAAACCTCGGCTTTCTGTTCCATACCATCGACAACGAACCCTACTGGGACGAGCGCGCGTATTACCAGTTCACGCTCAAGCAAATCGAGCACGACCTCGAAGACCCGACCACCGAGATCCATGACATGTGCATGGACCTCGTCGCCCGCGTGGTCCAGAGCGAAGAACTGCTCGAACGCTTGAGCATCCCCGCGCCCTTCTTCGACATGATCAAAACCTCATGGCTCGAAGGCCACCCACACCTGTACGGGCGCATGGACTTCTCCTACAACGGCACCGGCCCCGCCAAGCTGCTGGAACTCAACTACGACACACCGACCAGCCTCTACGAGGCCGCGGCATTTCAGTGGGGCTGGCTCGAGCAATGCATCGAACGCGGCCTGCTGCCCAAGCATGCCGACCAGTTCAACAGCATCGACACCAAACTGCACCAGGCCTTCGCCCAACTGCAGATCAACCAGCCGTTCTACTTCGCCTCGATGAAAGACTCGGTCGAAGACAAAGGCACCACCGACTACCTGCGCCTCGTCGCGGAAAAAGTCGGCATCGAATCACGCCACATCGACATCGAAGACATCGGCCTCACCAGCGAAGGCCGCTTCGTCGATCTCCAGGACCGCTGGATTCCCCACCTGTTCAAACTGCACGCCTGGGAATTCATCTTCCACGAACCCTTCGGCGCCGCGATTGCCGAGAGCGACACCCAGTTTTTCGAACCTGCGTGGAAATCCATCATTTCCAACAAAGGCATCCTGCCGCTGCTGTGGGAATTCAACAAAGGCCACCCGAATCTGCTCGCGGCCCACCTGGATACCGAACCGGGTAAAGCTGTGCCGAAGGGCTGGGTGCGCAAGCCGTTCTTCTCGCGGGAAGGGGCGAACATCGAGTTGCAAACGGCTGATGGGCTGATCGTGAAGGAGGACGGTCCTTATACGGATGCGCCGTTTATTCTTCAGGAGTTCGCACCGCTGCCGCGGTTCGGGGACAGCTACACGTTGATTGGGTCTTGGGTGATTGGGGACCAGGCGGCGGGGATTGGGGTGCGGGAGGATAATAGTTTGATTACCAAGGATTCGAGCCGGTTTTTGCCGCATTTGATATTGGATTGAGGCTGGAGCTTAAGGGGTCAGCAGGGCTGATCTCTCAGTGCGCATTGAATCGATGGTGCGCCTCGGGTGACCGTATTGCCTTTATTGTAGACATGACGCAGTTGGTGGCGGATCGTGCTCTAGAGGCATGCAGCATAGATAATGCCGCTGAGAGACAGGCGAGGCGATAGTCTCGCCCGCTTTGGCTATTCAATGATCCAACAGCTGTTGGATAAATTTGGTTTGTGGTTCTTGTGAGCATTAAAAAGCCGGCTTGTGGCCGGCTTCTCGGGGACTGCCTCAGCTTGTTTTTGACAAACCTCAGCAGCCTTCAAATCGCTCAGCCCACATTGCGTCGGGCTGAATAGTAGGGGCATCCGCGGGAAATCCTCCGCATCGCCGAGCAGGGTGGATCGCGCAACGCAACCCCCCTGCCAAATGTGCGGCGCATGATACCCACATTCACTTCAGTTGCCCACCTCCGGATCCGATTTAGAGCCTTCCCAGCCCAATAAATGCTCATCCAGCGGCACCGGCGGTCGGCGGTTATTCAACGTGGACCACCAGAACACCCACCCCACGATCTGGAAGTTCTGCTCAAACCGTTGCTCGTGGGTCAGGTATTCATCCGGGTGTTCGCCAGCATTGTGGCTGCGCATGCGCAAGCCACCCCCTGGGCGGTTGTAGAGGTATTTGATGCGTAGCATTCCATCGTGTTCGACGGCGTAGATTTCGCCGTCGATGATTTGGGTGCGGCCTTTGTCGATGGCGAGGGTGGCGCCTTGTTGGATGATGTCGATCATGCTGTTGTCGACCATGTAGGCGCCCAGCGCGCGGTCGGGGTTGACGTTGAGGGTTTCGAGGGTGTGCAGGGAGACGCGGATGCGTTCGGTTGAGGTGAAGGTGGGGTGGAGGGGGATTTCCACGTCGATTTTTTCCGGGCGGCAGGCGGGGCCTGTGAGGTATTTGCCAGTTTCTTCGCGGGTGAGGAGTCCTTTCCTGGTGCCGGGGCCTTCCAGCAGGAAGTTGGCCGGTGGGTGTTTGGGGCCTTCGCCGGTGCGTAGCCAACGGCTGGAGATGCACAGCAGTTCTGCGATCTCGTTGAGTCGGCCCATGGGTACACCGCGTTTGAACCAGTTGTTCACGTGTTGAGGTGTGACACCACGGTTCTTGGCGAAGTCGGAAGCGGAAAGATGAACTTCCCGTAATAGCGCTTTTAAGCGATCACCTGATGTATTCATAAACGCAGAGTTTACTGGCCGGAAAAATACATCAAATAAACCATGCGTTGAGTTGGGTCTGTAGGTTTTTGCTTAGTTGTAGCTCGTTACTTCGGATTTTAAGTTGAATTAAACTAAGTTTTTAAGGTGTTGAACTTTGAGTTTAATTTTTCCCACAAAAAAAGCCCCGAGTAATCGGGGCTTTTTCAATTGCCGAGGCAATGAGTAGCCGGTATCAGCCTTTGTAGGCAGCGACCGACTTCATGATTTCGGCGCGGGCGGCGTCTGCGTTGCCCCAACCGTCGATCTTCACCCATTTGCCTTTTTCGAGGTCTTTGTAGTTCTCGAAGAAGTGCTTGATCTGTTCCAGCAGCAGTGGCGGCAGGTCGGTGTATTCCTTCACGTCCACGTACAGCTGGGACAGCTTGTCGTGTGGCACGGCGATCACTTTGGCATCGCCACCGCCGTCGTCGGTCATGTTCAGGATGCCGACTGGGCGAGCGCGGATGACCGAGCCTGGGGTAACCGGGTAAGGGGTTACGACCAGCACGTCGAGGGGGTCGCCGTCGTCGGCCAGGGTGTTCGGGATAAAACCGTAGTTGGCCGGGTAGAACATCGGGGTGGCCATGAAACGGTCAACGAACAGGCAGTCGCTGTCTTTGTCGATTTCGTATTTGATCGGCGCGTGGTTGGCCGGAATCTCGATGGCGACGTAGATGTCGTTCGGCAGGTCTTTGCCAGCCGGAATCTTGCTGTAGCTCATTGGGCGTTGCCCCCGTAGTTGGCCATATGACATGGCCGGATTGGCCTAAAAGTGGCGGCGATTATAGGCATATTCTGACGGCGATGCCATGCGCCAGACGTCGTACGGTCATTCGCCTTGCGGCTGATAACGCGGGTCGTGCGCTTGCAGTCGGGTCAGGCGGGCCAAGGGATCCTGGCGATAAAAGCGGCTGAGTTGGGCGTACACCTGTGGATAACTATTGACGAGTAAATCCGGGGCGCTGAAAAAATATTCGCTGGTGACCGCAAAGAACTCCGCCGGGTTTTCCGCCGCGTACGGGTCTATCTCCGTCTCGGCGTCGGGGTTGGCGTCCAGCTGGCGATTGAGGTCGTCATAAGCACCCTGCATCACGCTGGCCCACTCCTGCACGCGCATGTCGTGGTGCAGCGGCGGCAGGCCGTTGGCGTCGCCGTTGAGCATGTCCAGCTTGTGGGCCAGTTCGTGGATCACCAGGTTGTAGCCTTCCCACTGACCGCTGGCGAGCACGCCGGGCCAGGCAAGAATCACCGGGCCTTGCTGCCAGGCCTCGCCGCTGTGTTCGCCGTCCCACTCGTGTTCGATGCCGCTGCTGTCGCGATGGCGCTGGGGGCTGAGGAAGTCGTCGGGGTACAGCACGATTTCATGGAAACCCTGGTACCAGTCGAGGTCGCCCAGGTTCATCAGCGGCAATTGCGCCTGGGCGGCGAGCAGCAGGCGTTGTTCCTGGTGCAGCTCGACGCCGGGCAGGGCGGTGAGGTGTTTTTCGGCGAGGAACACCACGCAGGCTTCGCGCAGCCACTGGTCCTGCTCGGCACTGATGCCGTCGAGGAAGGTCAGGTGGTCGCGCACCCGCTGCCAGGTGTCATCGGCAATCGGGTGCTTGGCCAGCAGGCGCCGGCGCCGCCAGGCGCTGAGGGACCACATGCCAGGTTACTGCGGCTTGGCTTCTGAAGACGTGCGACCAAAGCGGCTGCGGAACACGCCAATGATCATCGGCACCAGCGACAGCAGGATGATGAACACCACCAGCAGCGAGAGGTTTTTCTTGATAAATGGCACGTTGCCGAAGAAGTAGCCCAGGGTCACCAGGCCGCCGACCCAGAGGATGGTGCCCAGCACGCTGAAACCGAAGAACCGTGCATAGGGCATTTTCGCGATGCCGGCGACGAACGGCGCAAAGGTGCGCAGGATCGGCAGGAAGCGCGCCAGGGTCACGGTCTTGCCGCCGTGCCTGTCGTAGAAGTCGTGGGTTTTTTGCAGGTAGTCGCGGCGGAAGATTTTCGAGTTCGGGTTGCTGAACAGGCGTTCTCCCGCCGTTCGCCCGATCACGTAATTGGTACTGTCGCCGAGGATTGCCGCCAGCATCAGCAGCCCGCCCAACAATACCGGGTCCATGCCGCCGCCTGCAGCGACCGCACCGGCGATAAACAGCAGCGAATCACCCGGCAGGAACGGCATGACCACCAGGCCGGTTTCGCAAAAGATGACCAGGAACAGAATGGCGTATATCCACGGACCATAATTGGTTACCAGCATGTCGAGGTACACGTCGAGATGCAGGATAAGGTCGAGCGGGTTGAAATCCATGGATGGCACCTGTGTGAACGGCCCGACTCGGCAGGCCTGTGCGGAAGCTCGGGTAATAAGGCTACACGTGTATGTAGTGTTTCTTACAACCCTGAAAGGTCCGCATTATACGGATTGAGAGGTGAAAAGCCTGTTGGTTTTGTAGCGGGGGATGTCGTGGCGTGAGGTCTGAAGATCGCCAGAAATTCAATGTGGGAGCGGGCTTGCTCGCGAAAGCGGTGGGTCAGTTATAAATAGTCTGACTGACTAGCCGCCATCGGGGGCAAGCCCCCTCCCACAAGGTGTCCATGGTGTCAGGGCGTCAGTCTTCGCTGATCGGCAAGGTGTAGTTCTTGAACTCGGTGTCTTCACGAAACCCGATGGACTCGTACGTCTTCTGCGCCACTTGGTTATCACTGCTGGTCGATACCCGCAGCCGCACCGCGTGGGTTTCCTTGGCCATTTTCTTCGCCGTGCGCATCAGGTTATCCGCCACCAGTTGCCGGCGCGCGTCTTCGGCCACATAGATGTCGTTGAGGATCCACACGCGTTTAAGCGACAGCGAGGAAAAGCTCGGGTAAAGCTGGCAAAACCCGAGCACGCGTTTGTCGTCGTCATCGGCGAGGGCCAGGTAGATCACCGACTCCTTGCGGCGCAGGCGCTTTTCCAGGAAGGCCCGTGACGAATCCGGAAAGGGCAGGGCCCCGTAGAACTCGCGGTACTTGACGAACAACGGGGTCAACAGGTCCAGGTGTTCCAGGGTCGCTTGAGTAATCCGCATGCCAGGCCTCAACTTCCAAATGGGGTATGACCACACGAGCGGCCGTGACTTGATGCTGCCTAAAGGCGCGAAAAAGCGCAATCGTGCCGGGATCAGTCGGTGGGTGGGCTGAGCAGGAAATTGCCCTTCATCAGGTCCGGGTCGTCGGATTCAAGGGTCTGAACCTGCGCCTCGTCTTTCAGGTTGACCCCCGACAGCTGCCGGCGACACGCCTCTCGCATCAAGTACAGCAGGCGATGGGCCGCCATGCCATAGCTCAGTCCTTCCAAACGTACATTGGAGATGCAGTTGCGATAGGCATCGGTGAGGCCGACCTTGGGGTTGTAGGTGAAGTACAGGCCCAAGCTATCCGGCGAACTGAGCCCCGGCCGTTCACCGATAAGGATCACCACCATCTTGGCGCCGAGCAGTTGCCCGATTTCGTCGGCCACTGCCACGCGGCCCTGCTCCACCAGGATCACCGGCGACAAGGACCACCCTTCGGCGTGGGTCTGTTCTTCCATGCGCGTCAGAAATGGCAGCGTATGTTTATGCACTGCCAGCGCCGACAGACCGTCCGCCACCACGACTGCCAGGTCCATGCCGCCCGGATGCGCAGCCGCGTAATCCCGCAGGCGCTGGGCCGACTCGTCACTCAGGCGCCGCCCCAGATCCGGACGTTGCAGGTAGCTGTGCCGGTCGGTTGCGGCACTGTGCAGCAACAGGCTATCGCGCCCACGTTCGGCCAGTTGACTGCTCAGGCCGCCGTGGTCGAAGGGCAGGTGCACCGCGTCCCGTGCCTGGGCGTGGGCAAATTGGAAATCAAGTTGGGCGTTGGTGGGAATGCTGGTGCCGGTGCGGCCCAGGGCAATTCGCGCCGGGGTCAGGCGGCGCAGTTCCAGCCACGGGTTTTCAGGCAGGTCGAGTTGCACAGGCGGCTCCTTCATCCCAATTGCGCCAGGGCGTGGCGAAACGCCGGTGGCAGGCTGTTGCCGAAGCGCACCTTGCCGTCGGCTTGCGTAAAGATGCCCATTTTGGCCAGCCACTGTTCAAACTCCGGCGCCGGCTTTAAACCCAATGTCTGGCGAGCGTACAAGGCGTCGTGGAACGAGGTGGTCTGGTAGTTGAGCATGATGTCGTCGGAGCCGGGGATGCCCATGATGAAGTTGATCCCGGCAACACCCAACAGGGTCAGCAGGGTGTCCATGTCGTCCTGGTCGGCTTCGGCGTGGTTGGTGTAGCAGATGTCGCAGCCCATGGGCACGCCCAGCAGCTTGCCGCAGAAGTGGTCTTCAAGGCCGGCGCGGATGATCTGCTTGCCGTTGTACAGGTACTCGGGGCCGATAAAGCCGACCACGGTGTTGACCAGAAACGGCTTGAAATGCCGGGCCACCGCATAGGCGCGGGTTTCGCAGGTTTGCTGGTCGACGCCAAAGTGCGCGTTGGCCGACAAGGCACTGCCCTGGCCGGTTTCGAAATACATCAGGTTCTGGCCCAAGGTGCCCCGGTTCAGGCTCAAACCCGCCTCGTAACCTTCCTGCAGTACGCTCAGGCTGATGCCGAAACTGGCATTGGCCGCCTCGGTGCCGGCAATCGACTGGAACACCAGGTCCAGCGGCACGCCGCGGTTGATGGCTTCGATGGACGTGGTGACGTGGGTCAGCACACAGGCCTGGGTGGGGATTTCGTAGCGCTGGATGATTGCGTCGAGCATCTCCAGCATGGCGCAGATCGAGGCGATGCTGTCGGTGGCCGGGTTGATGCCGATCATGGCGTCGCCGTTGCCGTAAAGCAGGCCATCGAGAATGCTCGCAGCGATGCCCGCCGGTTCGTCGGTCGGGTGGTTGGGTTGCAGGCGGGTCGACAGGCGCCCACGCAGGCCCAGGGTGCCGCGAAACCGGGTAACCACTCGGATCTTCTGCGCCACCAGGACCAGGTCCTGCACGCGCATGATCTTGGACACGGCCGCGGCCATTTCCGGTGTCAGCCCCGGCGCCAATGCGCGTAGGGATTGTTCATCGGCGGCGTCGCTGAGCAGCCAGTCGCGCAGGCCGCCGACGGTCAGGTGGCTGACCACGGCGAAAGCCTGCTTGTCGTGGGTGTCGATGATCAGCCGCGTGACTTCATCGCTTTCATAGGGGATCAGCGCTTCTTCGAGGAAGTGCTTGAGCGGAATATTGGCCAAGGCCATTTGTGCCGCCACCCGCTCACCGTCGTTCTGCGCGGCAACGCCGGCGAGGAAGTCCCCGGAGCGGGCGGGACTGGCCTTGGCCATCACGTCCTTGAGGCTGTCGAAGCGGTAGGTCTGTGCACCGACCGCGTGGGAAAAGCTTGCCATACAGTGTCTCCTTGACGACGCGGGCAGGAGAGGAACCCGCGTCGAGGTTTACGGCAGTTAGTGCAAGGCGGCCTCTGCGGCCTGGATCGCGGCGAATTCTTCTTCGGGCGTGCCTGCTACCAAGTGATGCCGGCTGTAGAAAGCAAAGTAAGCAATTAATACTCCATAGATGATCGCAGCGCCAATCACCACCCGTGGATCCACCAGAAAACCCGCCACCACGGCCACGCAGGCCAGTACCAGGGCGACACCGGAGGTGAAGATGCCGCCTGGCGTGCGATAAGGACGGTCCATTTTGGGGCGACGGATGCGCAGGGTGATGTGCGCGGCCATCATCAGCACGTAGGAAATGGTCGCGCCAAACACCGCCACCAGGATCAACAAGTCCCCCTGGCCGGTCAGCGACAGGCCGAAGCCGATAATCCCGGGGATCACCAGCGCCAGTACCGGGGCCTTGCTCTTATTGGTCTGGGACAGTTTGCGCGGCAAGTAGCCGGCACGGGACAAGGCGAAGATCTGCCGCGAATAGGCGTAGATAATCGAGAAAAAGCTGGCGATCAAGCCGGCCAGGCCGACCAGGTTGACGAAACTGCCCATCCAGGTCGAACCGCCATAGGACAGCGCCAGCGCTTCCACCAGCGGGTTGCCGGATTTGACCAGCGCATAGGTGCCCGCGCCGCCCGGTGCGATCACCAGGATCAACAGGGCAAAGCTGGTCAGCACCACAATGGCGCCGATCAGGCCCCGGGGCAGGTCGCGCTTGGGGTTCTTGGTTTCTTCGGCGGCCAGGGGCACGCCCTCTACGGCGAGGAAAAACCAGATCGCATAGGGGATCGCCGCCCACACGCCGACATAGCCGAATGGCAGGAAGGTGCTGGCGCCCTTGGCCTCGGTCACCGGAATATCCAGCAGGTTGGCGACATTGAAGTGCGGCACCATCGACACCAGGAACACGCCCAGCGCAATCGCGGCGATGGCGGTGATCACGAACATCAGCTTCAAGGCTTCGCCGACGCCAAAGATATGGATGCCGATAAAGATGATGTAGAACGCCAGGTAAATCATCCAGCCGCCGATGCCGAACAGCGACTCGCAATAGGCGCCGATAAACACCGCGATGGCGGCGGGGGCGATGGCATATTCGATCAGGATGGCGGTGCCCGTCAGGAACCCGCCCCAGGGCCCGAAGGCACTGCGGGCAAAACCGTAGCCACCGCCGGCGGTGGGGATCATGGAAGACAGTTCGGCCAGGGAAAAGCACATGCACAGGTACATGGTGGCCATCAGCAATGTGGCGAGGAACATCCCGCCCCAGCCACCCTGGGCCAGGCCGAAGTTCCAGCCGGCGTAGTCGCCGGAGATGACGTAGGCAACGCCAAGGCCAACCAGCAGGACCCAGCCGGCGGCGCCTTTTTTCAGTTCGCGTTGTTGGAAGTATTGGGAGTCGACTTTTTCGAAGTCGACAGAAGATCCAGTCGGTTCGCTAGGCATGGGAAAGTACCTTTCATTGTTATTGTTTTTTAACTCGGCCTCTGTGTGCCGAATGCAATTGGCAAGTACTTGTGGAGAGCTAAGTGTGGGAGAGGGCAAGCCCCTCCCACATTTGAGTGCATTTCAACTGTGGGAGGGGTTAGTTAGAAGAAGCCCAACGGATTAATGTCGTAGCTCACCAGCAGGTTCTTGGTCTGCTGGTAGTGATCCAGCATCATCTTGTGGGTCTCACGGCCCACGCCGGACTTCTTGTAACCGCCAAACGCGGCATGCGCCGGGTACAGGTGGTAGCAGTTGGTCCACACGCGGCCCGCCTTGATCGCGCGGCCCATGCGGTAGGCGCGGTTAATGTCGCGGGTCCACACACCGGCGCCCAGGCCGAACTCGGTGTCGTTGGCAATCGCCAGGGCTTCGGCTTCGTCCTTGAAGGTGGTGATGCTCACCACCGGGCCGAAGATTTCTTCCTGGAACACGCGCATTTCATTGGTGCCCTTGAGCAGGGTCGGCTGGATGTAATAGCCGCCAGCCATATCGCCGGTGAGCTGCTCGACCTTGCCGCCGGTGAGCAATTGCGCGCCTTCGCCCTTGGCAATTTCCAGGTAGGACAGGATCTTGTCGAACTGCTGCTCGGACGCCTGGGCGCCGACCATGGTGTCGGTGTCCAGCGGGTCGCCGCGCTTGATCTGCTCGACTTTCTTCATCACCACTTTCATGAAGTCGTCGTAGATGGACTCTTCCACCAGCGCACGGGATGGGCAGGTGCACACTTCGCCCTGGTTGAAGAACGCCAGCACCAGGCCTTCGGCGGCTTTTTCGATGAACGACGGTTCGGCCTTCATGATGTCGGCGAAGAAGATGTTCGGCGACTTGCCGCCCAGCTCGACGGTCGACGGAATGATGTTCTCGGCCGCCGCATGCATGATGTGCGAGCCCACCGGGGTGGAGCCGGTGAAGGCGATCTTGGCGATACGCTTGCTGGTGGCCAGGGCTTCGCCGGCTTCCTTGCCGAAGCCGTGCACCACGTTCAGCACGCCCGGTGGCAGCAGGTCGCCGATGACTTCCAGCAGCACGTTGATGCCCAGCGGTGTTTGCTCGGCAGGCTTGAGCACCACGCAGTTGCCGGCGGCCAGGGCCGGGGCGAGTTTCCACGCGGCCATCAGCAGCGGGAAGTTCCACGGGATGATCTGGCCGACCACGCCCAGCGGCTCGTGGAAGTGATAGGACGCGGTGTGTTCGTTGATCTCGGCGCTGGTGCCTTCCTGGGCGCGTATGCAACCGGCGAAGTAGCGGAAGTGGTCGGCGGCCAGGGGGATGTCGGCGTTGAGGGTTTCACGCACGGCCTTGCCGTTGTCCCAGGTTTCGGTGATGGCCAGCAGTTCGAGGTTCTGTTCGATGCGGTCGGCGATTTTCAGCAGCACCAGCGAGCGGTCCTGGGCCGAGGTCTTGCCCCAGGCGTCAGCGGCAGCGTGGGCGGCGTCCAGCGCCTTGTCGATGTCTTTGGCAGTGGAGCGCGGGAATTCGGCGATAGGCTTCCCGTTGACCGGCGAGGTGTTGGTGAAATAGTTGCCATCGACCGGGGCAACGAATTCGCCACCAATGTAGTTGCCGTACTTGGCCTTGAACGAAACGATCGCGCCTTCAGTACCGGGGTGTGCGTAACGCATGGTGGGTATCTCCTGGCTTTTATGTTTATTGGAGTGCAGCGCGCAAGCGCTTGATAAAGCGTAGAGCAAAGGTTGGGCCACTGCTTTGCAGGCCAGGAAAATCAAGGGCTTGGGGTTTGTTGCAAGGCATTGCTGTGACACGGGTGGTACAGGCGCTGTGACAGTTTGTGCCATAAACGGTACAGACCGTGACCGGCGAGTCGGTCCGGGATTGCATTGGCTGGGTGCCTGGGGGATGCTGGGGGCTCTCACGCAGGGAGAATAATAAGAACATGCACAACGATCATTTCAGTCGCCATGCCCAGCAAGTCCTCACTGTGGCCCGTGGGCGCGACCCGTCGAGTGACCCGTCCATCGCCCGATCCTGGCTGCGCTGCCTGGAGGACTACCACCTCGATCCTGCCCAGACCATCGCCCCTACGGTGCTTGAGCACGGCCGTCTGCTGGAAAGCCGCGAGCGCCTGCAACAGGTGCTGCATATCGCCGGCAGCGAGATGAACAGCCTGCACCAGCAGCTGTCGGGCGCGGGCCATGCGGTGCTGCTGACCGATGCCCGTGGGGTGATCCTCAACTGTGTCACGGCGCCGTCCGAGCGCAAGATTTTCGAACGCGCCGGGTTGTGGCTCGGTGCCGATTGGAGCGAAGCGTGCGAGGGCACCAACGGCATCGGCACCTGCCTGGTGGAACGCCAGTCGTTGACCATTCATCGCGATGAACATTTTCGTGGGCGCCACACCGGGCTGACCTGTTCGGCGAGCCCGGTGTTCGACCCCCACGGCGACCTTTTGGCGGTGCTGGACGTGTCGTCGGCCCGGGAGGAGGTGTCGCGCCAGAGCCAGTTCCACACCATGGCGCTGGTCAACCTGTCGGCGAAGATGATCGAGAGTTGCTACTTCCTGCGTCACTTCGAAAACCATTGGCTGCTGCGCTTTCACCTGCAGGCCGAGTCGGTGGGCCTGTTCAGCGAAGGGTTGTTGGCGTTTGACGGCGAAGGGCGGATATGTGCCGTCAACCAGAGCGCACTCAACCTGCTGGGGCAGGTGCGTGGCGGGTTGCTGGGGCAACCGGTGGAGGCGTTGTTCGAGTGTTCCCTGGACCAACTGCTCGGTCGCGCCAGTGCCAATGCCACCGCCAGTTGGCCATTGCGCACGCGGGATGGCCGGCACTTGTTCGCGGCCTTGCGTGGTCAATCGCGCAGTGTGCCCGCGCCCATCGCCAAGCCTGAGCCCGTGCGCCTGGCCAGTATCTGCCTGGGCGACCCGGCGCTGCAGAGTGACTTCCGCAAAGCGCTGCGGGTATTCGAGCGCGATGTACCCTTGCTGATCAACGGCGAAACCGGTTCCGGCAAAGAGGCCTTCGCCAAGGCGGTGCATCACGCCAGCCAGCGTGCCGACAAGGCGTTCGTTGCCCTCAACTGCGCAGCCATCCCGGAAAGCCTGATCGAAAGCGAGCTGTTCGGCTATCGCGGCGGCAGCTTTACCGGCGCGCGCAAGGACGGCATGCAGGGCAAGTTGCAGCAGGCCGACGGCGGTACGCTGTTCCTCGATGAAATCGGCGATATGCCGTTGGCGCTGCAGACGCGCCTGTTAAGGGTGCTGGAGGACCGCATGGTGGTGCCCATCGGCGGTGAGCCCCAGGCGGTTGATGTCAGAATTATCAGCGCGACTCACCGGAATTTGCTGGAGCGCGTGCAGGACGGAAGTTTTCGGGAAGACCTGTATTACCGCCTCAACGGCCTGGAAGTCGGTTTGCCAGCGTTGCGTGAACGCAGCGATAAGCCTCAGTTGCTGGATTTCCTGCTGGCGCAGGAGGCGGGCGGGCAGAGTCTACAACTCGACCCGGCGGCGCGCTCGGCGCTGCTGACCTACCCCTGGCCCGGCAACGTCCGGCAACTGCGCACGGTGTTGCGTACGCTGGCGGCGCTGTGCGACGACGGGCGGGTCGGCCTTGAGGATTTGCCCGCGTTGATTCGCCAGGCACGGCCGCAAGCAGTGGCCGAGGCCAGGCTTGCAGAGTCGCCCCTGGGCGACGCCGAGCGACTCGCCCTGCTCACGGCCCTGGAGCAACAACGCTGGCACATGACCCATACGGCGGAGCAGCTGGGTGTCAGCCGTAACACGCTGTATAGAAAGCTGCGCCGGCACGGCATTGCACGGGCGGCTCCATAGATCGGTCCTACAGCTAAAGAGTGCGATTTTCGCCCCCCTGCGCTAACCTGCCTCGATGTTTACGAGGTCGACTATGCACATTCATATTCTTGGTATTTGCGGCACCTTCATGGGTTCGATGGCGGTTCTGGCCAAAGAACTGGGCCATCACGTAACGGGCTCCGATGCCAATGTTTACCCACCCATGAGCACGCAACTCGAGGCCCAGGGCATTGAGCTGACCCAGGGTTACGACCCGGCGCAATTCGACCCGGTGCCGGACCTGGTGGTGATCGGCAATGCCATGTCCCGGGGCAATCCGGCGGTCGAATACGTGCTCAACAAAGGCTTGCCTTACGTGTCCGGCCCACAGTGGCTGGCCGACCATGTGCTGCAAGGTCGCTGGGTATTGGCCGTTGCCGGCACCCACGGCAAGACCACCACCAGCAGCATGCTCGCCTGGGTGCTGGAACACGCGGGCATGAGCCCGGGCTTCTTGATCGGCGGCGTGCCGCAGAACTTCTCGGTGTCGGCGCGCCTGGGTGATACGCCGTTCTTCGTGATCGAAGCCGACGAGTACGACAGTGCGTTTTTCGACAAGCGCTCCAAATTCGTCCACTACCGCCCGCGCACGGCGATCCTCAACAACCTTGAGTTCGATCACGCTGACATCTTCCCCGACCTGGCGGCCATCGAGCGGCAGTTCCACCATTTGGTACGCACCATTCCGAGCGAAGGCCTGGTCATCCACCCGACCACCGAGCCGGCCTTGCAACGCGTGATCGAGATGGGCTGCTGGACCCCGGTGCAAACCACCGGTGCGGGTGGGCAATGGCAGGTCAAGTTGCTCAGTGAAGACGGTTCCCGGTTTGAAGTGCTGTTTGACGGCGAGGCGCAAGGCATCGTCGAATGGGACATGACTGGACAGCACAACGTCGCCAATGCCTTGGTCACCCTGGCGGCCGCGCGGCATGTGGGCGTGGTGCCTTCCATGGGCATTGCTGCATTGAGCGCATTCAAGAGCGTGAAGCGCCGTATGGAAAAGGTCGCCGACGTGAATGGGATTACCATCTACGACGACTTTGCCCACCACCCGACGGCCATTGCCACCACCCTCGACGGCCTGCGCAAACGCGTTGGCGATGCCCCGATCATTGCGATTGTCGAGCCGCGCTCAAACTCCATGAAGCTCGGCGCACACCGCGACGGCCTGCCGGAAAGCGTTAACGATGCCGACCAGGTGGTGTGGTATGCCCCGGCCAACCTGGGCTGGGACCTGCCGGCGATTGCGGCGCAGTGCACGGTGCCGTCGAAAGTCTGTGACTCCATCGAGGGCATCATTGCGTTCGTCAAGCACCAGGCCAAGCCTGGCACCCATGTGGTGGTGATGAGCAACGGCGGCTTCGGCGGCTTGCACGGCAAACTGGCCGAGGCCCTGAAATGAGTGGCCCGGAGCGCGTCACCCTGGCGATGACCGGCGCATCCGGCGCGCCCTATGGCTTGCGCCTGCTCGATTGCCTGGTGCGTGAAGACCGTGAGGTGCACTTTCTGATCTCCAAGGCCGCGCAGTTGGTGATGGCCACCGAGACTGATGTCGCGCTGCCAGCCAAGGTGCAGATGATGCAAGCCTTCCTCACCGAGTACACCGGTGCGGCGGCGGGACAGATCAAGGTCTACGGCAAGGAAGACTGGATGTCGCCGGTGGCTTCGGGCTCCGGTGCGCCGGCGGCAATGGTCGTGGTGCCGTGTTCCACCGGTACGCTGTCGGCGATTGCTACCGGCGCTTGCAACAACCTGATCGAACGCGCCGCCGACGTGACGTTGAAGGAGCGTCGCCAGTTGATCCTCGTGCCGCGCGAGGCGCCGTACTCGAGCATTCATCTGGAGCACATGCTCAAGCTGTCGAACCTGGGGGTGACCATCCTGCCGGCGTCGCCCGGCTTCTATCACCAGCCGCAGACCATCGATGACCTGGTGGATTTCGTGGTGGCGCGCATTCTCAATCTGTTGAATATCCCCCAGGACATGCTGCCGCGTTGGGGCGAACACCATTTGAGCAGCGATGAATAAGGCGCTGTTGGTGATACTGGCGCTGCAACTGGCCGGCTGCGCCACCGCGCGGACCCTGGACGCCGCGCAGCCCGGCGCGCCGGTGGTGTATGCCGGCACGCGATTGGATTTGTATGCAATGAACGGAGGTTGCTGCGCCAAGGACCGGTTCGGTGCCGAGGCGCCCAGCTATCCCGGCGTCGACCTGCCGGCCAGCGCGTTGCTCGACACGCTTTTATTGCCGCTGTCAGTGTTGACGGTGCTCGGTGTGGGATTTAACGCCACGGGCGGGCTCTAGCGCTGACCTGGGCACCACAAAACTAATGTGGGAGGCCTTACTTACCGAGCTTGCGCAGTTCGTCCGACTCCACCACCCGCACCCCATCCTGCTCTTCCAGCGCCAGGCGCCACATGGCCCGGGCCAGTTCGCAGACTTCAATGCCGTGGTATTTCCCCGGAATCAACCGTGACAGCGGCCCGGCCAGTTGCTCGGCCAAGCGGGGCTCCAGCCGTTCCCCCAGCAGCAACGAAGGCCGCACGATGGTCAGTTGCGGCCAGTCCTGGGCCTTGAGTGCCTGTTCCATTTCCCCTTTGACCCGGTTGTAGAACACCGAGGATTTCGGGTCGGCGCCAATCGCACTGATCACGATCAGGTGCCGCGCGCCCATCTCCCGCGCGCGCTTGGCAAAGGCCACGACCATATCCAGGTCGACGGCACGAAAAGCTTCTTCCGAACCGGCTTTCTTGATGGTGGTACCCAGGCAGCAGAAGGCAATATCCACCTGGCCGCTCAGTTGCGGCAGGAACACCGCCGGGTCGCCCACCGGGTTTTCCAAGTGCGGATGCTCGGCCAGCGGCTTGCGGCTGGGCGCCAGCACGCGGGTCACGGTGGGTTCGTTGAGCAGGCGGTCGAGCAGGTGTTCGCCGGTCAGGCCAGAGGCGCCAGCGAGCAGGATATGCTGAGGTGTCAGGTACATGGTGTTTCCCCCTCGTTACACGTTACAGCTTAGTTGCCTTTGGCTTCCTTGCTATTCATTGAGACGCTTTCCAGCGCCTTTCGTGCCTGCTGTTTGCGTAATAATTGCCAATGGGCGATCACGCCTTTGGGGGCCCAGATCTGCGGTTCGGATGCTTCGAAGTTGTCTGCCTGTTCGCGTTCGCTCACATGCAGCTGCGCCAGCTTGAAGGCTTGCTGCAAATCGTCGGTCTGGTTGAAGGCTTGGGCGAAGAGGGCGTCGCCGAAGTAGGTGAAGTCGGCCTCTTCGGAACAGCCGAAGGACACGCGGTCGGCACGCGAGGCGGTCATGATCAGGGTGCGTTCGTCTTTGAGCGCCGGGATGAAGCCGCCGGAGTAGCAGGCTGAAATCACCACGATCTTGTCGCGGTTTTTCAGCGGCGCGAGCACGGCGGCCAGTTCATCGGCGGGCAGGTCGGCCAGCTCCATGCGCGGTTGGTCCAGCACCAGTTCGTGTTCGTGGGTGCCGTGGCTGGTCATGTAGATAAACACCAGGTCTTCCGGGCCGGTGCGCTCGGCCAGGGTCTGCACGGCCCGGCGCAGGCTTTCGCGGGTGGCCAGTGGTCGGTCGGCGATATGGTCGCGGTGGTTGACCAGGCGGATCTGCCCACGGGCGCCGAAGCGGGTGGCGAGCATATTGCTGACGTAATCGGCTTCGCGCAGGAACACGCTTTGTTTACCGTCGCCGGCCACGGCCAGGGTGTACAGCTCCACGGCCGAGGTGGAGGCGGGCACGGCGGCGAGGGCGGTGTCCAGCAGGCGGCCCTGAGCCAGTACGCCGATTTCCAGCGGGTCGGGCAACAGCTTGCCGTCGGCATCACGCACGCGCATGCCGTTGACCCAGGTACCGGCCTGCACGGTGCCGTCGGTGAGTACCAGGGTGCCGCGGCCTTGATAGTTGTCGCTGTCGAAGCCGCCGATATAGAAGCTGCCGTCAGTCAGGTTCAGGCGGCCTTCGCCGGTAAAGCGCCAGTCGCTGAACTGGCCGACGTAGTGGCTGCCATCCACGCCGATCAGCTCGCCCTTGCCGCTCAGGGCGCCTTCCTTGAACTGGCCGATCCACACGTCGCCATCGGCGTTTTCATAACGGCCCTTGCCGTTGAGCTGGTTCTGTTTGAACTGGCCGACATAGATGTCGCCGTCGGCGCTGTTGAATGTACCGTTGCCCTCCAACTGGCCGTCGACGAAGTGGCCGCTGAATTGGTTGCCGCTGTCGTCATTGCGCTGGCCTTCACCGTTCGGCTTGCCGTGGGCGAACTGGCCCTGATACTGGCTGCCATCCGCCAGTTCCAGGCGGCCGAGGCCGGAATACTGGTCGTCCTTGAATTCGCCGCGATAGGTCATCTGCCCTTCTTTGAGGGTGCCTTCGCCGTTGCGCCGACCGTTCTTGAACCCGCCCACATAGTGGCTGCCGGCCGTGGTCAGGCTGCCCTGGCCATCGAACAGACCTTGCTGGAACTGGCCTTTATAGACTTCGCCGTTGCTGCCATGCCATTCGCCCTGGCCGTGCCACTGGCCTTTGTCGAACTGCCCGGCGTACCAGCTGCCGTTGGGATAATCCACGCGGCCCTGGCCTTGCAGCAGACCATTGACCACATCGCCCCGGTAACGACCGCCATCGGGCAGGCGCGCATCGGGCGGCAACAGCGATTCGCCGTCTCCGCAAGCGGTGAGCAACAGGGCAAGGGCAAGGGGAGCGAGTGGGCGCATAGCGGGATCCGGATAATTGAGCGCCGAGTATGCCGCAGCTGCGAGATTCATACATAAATTTACATACCCTGTGGCGAGTTTCAGTGGCTCGCCACAGGGATGGGCTTACACGAAGTAGAGCGACAACGACTCGGCGACGTAAGCGGGTTTTTCCTGGCCATCGATTTCCAGGGTGGCGGTGGCCTTGAGCAGCCATTGGCCGGGCTTTTTCTCGGTGACGTCGGTGAGCGTCACGTTCAGGCGCACCTTGGAATTGACTTTCACCGGCTGGATAAAGCGCACGCTGTCCAGGCCATAGTTGACGGCCATCTTCAGGCCTTCGGGCACGATCAGGATATCTTCCATCAGCTTGGGCATCAGCGACAGCGACAGGAAACCGTGGGCAATGGTGCTGCCGAACGGGGTTTGCGCGGCCTTGACCGGGTCGACGTGGATGAACTGATGATCGCCAGTGGCCTCGGCGAACAGGTTGATACGTGCCTGGTCGATGGTGAGCCATTCGGAACGTCCCAGTTCCTTGCCGACATAATCTTTGAGCTGCGCTACGGGTACATAGGGCATTGCGTCTCTCCTTGGTTCATCGGTGCTGTTGTTATGGGGTACAGAGAACCAATGTAGATCATCATGGCCAACCAGCCCGGTCAACCCACCATGCTTTTGGCGAATGCCGGAGCATAGGGCGGGCATGCTTATAATGCGGGCGGGTCTTGAGGGGGGAGAGGACGGATGCTGTTACGTGGTCTGACATGGCTGGTGCTGTTTCAATTGATCGGCACGGCGATCAATCATTTGCTGCTGCCGGTACTGCCGGGGCCGATCATCGGCCTGCTGTTGATGCTCGGTTACCTGGTGTGGCGTGGCGAAGTCGGCGAGCCCCTGAGCCTGGCGGCCAGCAGCCTGCTGCGCTACTTGCCGTTGCTGCTGGTGCCGCCGGCGGTGGGGGTGATGGTGTATGCCAGGGATATTGCCGCCGATTTCTGGGCCATCGTCGGTGCACTGGTGTTGTCGCTGGTGATCGCCATGGGCTTTGTCGGGCTGTTGATGGAGCGCATGGTCAAGCGCAAGGAGCAGGATCAATGATCTTCGACTGGCACGGCGCCTGGACGGCGGTGATTCATCACCCGCTGTTCGGTATCGGGATCACCCTGGGCGCCTATCAGCTGGTGCTGGCGGGTTTCGAGAAAACCCGCTGGATTTTCCTGCAACCGGTGCTGGTCTCCATGCTGCTGGTGATCGGCGTGTTGCTCACGTGCGGCCTGAGCTACGCCGAGTACCGCAAGAGCACGGAGATCATGGGGATCCTGCTGGGCCCGGCGACGGTGGCCCTGGCGGTGCCGCTCTATCTGAACCTGCGGCGGATTCGGCAATTGTTCTGGCCGATTTTTACTACGCTGGTGATAGGCGGCGTGTTGGCCACCGGCCTGTGCGTACTGCTGGGCTGGTGGTTCGGCGCCGAACACAGGATGTTGATGACCATGGCACCGAAGTCGGTGACCTCGCCGATTGCCATGCTGGTGGCCGAACAGATCGGCGGTGTGGCAGCCTTGGCGGCGGTGTTTGTGCTGATTACCGGGGTGGTGGGCGCGATGGTTGGCCCGGCGTTACTCTCGCGTCTTGGGGTGCACAGTCCCGAGGCGCGCGGTATGGCGCTGGGCATGACTGCCCACGCCGTCGGCACCTCGGTGGCCCTGCAGGAAAGCGAAGAGTGTGGCGCCTTTGCGGCGCTGGCCATGAGTCTGATGGGCGTAGCCACAGCGGTATTCCTGCCGCTGGCCGTGTCAGTGATTGTTTAAACCGGGTTTAAGGAAGCCTTTATGAGTCTGGCGCTGTTCCCCCTCAATACTGTGCTGTTCCCTGGCTGCACCCTCGACCTGCAACTGTTCGAGGCGCGCTACCTGGACATGATCAGCCGCTGCATGAAAAAGGGCGAAAGCTTCGGCGTGGTGTGCATCCTCGATGGCAAGGAGGTGGGCATGGCCCCGGATGGCTATGCCTTGATCGGCTGCGAAGCGTTGATTCGCGACTTCAAGCAGCAGGACAACGGCCTGCTGGGGATTCGCGTCGAAGGCGGGCGGCGCTTCCGCGTGCGAGACGCCGGCGTGCAGAAGGACCAGCTGCTGGTGGCCGAGGTGCAATGGCTGGAAGAACTGCCGGACCAGGCGCTGGAAGAAGAGGATGCCGACCTGCTGGCCTTGCTCCAGGCCCTGGCCGAACACCCGATGGTCGCGTCGCTGGACATGGGCACTCACGCCGATGGCCAGCAAGCCTTGGGCAATCAACTGGCTTATCTCTTGCCGTTCACTGAGGCCGACAAGATCGACCTGCTGCAACTCGACGACCCGCAGCAGCGGCTGGATGCGATCCAGATGCTGCTCGATGAGCTTCAGGGGGAGTTGTTCACCTGAGTTTCGGATCAGTCCTGCACCACGTTCAGACGTTTCTTCGCTGCTCCCGGTGCGAGGGCTGAAATAGTCGCCGATCACTCAACAATGATCGGGGATGAGCATGATTCGGCTAGCGCAATCGGAGCAGGCAGCCTGGGACGCTTTTTTTGGCAATATTGCCGTGCAATTGCTGCGGTTGGACGCCAAGCGCGGTCCGGAATACATCGCTGAACGCGCCGCGGAAATAGCGGATGAGATGTTGCTGGAACGACGCGAGCGGTGTATTGAACGCCGCTCCGCACCCGTTGACTGGCTCGGTCCGGCCCAGGGTCAATAGGCATACCTGAGCAGCGCGTGGGGGGTGCCGGTAAAGGCAATGAAACCGAGCACCGCCACCACCGCGGGTAATACCAGCCACCAGGCCTTCTGCGGCATCGGCGGCAGTGGGCTGCGGTACTGGCAGACGGTAAGGCTGAATGCGCACACAGTCATTGCCAGCAGCGTGCCAGCCAGGATGTCGGTGGGCCAATGGGCGCCGAGGTAGACCCGTGACAGTGCGATGAAGGCCGCAGGAATACAGCCCAGCAACATCCAGGTCAGGCGCAGGCGCGTGGGTTGTCCGCGACCGGCCAGCACCGCCAACGCCAGAAAAAACGCAAACGCACCGGAGGCGTGGCCGCTGGGCATGCTGAAGCTGGTCAATGGGTCGGTGAGGATTTCCGGGCGGCCACGGGCGAAAAACAGTTTGGTCCCGGTATTGATCACCGCCGCCCCGGCCAGTGTTGCACCGACAAACACGGCATGACGCCATTGCCGCGCGACTAGCAGCAACCCGGTGAATACGGCGCTGGCGAAGAACATTTTCTTGAACTCACCCAGTTGGGTCACCATCACCATGGTGTGGTCCAGCCAGGGGCTGCGATGTTCCTGTACCAGCGCGCTCAGGCCCTGGTCAAAGTCATCCAGGTGGGTATAGCCGATAAACAGAGCGATCAATAATGTCAGGCTGGCGCACCCTATCCACAAGGTCGCGCGACGATGGCCGCGCACGCTGGTGTGCAGGCTCAGTCCCAGCATGGCTGCCAGGCAGGCTGTAACAACCCCCGCCTCAGGCCAGAACCCTTCCGGCAATGGCAGGCGGAACGCAGCGCCGGTTGCCCAGCCTGGTAGCAGGTAGGCGACCGACCAACCGGCTGCCGCCAGAAGGCTGACCAGGGCGAAACGCGGGAACGGCATGTCGCACATCCCGGCCACCATCGGCAGCATTGGCCGCAATGGTCCGATGAAACGTCCCACCAGCAGGCTGGCGATGCCGTATTTGTGGAAGTAGGTTTCCGCGCCGCTCATCCATTCCGGGTGGTGCCGCAGGCCGGGCAGGCGGCGGATGTTCTGATGGAAGTGTCGGCCCAGGAAGTAGGAAACCCCGTCGCCCAACAAGCCTCCCAGGAACCCCAGCAGCAGGGTTTCACTCAGGGACAAGGCGCCGCTGCCAGCCATTGCCGCAATGGCAAACAGCAGCACCGTGCCCGGCACGATCAGCCCGGCAATGGCCAGGCATTCCACGCACGCGACGATAAACACCGCCGCCGCCAGCCATTGCGGGTTGAGGGTCAGCCAGCCGGTAATGCTATCGAGCCATTGGCCCATAAATCGTTACTCCATCGCCACAGATTCAAATCAGGAAATAGTCGCGGCCTTCGACCTGGCCCCGGCGCAGCGGGTTCCGCGTGCAGTAGGGCGCATAGCCAGCATCGACGAAGCGGTACATCAAGTGCTCGTCACGGCCGCTGGGGATGCCCAGGCGGGTGGTCTGGATGATCTGTGTCGGTGTCTGGCCGACGTCTTCGACATAGAGCCCTTCTTGATCAAAGCGCTTGGCATCCCACATCGGCACCTTCAGGCCCAGCGCCTTGCACAGCAACGTCTGGCCGGCACACAGCTTCTGCGACGCGCGGGGGCTGCCGTCGGCATTCGGGTTGTTCAGCAGCATCTGCGCCAGGCTGGCGGGCCCGGAGGTCTCATCGACCCAGGGATAGGCCGATTTGATCAGCACGGCATTGCCCGGCCCCTGCGCGCTGAAGTTCAGCGAATCGCCGCCACGGGCGTAGTACATATAGATATGCCCGCCATCCAGAAACAAAGCCTTACGCTTTTCTGTGTAGCCGAGTGAGGCGTGGCTGCCTTTTTCGGCCACGTAATAGGCTTCGGTTTCAATAATTCGCGCCGAAAGCCAGCTATCGCCGACGCGATGGCGGATGACTTTTCCAAGCAAATCTCGCGCGAGTATTTGCGCGTCACGGTCGAAGAAGCTGTCGGGCAGGGCGCTGGCGGGGAGTTGGGGCGAAGAACTGGGCATGGTGGCCTGGGGTTAATACGGCTAAATGTGACGGAATAATAACAACTCCCACCTTAATTACGGCTGAACCCCAGGTTTTTACAGTTCATTTCGACCATCCGCCCCTCACCGCTGTCAGTCGGGCGGCGTCACAGCTATAATCTGCCGCTTTCCTCTTTGCCAAGACTCCCTGACCATGACTGAGTCCGTTCTTGACTACATGACCCGCCTGGGTCGCGCTGCCCGTCAGGCCTCGCGGTTGATCGCCCGTGCGAGCACTGCGCAGAAGAACCGTGCCCTGCTGGCCGCCGCCGATGCTCTGGACGCTTCGCGCTCCGAGCTGACTGCCGCCAACGAACTGGACCTGGCCAATGGCCGCGCCAATGGCCTCGAGCCCGCCTTGCTGGACCGCCTGGCGCTGACGCCGGCACGTATCGACGACATGATCGAAGGGTTGCGTCAGGTCGCCAAGCTGCCTGACCCCATCGGTGAAATTCGCGATATGCGTTACCTGCCGTCCGGTATCCAGGTCGGCAAGATGCGCGTGCCCCTGGGCGTGATCGGCATCATCTATGAGTCGCGCCCGAACGTGACCATCGACGCCGCGAGCCTGTGCCTCAAGTCGGGTAACGCCACCATCCTGCGTGGCGGTTCCGAGGCGATCAATTCCAATCGCGCCATCGCCGCCTGCATCCAGCAGGGCCTGGCCGTGGCCGAGTTGCCGGCCGAAGTGGTGCAAGTGGTGGAAACCATCGACCGTGCCGCTGTCGGCGCGCTGATCACCATGCCGGAATTCGTCGACGTGATCGTGCCGCGCGGTGGCAAGAGCCTGATCGAGCGCGTCAGCCGCGATGCCAAGGTGCCAGTGATCAAGCACCTGGACGGCGTGTGCCACGTGTACATCGACATCGCCGCCGACATCGACAAGGCGATCCGCATCGCCGACAACGCCAAGACCCATCGCTACGCGCCGTGCAACACCATGGAAACCCTGCTGGTGCACGTCGGCATCGCCGAGCGCGTGCTGCCGCCGCTGGCTGCCATCTACCGTGACAAGGGCGTGGAACTGCGCGGTTGCGAACGCACCCGTGCGCTGTTGGGCGCGGACGTGATCGAAGCCACCGAACAGGACTGGTACACCGAGTACACGGCGCCGATCCTGTCGATCCGCATCGTCGACGACCTGGACCAGGCCATCGAACACATCAACACATACGGCTCCAAGCACACCGACGCCATTGTCTCCGAGCATTTCAGCGATGCCCGGCGTTTCCTCACCGAAGTGGACTCCGCTTCGGTGATGATCAACGCCTCGACGCGCTTTGCCGACGGCTTCGAGTACGGCCTGGGGGCGGAGATCGGCATCTCCACCGACAAGCTCCACGCACGCGGCCCGGTTGGCCTGGAAGGCCTGACCAGCGAGAAGTACGTGGTGTTCGGCGACGGTCATGTGCGCACTTGATGGCTAAACGCATCGGGCTGCTCGGCGGTACCTTCGACCCCGTGCACATCGGCCATTTGCGCAGTGCCCTGGAAGTCGCGGATGCCTTGGCGCTGGATGAGCTGCGCCTGATCCCTAATTTCCGGCCGCCCCATCGCGATACCCCGCAGGTGTCGCCGCAGCAGCGCCTGGAAATGGTGCGCCTGGCCGTAGAAGGCATACCGCCGCTGGTGGTGGACGATCGTGAGCTCAAGCGCGATAAACCGTCCTACACTGTCGACACCCTGGAGCTGATGCGCGCCGAGTTGGCCGCGGATGACCAGTTGTTTCTGCTTTTGGGCTGGGACGCATTTTGCGGCCTGCCCTCTTGGCATCGCTGGGAGGAACTCCTCCAGCACTGCCACATCCTGGTTTTGCAACGCCCGGATGCCGACAGCGAACCGCCGGATGCCTTGCGCAACCTGCTGGCCGCGCGGTCGGTAAGTGACCCCTTGGCCCTGACCGGGCCGAACGGGAATATTGCATTCGTCTGGCAGACCCCGCTTGCGGTGTCCGCCACCCAGATCCGTCAACTGCTGGCCAGCGGGAAGTCGGTACGTTTCCTGGTGCCTGACGCGGTCCTGGCCTACATCGATGCGCACGGGCTTTACCGTGCGTCGAACTGAAAAGGCGCGCTTGAACGCACGAACACTCGTGCAGCGAGCGCCCGAACATATGAGCAAAACGAGTTTTTTATGACGAACAAAGACGTAAGCAAAGTAAAACGCAAAGGCACGTTCAAAAGCGCCCCGCTGCCGGTTGAAGCCCACGTTGGCCCGGAACTGGCTGGCGAAGAGTTGGTGAAAGTCGCCGTTGCCGCCCTGGAAGACGTGAAGGCCCAGGACATCCAGGTCCTGGACGTTCGCGACAAGCAGAGCATCACCGACTTCATGATCATCGCCACCGGTACCTCCAACCGCCAGATCGGCGCGATGCTGGACAAGGTTCGCGAAGCCGTCAAAGCCCAAGGCGTGAAGCCACTGGGTGAAGAAGGCAAGGGCGACAGCGACTGGGTGCTGCTGGACATGGACGACGTGATCGTTCACATGATGACCAGCAATGCCCGCCAGTTCTACGACCTGGAGCGTCTGTGGAAAGGCGCCGAGCAGAGCCGTGCCGCCGATGGCAAGCACCACAGCCCGGAAGTGGGCCACGCGCACTTCGACAAGCTCAACAAAGACCAGGAATAAGGAACGGCTGTGCGCCTGCGTCTGATTGCTGTCGGTTCACGCATGCCCAAGTGGGTGGAAGAAGGCTGGCACGAGTATGCCAAGCGTCTGCCCGCCGAGCTGTCGCTGGAACTGGTGGAGATACCGCTCAACACCCGGGGCAAGAATGCCGACGTGGCGCGCTTTATCCGTCAGGAAGGCGAAGCCATGCTGGCCAAGGTCGGCCCCAACGAGCGCATCGTCACCCTTGAAGTGCACGGCAAACCCTGGAGCACCGAGCAATTGGCGGTGGAACTGGATCGCTGGCGCCTGGACTCGCGCACCGTCAATTTCATGGTCGGCGGCCCCGAAGGGCTGGCGCCGGAAGTCTGCGCGCGGGCGGACCAGCGCTGGTCGCTGTCGGCGCTGACGCTGCCGCACCCGTTGGTAAGGATCCTGATCGGTGAACAGCTGTATCGCGCCTGGACAGTTCTGTCCGGGCACCCTTACCACAAATAATCTGCGCCCCTCCCGATGACCCAGCCGATCCGCATCAAGGACCACGAGAAAGACGCACGTCTGGTACGCGCGCGGGTGGTGTTTGGCGCGATCATGGTGGTGGCGCTGATCGGGGTGCTGATTGCGCGCCTGTATTTCCTGCAGGTGATCCAGTACGACTACCACTCCACGCTGTCGGAAAACAACCGCGTGCATGTGCAGCCGATTCCGCCGACCCGTGGGCTGATCTTCGACCGTAATGGCGTGGTGGTGGCGGATAACCGGCCCAGCTTCAGCCTGAGCATGACCCGTGAGCGTTCCGGCGATTGGCAGCAGGTCCTCGATGTCATCGTCGAGGTGCTGCAGTTGACCCCGGAAGACCGGGTGATCTTCGAGAAACGCATGAAGCAGGGGCGTCGGCCTTTCGAACCGGTGCCGATCCTGTTCGAGCTGACCGAAGAGCAGATTGCGCGGATCGCGGTGAACCAGTTCCGCCTGCCGGGTGTGGAAGTGGTGGCGCAACTGGTGCGCCACTATCCCCAAGGGCCGCACTTTGCCCACTCCGTCGGCTATATGGGGCGGATCAACGAGAAAGAGCTGAAAAGCCTCGATCCTGTCAATTACAGCGGCACCCACCATATCGGCAAGACCGGCATCGAGCGTTTCTACGAGCCCGAACTGCACGGCCAGGTGGGTTACGAAGAAGTCGAGACCAACGCTCGCGGCCGTGTGCTGCGGGTGCTCAAGCGTACCGACCCGGTGCCGGGCAAAGACATTGTGCTGAGCCTGGACATCAAGCTGCAGGAAGCGGCCGAGATGGCCCTGGGCGGCCGGCGTGGTGCAGTGGTGGCGTTGGACCCGAAGACCGGCGAAGTCTTGGCCATGGTCAGCCAGCCGAGCTTCGACCCCAACCTGTTCGTGACCGGGATCAGCTTCAAGGCCTACGCCGAGTTGCGCGACTCCATCGACCGGCCGCTGTTCAACCGCGTGTTGCGCGGCCTGTACCCGCCGGGTTCGACCATCAAGCCGGCGGTGGCGATTGCCGGTTTGGACGCGGGCGTGGTCACGGCTTCCAGCCGGGTATTCGACCCGGGCTACTACATGCTGCCCAACTACGACCACAAGTACCGCAACTGGAACCGTACCGGTGACGGCTATGTCGACCTGGATACCGCGATCATGCGTTCCAACGACACCTATTTTTACGACCTGGCCCACAAGCTGGGGATCGACCGCTTGTCCGCCTACATGGGCAAGTTCGGCCTCGGTCAGAAAGTCTCCCTGGATATGTTCGAAGAATCCCCTGGCCTGATGCCATCGCGGGAGTGGAAGCGTGCGACCCGCCGCCAGGCATGGTTCCCGGGCGAAACCCTGATCCTCGGCATCGGCCAGGGCTATATGCAGGCCACGCCTTTGCAACTGGCCCAGGCCACGGCGCTGGTGGCCAACAAAGGCATCTGGAACCGTCCGCACCTGGCCCGGACCATCGAAGGCGAAAAGCCTGTGGATGAAAACCCGATCCCCGACATCGTACTGCGCGACCCGTCCGACTGGACCAAGGTCAACCACGGCATGCAGCAGGTGATGCACGGCGCACGCGGTACCGCGCGCAAGGCGGCGATCGGTGCGCAATACCGTATCGCCGGCAAGAGTGGTACCGCCCAGGTGGTGGCGATCAAGCAGGGCGAGAAGTACGACCGTTCCAAGGTCCAGGAACGCCACCGCGACCACGCCTTGTTTGTGGGTTTTGCCCCGGCCGACGACCCGAAAATCGTGGTGGCGGTGATGGTCGAGAACGGCGAGTCCGGCTCCGGTGTGGCGGCGCCTGTGGTGCGCCAGGTGATGGACGCCTGGTTGCTGGCCGACGACGGCAGGCTCAAGCCCGAATATGGCGGCCCCCCTTCAACCCCAGAGGTTACGGCCAGTGAAGAGTAATTTTGACCGCATCCTCTCCAGCGAGGATGTGATGCGTCGCCGCGCGACTTTGTTGCAGCGCATGCACATTGATGGCCCGTTGCTGATCCTGCTGCTGACCCTGGCGGCCGGCAGCCTGTTCGTGCTGTATTCGGCCAGCGGCAAGAACTGGGACTTGCTGATCAAGCAGGCTTCGTCGTTTGGCCTGGGCCTGCTGTCCATGGTGGTGATCGCCCAGCTGGAGCCGCGTTTCATGGCGCGCTGGGTGCCGCTTGGCTATGTGGCCGGGGTGTTGCTGCTGGTGGTGGTGGACGTCATGGGCCACAACGCCATGGGCGCGACCCGCTGGATCAACATTCCGGGGGTGATTCGCTTCCAGCCGTCGGAATTCATGAAAATCCTGATGCCGGCGACGATCGCCTGGTACCTGTCCAAGCGCACCTTGCCGCCGCAGCTCAAGCATGTGGGGATCAGCCTGATTCTGATCGGCATCCCCTTTGTGCTGATCGTGCGCCAGCCGGACCTCGGTACTTCGCTGCTGATCCTGGCCGGCGGTGCGTTCGTGCTGTTCATGGGCGGGCTGCGCTGGCGCTGGATCCTCAGCGTGCTGGCGGCGGCAGTGCCGGTGGCCGTGGCCATGTGGTTCTTCTTTATGCACGACTACCAGAAACAGCGGATCCTGACGTTCCTGGATCCCGAAAGCGACCCGCTCGGCACCGGTTGGAACATTATCCAGTCGAAGGCGGCCATCGGTTCCGGCGGTGTATTTGGCAAGGGCTGGCTGCTCGGCACCCAGTCGCATTTGGACTTTCTGCCCGAAAGCCACACCGACTTCATCATTGCGGTGATGGGCGAAGAGTTCGGCCTGGTGGGCATTTGCGCGTTGTTGCTGATCTATTTGCTATTGATTGGTCGTGGCCTGGTGATTACCGCACAGGCGCAGACGCTGTTCGGCAAATTGCTCGCCGGCAGCCTGACCATGACTTTTTTTGTTTACGTTTTCGTCAACATCGGTATGGTCAGTGGCCTGCTGCCGGTGGTTGGGGTGCCGTTGCCGTTCATTAGCTACGGCGGAACTTCGCTGGTGACATTGCTGTCAGCGTTTGGGGTTTTGATGTCGATTCATACGCATCGCAAGTGGATCGCACAGGTTTGAATAAGGTGAAGATGTCAATGCAAGTAATGCGCGGCTGGGCGACTCGGCATGCGTCCTGGATGGGCCTGATCGGGCTGCTGGGGGCAACGCACGAGGCGCAGGCCGGTGACTACGATGGCTCACCCCAGGTCGCCGAATTCGTCGGTGAAATGACCCGCGACTACGGCTTCGCCGGTGAACAGCTGATGGGCGTGTTCCGCGAAGCCCAGCGCAAGCAGGCGATCCTCGACGCGATTTCTCGCCCCGCCGAGCGCGTGAAACAGTGGAAGGAATACCGTCCGATGTTCCTCACCGACGCCCGGGTGGCCCGGGGGGTGGACTTCTGGCGCCAGCACGAGGCCGTGTTGGCCCGCGCCGAGCAGGAATACGGCGTGCCGGCCCAGGTCATCGTTGCGATCATTGGTATTGAAACCTTCTACGGGCGCAATACCGGCAGTTACCGGGTGATCGACGCTTTGTCGACCCTGGGCTTCGATTACCCGCCGCGCGCCGACTTTTTCCGCAAGGAACTGCGTGAGTTCCTGCTGTTGGCCCGTGAAGAGCAGGTCGACCCGCTGACCCTCAAGGGTTCCTACGCCGGTGCGATGGGCTTGCCGCAGTTCATGCCGAGCAGCTTTCGCGCCTACGCGGTGGATTTCGACGGTGACGGGCACATCAATATATGGAGCAATCCGGACGATGCGATCGGCAGTGTGGCCAGCTACTTCAAGCGCCATGGCTGGGTCGGTGGCGAGCCGGTGGTGATCCGCGCCGACGTCAGCGGGGAGCGTGCCGATGAAGGCCTGACCCAGGGTATCGAGCCGGCCAAGACCGTCGGGGAGTTGCGGGCGCTGGGCTGGTCGAGTCAGAATGCGCCACGCGACGATATGCCGGTGACGGCATTCCGACTCGAAGGTGAAAACGGCCCTGAATACTGGATGGGCCTGAAGAATTTCTACGCAATCACGCGTTATAACCGCAGTGTGATGTACGCCATGGCCGTGCATCAGCTGTCAGACATGCTGGTCCAAGCACGGGGCAACAAGTAATGCGGGCATCGCCGTTCAATCAACCGCTCAAGCTGGTGGCGTTCGCCGCGTTGTCCCTGCTCGTCGTCAGTTGTTCCACCAGCCGTGGCCCGGTACAGAAGTCCGGCGGCACCGCGGTGCGTTCCCAGCCAGGGCTGGACATCAACCGCGCGCACAAAGATGGCGCACCGTGGTGGGATGTCGACGTGTCGAAGATCCCGGACGCCACGCCGACCCTGCACACCGGCCCGTACAAGGCCAACCCCTATACGGTGCTGGGCAAGTCCTACTTCCCGCTGCAGGACTCCAAGACCTACGTGCAATCCGGCACGGCGTCCTGGTATGGCACCAAGTTCCACGGCCAGAACACCGCCAACGGCGAAGTCTATGACCTGTACGGCATGAGCGCGGCCCACAAGACCTTGCCGCTGCCCAGCTATGTTCGCGTGACCAACCTGGACAACAACCGCACGGTGATCCTGCGGGTCAACGACCGTGGGCCGTTCTATTCGGATCGCATTATCGACTTGTCCTACGCCGCCGCAAAAAAACTCGGCTATGCCGAAACCGGTACCGCGCGGGTCAAGGTAGAAGGCATCGATCCGGCGCAGTACTGGGCCCAGCGTGGCAAGCCCGCGCCGTTGATGCTCAACGAGCCGCAGAGTGCGCAGCCGCAAGTGACGGCATCCACCGGCAAGATCGAACAATGGACACCGCCACCGCAGCAGCACGCACCGGATACGGTGGTCGTGCCCCATGCAGCACCGGGCGCCTCGGTTGCGGGCGGGCAATACCTGCAAGTGGGGGCTTTCGCCAACCCGGATGCGGCAGAACTGTTAAGGTCCAAGCTCAGCAGCATGGTCAGCGCGCCGGTATTCATCAGCTCCATCGTGCGTAACCAGCAAACCCTGCACCGTGTGCGCATGGGCCCGATCGGTTCGCCGAGCGAGGTTGCGCAAGTGCAGAACAGCGTGCGCCTGGCCAACCTGGGGCAACCCAGCGTGGTCACTGCCGAATAATAAATTGATGGTTGAGGCTCGCATGCGGGCCTGGACCCTGGTTGTTGGCTCGTTGAACAATAAAACCCAGGGGCAAGGGGTGAGCGGGCAACCGAACACGTGACAGTCTGGTAGCGGGCTGTCTGAATAAGTTTTGCCCGCGAGGGCAAGTTTCCATAAGCAATTTCGAGAGACGGATGAACATCACCACCTTAGCCAAACGCACGTGCCTGCTTCTTTCGCTGATCATCACCCCGGCCGCCTGGGCGGTTGAAATGGTACCGGCTTCACCGCAACTGGCCGCCAAGTCCTGGGTCCTCATGGATGCCGCCAGTGGCAACGTGCTGGTCGAGAGTAACGGTGACCAGCGCCTGCCACCGGCCAGCCTGACCAAGCTGATGACCGCCTACATCGCGACCCTGGAAATCCGTCGCGGCCAGATCGGCGAAAACGACCCGGTGACCGTCAGCGAAAACGCCTGGCGTACCGGCGGTTCGCGGATGTTCATCAAGGTCGGCTCGCAAGTCACTGTGAGCGACCTGCTGCACGGCATCATCATCCAGTCCGGTAACGACGCCAGCGTCGCCCTGGCCGAGCACATCGCCGGCAGCGAAGACGCGTTCGCCGACATGATGAACAAAACCGTGGCCGACCTGGGCATGACCAACAGCCACTTCATGAATCCGACCGGCCTGCCAAACCCTGAGCACTACTCGTCGGCTCACGACATGGCGATCCTGGCGCGCGCGATCATTCGTGTCGACCCGGTGCACTACGCGATCTACTCCCAGAAGGAATTCTTCTGGAACAACATCAAGCAGCCTAACCGCAACCTGTTGCTGTGGCGCGACAAGACTGTCGATGGCCTGAAAACCGGCCACACCGACGAAGCCGGCTACTGCATGGTGTCGTCCGCGGTACGTGATGGCCAGCGCCTGATCGCCGTGGTCTTCGGTACCAACAGCGAGCAGGCCCGTGCGGCCGAGACGCAAAAACTGCTGACCTACGGTTTCCGCTTCTTCGAAACCCAGACCTTCTACCAGAAGGGTGCTGAATTGGCGACCGCGCCGGTGTGGAAAGGCGCGACCTCGCAAGTCAAGGCCGGCCTGGCTGAAGACCTGACCCTGACCATGCCTAAAGGCCAGCTGAAAAAGCTCGCCGCCAGCATGACCATGAACCCGCAATTGGTTGCGCCAATCGCCAAGGGCGACGTGATCGGTAAAGTCGAAGTCAAGCTGGACGACAAGGTGGTGCACAGCGCCGACCTGATCGCGCTGGACGCCGTCGACGAAGGTGGTATCTTCCGCCGCGTGTGGGATAGCATCCGTCTATTCTTCTACGGCTTGTTCAACTGATTGTGTGCACCTGCAAAGCCCCGCGTTGATCCGACGCGGGGCTTTGCCGTCGCCACGGCTTACCGCTTACGAGGCCGTTCTGCCATGACCGATAAAGAAGTAAAGGCGCCAAAGATCGAATTCCCGGTGACGGATTATCCCGTCAAGGTGATCAGCGATACCGGTGTAGGCAACAAAGACAGAATCCTGGATATCGTGCGTAAACACGCGACGATCAATGACAACCGGGTGGACGAGCGTTCGAGCACCAACGGTAAGTACACCACGATCCAGTTGCACATCGTTGCGACCGGTCAAGACCAGCTCTACGACATCAATAGCGAACTGCGGGCCACCGGCTTCGTGCACATGGTGCTGTGATGTCACAGGTCCTGGGCTTTCGCGAGCTCGGCCGGATGGACTACGAGCCCGTCTGGCACGCCATGCAGCGGTTCACGAATGAACGCGGTACTTCGGCGCCCGACGAAATCTGGTTGGTGGAACATCCACCGGTGTTCACCCAGGGCCAGGCCGGCAAGGCCGAACATCTGCTGCTGCCGGGGGATATTCCGGTGGTGCAGGTCGACCGAGGTGGCCAAGTGACTTACCATGGGCCCGGTCAACTGGTGGCGTACCTGCTGCTGGACGTGCGCAAGCTGGGTTTTGGCGTGCGCGACCTGGTGAGCCGCATGGAGGCTTGCCTGATCGAGCTGTTGGCCAGTTATGGCGTGAGCGCCGCGGCCAAGCCCGATGCACCCGGTGTGTATGTGGACGGCGCGAAAATCGCCTCCCTCGGTTTGCGCATTCGCCACGGTTGTTCCTTTCATGGCCTGGCCCTGAACGTGGACATGGACCTGGCACCGTTCCGGCGCATCAACCCGTGCGGTTATGCCGGGCTGGCGATGACCCAACTGAGCGACCACGCCACACCGATTAAATTTGCCGAGGTAAGTGCCCGGCTGCGTGCGCAGCTCGTCAAACACCTCGACTATGCTGAGCAGACGACCCTCACGGGCGGAATCGACTGATTATGACTACTGATGCAGTGCAAACCATGATCCCGACGCTGGACATCACCGAGCGTCCGGCCCCGGCCCCGCGTGCCAAGGTGGAAGCCGGCGTCAAGCTGCGCGGCGCCGAGAAGGTTGCACGCATCCCGGTCAAGATCATCCCGACCACCGAGTTGCCGAAGAAGCCCGACTGGATCCGCGTGCGCATCCCGGTTTCGCCGGAAGTCGACCGTATCAAGGCCCTGCTGCGCAAGCACAAGCTGCACAGCGTGTGCGAAGAAGCCTCCTGCCCGAACCTGGGCGAATGCTTCTCCGGCGGCACCGCCACCTTCATGATCATGGGTGACATCTGCACCCGTCGTTGCCCGTTCTGCGACGTCGGTCATGGCCGGCCGAAGCCACTGGACGTCAACGAACCGGAAAGCCTGGCCATCGCCATCGCCGACCTGAAACTCAAATACGTTGTGATCACCTCGGTTGACCGTGACGACCTGCGCGACGGCGGTGCCCAGCACTTTGCCGACTGCATCCGCGAAATCCGCAAGCTGTCGCCGAACGTGATGCTCGAGACCCTGGTGCCTGATTACCGTGGCCGCATGGACGTCGCGCTGGAAATCACCGCTGCCGAGCCGCCGGATGTGTTCAACCACAACCTGGAAACCGTGCCTCGCCTGTACAAGGCTGCGCGTCCAGGTTCGGACTACCAGTGGTCGCTGACCCTGCTGCAGAAATTCAAGCAGATGATGCCGCACATCCCGACCAAGTCCGGCTTGATGCTCGGCCTGGGCGAGACCGACGAAGAAGTGATCGAAGTCATGAAGCGCATGCGCGAACACGACATCGACATGCTGACCCTGGGCCAGTACCTGCAACCGTCGCGCAGCCACTTACCGGTGCAGCGTTTCGTGCACCCGGACACCTTCGCCTGGTTCGCTGAGGAAGGCTACAAGATGGGCTTCAAGAACGTCGCCTCGGGCCCGCTGGTACGTTCTTCGTACCACGCCGATGAGCAGGCCAAGCTGGTCAAGGCTAGCCTGGTTTCCTGATCGGGGTTCAGACCCAGTGTGGGAGGGGGCTTGCCCCCGATTGCGGTATGTCAGTCGCTACATGTGCTGGCTGATCCACCGCTATCGGGGGTTAGCCCCCTCCCACATTTCGCTCCGCGTTAGTTAGGGAGAGTTGTGTATGACCGCTGCCGTTCCAGCCCTTCGTTCTGAAGGCACCATCGCCCTGATCGCCCCCGCCGGCCCCGCCGTGCTGGACGTTGAAAAGGCCGGCCAATGGATGCGCACGCGCGGCTACGATCTGCGAATTTTCCCCGGTGTCTATGAGCGCGACGGCTACCTCGCCGGCAGCGATGCCGTGCGCCTGCGTGACCTGCACGCGGCTTTTGCCGATCCGCATATCGACGCTATCTTGTGTCTGCGCGGTGGTTACGGCACGCCACGGCTGCTCGACGCGCTGGATTTCGACCTGCTGCGTGCCAATCCCAAGCCGTTCGTCGGCTATAGCGATATCACCGCCCTGCACCTGGCAATCAACCGTTACGCCGGTTTCGTGACCTTTCACGGCCCGATGCTCAACGCCGACCTGCTCGGCGGCAAGCAACCTCCTACCGAGTCGTCATTGTTCAGCCTTCTGCGCGGCCAGTTGGGCGCCGGCAGCGTGCTTGCGCACCCGGTGGCGTACCCGCTGACCACGATCGAGCCTGGCATTGCCTGTGGGCGCTTGCTGGGGGGGAATCTGTCGATGATTGCGGCGGTCATGGGCACGCCATACGAAATCGACGCAGAAGGCATCATCCTGTTTATCGAAGACGTCAACGAGCCGATCTACCGCATCGACCGTCTGCTGACCCACCTGCGCTTGGCGGGCAAGTTGGCCCAGGTCGCCGGTGTACTGGTCGGGGATGTGGCGGGTGTGGATAACGTGGCGCTGGAGCGCTTGCTGACGCAGACGTTCGAGCCATTGCGCATACCGGTGCTGGCCGGCTGGCGCAGCGGGCATTGCGATCCGAACCTGACGCTGCCCATGGGCGCCTTGGTACGACTGGATGCGGGGGAGCAGCGGGTGGTGTTGGAGCAGGATGTGGTCTTCAGGTCCTGAATCTGCTGGCGTTTGCTAAACCGCAATCGGGGGCTTGCCCCCGATTGCGGCAGTCGCCATACGCGGATCTATCGGTTTTGCAGCGACTCCAGCAACTTCACCGTCGGATACCCATCCGCCGGCCAGCCCAGCGCCTGCTGTGCGGCCCGAATCGCCTTGCGCGTATTGGCGCCGATAATCCCATCCGGGTTGCCCGCGTCATAACCATTGGCGCTCAACGCCGTCTGCAGATCAATGCGCTGGGAGCGACTCAGCGGCAGCTCATCCTTGGGCCAGTCACCACGGATCACACCGCCGCCGCCAAAGCGCTCCGACAACAGGCCCACCGCCAGTGCGTAGGACGACGAGTTGTTGTACTTGAGGATCGCACGGAAGTTATCCAGCACCAGGAACGCCGGGCCACGGTAGCCTGCCGGCAGCAGCAGGGCAGCGGACAGTTGGTCGACGTTCGGCGGCATGCTCGCGCCCGGTGGCAGCTGAATGCCCAGTTTCATCCAATCGGCAATGTTCTTGCGCACGCCGCCGTCAGCCAGGGCGTAGTCGAAGTTCGCCGGCAATTGCTTGACTTCAAAGCCCCACGGCTGGCCCTTCTGCCAGCCGGAGCTTTGCAGGTAGTGCGCGGTCGATGCGAGGGCGTCGGCCGGGCTGTTCCAGATGTCGCGACGACCGTCGCCATCGAAGTCCACCGCGTGGGTGTTATAAGTGGTCGGAATGAACTGGGTCTGGCCCATGGCCCCGGCCCAGGAGCCCTTCATCTGGTCGGCGGCGATGTCGCCGTGCTGGATGATCTGCAACGCCGCCAGCAATTGCGCCTGGGCAAAGGCCGGGCGACGGCCTTCATAGGCCAGGGTCGCCAGGGAGCGGATCACCGAATTATTGCCCTGGAACTGGCCGAAGTTACTTTCCATGCCCCATACCGAGACCAGCGCCTGGCGGTCGACGCCATAACGCTGCTCGATGCTTTGCAGGATGTCAGCGTACTTGACCAGCAGTGCCTGGCCATTGCGTACGCGCACGGGCGACAGGGCACCGTCGAGGTATTCCCACACAGGGCGGGAAAACTCCGGCTGGCTGCGGTCGGCGCGGATCACCGCCATATCGGGGGTGACATTGGCGAATGCGGTGTCGAAAACGTCGGCCGTGATGCCGGCTTGCAGGGCTTGCGCGCGAAAACCGGCCTGCCATTCAGCAAAGGTCTGGGTTGGTTGGATGTCGAGATTGTCCACGGCCAGCGGGGCTACGACGGCAGGGGCCACCACGGGGGCGGTCTGGAGCTTCGGCAAGGGTTGGGCATCGGCGGCGGTGGGTTTTTCCGCGCAGGCGACAAGCAGAATGAGGCTGGAGGCAGCGATCAATTGGCGAAGGTGCCAACGACGGGAAAGACAAGAGGGCATGCACAGGTCCAGGAATTACAAATCAGGCACAGACCTTATCATGCCAGAGGGGCGCTTGCCTTCAGGCGGCCAGAAAGTAAGAAGCCTCCCAGCTATTAGACTGGAAGGCTTCGCGGCGGTAGCTGCCTTTGCCCTTGCCGGCGCGTTCCTGACGGCTGCGGAACAGTGGCTGGGCGATGATGGATTTGGCCTTGTTGGGGCCATGCTTGGATGGCTTTTTGCTCATGGTCGATGCTCTTGATAGGGGAGGTGCGGCGCAAATAATCTGCCGAAGTCAGGTCGCTGTAAAGCCCATGAATTGTAAACGCACTCAAAAATGTGGGAGGGGGCTTGCTCCCTCCCACATGGGTTCTGTGGTGTTTGGAAATCAGGCTTATTCCGCTGGTAATGTCAGGCGCTGACCGGCCATCAACAGCGATAAACGGCTCAGGCTCATCCACGGCGAACCCGCCGCCTGGCCCTTGATCTGTGCATCAATGCGCTGCGCTTCCAGCAACAGCTGCGCCCAGCGTTGCGCCGAGTGCCGTTGCAGGGCTTTGCTCATCAGGGGTTTGCGCTTGTCCCACACCGGTGGTCGCGCCTGGCTGAAGCACTTGTCCAGCGGCGTGCCCTGGCTGTATTGCAGGGCAATATTGGCCAATACCCGTAGCTCCCGGGCCAGGGCCCAGAGAATCACCGGTGGCTCCACACCTTCGCCACGCAGGCCTTCGAGCATGCGCAGGGCATGGGCGGGCTCGCCGTTGAGGATCGCATCCACCAGCCCGAACACGTCAAAACGTGCACTGTCTGCCACGGCGCCCTGGACGGTCTCGACGGTAATCTGCCCGTCTTCGGCCATCAGCTTGAGCTTTTCGATCTCCTGGGCAGCGGCAAGCAAGTTGCCTTCGACCCGCGCGGCGATCAGCTCCACTGCATCCTGTGTTGCGGACAGTCCCGCCTGTGACAGGCGTTGGCGAATCCATTGCGGCAGCTGATTGCTGTCCACTGGCCAGATCTGGATGAACTGGGTCTGCGCCCCTTCCACCAGGGCCTTGCCCCACTTGGTCTTCTGCGCGCTGCCGTCGAGCTTGGGCAGGCTGATCAGCAACACCGTGTCTTCGGCGGGCCGCGAGCAGTATTCCATCAGTGCAGCCGCGCCCTTATCACCGGGCTTGCCCGACGGCAGGCGCAGCTCCAGCAGGCGTTTTTCGGCGAACAGCGACATGCTTGCACCGGCTTGCAGCAGCGTGCCCCAGTCGAAACTGGCGTCGGCGCTGAATACCTGGCGTTCATCGAAGCCTTGCTGGCGTGCGGCGCTACGGATGGTGTCGGCGGCTTCCTGGCACAGCAGCGGGTCATCACCGCTGACGATGTAGACAGGCGCGAGGCCACCTTGCAGGTGTTTGGCGAGTTGGGCGGGGGCGAGTTTCATAGGCAGGGCGAACGGGGCGCCAGGGGCGCCCCGTCTGGCTTACTCGACAGGGACTTCAACAGGCGATTGTTTCGGCGTGTTGTCTTCGTACTCTTTCGCTGCTTTCAGCGCGTCGGCATCGGCCTTGGCCTTATCGTCAGCGCGTTGCTGCAAGGTTTCGAGCTGTTGTGGGGTGAGCAGCGACAGGCGCAGGACCATGCGTTGCACCAGCTCGCGACGCATTTCCTTGCGTACCTGGATGATTTCGGAATCCGAGCCCACCAGGTTGTTGCCGTCATGGCTGACGACTTTCTGTATCTGGATCTTGTCACCCATCAACGGCAGATGGTCGCGGCCCTGGATCTCGAAGTTCAGTTCGGTGCTCAGTTCGATATCGGATGCACGCCCGGCGCTGGCGTAGCTCAGGTTGCGCTGGGTTTCTTTCTCGTTGGCCAGGAACAGCTTGTAGGTCGCGCCGGTGTAGACGTGCACGCCGCTGTTTTCCAGGACCTGGCGCAGTTGGGTCACTGTCTCGCTGTAGGCGTCGCGAGCGCTGACGTCCAGTTCCTTGATCGTCAGGTCATTGGTGCCGGTGCCGCGCAGCTGGAAGCCGCAAGCGCTCAGCAGTACGGCAAGGCCCATAACCAGCAGATTGCGTTTGATCATTTTGTTGCTCCCCTTGAAACCATGTGGGCCTTATCGAGGCCCTGAAGGCTTTGTTCGGCGCAGGGCTCGAGCCCCACGCCCGATCCGATTAGCTAGCGACGATATTGACCAGTTTGCCAGGCACCACGATCACTTTGCGGATCGTCAGGCCTTCGGTAAAGCGCAGCACGTTCTCGTTGACCCGTGCGGCCGCTTCGACTTCTTCACGGCTGGCACTGGCGGGCATGTCGATCTGGCCGCGCAGTTTGCCGTTGACCTGGATCACCAGTTGCAGCGTGTCCTGTACCAGGGCGCTGTCATCCTGTACCGGCCAGCGCGCATCGATGACCGCGTCGCTATGGCCCAGGCGGCTCCACAGTTCGTGGCTGATGTGCGGCGTGATCGGCGCCAGCAGCAGGGTGACCGTTTCCAGGCCTTCCTGTACCAGTGCGCGATCCTGTGCGGTGGCTTGCGGGGCTTTTTCCAGCACGTTCATCAGCGTCATCACCTGGGCGATGGCGGTGTTGAACTTGTGGTTCTGGCCCACGTCCTGGCTGGCCTGCTTGATGGCCAGGTGGGTGCTGCGGCGAATGAGTTTCTGCTCGTCGCTCAACGACGCCACGTCCAGCTTGGCCGGCAGGCCCTGGCTGACATGGGCGTGCGCCAGGCGCCAGACGCGCTTGAGGAAACGGTGCGAACCTTCGACGCCGGAATCGGACCATTCGGCGCTCATGTCAGGCGGCGAGGCGAACATCATGAACAGGCGGCAGGTGTCGGCGCCGAACTGGTCGATCATCGACTGAGGGTCGACGCCGTTGTTCTTCGACTTGGCCATCTTCTCGGTGCCGCCGATTTCCACCGGCAGGCCGTCGGCGATCAGTCTGGCGCTGATGACCTTGGCCTTGCTGTCGCGCTCAAGCTCGACGTCCGCCGGGTTGAACCAGGTGTAGGCGCCATTGGCTTCGCGACGATAGTAGGTCTCGGCGATCACCATGCCCTGGGTCAGCAGGTTCTTGAACGGTTCGTTGGAACTCACCAGGCCTTCGTCGCGCATCAGCTTGTGGAAGAAGCGCGCGTATAGCAGGTGAAGGATGGCGTGTTCGATACCGCCGATGTACTGATCCACCGGCAACCAGTGGTCGGCTGCGGATTTTTCCACCAGGCCGCCTTCATAGTGCGGCGAGGCGTAGCGGGCGTAGTACCACGAGGACTCGACGAAGGTGTCCATGGTGTCGGTTTCACGCTTGGCCGGCGCGCCGCATTTCGGGCAGCTGCATTCGTAGAACTCGGGCATGCGCGCCAATGGCGAACCGGCGCCGTCCGGCACCACGTCTTCCGGCAGGACGACCGGCAACTGGTCTTCCGGCACCGGTACGTCACCGCAGGTCTGGCAGTGGATGATCGGGATCGGGCAGCCCCAGTAGCGCTGGCGGCTGATGCCCCAGTCGCGCAGGCGGAACTGGGTGCGCGAGGCACCCAGGTTCTTCTTGATCAGTGCCACTTCGATGGCGTCGAAGGCGCCGGCGAAGTCCAGGCCGTCGAACTCACCGGAGTTGATCAGCGTGCCGTGCTCGTTGTAAGCGTCCTGCCATGGGGCCGGGTTGGTGTCGCCCGAACTGGTCCGGACCACGGATTTGATCGGCAGGTTGTATTTGACCGCAAATTCAAAGTCGCGCTCGTCGTGGGCCGGCACAGCCATTACTGCGCCATCGCCGTAGTGCATCAGCACGTAGTTGGCGACCCATACCGGCAACTTCTCGCCGGTCAGCGGGTGCTCGACGAACAGGCCGGTCGGCAGGCCTTTTTTCTCCTGGGTGGCGACGTCGGCTTCGGCCACGCTGCCGCCTTTGCATTCGGCGATGAACGCCTGCAGCTCAGGATTGTTCTGTGCGGCCTGGGTAGCCAGCGGATGCTCGGCGGCCACGGCGACGTAGGTCGCGCCCATCAAGGTGTCCGGACGGGTGGTGAAGACTTTGAGTGCGCCTGCTTCGCCGATGGAGTCGACGTTGTAGGGGAACTGCACTTCCATGCCCTTGGACTTGCCGATCCAGTTGCGCTGCATGGTCTTGACCTGTTCAGGCCAGCCCGGCAAATCGTCGAGGCTCGACAACAGTTCATCCGCGTAGGCGGTGATCTTGAAGTAGTACATCGGGATTTCGCGCTTTTCGATCAGCGCGCCGGACCGCCAGCCGCGACCGTCGATCACCTGTTCGTTGGCGAGGACGGTCTGGTCGACAGGGTCCCAGTTCACGGTGCCGCTTTTTTTGTAGATCACCCCTTTTTCGAACAGGCGGGTGAACAGCCACTGTTCCCAACGGTAGTAATCCGGCTTGCAGGTGGTGACTTCGCGGGACCAGTCCACCGCCAGGCCCAGGCTGCGCAGCTGGGTCTTCATGTAGGCGATGTTTTCGTAGGTCCACTTGGCGGGGGCCACGTTGTTTTTCATCGCGGCGTTTTCCGCCGGCATGCCGAAGGCGTCCCAACCCATGGGTTGCAGGACGTTCTTGCCTTGCATGCGCTGGTAGCGGGAGATGACGTCGCCGATGGTGTAGTTGCGCACATGCCCCATGTGTAGCTTGCCGCTGGGGTAAGGGAACATCGACAGGCAGTAGAACGTCTCCTTGCCTGGCTGTTCACTGACTTCAAAGGACTTTTGCTCGTCCCAGAAGGTTTGGGCGGCATTTTCTATTTCACGGGGCTGATATTGTTCGTGCATGGCTACTTTTGAACTGAATAGGGGTGGCCTAATCCTCTTCGGTGCAACGTTCAGGTTGTTCGACACCAAAAAGCGGCGCGTCCGTGCCCAAACCCTGCGGGAAGTGGAGTTACAGGAAGCGCCGTAGCATACATGACCCCACTCTATCGAGGGAAACCCTGATTGCGCGGCAAGGGCCGTCTGTCGCGGCGCCGGGCAGGCGCACCCACGGGGACTACGCTGTTTATTGGGGAGCAAGTCTTTCTTCAATGAGGTGAGGGGATGGTTGAATCGCAGCGAATCGCAACGAAACCGGAAATCTACGAAGGACTGATCGACCGATTGGGTCGTGCATTGGATGCAGCGAGGACCGCGGGCCGATTGCGTGATGAACGGCCCGTCGAGTTGGAACTGCGCGGCTTGAGCCGTGCGGAGCTGGAACTGATCAAAGCTTACCTGGAACGTAATAGGCGCAGTGCGCCTCCTTGGGTGGCAACCCCGCCAGCCAAAGAGCCTACGCACTCAGCCAAGGTGGTGTGGCTCAAGGACTTGTCGGCCGGTCGTGGCCCGGAAAGGCTCCGGTCCGCCCGCTTCAAGTAGTTCACTCCCCAGGAACACATCATCGTGCCATGTCACTGTAAAGATTGTCGCTAAACCCCGTTACACCTTAGGCTTCGGGCATCTATGGAGATGCCCGATGCCTATTCGTTATTTCATCAAACAACTGCTCCTGCCACCCGGCATTCTCTTGCTGCTGCTGGCCCTTGCCTGGTGGTTTCGTCGTAGCCGCCCCCGTTTGGCCGGCTGCTGCTTTGCCCTCGGGTTTGGCGGCATGTGGTTGATCAGCCTGCCGGTGGCGGTGGAGTGGGGCGCACGTGCCCTGGAGACCGAACCACCGTTGGCCCGTGAAGACTGGTCGACCCTGGCCCAGCGCGCCGATGCCATTGTGGTGCTGGGCTCGGGACGCGAGCGCGGCGACCCGGCCTGGGGTTCTGATCAGCCGACCGGTATCGGCCTGGAGCGCCAGCGGTATGCCGCGCGACTGGCCAAGGCCTCCGGGCTGCCGGTGCTGACCACCGGTGGCCTGCATTACGGCACGCCGCCCAGCGAGGCGCAGTTGATGGCGGTGTCGATGCAGGATGACTTCGGCGTTGCTGTGCACTGGAAGGAAGAACGCAGCCGCACCACCTGGGAAAACGCGCAGATGAGTGCCGGGATTCTATTGCCCGAGGGCATCAAGCGTGTGGTGGTCGTGACCCAGGCCTGGCACATGCCGCGGTCGGTGTGGAGTTTTGAAAAGGCCGGCTTCACCGTGGTACCGGCGCCGGTGGGGTTCCTCGGCGTGGACAACGCCCGGCCGCTGGGCGGCTGGATGCCGGAGTTCAAGTCGGTGTGGCAGAGCGGGCAGTTGATCAATGAAGCGGTGGGGCAGCTAGGCTACCGGTTGTTCTATCGATAACCCTGCTGATTAAAATGCAGATCAAAGTGTGGGAGGGGGCAAGCCCCCTCCCACATTTTGTTTCGCGTTGGCTGTTAAACGGTTTTGGCCATCCGGCCTGCCAACAACGCCCAACCAAACAGCGCCAGGCACACGATGATCAGCGGCCACGAGCGCCATTGCAGGTACGGCGTCAGGTTGTGCATAGGCACCACTTCGCCGTAGAGAACGCCGCGTTCGAACTGCGGGATCTGCACGGTGATCTGCCCAAACGGGTTGATCAACCCGGTCACGCCATTATTGGTGGCGCGGATCATCCAGCGGCCAGCCTCCAGCGCACGCATCTGCGCCATTTGCAGGTGCTGCAAGGGGCCGATGGAGCGGCCGAACCAGGTGTCATTGCTGATGGTCAGCAGCAGGTCGCTCTGGGCTGACAGGCCGGCGGCGAATTCCGGGTACACCACTTCGTAGCAAATGAACGGCGCAATCTGATAGCCCTTGGCTTGCAGCATCGGTTGGTCGGCAGGGCCACGGGCGAAGTCCGACATGGGCAGGTCGAAGAAGGCAATCAGGCCGCGAAGCATGTCCTGCAGCGGCACGTACTCGCCAAACGGCACCAGTTTTTGCTTGAGGTAGGTACCGTCACCTTCACCCACCACCGTGATGCCGTTGAAGTAGCGCTTCTGGTGATGCACTTCCTGGCGAATCGGCACGCCGGTGATCAGCGCGGTGTGCCGGTCGGCCGCAAACTTGCCCATCATCCCCAGGTAGCCCTCGACGGACTCCTTGAGCACCGGCACCGCCGTTTCCGGCCACACCAACAGGTCGACCGGCTTGGAGCTGAAGCTCATGTCGCGGTACAGCGCGAGCTGCGCATTCAACTGCTCCGGGTCCCATTTCATGCTTTGTTCGACGTTGCCCTGGATCGCGGCAACGCTCAGCGGCGCGCCGGAGGGCGTGGTCCAGGCATGATGCTTGAGTGCCAGGCCGATGGCCCAGGGCGCTACCAGCAACACCAGGCTGGCACCGATAAACCCGTTGCGTTTGCCGGCCAGCAGGCGTGGCAGGTTGCACAGCAGGGCCGCCGTCAGTGCCAGGGCAAAGGAAATCAGCCACATCCCGCCCACTGGCGCCAGGCCGGTGAGGGGGCCGTCGAGCTGGCTGTAACCGGAATACAACCACGGGAATCCGGTGAGGAACCAGCCGCGAAAGGCTTCCTGGCCGACCCACAACGCGGCAAACGTGAGCGCATCCGCCAACGGCGCTTCATTGCGACGCAACCAGCGCGCCCACAGCCACGCGGGCAGGGCGAAGAACCAGGCAATGGCGGCGGTGAACAACAGCATCAGGAACCCCGCCAGCAGCACCGAAGCGCCGCCGAAGTGGTGGATGCTGTAGTAGATCCAGCTGGTGCCGGCGCCAAACAGGCCGAACCCGAAGCACCAGCCACGGCCCAGGGCCTGGCGCGGCGTCAGTTCCCGCAGCCCGATATAAAACAATCCGACCGCGACCAGTGCAAATGGCCACAGGTCGAACGGCGCCAGCGCCAGGGTGGTGATGGCGCCGGCCACCACGGCCAGCAGGTTACCGGGCCAGCCGGGGCGGGTTAGGCGCTGCATATCAATCCTTAGCGGGCAATAGGTGTCAGGCGAATCAAGTGGATGCGGCGGCTGTCGGCATTCAGGATGCGGAAGCGATAGGCGCCGATCTCGGTGGTTTCGTTACGCTTGGGCAGGTGCCCGAACGCACTCATCACCAGGCCACCGACGGTGTCGAACTCGTCGTCGGAGAATTCGCTGTCGAAGAACTCGTTGAAGTTCTCGATCGGCGTCAGCGCCTTGACCAGGAAGTCACCGCTGGGCAGCGGCTTGATATAGCTGTCTTCTTCGACGTCGTGTTCGTCTTCGATGTCGCCGACGATCTGTTCCAGCACGTCTTCGATGGTCACCAGGCCCGCCACGCCGCCGTATTCGTCGATCACAATGGCCATGTGATTGTGGTTGGCGCGAAATTCGCGCAGCAGCACATTCAGGCGCTTGGATTCAGGCACGAAGGTGGCCGGACGCAGCAAGTCCTTGATGTTGAAGCTGTCACCGTTCTCCTTGAGGATCAGCGGCAGCAGGTCCTTGGCCAGCAGGACGCCCATGACGTCGTCATGGCTTTCACCGATCACCGGGTAGCGCGAGTGCGCCGAGTCGATCACGGCCGGGAGGAATTCCCGTGGGGTCTGGGTCGCCTTGATGCTGATCATCTGCGAGCGCGGGACCATGATGTCCCGAACCTGCAGGTCAGCCACCTGGATGGCGCCTTCGACGATGGCCAGCGCTTCGCTGTCCAGCAACTTGTTCTGGTGGGCCTCGCGCAGCAGCTCCAGCAGCTCCTGGCGGTTTTTCGGCTCGTGGGCAAAAGCCTGGGTCAGTTTACCCAGCCATGACTTTTGCCCGTTGCTCGATCGGTCTTCGCTCATAGCGATTACTCTAAATCCTTTGATGTGACAGTTGAGTGTTGATCAGTTTTCGTCGTCTGCATATGGATCCGGGTGACCCAATTCTGCAAGCAACGTTCGTTCCAGTGCTTCCATTTCCTCGGCTTCTTCATCGTCTATATGGTCGTAACCCAAGAGATGCAAGCAGCCGTGGATGACTAGATGGGCCCAGTGGGCCTCAAGTTCCTTGCCTTGTTCCTTCGCTTCACGCTCGACCACCTCGACGCAGATCACCAGGTCGCCCAGCAGGGGGATATCCAGCAACTCATCGGGTACGTCGGCGGGAAACGACAGCACGTTGGTCGCGTAGTCCTTCTGGCGCCAGGTGTGGTTCAGCTCGCGGCCCTCGGGCTCGTCCACCAGGCGGATGGTCAGTTCCGAGTCGGCGCTGCGCTGGCGCAGGGCCAGGGCGCACCACTCGCGGAATTGGGCTTCGCTGGGGGCGGGGGCTTCGGTGGCCAGCTGCAGGTCAAGCTCAAGCATCGCGGCGAACGTCCTTGGCCGCTGCGTCATCGCGGTGGTCGAAGCGCTCGTAGGCTTCGACAATGCGCTGCACCAGCGGATGGCGGACCACGTCCTTGGGCATGAAGTGCGTGAAGCTGATACCCGGCACGTCCTTGAGCACCTCGATCACCTGGGCCAGGCCGGACTTGGTGCCCTTGGGCAGGTCGACCTGGGTGACGTCACCGGTGATCACGGCGGTGGAGCCGAAACCGATCCGGGTGAGGAACATCTTCATCTGCTCGACGGTGGTGTTCTGGCTTTCGTCGAGGATGATGAAGCTGTTGTTCAAGGTGCGGCCGCGCATGTAGGCCAGCGGGGCGATCTCGATCACCTGGCGCTCGATCAGCTTGGCCACGTATTCAAAGCCGAGCATCTCGTACAGCGCGTCGTAGAGCGGGCGCAGGTACGGGTCGATCTTCTGGGCCAGGTCGCCGGGCAGGAAGCCGAGTTTTTCACCGGCCTCGACCGCTGGGCGCACCAGCAGGATGCGGCGTACTTGTTCGCGCTCCAGGGCGTCGACCGCACAGGCCACGGCCAGGTAGGTCTTGCCGGTACCGGCGGGGCCGATGCCGAAGTTGATGTCGTTGCCGAGGATTTCCTTGACGTAGCGCTGCTGATTCAAGCCGCGCGGGCGAATCATGCCTTTTTTGGTACGCAGGGCCACGCTGGCTTCGGCCACCGGGTTGTTGGCCAGGTCTTCCACGGCGGATTCCTGCAGGTACAGGTGCACCGTTTCCGGCGACAGCTCGCTACCCTTGGTTTCACGGTAGAGACGGCGCAGCAGGTTTTCTGCAGACGTGGTGTGTTGGGGTTCACCAATAAGCTCGAACTGATTGCCGCGATTGCGGATCTCGATGCTCAGGCGTTGTTCGATCAGGCGCAGGTGCTCGTCGAACTGTCCGCACAGGTTGGCGAAACGGCGAGCCTCAAAGGGCTCGAGGAGAAAACGATGGGGTTCTGCTATGGGTGCGTTCAAGGTTGCTTTTAGCCGCCCTTTGGCTGTTTAGGTGAAAGAGAGGATAACGCCAGCACGCCGGGTGCGAAAGCACTTAAACGGAGCATATTGGCTGACGGCGATTCTGTAGGAGCGAGCTTGCTCGCGAAAAACGTCAACGATAACGCGTGCAGCCTGAATATACGCGGTGCCCTCAGGTTTTTCGCGAGCAAGCTCGCTCCTACAGAAACTTGGTTTATTGCACCAGCGAGCCGCGCAGCGAGTGCGGTTGCGCCGCATCGATATGCACATCGGCAAACTGACCGATCAATGTTGGATTATCGCAACGGAAGTTGACGATCCGGTTGTTCTCGGTACGGCCCTGCAATTCGCCAGGGTCTTTTTTCGAGTAGTCGGTGACCAGGATGCGCTGGATCGAACCGACCATTTGTCGGCTGATCTCGAAACCCTGCTGGTTGAGGCGATGTTGCAGCGCGTTCAAGCGCTCTTTTTTCAGCGCTTCCGGGGTTTCATCCAACAGGTCTGCCGCCGGGGTGCCGGGGCGCTGGCTGTAGACGAACGAGTAGGAGAAGTCGAAACCGACGTCTTCGATCAGCTTCATGGTCTGCTGGAAGTCTTTCTCGGTTTCGCCAGGGAAGCCGACGATAAAGTCCGAACTGATGCAGATGCCCGGCACCGCTGCGCGCAATTTGCGCAGTTTGGATTTGTATTCCAGGGCGGTGTGGTTGCGTTTCATCGCCGAGAGGATGCGGTCCGAGCCCGACTGCACCGGCAAGTGCAGGTGCTTGACCAGTTCCGGCACGTCGGCATGGGCCTGGATCAGGCTGTCGGAGAATTCCAGCGGGTGCGAGGTGGTGTAGCGAATGCGTTCGATGCCATCCACCGCAGCGACCACGCGGATCAACTCCGCCAGGTCAGCCAGGCGCCCGTCGTGGGTCAGGCCGCGATAGCCGTTGACGTTCTGGCCCAGCAGGGTCACTTCGCGCACGCCGTTTTCGGCCAGGTGGATGATTTCTGCGAGCACGTCGTCAAACGGCCGGCTGACTTCTTCGCCACGGGTGTAGGGCACCACACAGAAGGTGCAGTACTTGCTGCAGCCTTCCATCACCGACACGTAGGCGCTCGGCCCGTCGATGCGCGGTTCAGGCAAGTGGTCGAATTTTTCGATTTCCGGGAACGAGACGTCGACCTGGGGCAGCTTGGTGATGCGTGCGGCGTCGATCATTTCCGGCAGGCGGTGCAGGGTCTGTGGGCCGAAGACCACGTCGACATACGGCGCACGGTCGCGGATCGCGGCGCCTTCCTGGCTGGCCACGCAACCGCCGACGGCGATCACCATGTCCGGGTTGGCCAGTTTCAATTCGCGCCAGCGGCCCAGCTGCGAGTACACACGGTCCTGGGCCCGCTCGCGGATCGAGCAGGTATTGAGCAGGATCACGTCGGCATCTTCGGCGCGGGCGGTGACTTCCAGGGCCTGGTGTTCACCCAGCAGGTCGACCATGCGCGAGCTGTCGTACTCGTTCATCTGGCAACCGTGGGTTTCGATATAAAGCTTCTTGGCCATGGGAATCGTCAACTGGTGGTAAAGAACCGCGCATTATAGGGGGCATGCCCATCGGTTCCTAGCACTGTGCATCGGGTGCCATGCTATAGTTCGCGCCCTCTTTTATATCCCCCATGTGTTCCTCACCCACCATGACCAAACGTGAAGCTCCAATCTATAAGGTGATTTTCCTCAACCAGGGCCAGGTGTTCGAAATGTACGCCAAGCAGATCTATCAAAGTGATCTGTGGGGTTTCCTGGAAGTGGAAGAGTTCGTCTTTGGCGAGCGCACACAGCTGGTCGTCGACCCGGGCGAGGAAAAGCTCAAGGCCCAGTTCGAAGGCGTGGTGCGCAGTTTTGTGCCGATGCATTCGATCGTGCGCATCGACGAAGTCGAGCGCCTGGGCACGCCGAAAATCAGCGAAGCCCGGGGCATGAGCAATGTCATGCCGTTTCCGATGCCGATGCCTGAGAAATAGGCTGGGTGTCAGGGCAGGGGTGAGAAGGGCGAGCGCCCATCGGCACTCTGCAGCTCCAGCAGGTAGTTGCGGAAAATCTGCCCCAGGACCTGGGTGGCCACTTCCAATTCATCGCGTTGCATGTGCTCGGCGACTTCGTCGGCGGTGTCCAGCGCGTCTTCGGCGCCGTTGACCGCGGCCATTTTCAGCACGATATAGGCCTGGACGTTATTGGCCGGCACGCCTTCGCCTTTGAAGAACATGGTGCCGAGCTGGAACTGCGCCTGGGCGTGGCCCTGCAGCGAGGCTTTCTCGAAGTAGCTCAAGGCTTTGTTGAGATCACGGGCCGGGTTCTTGCTGTCGTGGTAGTACTCGCCCAACTCGTATTGCGCCTGCGCATCCCCGCCGTCGGCCTGTTTCTGACACGCGCTCAGGGCTTCGGCCTGGCTGTCCGGCTGGGTATTGAGGGTGCAACGACCCATCGCTGGGATTAACAACGAGTTGCCGCCTGCCTGGGCATGTGCCAGCAGCGGCTGAAGGAGCAACAGGCAGCCCAGTACCAGGGTGCGGCCGGTGCGTTTCATGGGAATCGACTTACCTCTGACGGGGCGCGCGGATCCTCGGGGGATCCAATAAGCGCGCATTATGAAATAAGCAGGCCTCTGCTTACAAAGTCTTTACTCGTTTTTCTGCTGCTTAGGCAAGTTATCTGCCGGATCGCAGGTAAATTCTCGGAAAAATAAGGAAATCCCTGTAGGCAAAGTAGCAAATCTGACGCCGCCCACAGCGACGTCAGGTTTTTGCTCCGGCTTATTTCAGGGCGGCGAAGGCGCGCTCGGCGGCATCCAGAGTCAGTTTCAGCTCGGCATCGCCATGGGCGATCGAGGTGAAGCCGGCTTCGAAGGCACTCGGTGCCAGGTACACGCCGCCCTCCAGCATCAGGTGGAAGAAGCGCTTGAACAGGTCGGCATCGCTGCCCATCACATCATCAAAGGTGACGATGTCATCGGCACCGCTGAAGTACAGCCCAAACATGCCGCCCGCTTGCGTGGTCACGAACGGGATACCGGCGGCGTCGGCGCGCTGTTGCAGGCCGTCCAGCAGGCGGGTGGTGTAGTCGGTCAGCTCGGCGTGGAAGCCCGGGCGGCTGATCAGGCGCAGGGTGGTCAGGCCGGCCGCCATGGCCAGCGGGTTACCCGAGAGTGTGCCGGCCTGGTACACCGGGCCCAGCGGCGCGATGTGCTGCATGATTTCGCGCTTGCCGCCGAAGCAGCCCACGGGCATGCCGCCCCCGATGATCTTGCCGAACGTGCTCAGGTCCGGCGTGACGCCGTAGTGCGCCTGGGCGCCGCCGAGGGCAACGCGGAAGCCGGTCATCACTTCGTCGAAAATCAGCACCACGCCGTGCTTGTCGCACTGTTCGCGCAGGCCTTCCAGAAAGCCCGGGGCGGGTGGCACGCAGTTCATGTTGCCGGCCACCGGCTCGACGATGATGCACGCTACGTCCTGGCCGACTTCGCTGAGCATCTGCTCGACGGCGCCGATGTCGTTGAACGGCAGGGTCAGGGTGTGTTTGGCGAACGCTGCCGGTACGCCTGCCGAGCTGGGTACGCCTTGGGTCAGCGCGCCGGAACCGGCTTTGACCAGCAGGCTGTCGGAATGGCCGTGGTAGCAGCCTTCGAACTTGATGATGCTGTCGCGGCCGGTGAAACCACGGGCCAGGCGAATCGCACTCATGGTGGCTTCGGTGCCGGAGCTGACCATGCGCACCATCTCCATCGACGGCACGATGCTGCAGACCAGATCGGCCATCTCGGTTTCCATGGCGGTCGGCGCGCCGTAGGACAGGCCGTGCTCCAGTTGCCTGCGCACGGCGTCCAGCACGTCGGGGTGGCTGTGGCCGAGGATCATCGGGCCCCAGGAGCCGACGTAATCCACGTAGCGCTTGTCATCTTCGTCGATGACGTAGGCGCCTTCGGCATGCTTGAAGAACAACGGCGTGCCGCCCACGCTTTTGAACGCACGCACGGGGGAGTTCACACCGCCGGGGATGTGTTTCTGGGCATCGGCAAACAGGGTTTCGGAACGAGACATGGTGAGGGCTCTCTGAATTCAGGATTTGATTAATGCGTTGAAGGCGCGGGCGCGGCGCGTGACTTCCTGGGTACTGTCGGCACCGAACAGGCCGTGGACCACGGCCAGCAGGTCGGCACCCTGGGCCACCAGCGGTCCGGCGTTTTCCAGGGTGATGCCGCCGATCACGCAGATCGGCACATGCAGGCGCTTGCGGGCCTCGGCGAGCATTTCAACGGTGGCGGCCGGAGCGCCCGGCTTGGTGTTGGAATTGAAGAAGCGGCCGAAGGCGACATAACTGGCGCCTTCCCTTGCTGCCTGTTCGGCCAGTTCGATCTGGCCGTGGCAGGTGGCGCCGATGATCGCCTTGGAACCGAGCAGCGCACGGGCCGGCGTCAGGGGGCCATCGGTCTGGCCCAGGTGCACGCCGACGCCCAGGCGCGCGGCCAGGTCGAAGTCATCATTGATAATAAGCTGGGTCTTGTAGCGCGAGCACAGCTCCCGCAGTTTTTCCGCTTCGCGCAGGCGCCGGGCTTCGTCGCTGCTTTTGTCGCGGTACTGCAGCAGGGTCACGCCACCGTCCAATGCCGCTTCGACGTAGGCGAGGAACTTGCCGGCCAACAGTTGGCTGTCGGTAATGGCGTAAAGGCCACGTAGTTTCATCGGGCAGGCCTCTTGCTGTTAAGAGCAGATAGTTACGAGCAGAAATCCAGCGGCAGCCGGCGCGGTACGAACTGGCCCTGGCCGAGTTGTTCGGCATCACGCAGGGTGCGCCAAGTGTAGTTAAGTGCCGACTGCACCGCACTCACCAGCCCTTCGCCTTGGGCGATCCGTCCGGCCAGGGCGCTGGCCAGGGTGCAGCCCGAACCGTGATAGCTGCCGGGCAGACGCTGGCAGGTAAAGGTCTGGCGCGTGCCATCACGGCTGTAGAGACGGTTGTGCACTTCATGCTCATCGCCATGGCCGCCGGTGATCAACAGGTGCTTGATGAACGGCAACAGCTTCGCGGCGCATTCGTCGGCGGTGCCCTCGGGCAGTTCGGCGAGGATGCGGGCTTCAGGCAGGTTCGGCGTGGCGATCAGCGATAACGGCAGCAGCCGCTCGCGCATGGCGTAGCCGACTTCGTCCTTGCCCAGGCTGCCACCGCCGCCGGCGCGCAGCACCGGGTCGCACACCACCGGCAGGTGCGGGTGCGCCTGCAGCAGTTCGACCACGGTGTCGACCATCGCGGTGGAGCCGAGCATGCCCAGCTTGACCGCCGCCACGTCGGAGTCACCGAGGACGGCATTGGCCTGGGCCATTACCCACTCACGGTCCAGTACGCGGAAATCGCTGACATTGACGGTGTTCTGCACGGTCAGGGCAGTGACGGCCGGGGCCGCATGGCAGCCTTGGGCGAGCAGGGCTTCGATATCTGCCTGCAAGCCGGCGCCACCACTGGGATCATGGCCGGAGAGACAGAGGACAACGGGGCGAGAGCTGTAGATATTCATGGTGCGCGAGCTTACCACCAAACGCTTTTGGCGGGGCCTTCGGGCGATGGTTGAATGTTGTCGCGCAAACGCCGCTTTTTTGGCGTGTGCTCGGCTGCGAAAACGCTCTGAAAGCCTTGTTCTAGAGCCTTTCAAAAAATTATTTCAATGGTGTCCAATGGCCTTTAGCGGCTATGCTAAAGTGGATTCAAACAACTTAACTGTACCGCCGGTGTACGTCTTCTCAAAAGGAATGGGGGGCTTTTGACATAACCGGACAGGCCACGCTGGGGCTCGCATGCGCTATTTGCTGATCTTATTGTTGTGCGGGCTACCGATGCTCGCCAGCGCCATCGAGTTCAACCAGGACACCCGAAGCCTGCCGCTGGGCCGAGCCATGCAAGTGCTCGAAGACCCCACCGATGCCCTCACCATCGCCGAAGTAAGCTCCCCCGCCTACGCCGCTCAATTCAAGCACCATGACAAAGCCACCCTCAACGCCGGCTATTCGCGCTCGGTGTTCTGGCTCAAGGTCGACCTGCATTACGTGGCCAAGGACCCCCGTGCCCCCCGCACCTGGTTCCTGGAGTTGGCTTACCCGCCGCTGAATCATCTGGACCTGTACCAGAACGATGGCACCGGCAACTATCGGTTGGCCAGCCGTACCGGCAGTGCGCTGCCTTTTTCCAGCCGTGAGGTCAGCCAGAGCAACTACCTGTTCAAGCTCAATTTCGTGCCCGACCAGCAGCAAACGCTCTACCTGCGCCTGCAAAGCGAGGGCTCGATACAGGCGCCGTTGACGCTCTGGGCCGGCACCGCTTACCTGGAGCAACAACCGCTGCGCCTGTCGGTGCTGGGGGTGATCTATGGCGTCCTGCTGGGGATGCTGGTCTACAACCTGTTCATCTACCTGAGCGTGCGCGACACCAGCTACCTGTATTACATCCTCTATATCGCCTCGTTTGGCCTGTACCAGCTGTCGGTCAATGGCGTGGCCGTGCAGTACTTCTGGCCGAACAACCCGTGGTGGGCGAATGCGGCGGTGCCGTTGCTGATCGGTTCGGCGGCGCTGTTCGGCAGCCTGTTTGCCCGCAGCTTCCTGCATACCGCGCAGCACAGCCGCTGGCTCAACCGGCTCTTGCTGGCACTGGCGGTGTGCGGCGGCGCAGTGATGGCGCTGGCGCTGCTGACCAGCTACGCCCTGGCCTTGCGCCTGGCGACCGGCCTGGCGCTGGTATTCACCGTGACCATCTTCGTCGCCGCCATCAAGGCCTGGTACTGCGGCCAGCGAGTGGCGCGGTATTTCATCATCGCCTGGTCGGCGTTCCTGCTGGGTGGCGTGGTGAACACGCTGATGGTGCTGGGCTACTTGCCCAATGTGTTCCTCACCATGTACGCCAGCCAGATCGGCTCGGCAATTGAAGTGGCGCTGTTATCCCTGGCCCTCGCCGACCGTATCAATGCCATGCGTGAGCAGCAGGCGCAGATCCTGTTCGATGCCAGCCAGAAGCTCGAAGTGCTCAACCAGCAACTGGCCCGCAGCAACCGTCTCAAGGATGAATTCCTCGCGACGCTGACCCACGAACTGCGCACGCCCATGAACGGTGTGATCGGCTCCCTTGAGCTGATGCAAACGGTGCCGCTGGACGACGACCTGGCGCAGTACCAGCAAACGGCCGCCGGTTCGGCACGGGACATGATGCGCATGGTCAATGGCATCCTCACCCTCACCGAATTGCAGGCCGGGCGCCTGAGTGCCCAGCCTCGGGTATTCAGCCTGCGGGGCGTGCTCGACACCTTGCGCCAGCAATTCACCACCAGTGCCCAAGGCAAAGGCCTGGCGTTTTCCATTGATGTGGCCGATGAGCTGCCGGACCGCATGGTGGGCGACGCCGACAAACTGCTCCAGTGCCTGGATTGCCTGTTGGACAATGCGTTCAAGTTCACCCGCGAAGGTTCCGTGCGCCTGCGGGTGGTGGGTGTGCCTCACAGTGATGGCGACGTGCGCCTGAGCTTCATTGTGACCGACACCGGTATTGGCTTCGCCTTCCTTGACGAGGCGACCTTGTACCAGCGCTTTTTCCAGCTCGATGGCTCCATGACCCGCGAATACGGCGGCCTGGGTATCGGCCTGGCCATCTGCCGGCAATTGATCGAGCTGTTGGGCGGACGCCTTACCCATCATTCCGAGCCGCACAAGGGCAGCCGCTTCCAGTTGGACGTGAACGTCAGCCCGGTGCCGCCGGAAGCAAAACCGGCGCCCGGCCGGCAACGCGCGCCCCAGGATTGCGCGGTATTGCTGGTGGATGACAACAGCGTCGGCCAGTTGGTGGTGCGCGGCATGTTGCTCAAGCTGGGTTACCGGGTGAAAATCGTGGACAGTGGCTCGGCGGCGTTGGCGGCCTTGCAGGGGCAAAGCTTCGACGCGGTCTTGCTGGATGTGCCCGAAGGCGGCTTCTCGTTGTGTTGTCAGATCCGTGCACTGCCTGGCTGCGGTGAATTGCCGGTGATCGCCTTGAGTACGTCGCTGAATACGTCCGAGCGCGAGCGCGGTCATGGCATCGGCATCACCGACCGCCTGGCCAAGCCGGTGCGCTTCGAGGCGTTGCAGGCGGTACTGGAGCGCCACTTGTTGAGCGCGCTCGAGGGCGAAAGCGCCGGGCATTCGGCGCGTATGCCACTTTTTTAACCCGGATGACGGTGCTTAACTGAAAAAACCGGCCTCAATCGATCTGCGCCTTTATGGGGAGGTGCGCATTCGACAAGGCCTTTTTTCCAGGAGGCCCGTCATGAACCTGCATCAGTTCGCCGAAACCCACGACGTCACCAACCAGCCGCCCTCCCTGGACGGCACCAATCTGTACCGCATCGACGTGCCCCTGCAAGACTGGTCACGGCGCTTTGGCGCCGGCTGGGCGCAGGCGCGCATCGATGCCTACGGGGCGTTGGCCGGCGGGCCGCTGATGGCGGCCGGGTTCCTGGCCAACCAGAACAAACCGGTGTTCAGCAGCCATGACCGGTATGGGCATCGCATCGATCTGGTGGAGTTTCACCCGGCCTACCACGAGCTGATGGGCACCGCGGTCGAGCATGGCCTGCCGTCGCTGCCGTGGGCCCATCCACAGTCCGGCGCCCACGTGGCGCGTGCTGCCCTGACCTACCTGCACAGCCAGGCTGAGGCCGGCACCGGCTGCCCACTGACCATGACCTTCGCTTGCGTCCCGGCCCTGCGCTTGCAACCGGACCTGGCGCAGACCTGGCTGCCGAAAATCCTCAGCACCCACTATGACCCGCGCAATGTCGGCATTGCCCACAAGGCCGGTGCAACCATCGGCATGGCGATGACCGAGAAGCAGGGCGGCACCGACGTGCGCGCCAACACCACCCGCGCCTATCCGGTGGGCGCCGGCGGGCCCGGGCAAGCCTATGAACTGGTCGGTCACAAGTGGTTCTGCTCCGCGCCGATGTGCGATGCCTTCCTGACCCTGGCCCAGACCGACAAAGGCCTGACCTGTTTCCTGCTGCCCCGGCACCGCCCGGATGACACCCGCAACGAGTTCTATATCCAGCGCCTGAAAAACAAATTGGGCAACTGCTCCAATGCGTCCAGTGAAGTGGAGTTTCGTGGGGCCCTGGCCTGGATGATCGGTGAAGAGGGGCGTGGCGTGCCCACCATTATCGAGATGGTTGCCATGACCCGTTTCGATTGCATGGTCGGTTCCAGCGCCTTGATGCGCCAGGCGCTGACCCAGGCCAGCCATCACTGTGCTCATCGCCGGGTCGGTGGCCGTGTGCTCAGCGAGCAGCCGCTGATGCAAAACGTGCTGGCCGACCTCGCCCTGGAAAGCGAAGCCTCGCTGGCCTTGAGCATGCGCATGGGCTGCGCCCTGGACAACCTGGGCGATGAGCGCGAAGCCAAGTTCGCTCGGCTGGTAACGGCGGTGGGCAAGTATTGGATCTGCAAGCGCGCCCCGGCGATGATCAACGAAGCCGCCGAATGCATGGGCGGCGCGGGCTACGTGGAGGACAGCATCCTGCCGCGCCTGTACCGTGAGGCGCCGGTGAATTCGACGTGGGAAGGTTCCGGCAATGTGCAATGCCTGGACGTGCTGCGCGCACTGTCCAAGGAGCCCGGCGTGCTGGAAGCGCTGTTTGTCGAACTCGGTGACGGGCATGGCGATAGGCAACTGGCACGGCAGATCGAACACCTGAAGTCGGCGTTCATGGACACCCAGGACATCCAGTACCGCGCGCGGCAGTTGACCGAAGATATTGCCGTGGCGCTACAGGCCAAGTTGCTGCTGGAGGCCGGTCATGCGGCGGTCAGCGATGGTTTTATCGCCAGCCGTTTGGGCCAGTCGTCTGGCCGCGTCTACGGCACCTTGCCACGTGGCGTCGATGTCGGGGCCATCGTCGCGCGCTCAAGCCCCAATGTATCTGAATAAACACGGTCCACATGTGGGAAGGGGCTTGCAGCCATCTTGAGAGGGCACTCCAATTCAAGGTTTGCGTCTGACAGGGATACAGGCAAGATAAAGGCCTGCAAGTCAGAACACAGGATGCTTACCGTGACCGAAGCTTTTGTTGTCGTTCAAACCGCCGAAGAAGCCGTGGATCGGCTGGCGGCCCTGCATGAGCGGGCTACCGGCGCGCTCAATCAAGCCCTCAAGCAATACCTCAAGGACCGCGTCGAACCCGACGCCGAACAACGCGCGCTGTTTCGCTACCCGGAACTGCGCCTGACTTACCACTGCCACGGCGAAGTCCCACAGACTACCCGGGCGTATGCCAAGGTCCAGTTACCTGGGACCTACAGCGTAACCGTCACGCATCCGGCGGCGTTCCGTAAGTATTTGCTGGAACAACTGGTGCCGCTGATGCACGACTTCACCGTGACCGTGGAAGTGGGCGTCAGCCAGCAGAACATTCCTTATCCGTACGTGGTGGAGCAGGGCGACGAACTGGCCGGCTCCGGTGTGACCGCCGCGACCTTGGCGCGCGTGTTCCCCAGCACCGACCTGTCGGCCGCCACCGACGGCATCGCCGATGGCCTTTACGACTGGGAAAACACCGACCCGCTGCCCCTGGCCCTGTTCGATGCGGCCCGCGTGGACTTTTCCCTGCGTCGGCTGGTGCATTACACCGGCAGCGACTGGCGCCATGTGCAGCCGTGGATCCTGCTGACCAACTACCACCGCTATGTCGACCAGTTCATCCTGCATGGCCTGGAACAACTGCGCAGCGACCCGCGTTTTATCCGCATGGTGCTGCCGGGCAACGTCATCATCGACAAGAGCATGGACCACGGCGAAGCCTCGGCGATTGCCGCCGGCGTAGTGTGGCACCGCTACCAGATGCCGGCCTATCACCTGCAGGCCAGCGATGGCCACGGCGTGACCCTGGTGAACATCGGTGTCGGCCCGTCCAACGCCAAGAACATCACCGACCACCTGGCGGTGCTGCGTCCGCATTGCTGGCTGATGATTGGCCACTGTGGCGGCCTGCGCCAATCCCAGACCATCGGCGACTACGTACTGGCCCACGCCTATATGCGCCGCGATGGGATTCTCGACCGGGTGGTACCGCCGAACATCCCGATCCCGGCCCTGGCCGAAGTGCAGATGGCCTTGCAGCAGGCGGCGGCGAATGTCACCGGTGAGAAAGGCGAAGAACTGAAAAAACGCCTGCGTACCGGCACCGTGCTGACCTACGACGACCGCAACTGGGAACTGCGCTGGGCCCAGGAACGGCCGTTGATCAACCTGTCGCGCGCCGTGGCGGTGGACATGGAAAGCGGCACCATCGCTGCCCAGGGCTACCGCTTGCGCGTACCGTACGGCACGTTGTTGTGTGTGTCGGACAAGCCGCTGCACAGCGAGATCAAGCTGCCGGGCTCGGCCAACGCGTTCTACGAACGTGCGGTCAGCCAGCACTTGAAGATCGGCATCGAGGCGGTGGACCTGTTGCGCACCGAACTCAACTCGTTGCACTCGCGCAAACTGCGCAGCTTCGACGAGCCGCCGTTCCGCTAAGCGGTTGGGATGGTCATTTAGCGGTCAGGCCACTAGCATTGTCGGTCCTGACCGTTAGATGTTCCTTTGCCATGTCCCGTCCCACCCGTCCCGATTCGCGCCGCCCTGGCGTGAAACCTCCGTATTCTGCCGCGCGCCGTGTTGCCAAGGCGCCGCCGGCCGAGCCGAAGTTGATCCTGTTCAATAAACCCTTCGATGTGCTGACCCAGTTCAGCGACGAAGGCGGGCGCGCGACGCTCAAGGACTTTATCGACGTCCCCGGCATCTACCCGGCAGGTCGCCTGGACCGTGACAGCGAAGGTCTGTTGTTGCTGACCAACGACGGCCAGTTGCAGGCGCGTATTGCCGACCCCAAGCACAAGCTGGCGAAAACCTACTGGGTGCAGGTGGAAGGCGAACCCACCGAAGCATTGCTGCAACGCCTGCGCGACGGCGTAGAGCTCAACGACGGCAAAACCTTGCCCGCCGAGGCCCGGCGTCTGGATGAACCGGCGTTATGGCCACGCAACCCGCCGGTGCGCTTTCGCAAAAACCTACCGACGTACTGGCTTGAACTGGTGATTCGAGAGGGGCGTAACCGCCAGGTTCGGCGCATGACCGCCGCCGTGGGCCTGCCGACCTTGCGCCTGGTGCGGGTGCGTATCGGCGATTGGACAATCGACGGCCTGGACCAAGGCCAATGGAAGGAAGTGCCGGCGCGTTTATAACGCGCCGGATTCGATCAGGCCGATCACCACGCTCTTGATGATGAACGCGGCCACGCCCAGGCCCAGTACGAAAAACAGGATGAACGAACCAAAGCGCCCGGCCTTGGATTTCTTTGCCAGGTCCCAGACGATAAAGCCCATGAAAATGATCAGGATAGTGACCAGGCCGGTCATCATCCATTCTTCGAACAGGGCGGGGTCGATGTTGTTCATGGGCTCTTCCAACGGGGCAAGCGGCAAGTATACGGCAGCGTCACAGGCGCAACATTGACCTGCGTCGGTGCGTCGCACGCAGGCTTCACTGTTGAAACACAGGCCAAATGTGGGAGGGGGCTTGCCCCCGATAGCGGTGTGTCAGGCTGTGTATCTGGTGACTGATACTCCATCGGGGGCAAGCCCCCTCCCACATTTGATCTTCATTGTTCATGAGATCAGGTGCGCAGGTGGGTCAGCGGCAGCTCGGTGCTGTTGAGCACCTGGTTCAGCACAAAGCTCGAGCGCACGCTGGTCACGCCTTCGATCCGGGTGAGGTGGCCCAGCAGCAGTTTCTGATAGTGGTCCATGTCCGGCACCACCACTTTCAACTGATAGTCAGCATCCATCCCCGTCACCAAGCTGCATTCCAGCACCTGGGGCAGGGTGCGGATGGCCGCTTCGAAGTTCTCGAAACGCTCGGGGGTGTGGCGGTCCATGCCGATCAGCACATAGGCGGTGAGGCTCAGGCCGAGCATCTTGCGGTCGAGCAGGGCGACCTGGCGTGCGATGTAGCCGTCGTCCTCCAACTGCTTGACCCGGCGCGAGCAGGGCGAAGGCGACAGGCCGATACGCTCGGCCAACTCCTGGTTGGAGATCCTCGCGTCGCGCTGCAATTCCGCCAAAATACTCAGGTCGTATCGGTCAAGCTTGCTCATTGGGTTGGCCTTTGTCGTAACTATTGCGGTGAATTATCCATGAAGGGTTAAAAATTGCGCAAGCACTGTTTATTGACGCAATCTTCGCAATCATCTGTCCGGCTCTGGCCTGTATCGTTATCAACAGAATCACCGCCTGGACAACAGTCCACAGCAGCTCGCCCAATCAGGCTTGCTGCGGCCGCCACCCCAGCAGGGTCGAGCCGGCCTCCAGGCTGCACACTGTCCACAAGACGGCGTGAGGTGAGCCAACGTCAAAAGCGTTGAGCATGGACGAAGTTCTCAAGGGGTGGCCGACGGGTCACCCCTTTTCTTTTGCCTTAAGAAAATTGTTCTTGTGACTGATAACCTGTCTCAGAACCGGGCGAGGCTTTTCCAGTCTCATCTATGAGGCCGGACCTTCCAGGCCCTTATCCGCAGTGAGGAATAGCATGAAGCGCATCTGGCGTATGGCAGGTGTAGGTTTGCTGATGGTCACCGTCGGCACGCAAGTGATGGCCGACGAGCCGCGCCCTGAGGGTGGCGGCCAGCATGAAAGAGGGCCGGAGGGTGGTCGGCAAGGTCAAGGTAACGAACAACCGCGCCCGCAAAATAACCAACCGCGCCCGCAGCCCCAGAACACTCAACCCCGGCCGGAAAACAATCAGCCACGTCCACAGAACCCGCATTTTGATCGTGCCGAGCAACCGCCCCACGGTGGCGGGCAGTGGCAAGGTCGCCCGCAAGGTGCCGAACAGCCTCGGCCAGCCCCGCAGCCTGCGAATAACCTGCCGATCCAGAGTCGCCCCGATACCGTGCGCCAGACCCAGGAACCCCGTCAGGGTTACTACCGTGACATTCCTCGACGCAACGACGATAACCGCAATTGGGAGGCCGGCGGCCCAGGTTCGCGGCCGGGCTACAACGGGCATCCCAACGATAACCGCTGGCCAGGTCGCCCCGACGGCCATGGCAACGGCTGGGGCCCCGGCCCCCAGTATCGGCCTGGCTATGTCGTCGACCGCTTCCCCGACCGCAACTACCGGGTGCCGTACCGTGGCCAGGATTACTTCTTCTCCGGCGGCTACTGGTACCGCCCCCAAGGCCCGCGCTATGTGGTCGTGGCGCCGCCGTATGGCATCCGCGTGCATTACCTGCCGGACTATGCGCGCGAAGTGTGGGTAGGTGGCTCGCTGCTGTTCCTGGCCGCCGGCGCCTACTACGCCTACGAACAAAGCACCCAGCAATACGTGGTGGTGCAACCGCCGACGCAAGTGCCGGCGCCGCAGCCAGCACCGCAAGGCAATGGTTATGACGTGGTGGCCTATCCCGCCAACGGGCAGTCACCGGCGCAAGTGCAGCAGGACGGTTACGACTGTTATCGCTGGGCGGTGCAACAAAGCGGCTTCGACCCGCAGGCCGTCACCTACGCCCCTGACCCGGCGGTGGTGCAAACCTACCGCCAGGCCCAGGGCAACTGCCTGAGCAGTCGCGGGTATCAGGTGCAGTACTAGGCCTTGGCGCCCGTGACCACTTCCCGTGGGTCGGCGTGCACCAGCACTTCGGCGCGCGGGTAGGCTGCGTGAATGGCATCGGCGGCCTGGTCGCTGATGCCGTGGGCCACTGACAGCGTCAACTCCCCCGGCAGTTCCAGGTGCAACTGCACGAACCAATGGTTGCCGGAGATGCGCGTGCGCAGGTCATGGGCACCCAACACCCCCGGTACGCCTCGCGCCAGTTCCAGCATGTGCTGGCTGACGTCCGGCGGCAGTTCCTCGTCCATCAACACCGCAAAGCTTTCCCTGGCGATCTGGATCGCGCTCCACAAAATGTAGGCAGCGATGCCCAGGCCGAACCAGGCGTCGACCTGATGAAAGCCCATGCCCGCCAGCACCAGCGCCACCAGGATGCTGCCGTTGAGCAGCAGGTCCGAGCGGTAGTGCAACGAGTCCGCCCGCACGGCATTGGAGCCGGTTTCGCGCACAACCCGGTGTTGCAGCATCAGCAGCGCCACGGTCAGTACCAGGGAAAACACGATCACCCCGATGCTCAGCCACGGCGCGCCAACCGGTTCCGGATGCTGCAGGCGCTCGTAGGCCTGCAAGGCGATCAACACCGCACTGCCACCAATGAACAGCGCCTGGGCCATGCCCGCCAGCGACTCCGCCTTGCCATGGCCGTAACGGTGATCGTCATCGGCCGGGCGCAGGGCGTAATGCACCGCCAGCAGGTTCAGCAGCGAGGTCACACCATCGAGCAGTGAGTCGGTCAACCCGGCGAGCATGCTCACCGAGCCGCTGAGCCACCAGGCAATCGCCTTGGTGACGATCAACGCACAGGCCACGCCCACCGAGGCGCGGGTGGCCAGGCGCAACAGCCGGGCGTGTTCGGGACTGCTGGTCATAAACGTTCCTTAGGCGGCGGGTTTCAGGCCCAGGAGCGCAAGTTGTTGCACGCTGCCCTTGAACTGGATCATGCGTGGGTCGTCCAGCGGCAGGGTGCGACCGGTTTCCTTCTGGATGATGCTTTGCAGCTTGGCGTTGTCGACCTTGCCGTCGGCGCCGATGGCTTCGTGGAGTTTTTCCGGGTCGACCTGGGCGGTCTTGCCGGGTTCGAAATAGATCGCGCCCGTGGCGAAGTCGACGCCGAACGCGATCAGGCCAGGGATCACGTAGAACAGCAGGCCAACGGCATCGAGCACGGCAATGGTCGGGTCGATCTTGCCGTCGATCTGGCCGCGGCGGTCGGGGTAGAAAATCGACCCGCAAGCGGTGAGTTGGCTCAGCAGGGTGACGGCGAGGACACCGCCGATGACACGGGAAGCGATACGCATGGAGGCTCTCCTGAACACGGTTGATACGGGACTATATAGCACTGCCATTGAGACCAGCGTCGGCATCCGGCAGTTCGCCGTTATACTCGCCGCTCTGCTTTGGAGCCAGTATGAATTCGTTGCCGATCGATGATGTTTTACCCGCCCTGCGTGACGCCTTGGCGAATCGCCATGAAGCCGTGCTGGAAGCGCCGCCCGGCGCCGGTAAAACCACCCGCGTGCCCTTGGCCTTGTTGAATGAGCCCTGGCTGGCCGGGCAGACCATCCTGATGCTCGAACCCCGGCGCCTGGCCGCCCGCGCCGCCGCGGAACGCCTGGCCAGCGAACTGGGGGAGAAAGTCGGTGAAACCGTCGGCTATCGCATCCGTCTCGACAGCAAGGTCGGGCCCAACACGCGCATCGAAGTGGTCACCGAAGGCATCCTCACCCGTCGTTTGCAGGACGATCCGGCACTGGACGGTGTCGGTCTGCTGATCTTCGACGAATTCCACGAGCGCAGCCTCGACGCCGACCTGGCACTGGCCCTGAGCCTGAACGGCCGCGACCTGTTTCGCGACGAGCAACCGCTGAAAATCCTGCTGATGTCCGCCACCCTCGAAGGCGAGCGTCTGGCCAGCCTGCTGGACGACGCGCCGATCCTGCGCAGTGAGGGGCGCATGTTCCCGGTGCAGATGCGCTGGGGGCGGCCGCACCAGGCCGGTGAATTTATCGAGCCGCGCGTGGTGCAAACCATCCTCGAAGCCTTGCATGACCAAACCGGCAGCGTGCTGGTGTTCCTGCCGGGCCAGGCGGAAATTCGCCGGGTCAATCAGCAACTGGCCGACGCCCTGGGGCACAGCCCTGACGTGTTGCTCTGCCCGCTGCATGGCGAGCTGGACCTCAACGCCCAGCGCGCGGCCATCGATCCGGCACCGGCCGGTAAACGCAAAGTGGTGCTCGCCACCAACATCGCCGAGACCAGCCTGACCATCAATGGCGTGCGTGTGGTGATCGATGCCGGGTTGGCGCGGGTGCCGCGTTTCGACCCCGGCAGCGGCATGACCCGCCTCGACACTCAGCGCATCTCCCGCGCCAGCGCCACCCAGCGCGCGGGCCGGGCCGGGCGCTTGGAGCCAGGGGTGTGTTATCGGTTGTGGTCCGAAGACCAGCATGAAGGGCTGGCCGCGTATGGCAGTGCGGAAATCCTCGCCGCAGACCTCGCCGGCCTGGCCTTGCAGCTGGCGCGCTGGGGCGTCACGCCCACGCAGCTCGTGTGGCTCGACGTGCCACCCACCGCCGCCTATGCCCAGGCCCAGGATTTGCTGGTACGCCTCGGGGCCTTGAATGACGAAAAACTCACGGCACATGGCCAGAAGATGGCCGAGTTGCCGGCCCATCCACGCATCGCCCATTTGCTGTTGCGCGGGCAGGACCTGGGGCTGGCGGCCACGGCCTGTGATGTCGCGGCACTGTTGGGCGAGCGCGATATTTTGCGCGGTGGCGGCGCGGATTTGCACAGCCGCCTGGCGCTGATGTCCGGTGAAGAGCGTGCGCGCGGTACTCAAGGCGGCGTGCAATGCGCCAAGCAACTGGCGCGGCAATACCGTGGTTATTTGAGAGGCCAGGCGACCCGGCCGGTGGCCGACCCCGACCACCCGCGCTGGCTCGGCGCCTTGCTGGCACTGGCCTACCCGGACCGTGTCGCCCAGCAACGTCGCCCCGGGGGTGCCGAATATCGCCTGGCCAATGGCCGCGCGGCATTATTCGCCGAGGCCGACAGCCTGATGAAACAGCCATGGCTGGTGATCGCCGACCTCGGCAGCCGCCAAGGCCAGCGCGAAGAACGCATCTACCTCGCGGCAGATTTTGACCCGACGCTGTTCGACACGGTCCTCGCCGAACAAGTGCGCAACGTCGATCAACTGGACTGGGACGAGCGCGAAGGCGTGCTGCGCGCCGAACGCCAGCGCAAAGTCGGTGAACTGGTGCTCAGCCGCGAACCGCTCACCGGCCTCGACGAAGCCGCGCGCAGCCAGGCGCTGGTCAACCTGGTGCGGCGCAAAGGCCTGGAGCTATTACCCTGGACCCCGGAACTGCGCCAATGGCAATCCCGCGTCCTGCTGCTGCGCCAGTTGGACGCCGGCAACACCAACGAATGGCCCGACGTCAGCGACAGCGCCTTGCTCGCCAGCCTGGAGCACTGGCTGATGCCCTACCTGGGCAAAGTCTCGCGCCTGAGTCACTTCGCCAACCTGGATATCTCCAGCTACCTGCACAACCTGCTGCCCTGGCCGCTGCCCCAGCGCCTGGACGAACTGGCACCGCAGCATGTGAAGGTGCCATCGGGTTCATCGGTGCGGTTGGACTACAGCGAACAGCCGCCGATCCTGGCGGTGCGCTTGCAGGAACTGTTCGGCCTGGCCGACACCCCGCGCATTGCCGGCGGGCGCCAGGTGGTGAAGTTGCACCTGTTGTCCCCGGCACGGCGGCCGGTGCAGGTGACCCAGGATCTGGCGAACTTCTGGCGCAGTACCTACGCCGAAGTGAAGAAGGATCTGAAGGGCAGGTATCCCAAGCATTACTGGCCGGATGATCCGCTGATAGCCGAGCCGACCGCGCGGATCAAACCCCGGAAGTAAGCGTGGCAGAGATTCAAATGTGGGAGGGGGGCAAGTCGAATCGTCTCACCGCCCCTCCCACATTAATCCTGTTGTGTGGGTTATTGCGCGGCGGGCAACAGGAAACGCGCAATCACCGGCAGATGGTTGGAGATACGCAACGTATCCTCCTGCCGTACCTTCGCCTCCACCCGCTTGATCCGCGGGCTGTAGAACAGGTAATCGACGGTGCGATCCGGGCCGTCGATGCTCGGGTCATTGGGAAAGTACGTCAGCCATTTCTCACGATCAATCCCGCTGGATTGGCTGTTGCTCGGGATCATCGGGTACTTGTCCCACAGTAAATGCAGCTCACTGTCCGGCGAATACTGCCCGCGCTTACCCGCCTCCAAACGCAGGAATTGCCCCAGGGGCAGCAGGTTGAAATCCCCGCCGATCAGCCAGGGCGTGCCACGGCCTTCGAACTTGTCCAGCAGCTTCACCGTCGTTTGCACCTGCTCCTGCACCGCACTGCGCCCCGGCGCGTCGCCATCCAGGCGGGTGTTGAGCACCGCCAGTTGGCCGCCATCGCTCAGCGGCAGGTAGGTCAGCAGCAAGGCCGGCTTGGGTTGGAACTGGCGGCTGATGATATTGGCCTCCGGCGCCGGCAATTGCAGGCGTTCGGCGTGTTCGATCTGGTAGCGGCTCAGGGTCGCCAGCTTGCGGCCGACGCTGCCGAAGATATGCCGGTCGGGCACGAAGTCGGCTTTCCAGTCGAAGGCCTGGGCGCTGCACGGGTAGAGGTCGACCAGGCGTTCCTGCAAAAGCGCCAGTTGGTCCTGATAGTGGGAAGGCTTGGCGTTTTCGTCGAGTTCCTGCAACAGCAGGATGTCGGGTTGTTCGTCGCGAATCACCCGTGCCACTTCGTCGAGGCTGGCGGCCATATCCTCTACGGTGGGGCGATCGTCCGGGCCGCTGCCGTCGGCAGTGTCGTACCAGAACACGTAGTTCTTGCCGGCCAGGTATTGCACGTTCCAGGTCATGACCTTGAGCGCCTGCCCGGGCAACAGGGTTGGCGCACGGGGCGCGACGCAGCTGACGGGCAGGGTCTCCTTGGCGGCGGGGCGCCAGGTCAGGCTGTAGATCAGGGCCGTCAGCAGGCCTGCGACGATCAGCAGGCCCAGCAGGGTGATGCGCAATAAACGGGTCATCGGCTCGGCTTATGGCGTTTCAGGAGTGGCGTGGAGCATATCACCGCGCGTCGGCATCGCCACCGATCAGCATGAATAAACGGAACAGCACCACGCTGGTGAACAGTTGCAGGAAGCTGTGGGCGCTGTCCATCAACAGCCCCAGCAACGGCGCGGGGTTGGGATAGGCCGCGACGCTGGCGCCCTTGAGCAGCCACAGGGGCGTCATGACACACAGCAGGCACACCAGGATTCGCCAGAAATGCCCACGGGTCAGGCGCAAACTTTCCTTCATCGCCTCCAGCGCCGGCATGCCGCGCAATACCAGCAGGTACTCGGCGAACGCCAACACCACCATCAGCCACAGGCCCGGCAGGAAATACAGCGACAGGCCCAGCAAAATCAGGAGGGTGCTCATGGCGGTCAGCAGGGCGAAGCGCGGCCACAGGGTCAGGGCCATGGCCCAGATGTCCTTGGTGCGCGGCGACTCGCCACGGGTGCGCGCGTCGAGAAACAGGATCAAGGCACCGGTGTACAGCGGGTACACCAGCAAACCCACCACCACGCTATAGCCGGGGAACGCATCCGCGCCGAGCGTGTGGTCGAGCAACTGTTGCAGCAGGGCTTCGAGGATCACCAATGGCAGGCACAGTTGGACGATTGCGCCCAGGTTGCCTCGGGTAAAACGGAAGGAGTCGCGCAATACGTCTAACGGATTCATCGGGTTCATCGCAGGCCTGAAAGCAAGGGCAACACTTTAACCGATCATGGCCAGCGGTAAGCAAATGTAAACCTTGAGTAAAGACCATTGAAACAACTCGTAACACCCCCATAACGGTTAAGCACCTGGCCTGATCACAGGCAAGGCCACGATTTCTACCGGCAATCTAACGAGGTCGCCATGAACAGCGAAGAGCAAACCCTGATCGATGGACTGTTTTCACGGTTGCAGCAAGCCGAAACGGACTCAGCCCCGCGCGATGCGCAAGCAGAAGCGCGGATCAAGGAGCATATGACTCGCCAACCGGCCGCCGGGTACTACATGACCCAGTCGATCCTGGTGCAGGAACACGCGCTCAAGAGTCTCGACGCGCAGAACAAGCAACAGGCGCAGCAGATACAGCAATTGCAGGATGAGTTGCAGCGGGCCAAGTCGGCGCAACCGGCCCCGGCGAGCAGCGGTGGTTTCCTGTCGAGCATCTTTGGCGGCGGTTCCCGTGACCCGCAACCGGCCCAGAGCGCTCCGGCCTCTTCCGGCGGCGGCTGGCGTGAACCGGCGCGGCCGTCCTTTGGCCAGCCAGCGCCGCAACAGAACTATCAGCAGCCGCAGCAACCGGCCGCTGCCCCCATTGGCAGCGGGTTCCTCGGTGGCGCGATGAAAACCGCCGCGGGCGTGGCCGGTGGTGTGTTGCTGGCCGAAGGCATCAGCAGCCTGTTCAACCACAACTCGCAACAGCCGCAGGTGGTGGAAGAAATCATCCGTGAAGAGCCGGCGCCCGCCAGTGACAACGGCAACTGGGGCAACGATGACCAGAAGTTCGCCGGCAATGACAGCTGGGGCAGCGACAACGCCTCGGACAGCTTTGCCGACAGCGACTATTCCGACGATTCTTCCTCCTTCGGTGACGACGATTCCTTCGTCTGACCCTCCCGGCCCGGGGCGCTGAGCCGCCCCGGTCTGATTTTTCCCGGCAACCTTCTCGTGGCTGGCATACTGGCACCCTTTCCGGGCCCTGGCGCCTGGCTGTCATGAGGAAGTGCGGTGAAGAAAATTGCAGTGTTCGCCGATGTACAAAACCTCTACTACACCGTCCGCCAGGCCTATGGCTGCCATTTCAACTACGCCGCCCTGTGGGCTGATATCAGTTCGCGTGGGCAGATCGTCGAGGCCTATGCGTATGCCATCGACCGCGGTGACAGCAAGCAGCAGCAGTTCCAGCAGATCCTGCGCAACCTGGGGTTCACGGTGAAGCTCAAGCCGTATATCCAGCGCAGCGACGGTTCGGCCAAGGGTGACTGGGACGTGGGCATCACCATCGACATCATGGACGCCGCCGACCACGTTGACGAAATTGTGCTGGCCTCCGGTGACGGCGATTTCGATATGCTGCTCGACCGCATCATCCACAAACACGGCGTCGACGCCGTGGCCTACGGTGTACCGGGGCTGACGGCCAACTCATTGATACGCGCCGCCAGCCGCTACGTGCCGATCGAAGGCGCGTTGCTGCTCAAATAAGCACGGCGGCTTAATAAATAAAGGGTTAGACGGAGTTGGAACAGGTTTGGAACGTATAGCGGTCATCGACTTTGAAACCACCGGCATCACCCCGAGCAGCCACTGCCGGGCCACGGAAATCGCGGTGGTTATCCTCGAACGTGGCCAGATCGTGGACCGCTACCAGAGCCTGATGAACGCCGGTGTGCGCGTGCCCGGTTTTATCGAGCAACTCACCGGCATCAACAACGCCATGCTGCGCAGCGCCCCGCCGGCCGAGCGGGTGATGAACGAAGTCAACGAATTCGTCGGCACCACGCCGTTGATGGCGCACAACGCCGCGTTCGACCAGAAGTTCTGGGATTTCGAACTGGGCCTGATCCGCCGCACCCGCCTGCAAAAATTCGCCTGCTCCCTGCTGCTGGCCCGCCGCCTGATGCCGGCTGCGCCCAACCACAAGCTCGGCACCCTCAACACCTATGCCCAACTGCCCCACACCGGCCAGGCTCACCGCGCGCTGGCGGATGCGGAAATGGCCGCCAACCTCACGGCGCACCTGGCCCAGGAACTGCGGCGTACCCATGGCTTGCGTGAACTGTCCCACGACCTGCTGTGCACCCTGCAGAAAGTGCCGGCGGCGAAGATCAATGAGCATTTGAAGAAACATCGCGGGTTCTGATAGAACAACGCCGTTCAAATGTGGGAGGGGGCTTGCTCCCGATGGACATAGGTATCTAAACAACTTTGGCTCAACGCTCAACGCCCGGCAGATAGCGCTGTTGTGGCGAGCGGGCTTGTCCCGCGTTGGGCTGCGCAGCAGCCCCAGTAAAGAAGAACGCGGTGTATAAGACACTCTGTAGAGGCTGGTTTTGGGGCTGCTTCGCAGCCCAACGCGGGACAAGCCCGCTCGCCACAGGGAGATTTGTCAGGATCTGAAAAGTTGTGTAGATACCCATGCCCCGATGGCGGTAGATCAGGCAACCGTTTTGCCATTGACCTCCAACTGCCCCAACGGCACCCGCCGCTCTATCGCGCTCGACAAAATAATCGAGGTCTTGCTGAACCCGAACTTCGCCAGCCGATTGATCAGGTTCTCCAACTCCGGCATCGAGCCCACCGCCGCTTGCATGATCACGCACGGATCGCCCGTTACCCGGTGGCATTCGGTCAACTCCGGGATTTCGGCCAGTGCGTCATAGACCTTCTGGTTGCCGTGGTTGGTCAGCCGCAGTTCGATCACGCACTGAATCGGCAAGCCCACTTTCGAAAAATCCACCTTGGCCTGGTACCCGGTGATCACCCCGCTGGCTTCCAGCTTGGCCACGCGTTCGGCCACGGCGGGGGCGGAGAGGTTTACCGTGCGGGCCAGTTGCGCGTAGGAGGCGCGGCCGTCTTCGAGCAGGGCGCTGAGGAGCATGCGGTCGTATTTGTCCATGATAAGGCTCTACTCGGGGATGGCTTTCGAAAACACGATTTATAGCCCTCATAACCATGCTTTGGAAAGTGTACTGGCGGTTTAAACAGGTTTTGTAACTTATGTTTAACGGCCTGCCTTTTTAGAATAAGCCTCTCTTATCTCTGCCTTCGAGCCGCCCAATGCCTGGCACACGTCGCTTTCCCCTACCGTTGATCGCCGCCTTTTTTGCACTGTATGTGATCTGGGGTTCCACCTACCTGGTGATTCGCATCGGCGTTGAATACTGGCCACCGCTGATGCTGGGCGGTATTCGCTTTTTGTTGGCGGGTGCGGCGATGTATGGATTTTTGCGTTGGCGTGGGGCGCCGGCGCCGACCTGGGAGCAGTGGAAGGCTGCTGCCAAGATCGGTATTTTGCTGCTGACCTTCGGCAATGGCGCGGTGAGTGTGGCCGAGCACACTGGGGTGTCGTCCGGCGTGGCGGCGCTGGCGGTGGCGACCGTGCCGTTGTTCACCTTGCTGTGCGGGTATTTCTGGGGCGCGCGCAATACCCGGCTGGAATGGGCCGGGGTGATCCTGGGCATGATCGGTATCGCCATGCTCAACATGGGCAGCACGTTGCAGTCTAGCCCCATGGGCGCCGCTTTATTGTTGTTTGCAGCGGCGTCGTGGGCGTTTGGTTCGGTGTGGAGCCGGCGCCTGCCGTTGCCGCCGGGCGCTATGGCCAGTGCCGCAGAAATGCTGGTGGCCGGGGTGACACTGTTGATCGCCAGCGCGCTGACCGGTGAGCGCCTGCAAGCCATGCCGCCGCTGGAAGGCTGGCTGGCCCTGGCTTACCTGGCCGTGTTCGGCTCGATCATCGCCTTCAACGCCTATATGTACCTGCTCAAGCACGTACGCCCGGCAGCTGCGACCAGCTATGCCTACGTCAACCCCGCCGTCGCAGTCTTGCTGGGGATTGTGTTCATCGGCGAGACCATCGGTGTGGAAGAGGCCCTGGCCATGCTGGTGATTATCAGCGCCGTGCTGTTGATCAGCCTGCCCCAGTGGCGAAAGCCCAAGCCGGAAATAAGGTAAACTGCCGCGCATTACGCCCTTGCGCTGAATTTTTCCTACGGTAACTACATGACTTTCGCCACACTTGGCCTGATCGAACCCTTGCTGCGCGCCCTTGAGACGCTCGGCTACCAGACCCCGACGCCGGTGCAGGCGCAAGCCATTCCGGCGGTGCTCGCCGGTCGCGACCTGATGGCCGCGGCCCAGACCGGCACCGGCAAGACCGCCGGTTTCGCCGTGCCGCTGCTGCAACTGCTGACCCTGGAAGGGCCGAAAGTCGCCGCCAACTCGGCGCGCGCGCTGATCCTGTGCCCGACCCGCGAGCTGGCCGAGCAGGTTCACGCCAGCGTTGCCGAATACGCCCAGCACCTGCCGCTCACCACCTACGCGGTGTACGGCGGCGTGAGCATCAACCCGCAGATGATGAAGCTGCGCAAGGGCGTCGACATCCTGGTCGCCACGCCGGGCCGCCTGATCGACCTGTTCCGCCAGAACGCGCTGAAACTCAACCAGCTGCAAACCCTGGTGCTGGACGAAGCCGACCGCATGCTCGACCTGGGCTTCTCCGAAGAGCTGGCGAACATCTACCGCATGCTGCCGAAAAAGCGCCAGACGTTACTGTTCTCCGCGACCTTCTCCGATGACATTCGCCTGCTGGCCGGGCAGATGCTCAACGACCCGCTGAGCATCGAAGTCAGCCCGCGTAACGTCGCTGCCAACACCGTCAAGCAATGGGTGGTGCCGGTGGACAAGAAGCGCAAGGCGGAGCTGTTTGTGCACCTGATGCGCAAAGGCCGCTGGAAGCAGGTGCTGGTGTTCGCCAAGACCCGTAACGGCGTGGATGCGCTGGTGGATAAGTTGCAGGGCCTGGGCATCAACGCTGATGGCATCCATGGCGACAAGCCGCAAGCCACGCGCCAACGCGCGCTGGACCGTTTCAAATCGAGCGAAGTGCAGATCCTGGTCGCCACCGACGTAGCGGCCCGAGGCCTGGATATCGAAGACCTGCCGCTGGTGGTCAACTTCGACCTGCCGATCGTGGCCGAGGACTACATCCACCGCATCGGCCGTACCGGTCGCGCGGGCAACACCGGTGAGGCGATTTCCCTGGTGTGTGCCGATGAAGTCAACATGCTGTCGGCCATCGAGATGCTGACCCGCCAGACCTTGACCCGCAAGATGGAACAGGACTTCGAGCCGGAACACCGCGTGCCGGATACCGATGCCAGCGGTCAGGTGGTGAAGAAGCCGAAAAAACCGAAGAAGCCCAAGGCATCCGGTGGTGGCAAGCGCAACCTCGGCAAGTGGGTGGACAGTGGTGAAGTGGCGCCGGTGGAGCCTTCGATCAAGCCGGTGCGCAAGGTACCGGTGTTTAATACCGGGCCGCGTAAGAAGAAGTGATTTTGCGGGGTGGCTGATGGCCTAATCGGGGACAAGCCCCCTCCCACATTTTTGATCTGTGAATACATTCAAACTGTGGGAGGGGGCTTGCCCCGGTACAAACCGGGGACATCGTTTACATTTCTAACCGGGGACATGGTTTACAGGCTAA
>NZ_JBWKOX010000019.1:0-135095 GCF_059416305.1 Pseudomonas sp. GW821-FHT09D08
GCTTCCTGAATGAACGCGGCGCCTGTGAGTTTTTCGCGAGCAAGCTCGCTCCTACAAAAAGCCTTAAATGACTGGCAAGCCCCCTCCCACATTTTTATTGCCTTCCAAATTCCAGGCATAAAAAACGCCGACGCTGTAGTAGCCGTCGGCGTTGAAACCTTGAAGGGGGTTTTGGCTTACATCAGAACGCGGGCACGACTGCGCCGTTGTACTTCTTCTCGATGAAGGCTTTGACTTCCGGGCTGGTCAGGGCCTTGGACAGTTTCTGGATAGCGTCGCTGTCCTTGTTGTCCGGGCGCGCCACCAGGAAGTTCACGTACGGCGACTTGGCATCTTCGATGATCAGCGCGTCCTTGGCTGGGTTCAAGCCAGCTTCCAGGGCGTAGTTGGTGTTGATCAAATCCAGGTCAACCTGGTCCAGTACGCGTGGCAGCAGGGCCGATTCCAGCTCCTTGAACTTCAGGTTCTTCGGGTTGCTGGCGATGTCTTTCGGCGTGGCCAGGGCGTTGGTCGGGTCTTTCAGGGTGATCACACCGGCTTTCTGCAGCAGCAACAGGGCGCGGCCGCTGTTGGAGCCTTCGTTCGGGATAGCCACGGTGGCGCCATCCTTGAGCTCGGAAATGTTCTTGATCTTTTTCGAGTAACCGCCGAAGGGTTCAACGTGCACGCCAACCACGGTGACCAGGTTGGTGCCCTTGCCCTTGTTGAAGTTTTCCAGGTACGGCAGGGTCTGGAAGTAGTTGGCGTCCAGGCGCTTCTCGGCAACCTGTACGTTTGGCTGTACGTAGTCGGTGAAAACTTTGATTTCCAGGTCCACGCCTTCTTTGGCGAGGGTTGGCTTGACCAGTTCGAGGATCTCGGCGTGCGGGATCGGGGTGGCGGCCACCACCAGTTTCTCGTTGGCCTGGGCGAAGCTTGCAGTCAGGGCAGCCGCCAGTGCGGTAAACAACAGAACCTTTTTCATGCAGTGTCCTTATCGAAATTCCGGGGCGTCTCTGACGACCGTTTTTTATGTGGTGTGCCAGCGAAGTGCTATCGCGGCGTGGAATGGACAATACCTAGATTTTTTATTCCCGAACAATATCTTTTATTCACGTTGATATTCCATTTTGTTCATGCAGAAAGCGGCGCAAGGTTTCCTGCTCGGCGGGGCTGGCGTTATCGAATATTCGCTGCACCTGTTCAAGGGGCGAACCGGCCACGGGCAGATTCAGATGCTCGGGCAAAATTTCATCGCCGCTGCTGACCAGCAGCGCAAAGTGAATGACGTTCTCCAACTCGCGGGTATTACCCGGCCAGCTGTGGTGTTCCAGTACGCGCTGGGCGGCGTCGCTGATCAGCGGCACCGGCAGGTCCAGGCGCTGGCTGTAGATGCCGAGGAAGTACTCGGCCAACGACAGGATATCGCCCACCCGCTCACGCAATGCCGGCAAGTCCAGCTGGCCTTCGCTCAGGTAATGGAACAGCCTCTCATGAAACTTGCCGGCGGCCACGGCCTGGGCCAGGTCGATGCTGGTGGCGGCCACCAGGCGCACGTCCACCGGACTCGGCTGGTGGGCGCCCACGCGGGTGACTTCATGGTTTTCCAGGGCCGCCAGCAGTTTCACCTGGATCGGCAGCGGCAAGTCGCCGATCTCATCCAGATACAACGTGCCGCCATTGGCCGAGCCAAACCACCCGGCCCGGCTGCTGGCCGCGCCGCTGTGGGCGCCGGCGGCATAGCCAAACAACTCGGCGTCGGCGTAGGTTGGGCTGATGGCGCCGCAATTGACCGAGACAAACAAACCGGAGCGGTCGCTGCCCCGGTGAATATGCCGCGCCAGCAATTCTTTACCACTGCCGGTCTCGCCTCGAATCAATACGGGCAAGGCGCGCGGGGCCAGGTTTTCCAGGTCTTCGCGCAGCTTGCGCGAGCGCGGGTCGACAAACACCAGCGCCTTGGCGCGGATGCTCAGCGGGCTTTTTTCGGCGTCGGGGAAGGTCAGCAGCGGCTGACCGAAGGTTTCATGCAGACTCATGGCAGGCTCCCGCCCCAAATCCACTCAGGGACGGGGCGTTGAAAAAATATCAGGCGGTGCGCCGGGCGTGATGCTCCAGGCGGCTTTGCAGGCGATACAGGTAGGCAAACCCCTGCTCCCAGCGCTGGTGACCGGACTTCACATTGATATGCCCGGCCCCCGACAGGATGCCGGCTTCGGCGCCCCAATTACGCGCCAGCTCCAGGGCCCGGGGGGCGCTGACGGCGCTGTCGTTATCGGAACTGACCACCTGGCTGGGAAACGGCAGCAGGTCGGTCGGGATCGGCGCAAAGTTGCGCAGGGCCGGCGAGCAGGCTGGCCGTTCAACGTCCGCCGGAGCCACCAGCAAGGCACCGCGCACCTGCCGCAGGAACTGCACCGGGGCAGTGGCCGCCCAATGGGCCACGGTGATGCAGCCCAGGCTATGGGCGATCAGGATCACCGGCGTGCTGTCGGCGGCGATCGCCTCGGCCAGCGCGGCGACCCAATCTTCACGGCGCGGTGTGAGCCAATCGGCCTGCTCCACGCGTGCGCTGTTGGGCAGGCTGTTCTGCCAGTGACTTTGCCAATGATCTTCTGGCGATCCTTGCCAGCCCGGCACGATCAGATAACGAATCGACTCGCTGTGCATGGGTGTGCCCTCCTGCAGCGTTTAACGTTGTAGGACAGTATAGGGACGAGGGTTATATTCGTTAAGGAATAAGAAGCTATTTATTAATAACCAAAAACTCAAACCTGCATGAGGTTCAAATGTGGGAGGGGGCTTGCTCCCGATGGCGATGGGTCAGCTACCTATTTTTAGCTGACGGACCGCTATCGGGGGCAAGCCCCCTCCCACATTGACTCGATTTCACATTCAATTTGCAGTGGTTTTAGATGACGTGATTGATACGAGGCATGCAGTCGATGGTGCGATCCACCACGGTATTGGCCATTTCCAGCAAATGCCGCACCGCATGGACTTTCGCGCGGTCGTGCGGCTGCAGGTGCTCACAACAGTCCCATACGGTGGCCGATGCGCTGTGGATCAGGTGAGCGATATAAAGTTGGGCGTCTTCGAAACTGAGGTTTTCGTTGGCGACAAGGCAGTCAACGGGTGGGTCGGGAAGTGCTTTTGGTCATGGTGTAACTCCTATTGAACACGGGAGCGACCACTAACGCGGCTAAACGATAGGTGGCAGCTGTACGCGGGTTAGCAGACTGGCCAATAGGAACACCAGCGCACCCGAGGGTGCCCCACGCACAGCCACCATAAACGCGGATGTGAACCGTGTGCCTATTGAACTCAGGCTGCTAAACCCGATCGCTGAAAACCAGCGACGGGCCGAAGACTAGCCATCCATTCAACAGTCCCAAGGCGGCGGGAATTGTCTCGGAAACGTCCTGCAATTTAAAGGGACACGGCTTGCTGGCCCTTTACAAATCATGACGAAATGCCAGCATCGATCACCTGATGAACTTTCTTGTAGGAAATATCTTCCATGACGGTTTTTTATGGCTCCGCTGACGACTTTTCGCTTTTCCGGAGAGTGGTGAGGTTAGTTAAATATTGACTCCAACCAACCCCGTAAAAAATCGCAATGAATATAAATATAAGTACTTTCCACCACGAAATTTCTAAAGTCAGGCTTTCTAAAACCGCATTCAACGAACTACTGAGCGCAAAAGCCAGCTCCGAACCGGATGATCAAACTAATCGATTCGATGTAAAGCCTGCTTACATCGCCCCCCATCACTCGCAGACCCTCAGCGCAGAACTGCGCAATATACGAAAAATCGTTGATCACGAAAAACACGTCCTTATCCTAGATGGATTTAAAGTCGATGATCTTGCAGGCTTCAAATCTTTGATATGGACGTTCGGCTCTTTGCTGGGAGCGCCAATGGTGCAGAACCATCTTGGCCATAGGGTTATTGAGGTGTATGACCGGGGAGGTAAAAGCATTGAAGAAGGTACGAGATATCATCAGACCCGTCAGGGCGCATATGTCCATAACGATGGCGTAAGCGATCCGCTCCCTATCGATTATTTGATTCTGGCTTGTGGCCAGAAAGCCTTACTCGGCGGCGAAAGTATTCTGATAGACGCAAGCGCGGTATACGCTGAATTAATGGCATTCCCTGAGGTACTGGAAGAACTTAAGTGCGATTTCTATTTTGAAAATCGAGGTATGGCGGAGGAAGAACAATTATTCAAAGCGCCAATCTTGAGCTTTTCAAATGAGGGCATCCCTTTGATTAGGTACTTCCGCGTCTATATCGAATCGGCCCACATCAAAGCGGGAGCGCCATTAACCCTGGCGCAAATACATGCATTGGATTTTCTAGATACAGTCCTTGATCAATCTTCAGTTCAACATCGAGTGCTGCTTGAACCAGGGCAGGTTCTTATTTCAGCTGACAACAAGTTTCTCCATACCCGAACGCATTTCATCGATAAGAGCGCTCCGCGCTTAGAGATTGATGACGCAGTCTCTTTGAAAGATCTCAATCGATACATGTTACGAATGTGGTTGCGCAAACGATGATCCCTCGCTGGCCATAAGGCACAACTTCATATTCCCATCACAAGCCGAGCCCCATGGACAACTCCAACATCGCGATCACCCTTGTTTTGATCTCCGCCTTCATGCACGCCACCTGGAACGCGGTCGTCCGGGCGGGGAGCAGTCGCTTCATGACCTTGGCCATGGTCGATGGTACGGCGTTGCTGATCTGCCTGGCGGCGCTGCCGCTGGTGAATACGCCAAGCCTGCAGGTGTGGGGCTACGTGCTGGTTTCCGTGGTGCTCAACACGGCCTATCGATTGTTTCTGATCAAAGCGTATGAAACCGGCGACTTTGGGCAGGTCTACCCGGTCATGCGCGGGGTGCCACCGGTTTTAGTCGCGCTGTTTTCCTATTTCCTGCTGCACGAGCAGCTATCGTTTCATGCCATGGCGGGGGTGTTGCTGATTTGCGTAGGCATTATCAGCCTGACATTCGTGCGCAGGATGTCCGCGCGTATGTTCAAACCAATTCTGATGGCGGTGTGCGCAGGTGCTTTCATCGCGTCCTACACAGTGGTGGATGCCAAAGGTGTCAGAGCCAGTGAGACGGTGCTGCAATACATCATCTATCTGACGGTATTCCAGAGCATTCCGATTCCGGCGCTGGCGTTTTTCAAGAAACGTCTGGAATTCACAGAGGCCATTCGCAACCATTGGAAAGTCGGCGTAATGGGCGGCGTTTTTTACCTCACTTCCTACGGCCTGGTGCTGTTCGCGCTGTCGCTGGATGCGGTGGCCAAGGTCTCAGCGTTGCGGGAAACCAGTGTTATTATCGGCGCCATTATTGCCGCGCTGTTTTTTCACGAGCGGTTCGGCTGGCGGCGGATGCTTTCGGCGTTCGTCATTGTTTGCGGGATCATCCTGATCAAAGTGAGCACCTGATGGGCCAACGTCCGCCACCTACACCCATGCTGCAAGCCTTTGTCAGTGCTGCACGAACAGGCAGTTTCGCCCGCGCAGCATCAGAGTTGAGCCTCACCGCCAGTGCCATCAGTCATCAGATCGCAGGTCTGGAAGAGTGGTGGGGCGTTCAGTTGTTCGAGCGCCATTCGCGGGGCGTCAACCTCACAACCGCCGGGCAGGCTTTGTTGCCGGTGACCGATGATTTTTTCAAAACCCTTGAGACGGTGTTGCACTCGCTGAATCCGCGCAAATCTCAGCCCCTTTATCTTTCGTGCACTTCGTCCCTGTGTTCGACCTGGCTAATCCCCAGAATGCATGGTTCCCACACCGACGCTTCATTCAATCTCGACCTGGTATTGACCAGTGCGGATATGAATAGCGCCAATCTCGGTGCCCATCAATTCGATGTTGCGATTGTGATGGGGTACGGCGACTACCCGGATCATCATGCCGAGCTTCTGATGCGCGATGCCGTGTTCCCGGTTTGCTCACCGGAGTTTCAACGCATGAATGGCGATATTTCGCTGACGGATATCGCGCGGTATCCACTCATTCACCGTGTGGACGATCAAGTGTGTCCAGGGTGGGAAAGCTGGTTTGCGTTCCAGGACCTGGCAGCTGCGCCTTATCACCATGGGCCGCGCTTTCCGGACTCAAGCCTGGCAATCAGTCTGGCGGTCAAGGGTGGCGGGATTGCGCTGGCCAGGACAGCGTTGGTGTATGAACAGTTGGAAGAAGGTGCATTAGTCACACTAGGCGGCCCGCTGATGATGTCGCCGGCGGCGTACTACGTTATTTGTAGGAATGGGCGGCAGTCGGAACCTGATATCGCTCGGTTGATTGACTGGCTTAAAGAGAGCGCTAGAAAGTTTCAGCAAGAAGTTGAAATCCGGTATCCGCAAATCGCTGGGGTTGGCGCACTTTGATCGTGTGATGTTACTGAAACGGAGGCAAAAAAAAGGCCGCACCCTGCCAAGGAAACGGCCAAAAAATTGTCGAGGCTTTTGCAACTAACGTGCGGTAATCACCGACAGCTTGGTAATCCCCGCGCGTTCGATAGACGCCATGGCTCGCGCCACTTCGCCGTAGTTCACACCATCGTCAGCCTGCAGTTGCACCCGCACATCGGGGTCCTTGGCCTTGGCCGCCTGCAGATTGAATTCCAGCAGGTCCGGCTGGATTTCGTCCTTGTTGATAAACAGTTTGCCGGCGCCGTCGATGCTCACCACCAGCGGGTCCTTCTGCTCCACCGGGGCTACGGCCTCGGTCTTGGGCAGGTTGATCGGGATCGCATTGGTCAACAGCGGCGCGGTGACGATAAACACCACCAGCAGCACCAGCATCACGTCCACCAGCGGCGTGACGTTGATCTCGCTCAGTACCTCATCACTGTCTTGCGTGGAGAAGGCCATTTCAGGACGCCTCCTTCACTTTTTGCGGGTTGCCCGGCGCATGTTTAGTCAGGGCCGGGTGCAGCAGCACACGGAAGGAGTTCTTCTGCGCCAGGCTGTAGAAGTCGTGGGCAAAGTCATCCAGGTCCGCCGCAGTGAGCTTCAGGCGACGCAGGAAGTAGTTGTAGACCAGCACCGCCGGCACCGCGACGGCGATCCCCACGCCCGTGGCAACCAGGGCGGCACCGATGGGGCCGGCCACGGTTTCAAGGCTGGCGGAGCCGGCGGCGCTGATGCCCTTGAGCGCTTCCATGATCCCCCACACCGTGCCGAACAGGCCGATAAACGGCGAGGTGCTGCCGATACTGGCGACCACGGCCAGGCCGGTTTCCAGGGAGCGGCGCTCACGTACGATCTGTTGGCGCAGGGCACGCTCGAGGCGGTCCTGGTGGTTGATCGCCTGGCTCAGGTCGGCCGCATGCGGCGCTTCCCCGACCTGGATCGCGGCGTAACCGGCCTGGGCCACACGGGCAGCGGCGCCGGGCTGGGTTTCGGCCAACTCGGCGGCCGAGTCGAGGCTCGACGCCGCCCAGAACTGTTTGTGGAACTTGCGATCCTGCGCTTTAAGGCGACCGAACTGCACGCCCTTGAGCAGGGCCAGGCCCCAGGTGGCGACCGAAAAGACCACCAGCAGCCAGATCACCGCGCTTTCGATGGATTCAAGTGGAGATGCTAATGCCATGATGTTTTCCCTCTGTACAAGTCGCGGCGTGTGCTGCACACCGCAGCGCAATAGTTAGTGAATCTTGAAGTCGATCGGTACGCTGACCCAGCCGTCCTGGGCCACATCGCCCTGCTTGGCCGGCACGAAGCTCCACCGCTTCACGGCGGTCAGTGCGGCGTCGTCGAGTTGCTGGCGACCGCTGCTTTTCTGGACCTGGATCTCGCCCGGCTTGCCGCTGGCCAATACATGCACCCGCAACAACACCGTGCCTTCCCAACCGCGACGCTGCGCCAGGGACGGGTACTCCGGCGCCGGGTTCTTGAGGTACGCGGCGTTGGCCGAAGCCGGTGTCACCGGGGCTGGCGCGGGCGGAGCGGGCGCAGGGGCCGGTGGCGCCGGTTGCGGTGGCGTGGGCGCCTGCTCGACCGGTTTCGGTGCGGGCTTGGGCTCAGGCTTTGGCACCGGCTTGGGCTTGGGTTTTGGAATCGGCTTGGGCGGCGCCGGCTTGGCGGCCAACTCATCCACCACCGGCGGCGGTGGCTCGACAACAGGCGGTGGCGGTGGTGGCGGCACAGGCGGTGGCGGTTCCACCACGGGCGGTGCCGGCTGGGAAAATTCGATGGTCATCGGCGGAATCTCCGGCGGCACAATCGGCAGCACCGGGGTGGGTTTCTGGCTGACCCAATAAATCACTGCACCGTGCAGGGCCAGTACCAACAAACCGAGCAGGATCCCCTCGCGGCGGCTGGAGAATCGCTTCGGGGTTTGCTGCGTTCGCAATTGCCCCAACGGCGCGCGGTGCGGCCGGCCAAGGTCGACCAACTCACCACTCGGTGCCTGGCGCCATTGCGCCTCGGGTGCACTGGCGGCGGTCTGGACATTGCCCATTGATTGACTCCCTACGGTTTCGAAACAAAAAAACCGACGGGCCTGCGTGGAAGGCCGTCGAGGGCTGAATCATCGGGGCCAGACGCTTATCTCTTAAAGTAATCTTTGAAGTTATAGATAGATCAAATTTGAATAAAAGAATGCTCTGCAAACACCAAAGCCCCGGCCCACGTGGCCTGGCGCCGAGGTGGTTTTTTTTGATGCTTTTCAGGCATACAAAATATTCAGTTAAGGCATGGCTCAACAGGGCTGTTTGCGCACAAATCGAACAGTTCGGCCTGTAAGCACTGCCCCGCAGCACTCAGGCCATGACGGGCATACAACGCCAGGCGCACGCCTTGCACCACGGGCAAACCGCTGTCCGGTCCCAGTTCCACATGCCCTGGCTGCACGACCCGTCGCGGCAACAGACTCACCCCCAACCCCGCCGCCACCGCCGAACACACGCTGGCCAGGCTGGCGCTGGAATAACCGATACGCCAGCGCCAGCCGCCCACTTCCAGGTGGTGCAGCATTTCATTGCGGTACAGGCCGCCCACCGGGAATGCCACCAACGGCAGAGGGTCGCGCCCCAGGCACGGCGTGCTGCGGCTGTCGACCCAACACAGCGGCTCGGGCCACGACGCCAGGCAGTCATCGCTGCTACCCATCTGCTTGACCAGCAACACGTCGAATTCACCATTGCGGTACTGACGCTGCAACTCGGGGCCCAGGCCGCTGGTGACCTCCAGGCGCACCCGTGGATAGGCGAGCACAAATGCCGACAGCAACGGCATCAGGCGCTCGGCGGCAAAGTCTTCCGGTACCCCCAGGCGCAGCACGCCGTCGCTCTGTTGGTTGATCAACACATCGGTGGCTTCTTCATGCAGCGCGAGGATGCGCCGCGCATAGGCCAGCAAGCGTTCGCCCTCGGCGGTGGCGACCACACGGCGCTGGTCGCGGTCCAGCAACTGGCACGCCACCGCCTCCTCCAGGCGGCGGATCTGCTGGCTCACGGTGGACTGGGTCACGTGCAGGCGCTCGGCGGCGCGGGTGAAGTTGCCGCAGTCCACCACGGCGACAAAGCTGCGCAACAACACGGGATCGAACATCAGCGTCACCATTCTCTTTGCCACTGGTTGGCATGGTTATATTTAATTTCAGAATACCTTGGGTGCTGGCCATACTCACGCCTCATTTACCGACTGCAAGAGCGTTGCATGACCCTGAATAAATCCCTCGCCGGCTGGGGCCTGCTGGTGGTGCTCGGCCTGAACCTGCGGCCGATCCTCAGTTCCATCAGCCCGTTGCTCGGCGAGATTCGCCAGGCCACCGGCCTGAGTTTCCAGAGCAGCGCCCTGCTGACCAGCCTGCCGGTGGTGTGCATGGGGCTGGTGGCGCTGGTGGGCGTGCGCGTCGAAGCCCGCCTCGGCGAACGGCGTGGCATCGCCCTGGGCCTGATGATGATCCTGCTGGCGTGCCTGGCACGCTGGCTGATGGGCCAGGCGTCGGCGCTGCTGGTCACGGCGTTGCTCGGCGGTGCGGGTGTGGCGCTGATCCAGGCCTTGGTGCCGGCGATGATCAAGCGCGAATTCCGTCATCGCGTGCCGGTGGCGATGGGTGTGTACTCTGCTTCGCTGATGGCGGGCGGCGGGCTGGCAGCGCTGCTCAGCCCGCTGGTGGCCACGCATTTCCAGGAATGGCAGGCGGGGCTGGGGGTGTGGCTGCTGCCGGCGTTGGGCGCCTTGCTGCTATGGGCCTGGCTGCCCCTGGGCGCGGCCAGAAATCCACAGGTGGTGCCGGCCTTCAAGGACCTGCGCAATCGCCGCGCCTGGTTGCTGGCGCTGTATTTCGGCCTGGTCAATTGCGGCTACATGAGCCTGGTGGCGTGGCTGCCGGCCTACTATCAGCAACTGGGCTGGGGCGTGCTGCCCAGCGGTTCGCTGCTGGCGTTCATGACCATCTTCCAGGTGATCGCCGCGCTGTTGATGCCGGTGCTGGCGCAGCGCGGTATCGACCGTCGGCCGCTGCTGGGCATCGCCCTGCTGGCCCAGACCGTGGGTTACCTCGGCCTGATCGTCGCGCCGCAGGAATATCCGCACCTCTGGGTGGCGCTGTGCGGCTTCGGCCTGGGCGCGTGTTTCGCCCTGAGCCTGCTGCTGACCCTCGACCACCATCGCGACCCACGCCAGGCCGGGCAACTGGCGGCCTTTGTGCAAGGCGTGGGCTTCTTGATCAATGCGGTGTCGCCGTGGCTGACCGGCTGGCTGCGCGGGCTGACCGGCAACTTTGTCAGCGCCTGGGTGGTGCTGACGGTCACGGCGGTGGCGATGCTGGTGGTGACGCGCGTGTTCAGCCCGGCCACCTATCGCACGGGGCTAGAAGTCATAGCGCCCGGTCACTCCTAACGTACGCGGTGTACCGAGCAGGCCTTCGTAGCCGCCGTTCCCCCCCGTCCACAGCGTGGTGTAGTAGGTCTTGTCGAAGGCGTTTTTCAGCCATAACGACACGTCCCACTGCCCCTGCTCATAGTTGCCACGCAGGCCGGTGGACAGGTTGACCACGGCGTAGGCAGGAATCTGTCCATAGTCGGAGTCCTCCACGGTGCCCACGGCCTTGGAGCGGAAGGCATAGCTGGCGGTGACGTAGGGTTCGAAGCCGTTATCCAGGTTCCACTTGTATTCGCCGTTGGCGTTGGCGATCCACTTCGACGCCCCCACCACTTGGTGCCCACTCAGGTCGCAGGAAGCCGGCGCACCGGGGCGCAGACTGACTTCCGGCGGGCACGGCGCGTCCTTGTAAGACAGGTAACTCACATCGTTGAACGAGCCGTTGAGGTTCAGCGTCAGGCCCTTGATCGGCACCAGGGTGCTTTCTACCTCGACACCCCGCGAGCGCACCGAACCGGCGTTGGTCAAGTACTGCACACGGTTGTCCTGGTCATAGGCATTGGTCTGGTAGCCGTTGACCTGGGTCCAGAACAGGTTGGCATTGAGCTGCAGCCGCCGGTCCCACAGGGTGCTTTTGAAACCCAGTTCGGCGTTATTGGCGCGCTCGGTGCCGATCAACAGCGAGTCGGCCCCGGCCGTCGGTGCCGAGCCTACCGCCAGGTTGACCCCGCCGGACTTCTCGCCATGGGACAGCGTCGCGTAGCCCAGCAGGTTTTCGTTAAAGCGATAGCTCAGGTTGAGCAAACCCGAGGGGCTGGTGCTGTATTGCGTGAGGTCGCCGGAATCGTACGCCCCCGCGCGCCCGCGTCGAGCCGTCGCGGCAGCACCGATGACCGCCGCACCGCCAAGGGGAGCGTTACGCGTGACCCAGGCACTTTTTTCTTCATAGGTGCCACGCAGGCCGGCTGTGAAATCCAGGCGCTCGGTGAGGTGCCAGGTGCCCTGGGCAAACAGTGCAAAACTGTCGGTGCGAATGTGCCCGTTGCCGACGCTGCTGACGTTGGCCAGTGCGCCGGCTGGCGTGCCGTTCCAGATGTCGGCCTGCGGCCCGTAATAGCTGAAGGATTTGTTATCCAGCGAATTACCGAAGTAGTAGGCACCGAGCACGTAATCGAAGAACCCGCCGGTGGGTGAAGCCAGCCGGAATTCCTGGGACCACTGCTTATCTTCCACCGACACCCCGGCGTTATACGACGCCGGCACGTTAAGGCCGTCGTCGTTACGCGGGGTGAAATTCCAGAAGCGATAGGAACTGACCGAGGTCAGGGTGAAATCACTCGGCAACGTCCAGTTGGCCTCCAGCGACGTACCGCCCTGGAACACGGTGACGTGCTGGTCGCTGTCCAGGTTGACCTTGCGGTGGGTGCCATCGACCAGGGTCGCGCCTGCCGCGTTGGCCCGCGACTGGTAGAGGTTGGTGCCATTGATGGTCGGCCCGGTGCTGTACAGCACCCGGGTGCCGGCGCTGGAATCCTCTTCGTTGTAATCGCCGATCCAGCGCAGGTTGAAGGTCTCGCTGGGCTTGTACAGCAGTTGCCCGCGAAAGCCCTGGCGCGAGCCGCCGTTGAGGTCATGGCCGTTGTATTCGTTCTTGATGTCGCCGTCGCTGCGGGTGCGATACGCCGAGAAACGCCCCGCCAGGTCATCGGTGAGCGGGCCGGAAATCGTGCCCTTGGTCTGGAAGTAGCCGTCCTCGCCCAGCGAGGTTTCGATGCTGCGCTCCGGGGTAAAACTCGGCGCGCGTGTGCTGATGTTGATCACCCCGGCGGTAGTGTTTTTGCCGAACAAGGTGCCTTGGGGGCCGCGCAAGACTTCAAGCTGCTCGATGTCCATCAGGTCGAACACCGCCATGCCCGGCCGCCCCAGGTACACGTTGTCGATATACAGCCCTACGCTGCCTTCCAGGCCGTCGCTGGCCGGGTTGTTGCCAAGCCCGCGGATCGACACGCTGGACTGGCGTGCATGCATATAGGCGACGTTGACGCTGGGCACCAGTTGCTGCAGATCCTGAATCCGATACACCCGCTGGCTCTCCAGGGCCTGGCCGCCGATCACGCTCATGGGCGTCGGCACTGCCTGGGCGCTTTCGGTGCGCCGCCGGGCGGTGACGGTGACCGTCTCCAACTCGCCGCCGGCGCTCTCGCCCTTGCTTACCGGCGCGGGCGTTTCGGCGGCCTGGGTCGGCGACCAACTGGAACTGCCGGCCACCAGAATGGCCAGGGGCAAGGACTTCAACAGACTCATAAGCGGCTCCGGAACCCGGAAATATCCATCGAGAGATATTCCTTTAGGTTATTTATTTATGTTTTTACGAACATTTACTGCATAAGAGATAGCCTTTATAAGGAGTCGACCTAATGCATAGCCAATGCATTTCCCGGATATTTTTGATGTGAAAAATGCATATCGATTTGCGCCAGCTTCGTCACTTCATCGCCCTTGCCGAACAACGCAGTTTTGTCGCCGCCGCGTTGACGGTGAACCTGTCGCAATCGGCGTTCAGTCGCAGTATCCAGGCCCTGGAACACAGCGCCGGTTGCCAGCTGATTGACCGTGGCCGCAAAGACCTGGCGCCGACCAAACAAGGCCAGGTATTGCTGGAGCACGCTCGGCGCCTGGTCAGCGGTGCACAGCAACTGGCCAACGAGATCAGCCAGTTCAATGGCCTGGAGGCGGGGGAATTGCGCTTCGGCTGCGGCCCGGCACCGGCCGGCGGCTTGATCCCCCGCGCCATCGGCAGTTTTATCGGGCGCTACCCCAAGGCACGGGTGCAGTACCAGGTGGACGACTGGCAGAGCCTGAGCAAACGCCTGCTCAGTGAAGAGTTCGAGTTTTTCGTCGCCGACACCCGCCACTTCGAAGCCAACCCGGACTATCACACTCACCGCCTGCGCCCGCGCCGCTGGTATTTCTGCTGCCGCGCCGGCCACCCTCTGGCCGGGCGTGGCAGCGTAAGCGCCGCCGAGCTGATGAGTTACCCACTGGCCGTGACCATCCGCCCGCCCAACCTGCGCAAGGTCATCGTCGACCTCAGCGGCCGGCCCGATTTCCTGCCCAATGTCGAGTGCGAGAACGGCTATAGCCTGATGGGCGTGGTGCTGCGCTCCGACGCCATCGGCATCGTCAGCGCCAACAGCGATGTGCTGCACATGGCCCGGGGCGAACTGGTGTGCTTGACGATCGAGGGCCTGGCGGAGGATCTGGAGGAGCGTTACACCCGCTACGGCATCGTCAGCCGTGCGGGGTATCGCTTGTCGCCACTGGCGGAAGCGATGATCGAGCAGATCAAGCAGATCGATGAGTTGGATGAAGAGGTGTGCGCTCTGGATAACGTCGCGGTCTAGGCCATGCATTCACTGCATCAAAGCCAGTCCCCAAATGCACTTGCCAGCCCCCTGCCCGAACGGCGAAAAACCTCACCTGTCCTCCGTCTGGTGAAGCCCCATGTCCCACCCCCAACCCGTGCGCAACGTGCTGTACATCATGTGCGACCAACTGCGCCGCGATTACCTGTCGTGCTACGGCCACGCCCACTTGCACACGCCGAACATCGATCGCCTGGCTGCCGCCGGTGTGCGCTTCAGCCGCGCCTACACCCAGGGCACCATCTGCGGGCCCTCGCGCATGTCGGCCTATACCGGGCGCTACGTCAGCAGCCACCAGGTGGCGTGGAACGCGGTGCCGTTGCCCCTGGAAGAACTGACCCTCGGCGACTACCTGCGTCCCCACGGCATCCGCACGGCACTGGTCGGCAAGACCCACGCCACGCCCAATGTGGACGCCTTGCAACGCCTGAACATCGACCCTGACAGCAAGCAGGCCGAGCCGTTGAACGAGGTCGGCTTCGAGGCGTACCTGCGTCACGACGGCATCTACCCCGACAGCCCGCTGTTCGAGGATAAACGTGAGTCCGCGCCCTACACCCATTACCTGCGCGAGCAGGGCTACAGTGGCGCCAACCCGTGGCACGAATGGGCCAATGCGGCAGCCGGTGAAAACGGCGAAGTGCTCAGCGGTTGGCACATGCGCAATGCGGGCCGCCCCGCGCGCGTGGCCGAGGAACATTCGGAAACCGTCTACACCACCGACCGCGCCATCGACTTTATCCGTGAACAGGCCGAACAACCGTGGTGCCTGCACCTGTCCTATATCAAGCCACACTGGCCCTACATCGCACCGGCGCCCTATCACGCGCTGTATGGCGCCGAGCATATCCAGGCACCGATCCAGCCAGGGGAGACCAGCGATCACCCGGTGTACCAGGCGTTCCGCCAGCACCAGGAAAGCCTGAATTTTTCCCGTGACGAGGTACGGCTCACGGTGATTCCCACCTACATGGGCTTGATCAAACAGGTCGACGACCAACTCGGGCGCCTGTTCGATTTCCTGCAAGGCAATGGCCGTTGGGACGACACCCTGATCGTGTTCACCAGCGACCACGGCGATTTCCTCGGCGATCACTTCCTCGGCGAAAAAGAATTTCTGCTGGAACCTGCGGTGGGCATTCCGCTGATCGTGCGCGACCCACGCGCCGCCGCCGATACCCGCCGTGGCACGGTGGACGCGCGCTTGGTGGAAACCATCGATGCGCTGCCGACCTTCCTCGACGCCCTGGGTTTGCCAGCGGCCGAGCATCGCCTGGAAGGCCACTCGCTGATCCCGCTGCTGCACGGCCAGGAAACCAACTGGCGCCGCTACGCCATCGCCGAGTACGACTACGCCTTCCAGGCCCCGGCCCGCGAACGCCTGGCGCAACCCATCGACCGTTGCCGGATGACCATGGTGCGCAGCGAACGCTGGAAATACCTGGCGTACGACGGCTTCCGCCCACAGCTGTTCGACCTGGAAAACGACCCGCAGGAACTGCACGACCTGGGCAACGACCCGGCCTATGCCGAAGTGCGCGAAACCCATGTGGGGTATCTGTTCGAATGGCTGCGCGGGCTGAAGCGGCGCACCACCATCAGCCACGCAGAGATCGATCTGCGTGGCCAACGGTTTCGTTACGGTGAGCCGGAAGCGGAGAAAGTGGTGCAGATCGGCGTGTGGTAAACCACACATCGAATGTGGGGGGGCCCACTACCTCTTCGAAGTAGCGTTGTCGCGCAGCAAACGGGTACCTCTGTGGTGAGCGGGCTTGCCCCGCGTTGGGCTGCGCAGCAGCCCCAGAACCAGGCGCAGAGGAGTGCCTGATACACCGCATTCGTCTTCATCAGGGGCGCTTCGCGCCCCAGCGCGGGGCAAGCCCGCTCACCACGGGTACGGTGTTCGCCGTTGACTGACTGGCATCAGGGCTTGCCCCCTCCCACATTAGAGACCTTTGGTGGTCTGGCTGCGTTGCCCGTGCACGCCCACCGGCACATCGCCCTTGAGCGTTACCCGGCGCACGATGCGTTCCTGGGTGCCGTAGTCGTCCACGGCGTAATGCTGGGTGGCGCGATTGTCCCAGATCGCCACGTCGCCGGTGTTCCAGCGCCAGCGCACGGTGTTTTCCAGGCGGGTGACGTGGCTTTGCAGCAGGTTGAACAGCTGGGTCGAGTCCGCCTGGGAATAACCTTTCAGACGCTTGACGAAGTGCCCCAGCAGCAGGGTTTTCTCGCCACTGACCGGATGCACGCGCACCACCGGGTGCTCGGTCTCGTACACCGTCGAGGTGAACACCTTGCGGTATGCCTCAAGCCGCTCGGCCGACACATCCGGCTTGAGCGCGGCGTAGTCGTATTCGTTGCTGTGCACTGCCCACAAGTTATCCGCCAGGGCGCGCAGTTCGACGCTGAGGTCGTTGTAGGCGCTCGAGGTGTTGGCCCAGACCGTGTCGCCACCGGACTTGGGCGCCAGCACCGAACGCAGCACCGAGGCTTTCGGGTAGGCGTCGACGAAGGTCACGTCGGTGTGCCAGGAGTTGGCCCGCTGGCCACGGGTGCCGTCCAGCTCCATGAGGAAGCGCGTGCCGTCACGCACCGGCACCGTCGGGTGGGCAATCGGCTCGCCGAGCAGATGGGCGAAGGCTTCCTGGCTCTGGTCATCGAGGTGAGTCTGCTCACGGAAGAAGATCACCTTGTACTGCACCAGCGCCTGCTGGATGGCTTCGACCGTGGCGGCATCCAGATCGCCAGACAGTGTGATGCCTCGGATCTCGGCGCCGATGCGGCCGGCGACCGGGTGAATATCCAGCGCCTGGGCGACGGGTTGAACAGCTAATGCGGCGTTGCTCATGGTGATGACCCTCTTGTGCCTGCTGATGGGGACGCTTTCCGACAACGCTCTATCCATATGCAATTTAGGTCTAGCAAATGAACCAATGCTTCATTGACGGAATAAGAGCTTGCATTTAAAACCTCTGCTCCCGTGGTCGCAAATGCCTTCGACCTATTTTTAAGATGCAGGGAAAGCATATGGATCTTCGCCAACTGCGCTACTTCATCGCCCTCAACGAACACCGCAGTTTCGTGCGTGCGGCAGACGCCATGGGCATCACCCAACCGGCGTTCAGCCGCAGCATCCAGGGGCTGGAACAGGAGTTCGGCTGCGTGCTGGTCGACCGTGGCCACAAGGACCTGCGCCCCACGCCGGAGGGCCAAGTGGTGCTGCAACATGCCCTGTCCCTGGTGCACGGCGCCGCCTTGCTGAGCAGTGAAGTGACGCGCATGACCAAGCTCGACGCCGGCGACCTGCGCTTCGGCTGCGGCCCGGCACCGGCGGTGAAACTGGTGCCCGATGCGGTGGCGCGCTTTATCAGCGCCCACCCGAAAATCCGCACCAGTTTCCAGGTGGATAACTGGGAAAAACTCAGCCGTGCCCTGAGCCGTGAAGAGATCGAATTCTTTATTGCCGACATCCGCCAATTCGAAGCCGACCCGAATTTCCAGACCCGCGCGCTGACCCCCAAGCGCGGGGTATTTTTTTGCCGACCGGGGCACCCGTTGCTGGCCAAGGACAGCCTGTCGACCAACGACATGTTCGACTACCCGCTGGCGGCGCCGCTGATCTCACAGGGCATTCGCAAACTGTTGGCGAACCTGAGCGGGCGCATGGATTTTTCCCCGAGCATCCAGACCGAACATTTCCCGGCGCTGGTGAAGATCGTGCTGCAGTCCAATGCCATCGGCGTCGGCACCGAGGAGGCGTTCGCCGAAGACATCGCCCACGGCACGTTGAAGCTGCTGCACTGGCGCAACCTGCCGCAGAACATGGAGACCATGAGCGCCCGCTGCGGGATTGTCAGCCGCACCGGTTCGCGGTTGTCGCCGGCGGCGAAGGCGATGATCGAGACGCTGGTGGAGGTGGACAGGCAGGAGGTGAGCGTGGCGGTTTGACGGGCCTCATCGGGGGCAAGCCCCCGATGGCGATAGCCCAGGCACCACCCGACTCAAAGCCCCGCCGCCGCCAGGTTCGGCGCCACCCAGTCACTCACCTGGAACGGCTTGCGAATCAGCTTCTCCTTGGAAGCCAGGTCCACCGAACCCTGCAATTTAGCCAGGAACACCGGGTCCAGGGTCGACGGGAAAATCTCGCTGAGGGTCTGGTCTTTCAAGTCATTGGTGAGGATCACCGGCGGGTAACTGGCCAGCCCGGACACCAGCGCAATGTAGGCTTGCTTGTTGTTGTCATCGGTCAACCAGTGCACCGCCTGCTGCTGGGCCTTGAGCAGCTTGGCGACGGCGTCGGGGTGCTCGTCGACAAACTGTTTGCTGCCCACCAGCACCGCCTGGACGCTGCCGGCGCCGCCGAGGTCCTTGGTGGTCAGCGGTATTTCAGCCAGCCCCTTCGCTTGCAATGCCGTCAGGTTCGAACCGCCCCAGGTGGCGTCGATCTGCTTGGCGGCCAGCGCGGCATTGGCGGCGTTGTAGTCCAGGCTGATGACTTTGAGGTCCTTCTCACTCAAGCCCTGGCTGGCCAATGCACTGTCGAACGACAACTGGCTGGCCGTGCCACGGAACACCGCGACGCGCTTGCCCTTGAGGTCCTGCAAAGTCTTGATGCCAGAACCCGGCACCACGCCGAGGTACTGCTTGATGTCCCGCGCGGTAGCACTGAGCAAGCGCGTCTCCAGGCCATTGGAGCGGCCGATGATCGCCGCCAGGTCGCCCAGGTACGCCAGGTCCACCTGCCCGTTGGCGAAGGCTTCGTTGATCACAGGGCCGGCGCCCTTGAAGTAATTCCACTGGATCTTGATGCCTTGGTCGGCAAAGGCTTTTTCGAAGATCTGCTGCTCGCGCAGCACGTCCGTTATGCCCCCGCCGCTGTGCTGGCTGCCTGCGCTGAGGTCGGGCACGGCGATGCGGATTTCCTTGAGGTCGGCAGCCTGTACCAGGCCCGCCAGTGCGGTGCCTGCGACCAGGGTGATCAGACGTTTGAACGGCAGTTTCATGAGCGCAGCTCCTTGTGGGCGAGGGTCGCCTGGGGAGCAGAAAGTAGGCACAACCTGGTCAAAACTTTAAATACTATAAATTCACAATTTAATAGCTTTTAGGACTATACGAAGGGAAACGCAGGCTCCAGAGGGCTATGCATGAATAGCATCGAAAATATTCTTCGAATGCATTGGATGCGTGCTGGGGCGAGGCTTTAAATGGTTTTTCTTATCCCTCAATCATCTTGATTGCGTTTTTATAAGATCGAAATCACATAACGCCCCTGGCGACAACGGAGGTCCTCCATGGCCCGAATCTCACTTTTGAGCCTCCCGCTCGCGGCTCCCGGCGCCACGCCACGTTGGCCGCTGCGCAGCGAACGGCTGTTGCCATGGTTGCTGCCGGTGACGCTGTTTGCGCTGTGGTGGCTGGCCAGCCGCAATCACTGGATGAGCGAGCAGATCCTGCCGCCACCGTCCCTGGTGTGGAGCAGCGCCGTGGAACTGGCCGGCGGCGAGCTGTGGAGCCACCTGGCGATCAGCCTGCAACGCCTGTTCTGGGGGTTGCTGGCGGGCATTGGCGCCGGGGCGCTGCTGGGGGCGATGCTGGGTTTCAGCGCGCGCGCCGAGCGCCTGGTGTTTCCGACGTTCAGCGCGTTGTCGCAGGTACCGACGCTAGCCTGGATTCCACTGTTCATGGTGTTCTTCGGCATTGGCGAAACCCTGAAACTGGTGGTGCTGGTAAAGGCGATCGTGGTGCCCGTGACCCTGCATACCCTGGTGGGCGTGCGCGACGCCCAACCCCAGTTGCGTGAAGCCGCCCGCGTGCTGCGCCTGCCCACGCACCTGTTGATCCGGCGCCTGATCCTGCCTGCCGCGCTGCCCGCCTTTATGGCCGGCGTACGCCTGGCCCTGGCGGCCGGGTGGACCTCGCTGCTCGCGGTGGAGTTGCTGGCCTCCAGCGAAGGCATCGGCTACCTGATGGTGTGGGCGCGCCAGCTGTTCATGCTCGATATCGTCTTCGTGTGCATCGTGGTCATCGGCGTATTCGGCGTGGTGATGGACCGTGGCATTGGCTGGCTGGACCGCAAATGGGTGCACTGGCCCCATCCTGCCACGGCGCAGATTCGTCGCGGCCCGCGCTATCAAGGCTGGCAGCGCCTGCAACCGTGGTTGCTGCCCCTGCTGTTGCTGGCGCTGTGGCAGGTCGCGACGCAACAAGGCTGGGTCGACCCGAACATTCTGGTCAGCCCTTGGGTGGTGCTGCACACCACCGTCGCCGGGGTCGTGGATGGCAACCTCAGCGGTGCACTGGGCACCAGCCTGGGGCGAAGCCTGGGCGGCTTGCTGCTCGGTGGCGGCCTTGGCTTTGCCATGGGCCTGTGGCTGGGACTGTCACGGCGCAGTGAGCGGGTACTCGGGCCGACCCTGAGCGCCTTGCGCCAGATCGCGATTTTCGCCTGGGTGCCGCTGCTCACTGCCTGGTTTGGCCTGGGCGAGTTGGCCAAGTGGGTGTTTATCGCCCTCGCCGCCTTCTTCCCATTGTTTATCGCCACCCAACGCAGCGTGCTGAATCTGTCGCCGCAGCTCAACGAAGCGGCGCAGGTGTTGCGCCTGAACCTGTTCCAACGGCTGCGACGCCTGGTACTGCCAGGTGCCGCAGCCGGCATTTTCGCCGGCCTGCGCCTGAGCCTGATCTACGCCTGGCTGGGCACCATCGGTGCGGAGTATTTCATGCCGTCCAACGGCGGTATCGGCAGCCTGATGATCGGCGCCCAACAACTGCTGCGCATGGACCTGATCATGAGCGGCATGCTCCTGGTCGGCCTTACCGGCGCGGCCCTCAACCTGATCGGCCAGCGCATCGAAACCCGCGCCACCCGCTGGAGACACGCATGAACGCACCTATCGTCAGCTTCAACCATGTGGGCAAGACCTTCGACGTCGACGGCTTCGAGCTGGAAGCCATCCGCGAATTCAACCTGGAGATTGCCGAAGGCGAATTCGTCGCGATTGTCGGCTCCAGCGGCTGCGGCAAATCCACCCTGCTGCGCCTGTTGGTGGGGCTGGATACGCAGTTTCGCGGCGAGATCCGCGTCGACGGTAAGGCAGTAAGCGGCATTGGCGGCGAGCGCGGCATCGTGTTCCAGGAGCATCGTTTGTTCCCCTGGCTCACCGTGGCGGAAAACATCGGCCTGGGCCTGGTCAACGAGCCACTGAGCGAAGCAGAGCGCAATCGGCGCATCAGCGATTTTATCGAGCTGGTCGGCCTCACCGACTTCACCCGCGCCTATCCGCACCAACTGTCCGGCGGCATGGCGCAACGGGTGGCGATTGCCCGCGGCCTGGTGGCCAGCCCGCGCATCCTGCTGCTGGACGAACCCTTCGGCGCCCTCGACGCCCTGACCCGCCAGCAGATGCAGGACGAACTCCTGGCGATCCGCGCCCGCGCCAAAATCACCACGGTATTGGTGACCCACGATGTGGAGGAAGCGATTTTCCTCGCCGACCGCGTGGTGGTGATGGAGCCTCGGCCGGGGCGGATCAAGCAGGTGGTGGACGTCGCCCTGTCACATCCACGTCAGCGCAGCAGTTTTGAATTCCATCAATTGCGTGAAGAACTGCTGCATGAATTGACCAACGATGGCCACTACCAGCCGCCGGTGCGCGAACAGATCCGCGATCTGCCATTGGCCTTTATTGCCTGCTGAAAAAAGGAGTGCCTTGATGCCGCAACGTCCCAATTTTCTCGTGATCCTGGCCGATGACATGGGCTTCTCGGACCTCGGTGCGTTTGGCGGGGAAATTTCCACGCCGCACCTGGACGCCCTCGCCCTGAACGGCCTGCGCCTGACCGACTTCCACACCGCCCCGACGTGCTCGCCTACCCGCTCGATGCTGCTCACCGGCACCGACCACCATATTGCCGGTATCGGCACCATGGCCGAGGCGCTGACGCCGGAGCTGATCGGCAAGCCCGGCTACGAGGGCTACTTGAATGACAAGGTGGTGGCACTGCCGGAGTTGCTGCGCGAAGCCGGTTACCAGACATTGATGAGCGGCAAGTGGCACTTGGGCCTGACCGCCGAACTCGCGCCCCACGCCCGCGGTTTCGAGCGCTCGTTCTCGCTGTTGCCGGGGGCGGCCAACCACTACGGCTTCGAGCCGACCTATAACGACGACACCCCGGGCCTGCTCAAATCCACCCCGGCGCTGTACATCGAAGACGACCGGTTCGTGGAGCAATTGCCAAAGGACTTCTATTCCTCCGATGCCTTCGGCGACAAGCTGCTGCACTACCTCAAGGAGCGCGACCAGGCCCGGCCGTTCTTCGCCTACCTGCCGTTTTCCGCGCCGCACTGGCCGTTGCAGGCGCCTGCGGACATCGTCGAAAAGTACCGTGGCCGCTACGACGCCGGCCCCGAAGTGCTGCGCCTGGAACGCCTGGAAAAACTCAAGGCATTGGGGCTGATCGACGCCAATGTCGAACCCCATCCGTTGATCGAGCTGAACACCCAGTGGGCCGCCTTGAGCGACGAACAGCGCCAGGTGTCGGCGCGGGCCATGGAGGTGTATGCGGCGATGGTCGAGCGTATGGACTGGAACATCGGCCGAGTGGTGGATTACCTGCGTCAGCAGGGACAGTTGGACAATACGTTCATTGTGTTCATGTCCGACAACGGCGCCGAAGGTGCGCTGTTGGAGGCGTTCCCCAAGTTCGGGCCGCAGTTGCTCACTTACCTCAACCAGCATTACGACAACAGCCTCGACAATATCGGCCGCGCCAACTCCTACGTCTGGTATGGCCCGTCGTGGGCGCAGGTGGCGACGGCGCCGTCGCGGTTGTTCAAGGCGTTCACTACCGAGGGCGGGATTCGCGTGCCGGCGCTGGTGCACTATCCGCAGTTGTCGCTCAAAGGTCGTATCAGCCATGGGTTCGGCACGGTGATGGACATCACGCCGACCATTCTCGACCTGGCCGGCGTGCGCCATCCGGGCAAACAATGGCGTGGCAAGCCGGTGGCGCCGCTGCGGGGCAAGTCGTGGCTCGGCTTCCTCTCCGGCGAGACCGCCCAGGTGCACGACGACAACACCGTAACCGGCTGGGAACTGTTCGGCCGCCGCGCGATTCGCCAGGGCCAGTGGAAAGCCGTGTACATCCCCGGCCCCGTGGGCCCGGCGACCTGGCAGCTGTATGACCTGGGCCAGGACCCTGGCGAAATCCACGACCTGGCCTTGAGTCATCCGGACAAGCTCGCCACGTTGATCGGCCACTGGCAGCAGTACGTCGACGAAACCGGCGTGGTGCTCAGCGCGTCGCCGTTTCAGCCGGATTGAGCCGGGCCTGGGGCGACGCCATGGGCTCAAGCCGATTGGCCCGCGCAAACGTGCCGAAATCATTGAAGCGCACGCCCATCTCGGCCATGACCTTATGCGCCACCTTGGCCGTCATCTGGCGGATGTAGAACGGCTCCTTCACCACAAAATGGTGAATCCCGTGGGTGCTGCCGAAGTTGAAGCAGAACGCCTGCAACGGCCACAGCCACCACGGATTCAGCACTTGGGTTTGCTGGATCACATTGCCCGGTTCCACATCGCCGTAGTAGTGCATGTTGGAGCTGACAAAGTGCAGGCAAAAGGTGCGCAGCACATTGGGGCCGATGATCACCACGGCGGCGATGTCGATCACCTGCATCATCTGCAAGGTGCCGGCGGACCAGTCGATCGGCGTGCCCAGCAGGCTGGCGATGCCGTTGGCGGCATGGAAACCGAGGAAGAGGTACCACGCGCCCCAATGCAGCAGCGCCAAAGGTGCGTAGACCAGCAGCGAGCGCTTGAGGATCTTGAGTTTGTGGCCCCAAGTCTTGGCGCGCAGCATGCGGATAAACGCCGACATCACGTTATCGCCCACCATCAGCAACCGCGCCAGGCCCCAGGGCTCGCCGTTGGTGATCGCACGTTCCTCCATATCGGTCTCGGTGCCGGAGACCTTGTGGTGATTGAGGTGCAGATGCCGGCGGATCCACGGGTTGATGGTGCTCGGCCGCGCCAGCCACACCAGGCCCATCATCAGGTTGTGGGGCACGCGCTGTTTGCGAAAGTACATGCTGTGGATCAGGTCGTGTTCCAGCTCGTGGGTCAGTGAGGCGAGGAACGCATTGAGCAGCAGGCAGGCCCACCAGGTCATATGACCGCTGATATAGAGCGCCGCCGAGCCGATCATGCCGAGCAGGGCGAAGGCCAGGATGCCCGCGCCCAGAGCGTCCTGATGCTGCAACCACGGGTGCCGGCGGCGCAAGCGTACGCCTTCGGCGAGCACCACTTCACGGATATGCGCCGAACGCTGTTGCGCGTTCATCTGCTGGGGACTTGCAGAAGTACCGTCCATGCTCCCATCCTCTTACTCATTGATGGTTACATCCTGCACCAGGGCTTCTTGCAGGACGCTAGCCCCACACGCCAACCTGTTGACCGCAAGCGCCAATCGCCATGACCGAACCCACTTCCCTCGCCAGCTGGACCCGCGCCCTGCGCAAGCAGCTCGATGCCCTGGGCCTCGACAGTGCCGCGCTGTGCGCCCAGGCCGGGCTCGATCCGCAGCAGATGGACGACCCCAACGCGCGTTATCCGCTGTCGGCCACCACGCGCCTGTGGGAACTGGCGGTGCAGGCCAGCGGCGATCCGGCCATCGGGTTGCGGGTGTCGCGGTTTGTCAGCCCGACCACCTTTCATGCGCTGGGTTATGCGCTGGTGGCGAGTGGCAGCCTGCGCGAGGTGTTCGAGCGCATCGTGCGGTATCACCAGGTGGTCAGCGATGCCCTGAGCCTGGAACTCAGCGGCGATGGCGAGCGCTACCGCTTTCGCCTGCTGCAACCGCCGGGCAGGCCAGCGCCGGCGCTGGAGGCCATCGATGCGTTTGCCGCGATCTATGTGCGCACGTGCCGCAATCGCCTGGGCCGCGACTATGCGCCGCTGGCGGTTTACCTGCGGCGCCCGCAACCCGCCGACCCCAAGCCCTGGCACACGGTGTTCCGCGCACCGGTATTTTTCGGCGCCGAGGAAGACCGCCTCGAATTCGCCGCCAGCGATTTCGACAGCCACCTGGACGATGCCAACCCGGAACTGGCCGAACACAACGAAACCGTGCTCAAACGCACCCTGGCGCAACTGCAACCGCTGACCTGGGAACGCAAGGTGCGCGCAGCCATCGAGGCCCAACTGCCCGACGGCGAGCCGAGTGCCGAGCGGATCGCCCAGGCGCTGCACTTGAGTTTGCGCAGTCTGCAGCGGCATCTGGCGGATGAGGGGTGTCGGTTTGATGCGTTGCTCAATGAGTGTCGCCAGAACTTGGCGTTGCTCCACTTGCGTGATCCACAGTGTTCATTGGCCGAGGTCAGCCATCTGTTGGGATTTGCCGATACCAGCAGCTTTAATCGAGCGTTCAAGCGCTGGACGGGGATGACGCCGGGGCAGTTTCGGGATGGGTTGCGGTAGGGGGATGTGTGGGGAGGCTGAAGGCCTCATCGGGGCATGGGTATCTACACAACTTTTCAGCCCCTGACAAATCTCACTGTGGCGAGCGGGCTTGTCCCGCGCTGGACTGCGTAGCAGCCCCAAAACCAGCCTCTACAGAGTGTCTGATACACCGCGTTCTTCTTTACTGGGGCTGCTACGCAGCCCAGCGCGGGACAAGCCCGCTCACCACAACAGCCCTATCTGCCGGGCGTTCAGTGTTGAGCCCGAGTTGTGTAGATACCTATGCTCCCGATGGCGATCGCTCAGCGACCCCGATCCCGCCGCAACAGTTTCCTGACCCGCATCACCAACCCCTTGGCCTCAAACGGCTTGAGCAGGTAATCATCCTCATGCAACTCCAGACCGCGCAGGCGATCTTCAATCCCGCCCGGCGTGGTCAGGAACAACACCGGCGTTTCGCCCTGCTGCCGGATGGCCTGCTGCAGCTTCCAGGCGTTCAGGCCTGGCAGCATCACATCCAGGATCACCAGGTCGTACTCGGCGCTTTCGACAAAGCGCTGCGCCGCCATGCCGTTGGCCGCGACTTCCACGGTATAGCCGGCCTCGTTCAAGCCCTGGGCCATCCGCTGTGCCTCTTCGGATTCATGTTCCACTAACAGCACACGCATAACACACCTCGATTGATCAGGTTTGCAGGCTAACACCCTCAGGTGTGCGCCGCCTCTCGTAGCCGCTGGGCATCGAGGATTTCGATCTCGCCGTAGCCCAGGCGCACGATGCCCTGGGCTTGCAGGTCCTTGAGCAAGGCATTGGTGGTCTGGCGCGACAGGCTCAACATCGCCGCCAGGTCTTCCTGGGGCAGTTGCAGCACGCGTTTTGAAGGCGCCATGTCGCCGTAGCCCTCAACAATCATCAACAGCCGGTGGGCCAGACGCACCGAAGCGGGCATCAGGCTGAGCTGTTCGAGGCCGATAAAACTCAGGCGCAGCTTCTGGCTCATCAGCAGCGCCAGGTCGCGCCAGTAACAAGGGGATTGATCGAGGATCTTCAGCAGCGCCTGTTGCGGCACCTGCACCAGCGTGCACGCCCCCGTGGCGCAGGCGTCGTGGGTGCGCGGCAAGCCGTCGAACAGGCAGATCTCGCCGAACCAGTAAGGCGCCCCCACCAGGCTCAACAGCGCTTCCTTGCCGTGCTCATTCACCGCACTGACACGCAACGTGCCCTCGAGCACCGCATACAAGCCGCAGGGCGGGTCGCCGCGCTTGAACAGGTACTGTCCCGCCGTCAGCTGCCGCAGCCGCGCATGGGCCAGCAGACTATGCTGGAAAGGTACGGGCAGGTGACTGAACCAGTGGCCGACGGCCAACCGGGCGTGCCATTGCGTCGCATCCATGAGAACTCCGAAGATTGTCGCCCAACTGACAGTTAGTCCCAGGCTGACAGGGCATGATCAAACATCCTACAGGAGGAACAACAATGAAAAGCCTCGTCGATCATCTCAGTCAATACGCCGCCTACCACCGCGATCCACGCAATATCGCCAGCCACTTCATCGGCATCCCGCTGATTGTGGTCGCCGTGGCTGTGCTGCTGTCACGCCCCGAATGGGCGGTGGGCGGGCTGTGGCTTTCCCCGGCGGTGATAGTGGCGCTGTTTTCGGCGTGGTTTTACCTGCGGCTTGAACTGGCCCTGGGCGTGCTGATGACGGTGTTGATGGGTTTGTCGGTGTGGGCCGGGCACGTGTTGGCGGCGCAGAGCACGACGGTGTGGCTCAGCAGCGGGGTGGGAATGTTCGTGGTGGGCTGGGTGATTCAGTTTGTCGGGCATTACTACGAGGGCAGGAAGCCGGCGTTTGTGGACGACGTGTCGGGGCTGATTGTGGGGCCGTTGTTTGTGGTGGCGGAGGTGGCGTTTTTGCTGGGGCTGCGCAAGGGTTTGAAGCAGCAGATCGAAGAGCGCTCGGGACCGGTGGTTCGCCGCGATCTGAAGCCGAGACAGGTCTGAATGTGGGAGGGGGCTTGCTCCCGATGGCGGTGTTTCAGTCAGCTTATCTGCTGCTGACCCACTGCTATCGGGGGCAAGCCCCCTCCCACATTTGGTCCCAGTTTCAGAGTTGGTTTTGCGGTGAACTCAGGCTTTTTGCCAGACCTTGGGCTTGAAGAACAAGGTCTCGCCCCGTGCCAAACCGGTCAGGCTGTCGTGGTCTTTCACCACTTCGGCTTCGATCAGGTCTGTCTGGCCTTCGACCTTCAAGGTCACCCGCGTGGTCGCACCCAACGGACGAATATCACGCACTTCAGCCGCGTGGTGGTCTTCCAGTTCGTGGCGCGACAGCGACACTTCATGCGGACGGAACAGCACATGCTTGTCCTCGCCCAGGTGCAGGCGGTTGGAGTCGCCGAGGAAGTGGTAGACGAAATCGCTGGCCGGGTTTTCGTAGACGTCGCCCGGTGAGCCGATCTGCTCGATCACGCCTTTGTTCATCACCACGATGCGGTCGGCGACTTCCATGGCCTCTTCCTGGTCGTGGGTCACGAACACCGAGGTCAGGTTAATGTCTTCGTGCAGGCGCGCCAGCCAGCGGCGCAGTTCCTTACGCACCTTGGCATCGAGGGCGCCGAAGGGTTCATCCAGCAGCAGCACTTTCGGCTCGACCGCCAACGCGCGGGCCAAGGCGATACGCTGGCGCTGGCCACCGGAGAGTTGTTCCGGGTAACGGTCGGACAGCCAGTCCAGCTGCACCATGTTCAGCAGTTCGTGAACCTTGGCCGCAATCTGGCTTTCGTTCGGACGCTGGTTCTTCGGCTTCATGCGCAGGCCGAAGGCGACATTGTCGAACACGGTCATGTGGCGGAACAGCGCGTAGTGCTGGAACACAAAACCGACGTTGCGATCACGCACGTCGTGGCCGGAGACGTCTTCACCGTGGAACACGATGCTGCCGTCATCCGGGGTTTCCAGGCCGGCGATGATGCGCAGCAAGGTGGTCTTGCCGCAGCCGGAAGGCCCAAGCAAGGCCACCAGCTCGCCACTCTGGATATCCAGGTTGATGCTGTCCAGGGCCTTGAAGGCGTTGAAGTTCTTGCTGACGTTACGGACTTCGATCGACATGACTTATTCCTCAGCCGCACTGGCGCGCAGGCGATTAATACGGTTCTCGCTCCACTGCTTGAGCAGCAGGATGAAGAGCGCCAGGATCAGCAGCAGACTCGCCACCGCAAACGCGGCAACGTGGTTGTATTCGTTGTAGAGAATCTCGACGTGCAGCGGCAAGGTGTTGGTCACGCCGCGAATATGGCCGGACACCACCGACACCGCGCCGAACTCCCCCATGGCCCGCGCGGTGCACAGCACCACGCCGTAGATCAGGCCCCATTTGATATTCGGCACGGTGACATGCCAAAACATCTGCCAGCCATTGGCACCGAGCAGGCGCGCGGCCTCTTCTTCCTGGGTGCCTTGCTCCTGCATCAGCGGGATCAGTTCGCGGGCGACGAACGGCACGGTGACGAAGATGGTCGCCAGCACGATGCCGGGCAAGGCGAACACGATCTGGATGTCATGCTCCTGCAACCACGGGCCAAACAGGCCCTGGGCGCCGAACATCAGCACGTAGACCAGGCCGGCGATCACCGGGGAGACCGAGAACGGCAGGTCGATCAGCGTCACCAGGATGCTCTTGCCACGGAACGAGTACTTGCTCACGCACCAGGCCGCGCTGACGCCGAATACCAGGTTGAGCGGCACCGAAATCAGCACGGCGATCACCGTGAGTTTCAGTGCGGACAACGCGTCCGGTTCAAGGATCGCGGTGAAAAACGCACCGAGGCCGTTCTTCAAGCCCTGGGACACCACGATAAACAGCGGCAGCAGCAGGAACAGGAAGAACACCAGCCAGCCCAGGCTGATCAGGATGCGTCGGGAAACAGCGCTGCCACGGCGGGCTGCGTTGGCCGAGGATGCCGCGGAAATAGACGATTGGGACATGTTCCGCGCCTCCTTATGGACGTTCGATGCGCCGCTGCAACAAGTTGATCAGCAGCAGCAGGACAAAGGAAACCACCAGCATCAGTACGCCAATGGAGGTGGCGCCGCGGTAGTCGTACTGGTCGAGCTTGACCATGATCAGCAGCGGCAGGATCTCGGTTTTCATCGGCATGTTGCCGGCGATGAAAATCACCGAGCCGTACTCACCGACGCCACGGGCAAACGCCAGGGCGAAGCCGGTCAGCCAGGCGGGCAGCAGCGCGGGGACGAGGATGTAGCGAAACACCTGCAACGGCTTGGCGCCCAGGCAGGCGGCGGCTTCTTCGATTTCCCGGGGGATATCGGCGAGTACCGGCTGCACCGTGCGCACCACGAACGGCAGGGTCACGAAAGTCAGCGCCAGGGTGATGCCCAAGGGGCTGTAGGCAATCTTGAAGCCCAGGTCGGCGGCGAACTGGCCCACCAGGCCGGTCGGCGTGTACAGCGCAGTCAGGGCAATACCGGCCACGGCGGTGGGCAGGGCGAACGGCAGATCGATCATCGCGTCGATGATCTTGCGGCCGGGGAAGGTGTAGCGCACCAGCACCCAGGCCAGCAGCGTGCCGATCACGCCGTTGATCAGGGCGGCGTACAGCGCGGTACTGAAGCTCAGTTTCAACGCCGCCAGCACACGCGGTGCGGAGATGATGTTCCAGAACTGATCCCAGGTGAGTTGAGCGGCGTGTACAAACATCGCCGCGAGGGGGATGAGTACGATCAGGCTGAGGTACACCACGGTGTAGCCCAGCGTCAGCCCGAAGCCGGGTATGACGGGGGAAATACGACGCGACATAAGAGTCCTTGGTTAAAGGTAGAAACCACTGTAGGAGCGAGCTTGCTCGCGAAGACCTCAAGGGCACCGCGCTCATTCAGAATGCCCGCGTCATCGTTGACGATCTTCGCGAGCAAGCTCGCTCCTACCGGTACTTTGGCTTACTGCGCCGTGTAGATCTGGTCGAACACGCCACCGTCGTTAAAGAATTTCGGCTGGGCAGTTTTCCAGCCGCCGAAGTCTTTGTCGATAGTCACCAGGTCCAGTTTCGGGAACTGCTGGGCGTATTTGGCGGCCACTTTTGCATCCCGTGGGCGGTAGAAGTTCTTCGCCGCAATCTCCTGGCCAGCCGGGCTGTACAGGTGCTTGAGGTATTCAGTGGCGATCTCGGTGTTGCCCTTTTTCTCGGCGTTCTTGTCGACCACGGCCACCGGCGGCTCCGCGAGGATCGACAGGGACGGCACGACGATGTCGAACTTGTCGGCGCCGCCGTCTTCTTTCAGGGCCAGGAAGGCTTCGTTTTCCCAGGCCAGCAACACGTCGCCCTGACCGTTGTTGACGAAGGTAATGGTCGAGCCGCGCGCGCCGGTGTCGAGGATCGGCACGTGCTTGAACAGCTCCTTGACGTATTCCTGGGCCTTGGCTTCGCTGCCACCGGATTTCAGGCCGTAGGCCCAGGCGGCAAGGAAGTTCCAGCGCGCACCGCCGGAGGTTTTCGGGTTGGGCGTGATCACCGACACGTCTTTCTTGATCAGGTCGCCCCAATCCTTGATGCCTTTAGGGTTGCCCTTGCGCACCAGGAACACGATGGTCGAGGTGTAGGGGGTGCTCGCATCCGGCAGGCGGGTCTGCCAGTTTTCCGGCAGGGTCTTGCCCAGCTTGGCGATTTCGTCGATGTCGCCGGCCAGGGCCAGGGTCACCACGTCGGCGCGCAGGCCGTCGATCACGGCCCGGCCTTGCTTGCCCGAACCACCGTGGGATTGCTGGATCTTGACGGTGTCGCCGGGGTGGGACTGTTTCCAGAAGTTGGTGAACTCAGCGTTGTAGTCCTGATACAGCTCACGGGTAGGATCGTACGAGACGTTGAGCAACTCGTAGTCCTTGGCAACGGCGGAACCGGCAAACACGGCGCTGGCCAGGGCGGCCAGGGCATAACGGCGAATCGACGACATAGAAGCTCCTGAAAATTCTGGGTGTTGGCTTTTTCTTATAGTGACGGGGTCTATCGCCGTTATTGCTTAGCTCGGTTTGTTACCCGGATTCTGCAAACGGAATTTTTCCTTGCGTTCGATCTGTACCACTTGAGCGTTGTGCACAGTGATTTCCACCGCGCCAAACCGCAGATCGCGCAAGGCGCTCTGGATCTCGCGCAAAATGGCTGCTTCGTCCTGGCCGTCGACGCTACGTAGAGATGCGCTCATGGTCTCGCTCCTGAAATGAATAGTGCCTCGCAGTGGCGGCACTGCTTGCGGCGTAGGGCGATAGTAGATAAGCGCGGATATTCTTAAAAATACTATTTAAGAATGTTTATATAACCAGAAAGAATTTTCTGGCAGGACGTGGGGTTGCGCGCGTGTTTTGCGACCGAGCGCTGAAATAACGCCTTGTGAATATCCCAATGTGGGAGGGGGTTTGCCCCCGAGGGCGGTCTATCAGTAACACATGTTCAGACTGGCACACCGCTATCGGGGGCAAGCCCCCTCCCACATTTGAATGCATTTCAAGGCTGGAGAGTGGGTGCGCAGTTCCAATCAATCTCGTCCGCCGGCATCGGCCGCCCAAACCAGTACCCCTGGCCCATATCGCAGTGCTGCTCCAACAAGAACCGCGCCTGCTCCATCTGTTCGATCCCCTCGGCATGCACCTGCATGCCCATGCTTTTCGCCAGGGCGATCACCACCCGCACGATGGCGGCATCGTCTTCGTCCCACGGCAGCCCGGCGACAAAGCCCTGGTCGATCTTGAGTTTCTGCACCGGCAGGCGCTTGAGGCGCAGCAGGGAGGAATAGCCGGTGCCGAAGTCATCGATGGCCAGGCGCAAGCCCAGTTCGCGCAGGCGGTGGAGTTGCTCCAGGGCCACTTCGGGGTCGTCCATTACCGCGCTTTCGGTGACCTCCAGCTCCAAAAAGGCCGGATCCAGGCCGGTATCGTGCAGCACCTGGGCGACTTGATCGTAGAGTTCGCGCCGGGCAAACAGGCGGCTGGATACATTGATTGCAATAAAGCTCAGCGGCGCGCCGTCGGCCAGCCATCGGCACATCTGCCGGCAGGCCTGGTCCATCACCCACCCATCGATCTCGGCAATCAACCCGGTGCGTTCGGCGATGGGGATGAAATCACCCGGCGGCACCAGGCCACGCTCGGGGTGTTGCCAGCGCACCAGTGCTTCGACGCCGATCAGGCGGCTGGTGTGCAAGTCGTGCACCGGTTGGTAGTAGACGCGCAACTCCTGCTGCTCGAGGGCGCGGCGCAGTTCGCTGGCGATTTCCACCCGGTTCTGCGCGTGGGCGGTGAGTTCTTCGGTGTACAACGCGTAGCCTTCGCGGCCCACGCTTTTGGCCTTGAAGAGCGCGGAATCGGCGTTGCGCAACAATTGCTCGGCGCTCAGGGCATCATTGGGGAACAGGCTGATGCCGATGCTGGCGCTGATAAACAGCTGATGGCCGTCAAAGATGAACGGCTGCTTCATCACATCCAGCATGCGCTGTGCCAAAGCCGCCGCCTGCACCACCTGTGAGCAGTTTTCCGCGAGCACCGCGAACTCATCCCCGCCCAGGCGCGCCAGGGTCACGCCAGGGCCGAACAGCGCCTTGAGCCGCTCGCCCACCAGTTTGAGCAACTGGTCGCCCACATTATGGCCAAGGCTGTCGTTGATGATCTTGAAGTGATCCAGGTCCAGCAACAGCAGGGCGCAGCCGCGCTTGTGGAGTTGCGCCGAGGCCAGCGCCTGCTCGGCACGGTCGGTGAACAGCAGGCGGTTGGGCAGGTCGGTCAGCGGGTCGTGGTGGGCCAGGTGGGCCAGTTCGTGCTCGGAATCCTTGATGGCGCTGATGTCGGAAAACACCGCGACGTAATGGCTGATATGGCCCAGGTCATCGTGAATCACGCGAATGGTTTGCCACTGTGGATAAATCTCACCGCTTTTGCGCCGATTCCAGATTTCACCGCTCCATTCACCGGTGTGTTCCAGGGTCTGGAACATCTGTTGATAGAAATTCGACGAATGGCGACCGGACTTGAACAGGCTCGGCTGCCGGCCCATGACGTCTTCGCACTGGTAGCCGGTGATTTCCATGAAGGCCCGGTTCACATGCACAATCAGGCCCTTGGCGTCGGTGACCAGCACCCCTTCGCGGGTGCAATCGAACACGGCTGCAGCCTGGCGCAGGCGCTCGCGGTTCTCCTTCAAGGGTTGCTGCTGGTCGGCCCGGTCAGATCGGGCACAGATCAGGTAGATCAGCCAGGCACTGAGCGCGACCCACACGTAACCGCGCACCTGCAACCACTGGTGCAGGTCGGTTGGACTATCGAGAAACTCGATCAATACCCGATGAGTGAGGCCTATCCAGACGCTCGAAGCCAGCAGGTATACCAGCCCCGCACGCAGGGCTCCTCGGTATGAAAACAGCATATGCCCAGTAATCCTTACTAAAAGCCCAGAATCGTCCTACAAAGAATGGGGATTATAGGATATGTAACATCTCGTAAGTCTTATCTGAAAGGGCCGCTGGTTTTCTCTGTAGGCTTAGTGATAATGCGTGTGCTGTTCTTTTCTTTATCTGAGGGCCATACAGCCTATGTGGTACAACGGTTTTCTTGACTTGTCGGCCTGGCAACTGGTGGCAGTCACCCTGTTGATGACCCACGTGACCATCGTTGGGGTCACGGTCTATCTGCACCGCTATTCAGCCCATCGCTCCCTGGAGCTCAATGCCGGCCTGAAACACTTCTTCCGCTTCTGGCTGTGGCTGACCACGGCGCAGAACACCCGCGAGTGGACCGCCATCCACCGCAAGCACCACGCCAAGTGCGAAACCGTCGACGACCCGCACAGCCCGGTGATCAAGGGCCTGTCCACCGTATTGCGCAAAGGCGCCGAGCTGTACCGTGCCGAGGCCGAAAACCCCGAGACCCTGCGCATCTACGGCAAGAACTGCCCGGACGACTGGATCGAGCGCAAGCTCTACACTCCTTACCCGCTGCTGGGTGTGGCGATCATGGGCGTGATCGACCTGCTGCTGTTCGGCGCCATCGGCATCACCATCTGGGCAATCCAGATGATGTGGATTCCGTTCTGGGCCGCCGGCGTGATCAACGGCCTGGGCCACGCCGTGGGCTACCGCAACTTCGAATGCCGTGACGCCGCCACCAACCTGGTGCCGTGGGGCATCATCGTCGGCGGCGAAGAGCTGCACAACAATCACCACACCTACCCCAACTCGGCCAAGCTGTCGGTGAAGAAGTGGGAATTCGACCTGGGGTGGGCATGGATCAAGGTGTTCAGCTTCCTGCGCCTGGCCAAGGTGCAGCGTGTGGCACCGATTGCCCACCGCGTGGAAGGCAAGGGCCATCTGGACATGGACACCGCCATGGCGATCCTCAACAACCGCTTCCAGATCATGGCCCAGTACCGCAAGTTGGTGATCGGCCCGTTGGTCAAGCAGGAACTGGAAAAAGTCGATCACTCGGTGCGCCACCAGTTCCACCGCGCCAAACGCCTGCTGTCGCGGGAAACCAGCCTGCTGGATGACCGCCACCACCTGCGTATCCAGAGCATGCTGGAACACAGCCAGGCGCTGAAAGTGATCTACGAAAAACGCCTGGCGCTGCAGCAGATCTGGCTCAAGACCAGCTCCAACGGCCACGATATGCTCGCCGCCATCAAGGAATGGGTGCACGAGGCCGAGGCCAGCGGCATCCAGTCCCTGCGGGATTTTGCCCACCAATTGAAGACCTATTCGCTGCGTCCTGCGGCGGTCTGACAGTCGCGTGGGAGGGCTTGCCCTCCCACCCATCAGCTTTTTGGCGCCATTTCTCGGACACCGCCAATCGAGCCTGTTGACGGAACTTCACTGCAATTCGCCTCTCTCAATGAACACTTCGCCATCATGGTGGCCCCTTGTAGTGACCGCTGCTCGATCTTGCGGCGCGCCCAGAGAGAGTTGTGCCGATGGTTCTCGAAAAGCCCTTCACCGCCGACAGCCCTACCGCTGACCCTCCGCGTCCGGCCGCGGCAGCAACCCTTCTGGCACTGGTCCATGCCCAGGGCGAAGTCGAGCGACTGAGTGAGCGCGAACAATTGCTCAGTTCTCTGCTGGTCAGCGTAAACGCCGTGTTGTGGGCCATCGATTGGCAAACCCGCCGCGTGCTCTACGTGAGCCCGGCGTATGAGCGGATTTTTGGACGTTCCGCCGGCCTGCTGCTGGCCGACCACCGCGAATGGCGCAACAGTATTCACCCCGAAGACCTCGATTACGCCGAACACAGCCTGGCGCGCGTGCTGGAGCAGGGGGCCGTGGAAGACCGCGAGTACCGCATCATCACCGCCGACGGGCAGATCCGCTGGCTGAGCGACAAGTGCTACATCAACCAGCAGGTAGAACCCGGCGAGCCGGTGATCGTCGTCGGCATGGCCGAAGACATCACGGAAAAAAAACAGCTGGAACTGGAGCTGCACCGTCTCGCCACCACCGACGTGCTGACCCAGAGCAGCAACCGCCGACACTTCTTCGAATGCGCCAACCAGGCCTTCGACAGCGCCTGCGCCCAAGGCGCGCCGCTGGCCTTCCTGCTGCTGGACATCGATGACTTCAAGGACGTCAACGACACCTACGGCCACCTGGAGGGCGACCAGGTGCTGCGGCGTATCGCCGAGAGCGGTCGCGGGGTCCTGCGCCGTGGCGACCTGTTCGGGCGCATTGGCGGCGAAGAGTTCGCGGCCGTGCTGCCAGGTTGCGCGCCGGAGATGGCGCTGCAAGTGGCCGAGCGCCTGGGCAAGGAGATTCAGGCGCTGAGCTTCAGCTATGAGGGCCAGGCGTTCAGCGTGACCATCAGCCAGGGCCTAGCCAGCCTGACCGAGGAAGACTCCACCCTGGACAGCCTGTTCGCCCGCGCCGATGCCGCCATGTATGAGGCCAAGCGCCTGGGCAAGAATCGCGTGGTTGCCGGCTGAATGCCCGACAAATATTGTTTCGGGCCTGCTGATAACGTGCTCACTCCAAAGCACAACAACACCAAGGGCAAGCCGCCGCCCCCGGCAACTACCAGTCGGCACTGAGCAAATCTTACGGTTTTTTCTCGATGCAACCGGAAGGCGTTCGGCCCATCACCGTACACATCCAACCGAGCGTCGCAGCACATTCAACAACGCCTGTTTAAGCAAATTCCGCGGCAACCTCAAACACTAACATTCAATTAGTTACGACGAATCACTCACAAACAACTTGCAGGATTCATAAATTTATTAGCTTGTCCACTGTGACATTTGACAGTAGACAGGGGCCTGCCCCACACCTAGCCTAACTACTCGGATGCTCTATAAAGACATCCAATGAAGACCTTAGTTATAGGAAACCGCCATTTTAACCAACAAGGACGAACACCATGAATCGCATTCAACAAAACAACTGCGCGCCTTCAATAATCCAAGTATCAAATGCGAGCGGAACATTTAATACAACTATCACGTACTGTGATGATTTTAATGCAGATGAGTTTTCTTACCACCCTGATGGAAATCCGCTGATTCAAGGACGCGAATCAACGACTGGCCGCCTTATCGATATCGATTTTGGTGAAAAGGAGGTCACGGTAGGCGTTCACAACGTCAACGATATTAGCTTCTTATTTTATGAAGTCACCATTATCGATAACCTTCCGGTATACAACAAAAACATTGAAGGCACAGTCACAATTACAGCTGTCACCAGTTCAAACATTTCCGGAAGTGTGAATGTCAAGTGCCAGCCGACCTATGGCAGACATCAAAGCACAATCAATGGAGAGTTCGACATAAACATATAGAAAGCCTATGTGTTATAGGCCGCTATAACAGAGCGGCGACTTATCGCCGCCGCTCTGCCATACCGTACAGATACTCTTACACCTTAACTTACGCCAGCTCTGCGAAGCACTCTTCGATGATCGCCAAGCCTTTGTCCAACTGCTCGTCCGGCGAGGTCAGCGGGACCAGTACGCGCAACACGTTGCCGTAGGTGCCGCAGGACAGCAGGATCAGGCCCTTGTCACGCGCCTTGGCCACCACGGCGGCAACGGCTGCGGCGTTTGGCTTGTGGCTGTCGCCGTCTTCAAACAACTCGACCGCGATCATCGCGCCCAGGGCACGCACGTCACCGATCACCGGGTACTTGGCTTGAATCGCCTTGAGGCCAGTCACCAGGCGCTCGCCGACAGCCTTGCAGCGGTCCAGCAGGTGCTCTTCCTCAAACACTTCCATCACCGCCAGCGCAGCGGCGCAAGCGATCGGGCTACCGGCATAGGTGCCGCCCAGGCCACCTGGGGCAATGGCGTCCATGTATTCGGCCTTGCCGCACACACCGGCCAGGGGGAAGCCGCCAGCGATGGATTTGGCGAAGGTGGTCAGGTCGGCGGCAACGCCCATCTGTTCCATGGCGAAGAAGGTACCGGTACGGCCGGCACCGGTTTGCACTTCGTCGGCGATCAGCAGGATGCCGTGCTTGTCGCACAGTTCGCGCAGGCGCTTCATGAACGGCTTCGGCGCGACGTAGAAACCGCCTTCGCCTTGGACCGGCTCGATGATGATGGCGGCAATATCACGCGGCTCGGCATCGTTCTTGAAGATGCGTTCGATGCTGGCGATGGAGTCGTCGTCGCTGACACCGTGCAGTTCGTTCGGGTACAGCGCGCGGAACACGCCGCCTGGCATCAGGCCCATGCCGGCCGAGTAAGGCACGACTTTACCGGTCAGACCCAGGGTCATCATGGTGCGGCCGTGGTAGGCGCCGGTGAAGGCGATCACGCCGGCACGGCCAGTCGCGGCACGGGCGATTTTCACGGCGTTTTCAACGGCTTCGGAACCGGTGGTGACCAACAGGGTTTTCTTGGCGAAATCGCCGGGGACCTTGGCGTTCACTTTTTCGCACACTTCGACGTACGGCTCGTAGGCCAGTACCTGGAAGCACGTGTGGGTCAGCTTGTTCAGCTGTTCGGTCACGGCAGCGATGATTTTTGGGTGCACGTGGCCGGTGTTCAGCACGGCGATACCGCCGGCGAAGTCGATGAACTCGCGACCTTCAACGTCGGTCACCGTGGCGTTCTTCGCGGATTCGGCGAAGATCGGGTGAATCTGGCCAACACCGCGCGGTACGGCGGCTTCGCGGCGTTTCATCAGGGAAGCGTTGGTCTTGCTCATAAAGTCCTCATTCGCCACTCATCGGGTGGCGTTGTTCAAGGAATACGTGGCGGGGAGGCAACTACGGCAGCATGCGATGATCGACTGCCACAGCTTTCCCGGCCACTACGAATAACGGTGTGAAACACGCAAAGGGTCAGCGCTCTCGTGCCCTTTGCGTTTGCTGCAATCTCTTACGGGGCTTAGATGCCCAGGCAGAGGTATTTGATTTCCAGGTAGTCCTCGATCCCATACTTGGAGCCTTCACGGCCCAGGCCCGAAGCCTTGATGCCGCCGAACGGCGCCACTTCGTTGGAGATCAACCCGGTGTTGACCCCGACCATGCCGTATTCCAGGGCTTCGGCCACACGGAACACACGGCCCAGGTCGCGGGCATAGAAGTAGGACGCCAGGCCGAATTCGGTGTCGTTGGACATCGCGATCACTTCGGCTTCGTCTTTAAAGCGGAACAGCGGCGCCAGCGGGCCGAAGGTTTCTTCCTTGGCGACGGCGGCGTTCTTCGGCACGTCGACCAGGATGGTCGGCTCAAAGAAGTTGCCTTCCATGACCTTGCCACCGGCCAACAGCTTGGCGCCTTTGCTCAGGGCGTCGGCGATGTGTTCCTGGACCTTGGCCACGGCTTTTTCGTCGATCAGCGGACCGGTGGTGGTGCCCTCTTCCAGACCGTTGCCGATCTTCAATTTGGCCACCGCGACTTTCAGTTTTTCGGCGAACGCGTCGTACACCGAATCCTGGATGTACAGGCGGTTGGCGCAGACGCAGGTCTGGCCGTTGTTGCGGTACTTGGAGATGATCGCGCCTTCGACGGCCTTATCCAGGTCCGCGTCGTCGAACACGATGAATGGCGCGTTGCCGCCCAGCTCCAGGGAAACTTTCTTGATGTCCTTGGCGCATTCGGCCATCAACTGGCGACCGATTTCGGTCGAGCCGGTGAAGGACAATTTACGCACGATCGGGTTGCTGGTCAGCTCGCCGCCGATATCGCCGGCACTGCCGGTGACCACGCTCAGCACGCCTTTCGGGATACCGGCACGGTGCGCCAGCTCAACCAGGGCCAGGGCCGAGAACGGGGTTTGCGAGGCTGGCTTGATCACCATGGTGCAACCGGCGGCCAAGGCCGGGCCGGCTTTACGGGTGATCATCGCAGCCGGGAAGTTCCACGGGGTGATGGCGGCGGTCACGCCGATAGGCTGCTTGATCACAATCAGGCGCTTGTCGGGCTGGTGGCCGGGGATCACGTCGCCATAGATGCGCTTGGCTTCTTCGGCGAACCACTCGATAAAGGACGCGGCGTAGACAATTTCGCCCTTGGCTTCGGCCAATGGCTTGCCTTGTTCCAGGGTCATCAGGCGACCGAGATCGTCCTGGTTTTCGATCAGCAGCTCGAACCAACGGCGCAGCTTGTTGGCGCGCTCCTTGGCGGTCAGCGCACGCCAGGCCGGCAGCGCCTTGTCGGCAGCTTCGATAGCGCGGCGGGTTTCCGCAGCGCCCATCTTTGGCACGGTGCCGATAATCTCGCCCGTGGCAGGGTTGTTGACCTTGATGGTCTGGCCGTTGTCCGCATCCACCCAAGCGCCATCGATAAAGGCTTGCTGGCGGAACAACTGGGAATCTTTGAGCTGCATGTCGGCTTTCCTTAACAGCACCGCGCGCACGCGGAGCGAATTAGAGTTGTTGAAAGGCGCCTTGTGGGCTGCCGTCAGGGAAATCAGCCCCCGCGCGCGCGATCAGTGAATAGCGCACGAGAGTCAGAGCGTTTGAAATCTCAAACGAATCCTAGGATCAATGGGGGTACAGGGCAATAGTCTGTTCGAAAAAAAGAACGAAAACGGCGCATTTGCCGGATTTTTCTGATCAGCGTGATTCGAGCCCGTTCCGCCGTGTTGACCAACGGCGCCCGGCGCAGGGCCTCCGCGCGGCAAATGCCTACGTTTGAACGGCCAAAGACCGGCATGGACGCCCAAGGTCGACATGGGTATGATGTCGCCCGCACAAGCATCCGTAGCTCAGCTGGATAGAGTACTGCCCTCCGAAGGCAGGGGTCGTGGGTTCGAATCCCGCCGGGTGCACCACATACTAGTTTCTGGCTGTCTCAGACAGTCTACGAAACACCTCAAGAAGCCCGCCCTGTGCGGGCTTTCTTGTTTCTGACGGTTTACCGCTGTCCTCCTCCCGCCGCAATGCCCCCCCTCTCGCACCTTTGAATCACACGCCTTAACGTCCTCATAAACACAACCCTAAGCCCAGCAAAATCCCTCCCCCCACATACAGTCTGGCATCCAACCAGAACCCTGACATACGATACCCCCCTCACCCCCGGAGACTCACGGATGAGCACCACCGCCCCCCAATCGCTCTCCCTCTCATTACGCTCCTACTCAGGTCAGGTCGAGCTTCACCAGCACGACTTCCATCAAATCGTGCTCCCTCAATCCGGGTCGATGGAGATTGAGGTCGACGGGCGAGGTGGCAAGGTCGATGCGAGCCAGGGGGTGGTGATTTCTGCGGGTTCCCGGCATACGTTCCTGGCCAACACCCATAACCGTTTCCTGGTGCTGGACGTCTCGACCGAGCGTGACGAGGCGCAGAAGGGTACGGTTGCGTCATTTGACCCACTCAACGACAAGCGCTTTTTTGCGGTCAGGCCCGATATACGGCATTTGCTCGATTACGCCAGCAGCAACGGGCCACAGTTGGTCGGCTCGCTCGCGATGGCCGAGTCCTGGAGTCGGTTGCTGTTGTGTTCGTTATTGCAGCCCGAGGTTGCGCGGAGCGATCCCGGTCAGTTCATTCTCGCTCGTGCGTTGGCCTACATTGAGCAGCACCTGGGCAGCGCCCTGACGGTGCATGATATTGCGCGTTATGCGGGCACCAGTGAGCGGCGTTTGTATGTGCTGTTTGGGCAGCACCTGAACACGACGCCGTTCTCGCATATCGCGAACTTGCGCCTGAATCTGGCCATTGACCTGCTGCGCCAAACGTCTTTGTCGATTATTGATATTGCGCATCGCGCCGGGTACGCCGACCAGAGTGCGTTAACCCATGCCCTGAAGAAAGCCCGCCATCTGACGCCGGCTGTGGTGCGTAAACAAGGGCGAGATCACTGAAAAAACAGCAGTCCCGAACAATTCTTTGGCGGGCCTGATCAATACTCGCTCTCTCGACCTTTCTATTGTTCCCGCTTGAGGATTATCCGCAGACGGGGCTTGCATGAGTACTTCCAACCCATCCATCACCCTTGCCAAGGGCGCCGCCAGTGCGACGCTGGTCGGGGTGATTGCCGTATTTTTGTGGGCGTGCCTGGCGCTTCTGACCACGTTGACCGCCGGGATCCCGGCCTTTCAGTTGCTGGCGTTGAGCTTCGCGGTCGCGTTCGTGGCCAGCCTGTGCGTGCTGGGGATGCGTGGCGCAGCAGGGTTCAGCAGCTGGCGCCAGCCCTGGCCTGTGTGGGCCACGGGGTTTGCCGGGATCTTTGTCTATCACGCGTTGTATTTCTTTGCGTTGAAGGCCGCGCCTGCGGCTGAAGCCAGCCTGATTGCCTACCTGTGGCCGCTGCTGATCGTGCTGCTGTCGAGCTTTGCCACCGGCGAGTCGCTGCGCAAGCGCCAGCTGCTGGGCGCCTTGCTCGGCCTGGCGGGGACGGCCTTCATCATGCAGCTGCGGGCCCGGAGTGACAGTGCGTCGATGCCGGTGATCGGTTACGCCGCAGCCTTTGCGTGTGCCTGGGTCTGGGCGATGTATTCGGTGTTCAACCGGCGGTTCAGCCATGTTCCGAGCAGCATCATCGGGGGGATCTGCGGGCTGGTGGCATTGGCCGGCGGGCTCTGTCACCTGGCTTTCGAAACCACGGTGCGGCCTGAGCCGGGCCAGTGGGCCGCAATCATCGCCCTGGGGCTGGGCCCTGTGGGCCTGGCTTTTTTCGCCTGGGACCACGCGACCAAGCACGGAAACCTATCGATGCTGGGCGCCCTGTCTTACCTGGCGCCGCTGTTCTCCACGCTGCTGCTGATTGCCGTGGGGCAAAGCGATGCCAAGCCGATCCTGATGATTCCCGCGGTGTTGATCATTACGGGGGCGGTTATCGCCACGTCACGCTCACGCACGACCTCACGGTGATCTCGACGGGCCGAGTTTTTCAGTCGTGCCCACACGCCCCCCACTCCCCTTCTCTGTCTTGCTTGGGGAGTCGGGAGCGGGGCAAAGACTGCGGCGGTCAGCGCGCGCGTCAGACCCTGGCAGGCGACACAATGATCTTCACATTGTGTTCCTTGTTTTTAACCAACTCCTCAAAGCCCTGCCCCACGATCTGCTCCAACTGAATGCGCCCCGTCACCAGCGGCGAGATGTCCAGCCGCCCATCCGCGATAAACGCGATCACGTCGGCGAACTCCCCGTTATAGGCCAGCGCGCCGAGTACCTGTTTTTCCGTGGCCACCAGCTCGAAGAAGTTGAATTCACTGGGTTCTTCGAAGATGCCCACCAGTACGCACTTGCCAGCCTTGCGGATCAGGTCGATGGCAAGTTTGGCCGTGTGTTTGTTGCCGATGCATTCGAAACTGACGTCCGCGCCGAGCCCGCCGGTCAGGCGGCGGACCTCGGCCAGGGCGTCGCATTCATTCGGATCGAGCACATGGGTCGCGCCCACTTCCCGGGCCTTGGTCTTGCGCGCGCCGGACATTTCCAGCGCGATCACCTGGGCCGCGCCCGCCGCCTTGGCGCACATGATGGTGCACAGGCCGATGGTGCCGGCACCGACCACCACGACGTTTTGCCCGAGCAGGCTTCCGGCTTTTTTCACCGCGTGCATGCCGACGGCCAGCGGCTCGATCAGCGCCCCGGCTTCAGCGGGGAAGTTCGCCGGTAGCTTGTACAGCAGGTTGGCGGGCACGTTGACCAGTTCTGCGAAGGCGCCGTTGTTCATCAGGCCGGTGAAGGCCAGGTTTTCGCAAATGTTGTAGAGCCCGTGGGTGCAGTAGTAGCAGGTGCCGCAATGTTGGCAGGCATCGGCCGCCACCGGCTCGCCGACGCTGAAACCCTGTACGCCGGCACCGAGTTCGACGATCTCGCCACAAAACTCATGACCGAGAATGCACTGGCCCTTAATCCCGGTCAGCGGGTGCGGAGCGTCAACCGGGATGAACACCGGTCCGGCCACGTACTCATGCAGATCGGACCCGCAAATGCCGCACCATTGCACGCGGATCTGCACCCAACCGGCAGGCGGCGAAACGGGCAGCGGCACGTCTTCGACGCGGATGTCGTTACGACCGTGCCAGACAGCGGCACGCATGCTGCGTTGCGAGTTGCTCGAAAGGCTCATAGCGAAGTCTCCTTGAAACGGTTGGCACTGGCGCGCCGGGTGGGTTGCCAGTGGCCAGAGCAAGGCCGGTGCCAGCTGTGCAAAAACGCCTGGACGCCCCTCTCCTAGAGCCGCCGAATGAACACCCAAGGATGGCCGGCATCGAGGTCAAACGAGACGCGCCATGCCAGATCGCACGCGGTAGCGACGAGACCGTGAGACGTTGCGTCTCACTGTAAGCGTTGGTGCCAGGGGCGTGCCTGATTCACCGCAGTCGTCTTCAATAGGGGCGCTTCGCACCCCAGCGCGGGGCAAGCCCGCTCACCACAGCAAGCCCGCTCACCACAGCAGCCCGCTCACCACAATAAGCTTGCGCAGGCTCACCCGATAACGCATTCGAGATTGCACCTCCACACCCCACGTGATCGAGGACTACTCTTAACTTGTGGTGAGCGGGCTTGCCCCGCGCTGGGGTGCGAAGCACCCCCAATGAAGACAAATGCGGTATACCCGATAGCGCACAGCGTCTGGTTTTGGGGCTGCTGCACAGCCCAACGCGGGGCAAGCCCGCTCATACATGGACGCCCCCAGTATGCCAAGCACTCAATTCGTGAAAACACAGACGGGATAAGGTTGCAGCCATACATCCGGACTTTAAGTGAGGCGGTGCCTCTGTCCCTGATGGAATTCGCTGATCGGGCTCTTATCACCACAACGCGCTCGAAGCGCTGTGAGCGGGGCAGAGTTACCCGATCCCGGTCCTACCTGTCTTGCCATCACGTCATGATCGCCTGAGCAACCTTGGAAGTACTCCTTCTAACGCATCACTTTTTCATTCCACCGGGCCGGCTACGCCACCGTTACGTCGGGGGTGTAGTCGGGTCGGAACTTGCCGCCATGGGCCAATAATGCCCAGGCTATCCGGGCCGTTTTATTAGCCTGTGCAACGACAGCAACGTTGGTGTGACGACGAGCCAATAACCCCTTCAGCCAATCCGCCGAAGGATCTGTCTTGCTCTCCACCACTCGCACTATCGAGCGTGAGCCATGAATCAGCAAGGTGCGTAAATAACCATCGCCCCGTTTACTGATCCCCAACAACGTGGGCTTTCCTCCGCTGGAGTGTTGTCGTGGTACTAACCCCAACCATGCCGCCATTTGCCGACCGTTACTGAAGTTTTTCGCGTCACCCACTGACGCCACTAGCGCGGTTGCAGTGAGTGGGCCAACGCCTGGGATTTCTGCCAGGCGGCAGCTGTCTTCATTGCTGCGATGCCATTGTTGAATCTCTCGTTCCAACTCGACGACCTGTCGATCCAGCTCTTTGAAATGCTCCATCAAGCGCTGCATCAGTTGGCGTAACGATTCAGGAAGAGCGTTTTCATGATCTTCCAAAATATCCGGCAAACGCTCGACGATATGTCGAATGCCCTGAGGCAAGACCACGCCAAATTCTCCAAGGAGCCCACGAATCGAATTAGCTTGTGCCGTTCTGGCCTTTACAAACCCTTGCCGTGCGCGATGCACCGCCAAAATAGCTTGCTGCTCTACCGTCTTGATCGGCACAAAGCGCATGTTGGGCCGAGTAACGGCTTCACAGATCGCTTCTGCGTCAGCTACATCGTTTTTGTTCGACTTCACGTAGGGCTTCACAAATTGCGGAGCCATTAACTTGACCGTATGACCAAGTGCCTGCAGTTTTCTTGCCCAATAGTGGGCTCCGCCACATGCCTCCATGCCCACTAGGCAGGGCTCCAGGTTGGCAAAAAAAGGGACAACCTGTTCACGTTTAAGCTGCTTCCTTAGCGCTGTTTTTCCTTGTTGATCGATCGCGTGAAGTTGAAACACAGCTTTTGCCAAGTCAACCGAAACAGTCGTAAGCTTCATGAGGACGCTCCCTTCCGCTAAGTGTGGGTAACACTTTAACTTTGGCACATAGATGCCGTTAGGAAGGGGGCGTCCATTCCATTACCACAGTGCCCTCAAACCCCGTCTTCAACGCCGCGCATCAAAAACCATGCGCACCGCCAGGCCAGCCAGCACCGTCCCCATCAGCCAGCGCTGCACCAGTTGCCATACCGGCTTGGCCGCCAGGAACGTCGCGATGGAACCGGCCATGATGGCGATCACCGCATTCACGCTCACACTGATCATGATCTGGGTAAACCCCAGCACGATGGATTGTGTCAGCACGCTGCCGTGGCCAGTGGGGGAGATGAATTGGGGCAGCAATGACAGATACATCACCGCGACTTTCGGGTTCAACAGGTTGGTCACAAAGCCCATCATGAACAGCTTGCGTGGGCCGTCCCTGGGCAAGTCGCGCACATGAAACGCCGAGCGCCCGCCGGGCTTGACCGCTTGCCAGGCCAGGTACAACAGGTAAAGCGCACCGCCGAGCCGGAGTGCGTCATACGCATACGGCACCGCCATCAGCAACGCGGTAATCCCCAGCGCCGCACACAGCATATACACGACGAAACCCAGCGCCACGCCGCCGAGTGAAATCAACCCGGCCAGCGGCCCCTGGCAGATCGAGCGCGAAATCAGGTAGATCATGTTCGGGCCGGGCGTCAGCACCATGCCAAGGGAAATCAGGCCATAAGCCAGCAGGCTCGACAGTTCGGGCATGGGTTAACTCCTGTAGGTTGAGCGCGTCGTTGCGCAGGTCGAATGCGCGTGATGGTAGTGCGGGAGCAGGGCGCGCGTTAGATACAGATCGGCTGACAAAACGTCATACAGGGGGCTTGGGCCGCCTGAGCACCCTTGGTTTGCGCCGGGCCCGTCAGTTAAGGGCGAACACCCTACTTGTGGTGAGCGGGCTTGCTGTGGTGAGCGGGCTTGCCCCGCGCTGGGCTGCGAAGCAGCCCCAATCAGGATCCCTGTGTTCTGTCAGGTAAACCGCAGCGCCTGGTTTTGGGTCTGCTACGCAGCCCAGCGCGGGGCAAGCCCGCTCATACATGGACGCCCCCAGTATGCCAAGCACTCAATTCGTGAAAACACAGACGGGATAAGGTTGCAGCCATACATCCGGACTTTAAGTGAGGCGGTGCCTCTGTCCCTGATGGAATTCGCTGATCGGGCTCTTATCACCACAACGCGCTCGAAGCGCTGTGAGCGGGGCAGAGTTACCCGATCCCGGTCCTACCTGTCTTGCCATCACGTCATGATCGCCTGAGCAACCTTGGAAGTACTCCTTCTAACGCATCACTTTTTCATTCCACCGGGCCGGCTACGCCACCGTTACGTCGGGGGTGTAGTCGGGTCGGAACTTGCCGCCATGGGCCAATAATGCCCAGGCTATCCGGGCCGTTTTATTAGCCTGTGCAACGACAGCAACGTTGGTGTGACGACGAGCCAATAACCCCTTCAGCCAATCCGCCGAAGGATCTGTCTTGCTCTCCACCACTCGCACTATCGAGCGTGAGCCATGAATCAGCAAGGTGCGTAAATAACCATCGCACCGTTTACTGATCACCAACACCGTGGGCTTTCCTCCGCTGGAGTGTTGTCGTGGTACTAACCCCAACCATGCCGCCATTTGCCGACCGTTACTGAAGTTTTTCGCGTCACCCACTGACGCCACTAGCGCGGTTGCAGTGAGTGGGCCAACGCCTGGGATTTCTGCCAGGCGGCAGCTGTCTTCATTGCTGCGATGCCATTGTTGAATCTCTCGTTCCAACTCGACGACCTGTCGATCCAGCTCTTTGAAATGCTCCATCAAGCGCTGCATCAGTTGGCGTAACGATTCAGGAAGAGCGTTTTCATGATCTTCCAAAATATCCGGCAAACGCTCGACGATATGTCGAATGCCCTGAGGCAAGACCACGCCAAATTCTCCAAGGAGCCCACGAATCGAATTAGCTTGTGCCGTTCTGGCCTTTACAAACCCTTGCCGTGCGCGATGCACCGCCAAAATAGCTTGCTGCTCTACCGTCTTGATCGGCACAAAGCGCATGTTGGGCCGAGTAACGGCTTCACAGATCGCTTCTGCGTCAGCTACATCGTTTTTGTTCGACTTCACGTAGGGCTTCACAAATTGCGGAGCCATTAACTTGACCGTATGACCAAGTGCCTGCAGTTTTCTTGCCCAATAGTGGGCTCCGCCACATGCCTCCATGCCCACTAGGCAGGGCTCCAGGTTGGCAAAAAAAGGGACAACCTGTTCACGTTTAAGCTGCTTCCTTAGCGCTGTTTTTCCTTGTTGATCGATCGCGTGAAGTTGAAACACAGCTTTTGCCAAGTCAACCGAAACAGTCGTAAGCTTCATGAGGACGCTCCCTTCCGCTAAGTGTGGGTAACACTTTAACTTTGGCACATAGATGCCGTTAGGAAGGGGGCGTCCATTCCATTACCACAGGGGGGCGATTCAATCCAGGCATTGCGCCCCGGCTAGTTTGCTGTGGGCTTCGATGCGTGCAGCCGCAAGGATTCTCCAGTACCTGCGAGGGCAACGCGGCCTCGACCAGTTCGATCCAGTGCCTGACCGGGGTGCGTCCCGCGCCGTCGAGGTGGGACTGGCAGCCGATATTGGCGGTGACGATAACGTCTGGGTGTCCGCTTTCCAGCGCATTCAGCTTGTTATCGCGCAGTTGCCGCGACAATTCGGGCTGGGTCAGCGAATAGGTGCCCGCCGAGCCGCAGCACAGGTGGCCGTCGGGAACCGCGGTCAGGTTGAAGCCCAGGCTTGTCAGCAGGGTTTCAACGGCTCCGCCGAGTTTTTGCGCGTGCTGCAAGGTGCAGGGGCAGTGGAACGCCAGGCGCTGGTCGCTGTGTACACCGAGCTTATCCAGCGGCTCGCCGCGCAGCACTTCAACCAGGTCCCTGGCCAGGGCACTGACCCTGTGCGCCTTGTCGGCATACGCCGGGTCAGTGCTGAGCAGGTGGCCGTAATCCTTGATAAAGGCCCCGCAGCCGCTGGCGGTTTGCACAATGGCCTCGGCCCCGTTTTCAATGCTCGGCCACCATGCATCAATGTTGCGGCGGGCACGCTCAAGGCCCGCAGCCTGAGCGTCGAGGTGGTAATCCACCGCACCGCAGCAGCCTGCCTCGCGGGTGGATATGACGCTGATCCCCAGGCGATCCAGCACCCGCGCCGTGGCGGCGTTGGTATTGGGGGACAGACTCGGTTGCACGCAGCCCTCAAGCATCAATACCTGGCGGGCGTGGCGCGTGGTCGGGCGCGGTTTGGGCGGGTAGACGCGGCGAGGCAACTTGGCCTGCAAGGTGTTGGGCAACAATGCCCGAAATAGCTGGCCACTGCCGATCAGCAGGTTGAATAGGGCGGGATTGGGAACGACGCTGCGCAACCTCTCGCGCAGCAAACGCTGACTGAGTGGGCGCGGTACTGCCGCGTCGACCACCGCCCGGCCGATGTCGAGCAAATTGTGATAGTCGACGCCGGAGGGGCAGGTGGTTTCGCAGTTACGGCAGGACAGGCACCGGTCCAGGTGTTGCTGGGTCTTTTGCGTGACTTCATTGCCTTCGAGCACCTGCTTGATCAGGTAGATGCGCCCCCTCGGGCCATCCAGTTCATCGCCCAGCAGTTGATAGGTCGGGCAAGTGGCATTGCAAAAACCGCAGTGCACGCAACTGCGCAGGATGCGTTCGGCTTCTTCGGCGCGCGGCAGTCGGCGGGCGTCTTCGCTCAAGGTGGTCTGCATGGTTCAAAGCTCCGCGTACAGGCGACCGGGGTTGAAGATGCCCCGTGGATCGAGTTGCTGCTTCAGGTTCCGGTGGTAGCGCATCAACGTGTCGGGCAGCGGTTGGAAGGGACTGTCAATCAGGCCCGGGTGGTAGCAGGTCCCATGCCCGCCGGCTTTTTCGACCACCGCGCGAATGACCCTCGCGTCGGCGTCGGATTTGAGCCAGCGCTGGGCGCCACCCCAGTCGATCAATTGGGTACCTGGCAGCGCCAGTCGGGGCGTGTTGTGCGGCAAGGACAGGCGCCAAAGGGGCAGTTCCTCATCGAAAAAACTCAACCGGTGTTCGTTCAGGTCTTGCCAGTAGGCCGCGTCCAGCAACTCGCCGCCCAAGCGCTCATGGGCCGCCGCCACCGAGCCTTCGCCCCCTTCGAGCCGCAGGTGCAGGCGCTGGCCATCGTGACACGCCGCGCTGATCGGCAGCGGTTGCTGCCCCCATTCCGCCAGGCGCAGCAAGGCACGGTCGGTGTCCATTTCCAGGCTGATACTCAAGGTTTGCCGTGGTTTGGGCAGGACCTTGAGGGACACTTCGGTCACCACCCCAAGTGCGCCGTAACTGCCGGCCATCAAGCGCGACAGATCGTAGCCGGCGACGTTCTTCATGACCTCGCCGCCGAAGCGCAAATGCTTGCCCTGTCCGGTGATGACCCGCGTCCCGAGGACAAAGTCGCGGACCGATCCTGACCAGGGGCGTCGCGGTCCCGAGAGTCCGCAGGCAATCATGCCGCCGACGGTGGCGTGTTCACCGAAGGAGGGCGGTTCGCAAGGCAGCATCTGGTGCGCGGCGTCCAGTACTTCTGCCAACTCCGCCAAGGGCGTGCCGCAACGGGCGGTGATCACCAGTTCCGTCGGGTCGTAGCTGACGATGCCCCGGTGGGCGCGGGTGTCGAGGACTTCCCCGGTGACAGCGCGGCCGAGGAACGCCTTGCTGTTGGAGCCCTGGATACGCAGCGGCGTGGCGTCGTTCAGCGCCTGGTTGACCTGCTCCAGCAGCGCTGCGCTGGCGTCGATAGGGGGGGCGCTGCGCATCAGAAACGCTCCAGGTCGGGGAAGGGCACCTGACCCAGATGAACGTGCATGGCGCCAAACTCGGCGCATCGATGCAACGTCGGGATGTTCTTGCCGGGGTTGAGCAATCCGCCGGGGTCGAAGGCGGCTTTGACGGCGTGGAACACGGTCAGCTCATCGCTATTGAACTGGGCGCACATCTGATTGATCTTCTCGCGACCCACACCGTGTTCACCGGTAATGCTGCCGCCGACCTTCACGCACAATTCGAGGATCTTGCCGCCCAGGGCTTCGGCGCGGTCGAGTTCGCCCGGTTGATTGGCATCGAACAGGATCAGCGGGTGCATGTTGCCGTCGCCGGCGTGGAAAACATTCGCTACCCGCAGGCCGTACTCGGTCGATAACGCCGCGATAGCGTGCAGCACCCCAGGCAGTTCGCGGCGCGGGATTGTCCCGTCCATGCAGTAATAATCCGGTGAGAGGCGGCCCACCGCCGGAAACGCATTCTTGCGCCCGGCCCAGAAACCCACGCGTTCAGCCTCATCCCGAGCCTGGCGCACTTCGGTGGCGCCGGCCTGTTCCAGCACCTGGCGCACGCGGTGGCAGTCATCGTGGACGTCGGCTTCCACGCCATCGAGTTCACACAACAGAATCGCTTCGGCGTCCACCGGGTAGCCGGCGTGAATGAAGTCTTCGGCGGCGCGAATGGCCAGGTTGTCCATCATCTCCAGGCCGCCCGGGATGATGCCGGCGGCAATGATGTCACCGACCGCACGGCCAGCCTTTTCGACGCAATCGAAGGCGGCCAGCAGCACTTTGGCGGTTTGTGGTTTGGGCAGCAGCTTGACCGTGACCTCGGTGATCACCCCGAGCATGCCTTCGGAGCCGGTGAACAACGCGAGCAGATCGAAACCCGGAGCATCGAGGGCCTGGGACCCCAGGCTCAGAGGTTCGCCGTCTACGGTTAGCACGTCGACTTTGAGCAGGTTGTGCACGGTCAGCCCGTACTTCAGGCAATGCACGCCACCGGCGTTTTCCGCCACATTACCGCCGATGGAACAGGCGATCTGCGAGGAAGGGTCCGGCGCGTAATACAAGCCAAAGGGCGCAGCCGCCTGGGAAATCGCCAGGTTGCGTACCCCCGGCTGAACCCGGGCGGTGCGGGCGGCGGGGTCGATGTGCAGAATGTTGTTGAAGCGCGCCATCACCAGCAGCACGCCTTTTTCCAGCGGCAGCGCACCGCCGGACAACCCGGTGCCCGCGCCGCGAGCCACCACCGGTACACGCCGCTCATGGCAGACTCGAAGCACGCCCTGGACCTGATCGATGTGGCGCGGCAGCACCACCAGCATGGGCGTGGTGCGATAAGCCGAGAGTCCGTCGCATTCGTACGGCTTGAGCGCTTCGCGCTGGTGCAGGATTTCCAGGTCAGGCAAGCGAGTCTGCAGGGCGTGCAGCAGCGCCTGTTTGTCGACGTCAGGCAGGACACCGTCGACGCGTTCATCGTAGAGAATGTTCATAGTCGGTAGGCGACCCTCCGTTGTTTTTATTCGAGGTCTGTTCCGATGCAGCTGGCTTGCATCATTCGCCTGGGGCGATTTACTGTCCAGTCGATTAGTCGGATGTTTGGGCAGTCGTGAGTCGAACGCTGAAGCTGCTCATACCCGCTTGAGATTGCATGGACAGCACAGGAACGGACAGTAACCGGGACTCGTCGAGCCGATTTTGCAAGCCCATTCCTCCCCCCTGTCGATTGTTATCCTCAGCGAGATATGCTCAGACGACCGGCGGTAGCAAACCGGGCCGGAAAAAATTAGACAGGGTGATGGCTCGTTGCTATACCCATTCAGCGGATACACCCGCCACACCGGTAATGGGGAGCGCAGCCCCCCAACCGGGCATATAAAGTTCTGATCTAGCATTCCAGTGTTAAGCAGTCGAGATTTTCAATCGCAATGGTTCTCTGCCACTCCGGCCGAGAGCTCGGATCGCTGACCTAGGCCAAGGAGGCCGATGATGCGTTTGCCAATGATTTGCTCGAACTCATTTCCCTTCCTGCAACACCTGTCGAACGCCGACCGGCGCACGCTCGCCGTTCGTGTCGAACGCTACCCAATACCTCGATACCCGTAGACCGTTGCAAGTCACCTGATGTGATGTTGCATGGAGAGGGTTTAACCGGCGCATCCATCTAAGTTGTCATCATTCCGACTATCACTCTTTTAAAATGTGAGGCCTCATCATGGCTGTCAAAAATGATTTTCTGATTCGAAATAATCTGAGTGACACTGGTAAATTACCGCGCTCGGGGAGCTGGACCGGGAGCCCCGATATCCTGGTCGCTGGCCAAAGTGCGCTGACGACCCAGGAAATGGTTTCGAAGTATGACCAAGCTTACGATCAGGACGTAAAAGAGTTCTTCAGCAATAACTTTTATGTCCGCGCGAAAAACGTCAGTGCGGCAAATGTCTCCCAAAACATCTATTTGTTTCAGGTGCCGCAGAATCTCTTCCTGGCCCCGAATGTCTGGTACAACCAAGACAGTCTGATGAACTACACCTCCGTCGTCGAGGACCCTAACGATCCGAGAAAAACCATTGAAGTGCGGCAGAACTATCAAACCCTGACTGCCGGTCCAGGAGAAGTAGTTGCCACTAATGCGTTCACCTGGAAGCCGCAAACCACCGAGCACCATTGCCTGATAGCGGTCGTCGCGGACAGTTTCGATGCGGTGAATGCGCAGTTCCCGTCGGGCGTCAATTCCAGCGTCGATCAATACGCGGCGTGGATCTACGCCAACCGCAACCTGGGCTGGCACAACGTGAATATCCAGGCGGTCTCGGCCTCGGATGTTTATGAGCAGCAGATCAGCATGAACCAGACTTGGGATGATGCGCTGTTCACCTGCTCTATCCAGATAACCAACGTGCCGGTCGGGGCGGTCGTCGGTTTCTCGTCAAACAACAACACCAAATGGGGCGACTCCATTGCCGTCGGGGACACCCCCGTACCGCAAAAACCCGGTGCTCCAGACCCCAACGTCAACCCCAACTTTATCGTCGGCACCAATGTGAAAATCCAGGGTGGTTATGCCGGCAAAGTCACCTTCTATGTCAACTTCAAAGGCAAGCCAAAGCCCGCAAACTTCACCATGCAGTTTGTTGTGACCAATGCACCTGAACTGTCGGCTGCAGTGCGTGCCAGCATCAGTGATTTGCTGGATGGGGATCAGAACCTGGAGAACCATTACAAGCGTTGCAACTTCGATGAACACAGTGTGTTTGTGGACTCGAAAAACGGCGAGCGGTACCTGGGCTACGAAGGCTACAGGACACTCCTGGATGTAGAGCCGACGCTGGTGACAATTGTCGGTTCCAATGGCGTTGTTCCCAACGGCGGCTTCCGTTAGGCCGAAACCTTTTAAGGAGGAATGCAACATGTCTAATGACTACAACTGGCTATTCGTGCGCAACAACCTGGCCCAGACATCGCCAGGCAAGACGCCGCCGAACGACGCCTCGCCGGACCTCATCACCCGCAGTGCGCCCGCCGGCCCCGCGGACCTCAGCAGTTTCGTGGAGTGCTACGACCAGGGCTTTTCGCAGGCTGTCGATTATCACGGCACCAACTACGTGTATGTCCGGGCCAAGAACCTGAGCACGGATGTCACTAAGACGGCCGTCGGCAGCGTTCAGCTGTGGTATTGCAGCGCGGATAACATCAACAAGAAGCTGCAGTGGGTCCGATTGAACACCCAGGACCAGAGCAACGTTGTCAGCATCAGCGCGCCAGGGCAGGGGGTGGCCGTCACCGACACGCCGTTCCTGTTCAGCAACGTGTCGCCACCCGTACAGGGTGCGCCGTATAACCTGATCGCCTTCATTACCGATGCCAACCATCCGGCACCTGCCGGCAGCGCGATTATCCCGCTGCAAGAGGCGATCGTGGAAGCGGGTAATGCGGCCTACGTTGCGCTGGCGATCCCGCCCAAGCCGCCGACTCCCGCCACAGGCTTCGGCTGGTCGAGCACAGTTGCACTGAATAACGCCAATCCGGTGGATGTGACGGTGGCGTTGTCGTCTTCCAGGTTTGATCCGGATGCCGAAATGTATTTCATCTTCGATACCCCGGATGCCAACGGCGAGATCATCTCGATCGGTAAGTCCCCGCTGGTCACCGGGCGAGTCTTTGCTACCAGTGCGACGTTGCCGGCCAACTACGTCAGCAAAGTCACCGCCTATTACAACGCCAAGGTCCCCGTCAGCGGCCAGCTCAGCGCAGATTTCGCGCTGCAGGTGATTCAGGCTCCCCCGCAGGGTGGGGGGGTACAGCCGTCGAAATTGCTCGAGCAGTTCAAGGTGTCGCTGACGCAACTCCTTGCGGTTGCCAAGTAAGGCCCTAGCCCAGCGCAGGGGACCGCGCAGGCGGTCTCCTGCAACAGCCACTCACTTGGATAACCGGGTCAGGAGTATTTATGGCGATTACCCTGCGCGTGAAAAGCAACTATGGCGGCAACCTGGTCAGTCAAAAGTATCAGCCGATTGAAACCCCGGTACTCGAAGATACCGACCAGAGCGATTGCCTGGAGTTGGTCAACGACAGGATCGATGTATTGCGCGACGCGGGAAAGCTGCCCCGGGCGCTGGACTTCTACACCAACGGCACCTCGGCCGCGATTCTACTCGCCGAAAACAATGCTGCGTCCCTGCCGCCGCTGGTCGTCATTTCAAGCAATCGCAGCGACTGGATCGCCTCCGGTTTCGCACGCGGTGCGGATCTTCTGCAAGACCTGAGGCAGACCCACTTCGCCAATGTGTCGGACCTGCAAGCTTTCAATGCACGCACCCAGCAAAACCCTAGCGGCCAAATCGTGCCAGACACGCGCCCGGTACCGGCCTGGTATTACCCGGGGCGGGTCAATGATGCCAATCGGCGCATCTATCTCATTGTTCACGCTCTCGAATACCCCAAGTACTGGAAAGTCTTGCACACCGTTCCCAACCTGCATGTCATCGGTTGGTCGTTCCATAACGATGCCGGCTGGCTGCTGGGTGGGAACTATCCCTATGTCGGTTTCGGCGCCAGCCGTTACGCGGCCATCGAGTTTTGCAAATGGCTGCGGCGCAGCTCCAACAATCGCTGGAACTACGCCTGGCTGGTGGATGACAACGTCTATCACCTTAATGCCTTCCGGGGGCTGGCCGCCGCCGAAGGTGCGATGCTCGCACGCGGCTTCATCGGGATGGGATTTGGCAGCGAAACGGCCACCGATACCACCGACAGCATCATTGCTGATCGTCAGGCGCATCGAAGGTTGCTGGGCAGCCCGGGTGGGGACTACCTGAACTCGGTGTTCAGGACAGACCGGGTACTCCAGCAGGCGGTGCTGTGGAACATCGACTGGCTTGACCAGAACAACCTGAACTTCAGCCCGTATTTCATCGCCTCGGCCGAGGACACCAGCCTCACCAACTATCTCGACATCAAGAGGCACGCCTTTGGCATCACCACTGAGTCGACCATCCTCAAGCAGACGAACAGCTATTTCGACAGCGACGAGAAGGGCAAGGTCCTCAACAGCATCCGTTACAACTACGAACGCTGGTATGCGATCACTGAAGGCACCAAGAGCGTCATCAATCAGGGCGCAGCCGCCACGCCTGTCTCGCTGAAGGACTTCATCGTCAACAGCGTGTTCCCCGTTTCGCAGATCGCTTCCCAGGCCGGGAATGCCGAAGCTCGCAACCGTGCCATCTGCCAGGCCGTGGAATCGATCATCGCTGCCGGGGTGAAGAAGGCCGGCTTTATCCCCGACAAGTTGTTCCAGCCCAACGGTAATAACCAACAAGTGACCAATATCACTTGAGCAGGAGTCCACAGTGGATATCAATCAACTGGCAAGCGACCTACGCAAGCAGGCAGCGGACAACGGTAAGGTGGTGCTCGATAACCGCCTGCTGAGCGATGAGCAGGTAGCGGACATCGCCACCGCGTTCTTGTTGGAAAAAGGCACCAAGCTGACGGTCGAGGGCCTGCAGAGCAGCGATGTCAGCGGGCCCGACCAAGGCGTCGTGCGAGTCAACACCGGGACCGCTGCGCTGCTCAAGGTCAGCGAAGTCGGCGTCCAGCTGAGTTTTACCGCCAGTGATGGCAAGGTGGCTGTACTTATCGGTGCAACCTTGCCGCCGGGCTGGGAGCTTGCTTCCAGCTTCCCGGGGATGACGTTCTTCCCCTTTGGGCTGTTGAAACCAGCCAACCCGCGCTTCGTCTATACCTCGCTGGCACAGACGACCTATCGCTGGTCAAAGGACGATGCGACCTTCATTTGCCTGGCCCAAGGACAGAACTTCCTGTCCACGATCGGGCTGGAGAACATCAGCGGTGTCGGCGCGATTCTCGGCGATCTGGTGGGCAGTACGCCGTACAAGTTCTATGGGCCGTTCGCCCCGGCCGCAGATGCGCCGTACCCGACCGGGCGGCTTAGCGCCCCGGTTTCCGAAGGCGTGTTTTCCATTGGGGTAGGGGACTGGCGGTTGAGCCTGGCTGCGCCAGCGGTGGGGGTGAGCATCAGCGAGAAGGGCGATGAGCCCCAGCAGATCGGCTTCGCAATCTCCTCGCTGTTCGACGGCAAACTCGACTGCGGCGTGGAGATCACCCGGAGCCTCGATTCGCTGGTGATTTTCGCGCAACCGGCACCGGGTGCGACGTTCAGCGCGTCGGACCTGATCAAGAGCCTGCCGGGCGGGCAACACTACGACGAGTACATTCCAAGTGTGCTCAGCAAGGTGTTCGAGAACATCGGCCTGACGTTCTATCGCATGGTGCTGGCGAACAAATCGGCACCGGTCAGTTCGGTCACGCTCGCCATCCATACCGAGGCCCCCTGGACACTGATACCCAGCGTGCTGTCGTTGGAGTCGCTGACGCTGATGGTCAGGCTGACCGAGCCCGCCGGACCGAAGCCCACGACTAATGTCGAGATCCGGGCCTCGGCGCAGTTCCTGCCAACGATCTTCAACACCACGTTCGACTTTTCGATCGTGCTCGTCAAACAGGCGGCCGCTTGGAATATCGACCTGATCAGCGGGCAGATGACCGATAGTGTGTCGCTGGGCAGTATCGTCAAGGGTGTGGTCAGTGCGTCGGTGCCGGTGCCCGATGTGCTGAGCACCATCGTGTTCGACAGTTTCGGCGTGACGGTGGCAGGGGGCGAAAGCAATTATGCCTACACGGTGTTCGGGGCTGCCCGCACGGCGTTCACGCTCTTGGACACCAGCGTGGATGCACAGATGTCGGTGCTGTTCAAAAAGACTGGCGCGGACGCATCTGTAGCGCTGACAGGCAGCTTCGTGATTGGGCAGCAGAACTTCAGTTTCGCCCTGACGTTCGATTCCGGCACCCAGCCCGGCCTGAAGATCCAGGCGAACTGGAAAGCCCAGGACAACGACTACCTGCAGTTCGCAGATATCGCCGGGGCGCTGGGTTTCTCGATTCCCGCCATCCCTGCGGAACTTGACCTGGCCCTGTCGCAGGCGAGCTTCGTCTATGACATGAGCAACAACACCGTGCTGCTGTCGGCGACTTCGGCCCATTACGGCACAGGCACTTTCGTGGCGCTCAAATCCCTGGACCCGAAGACCGGGACCAGTACCTCGAACTACGTGTTTCAGATGCTGCTCGGCTTTGAAGCGTCGCTGGCCGATCTGCCGCTCGTGGGCAAGATCTTCACCGACGATAACCTGGGCAGCATCAAGAACGTGCAGGCGCTCTTCGCCGCATCGCCCCTCAGCGCCGATGAGGTGCAAAAGCTCAACGCCTTGCTGACGCAGGCACAGGTGCCGTGCCGCTTGCCGTTACCTAAGGATGCCAAGGGCTCGACCACGGTTATTGCCGCAGGCTTCAACTTTGCCGCCGACATCGAACTGGGCGGCGTAGCGTTGCCGCTCTCGGCCGGTGGCGATACCGCACCCGTGAGCACGCAGACGGTGGCGGCCGTAGCGGCGAAACCACCGGCGGGCAATGCCGCCTGGTTGACGGTGGGGAAATCCATCGGCCCGGTGTCGCTCGCCCGCGTCGGTGTACGTTACGAAGACGGCCGTGTTTGGCTGCTGATCGATGCCGGGTTCAGCCTGGCGATGTTGTCCTTCGATCTGCAGGGCCTGGGGCTCGGCTTCAAGATCCCTGATAGCAAGGGCTCGGATCTGGACATCTCGGCCCAACTGGATGGCATGAGCCTGGCGTTGCAGACCGGTCCGCTGAGCATCGCCGGTGGCTTCCTGCGCTTTGACAAAGACTACCTGGGGGAAGCGCGGGTCAATGTGGCGACGTTCTCGCTCACCGCCATCGGTGGCTATGCGCCCGATGAAAGCTCCTTCTTTATCTTTGTTCGGCTTCAGCAACCGCTGGGTGGGCCGCCATTTTTCTTCGTGACGGGGCTGGCTGGCGGTTTTGGCATCAACCGTAGCCTGGGGCTGCCGAGCATCGACCAACTGACCAGCTACCCGTTGCTGCCGCAGAACAACAAGCGCCCGGAAAACAGCTTTCCCACCACCCTGGGTACGAGCAATCCTGGGCAAGTGTTGCAACAAACGCTGGTCAAGACTGCAGCGTACATTCATCCACAGGCGGGCGAGTACTGGGTGGCGGCCGGCATCGATTTCACCTCGTTCGAAATGGTCGACGCCACCGCTTTGCTCACGGTGTCCTTCGGCGTCTCGCTGGAAGTGGCGCTGCTCGGAATCTGTCGAGTGACGGTGCCCAAGGGTGCGCCAAAGCCCATCGTCTACCTCGAAGTAGCGCTGGAGGCGCGTTTCGAGTCCAGCAGCGGACTGATCGCCGTCGATGGCCGTCTGACCCCGGCGTCGTTCATCTACGCCGGGCTCTGCCACGTCAGTGGCGGGTTTGCGTTCTACACCTGGTTCGCCGGTGAACACTCCGGAGAGTTTCTGGTCTCGATGGGCGGCTACAGCCCGCGGTTCAAGAAACCTGACTATTTCCCGACCGTGCCGCGCTTGCAGATGGTCTATGAAACCGGGCCGCTGGTGCTCAAGGGCGAATGCTACTTCGCGCTGCTCTCGCACACGCTGATGGCGGGTTTCACGGTCCAGGCCACTTGGGAATCGGGGCCGATCAGCGCCTGGTTCAGCGTGGGAATCGATTTTCTGCTGGGCTGGCGGCCGTTCCATTACGAAGCCGCCGCGTATATTCACCTGGGCGCCTCGTTCAAGGCCAACCTGCTGTTTGTCACCGTCAAAATCACGATTCACGTGGGTGTCGATCTGAACATCTGGGGCCCCGAGTTCGGCGGTGTAGCCACGATTGACCTGGACATCATCAGTTTCAGCGTGCGCTTCGGCAGCGGCAGGGCCGAACCCGATCCCGTGACTTGGGAAGACTTCAAAACGTCGTTCCTGCCGGCGGCAAATGGCGACACAAAACGCCTGGAGATGTTCAGCCGCACCGACGCCGACAAGGCCGGTGACGTACAGCCAACCCAACTGGTCAGGGGCACGGTCCAGCAGGGTTTGATCAGCGACCTCAAGGCCAAGGACAGCACGGCCTTCTTCGACTGGGTACTCGACCCCAATCATTTCGGTATCGCCTCGAGCATGGTCATTCCCAGCAAGACGGCGCGGTTCAACGACTTCAAGGTCAATACGCCGTTCACCCCGGCGGGCGCGTTCACCTATGTCGGTAGCGGCACGCCCGCCGCGAGGCCCACGGCCCATGGCGCGAATGACGAGGGTGCGGGCTGGGCCGATGATTTCGGTGTCCTGCCCATGGCGCTGAAGGCTAGCCAGTTCATCGTCGACCATCAGATGCAATTGACTCGCCTGCCAGCCGGCGAGGACTACACCAAACCTGAAAACTACAACGTGCCGGTCAACGAAGTGGCGGTCGGCATCGCCTTGCAGAACGCCCAGTCTGCCCTGTGGGCCGGGCAGGACCCGGGCATCAACGGGGCGCGGATGATCGCCAACACCCTGAGTGGCCTGGAACTCTCGCCAATGATCCGTCACCCGGCAATCACCGCGGACGCGGACCTTTGGGCGCTGCTTTTCGACACCACGAAGAAGATGCTCTGGCTGCTCGATACACCCACCGTCGCCACCCGCGACAGCTTCGCCGCCGTCATCAGCGAGGAGGGCACCGTGCTGACCTACACCCGTGCGACCGCCAGCATCCGCAACGTCAGCTTCGAACTGGCCGACCTGGCGGCGGCAGCGGTCGCCGCCGAACGCAAGAAGATGGTCGATAGCCTCGACTCGCTCGGTTTCAACTTTGACAGCGCCGCACTCGATGTCAGCCGTCTGGCCCGTTACCCGCTCTGGGACTGGCCGCTGATTCGTGTGCTCGGCGAGGAAACGAGTGCAATTTGATCACTACGTGTTGGAGATAAGCAGTGACTGATAATCGAGAACACCCCATTCAAGGGACGGTCAAATTCATCCAGCACAACCTGCCCGGGCTGGAGGCGGGCGAGTACCAGTTCACGGTCTCCCAGCGCGTCTCGCAGGAGCAGCAGCACTATGCCAATCAGTATCACTTTGCGGTGCAGGCGCCGCGTTTCACCCTCGACAGCAACGATATCCAGACCGTGTTCCCGCCTGACCAGACCCAGGGCGAATACACCGATACGTTGGCGCATGTAGTGTTTACCAAACAGACGTTGCCCTGGATGCGCCGCCCGAGTCTTGCTGAGCCGGTGGTCAGTTTTCCCGACCAGGAGCACGATCACGACGTGCCCACCTGGATGGCTGTGCTGATTTTCGACGAAGATGACGAGCTGGCTTTCAAGCATCAGGGGTTCAGTGCCAGCCCGAGCGCCGGCAAGCTGCGCGACCTGTTCTTCAAGCGTCCGCAGACGCAGATCGCGCAGGGCTATTCGTACTTCTACGCCGCCGCAGACCTGGACAGTTCAAGCGATGCGGCACGGCTGGAGAAGTATCTGGATTACGGCCAGCACGCGGACGACGCCTGCAACTACATTGATGTCCCATTGGGGTTGTTCTGGAGCGTTGCGCCGTCACTGGACGACTTGAAAATGATGGCCCACGTACGCAATGTCGAGATCATCCGCAAGGCGACACAGAACGGCGTCCCGGCCTCGCGCAACGACCTTTCGAAAGTGCCGGGCACTTCCAACTTCGCCATCGTCACCGGCAACCGCCTGCCGCAAACCGGCAAGCGTTGTATCGCACACCTTGTGTCGTTGGAGGCCATGGAGCCGTTCTTGCCGATCGACCCGGCCACTTCGGACAACGGTGGCGAAGTCAGCCGGCCACGCTCCGTGCAGGCGCCGAACGAACCGGCGTTTGCCATCGATGACAAAGGGTTCATGCGCCTGGTCTCGCTGACGAGTTGGTCCTTCACCTCCACCGGTACGGGCAAGCGGTTCGAGCAGTTGCTGCTCGAACTCAAGCCGAAGAACCCGCTGGCAGGTCAGGCGACGCCGTCGACAGTCGCCGCCAACTTTGCTCTGGGCTTGCCGGTCGCGGCGGTGGAGGAGGGCGACACGGACGAAACCCGGGGGGCCAAGAATGCGCTGCAAATGGGCTATACGGCGCTCAAGCACCACACCCGCGATGCGGGCAATACCGTGTCGTGGTACCGCGGACCGCTGACGCCGTATCAGATCAAGACCGACACAGTGCCGCCGACCTGGACCTCCGCCGATGCCGCGACCCAGTACGACCCCGACACCGGGCTGTTCGATATTTCCTATGCGGCGGCATGGCAAATGGGTCAGTTGCTGGCCTTGCAGAACAAGCATTTCTCGGTGTTGCTCTACAATTGGCGCCGGGACAATCTGCGCGATGTCGTGGCGCAGATGGAAGCTATCGTGTTGCAGCAGTCGCTTGATGAAATCCAGCAGCAATTGCAAAGCGACTCGCTGATCTATCCCTTGCTCAAGCCCTTCCTGCCAACCCCCGACGCACTCCTGGCCACCGGCAACCTGGCTGTTGCTCGCGCCGGACGCGTCAGGTACCAACGGGAGGTGCTTTCGGACGCGACGCAGTTGCTCGCCATCGGCGACGCTCGGTTCAGCGTGCCGCTGGAGATCTACAGCTGGCTGGCCAAGCTCAAGCTACTCGATGGCGTCCCGTTCAACTATCTGGTGCCGGACGAGCGTATGTTGCCGCCGGAGTCGATACGCTTCTTCTATCTGGACGAGAACTGGATTCAGAGCTTGCTGGACGGTGCGCTGAGTATCGGCCGGGCCGTGACCGGTAATGCCGCCGACCCGACCATCGCCCACGATGTTGCGATCAAGGCCAGGGTCAATTTGCACACCACCCGGCATGCCTCGATCAGCCGCAGCATCGCGTTGGGGTTGAAAGACCAGGCCGAGGAAAAAATCGACATGGACGTGGTGAGCGGTTTCATTCTGCGCTCGGACGTGGTGCAGGGCTGGCCGGGGCTTGAAGTGAACGCTTATACCCCCGACGGCAAGGCGATGGACATTGTGCGCTTCGAGCGCCTGGCCCCCGGCGTGCTGTTGTGCCTGTTTGACCTCGACGGTCAGACGCTGGGCTCGGTGGATATCCATGAGCCCGCCGAAGGCTTGCACTTTGGCGTCGCGGCTACTGAGCCCAAAGCCATCAACCTGCGCTACAACTTCACCAACGCCACCCAAACGAATACGGCGGGCGAGCAGGTGCCTGGCGTGTTCCAGAGCGTACCGTTCCGGGATGCGAGCGAGCGGCGGCTGCTGCGCCTTTACCGGCTGTCAAAGAACCTGCACGACCCCAAGTACGGCGACTACATCCAGGGTATCTACAGCGGCTTCGACCATCTGCCGTCCTCCGAATTTGCCTTGCAAATGGTGAAGGGTGTCGGCCTCGTTTCGTTCGACCTCAGCGCAGGATCTGAATAATGACCTTGATCATCCCCGTCAACGTACAGGCATTGCGGGTCAGCCCGAACGACGCGAGCCTGGTGACCAAAAGCACTGAGCTGTTTTCCGGCGGCACGACCGCCTATGAGGGGCTGCCCTGGCGCGAACCGGGCCGTAACGGCGCCATCGTGCATAGCGGCACCTGGACCAAGGCCAACGTCAGCAGCAACACCTACAACCCCTTGAGCCAGAACGTGATCGAGCAGCTCAAGGCGGGCATCCACCTGCACTGGGCGCTGCCCGACACCATAGCCCAAGGGCGCCAGGCACCGGACGGCACGGTGGACTACGCGCCGGCACCCAACCGCTGGCTGGTGACGCGCATCCTCCAGGGGCAGCAGGGCACGCAAGTGAAACAGTGGGTGGTCGAGAGCGACTACCTGATGACGCCCGAGGAGTACGTCTCGGACTATTACCCCTCCAGCCAGCGCACCAGCATTTCCCTGCCGGTGGGCTGGGATGTACCACCTGGCTACGACATCGCCGGCAATGGCGGCGCCGCTTATTACCCGCCGTCGCGGCGCATGGGCCGGGTGTTCGAGCTGCAAACCTGGCAACCGGAGCCGGACTTGCCCGGTACAGCGCTGACGGATGTGCGCCACCTGCCAGCGTTCGTCCTGTCGGGTAGCAACTTCATGGCGCCTGGGCAAAGCCTGGGTGCGATCAGCGCGTTGGGCAACAGCGGGCCGACGTTCAGTGCCTATTACCCGGACTGCGCCAGTGCATTCGGCTTTCACGACACATTCCAGGATATAGGGCAGGGGTTTGACCTGGGCAATGCGCGTTTCGAGGTGTCGTACCAGGTCAGCGGCTGGCACAGCAGCGCGGCGGACGACCCCTTGCAGAGTACAGCTTTCGAACAGGCGCTCGCGCAGGCTCGTGTCGACAACGGCAAGGCGCCGCTCGACGAGCAACTGACCCCGGAGCAACTGCTCGCCCAGGTGGTGGAAGGGTTTTACCTGTGGCAGTACACGCCCACGCCCGCACAGCTTCCCTCGCGCTGTGTCTACACGGCGCAGGTGGCGAACGTCCCTTGGAATACCACCGGTCAGAACCCGGTGTTCCCCAATGCGAAGCCGGGATTTCCCAAGTGCTACCTGGTACCCGTGACCGACCGCGACGAATCCGTGCGCGCCGCCATGGGCAGTTCGAGTTCGTCGGCACTGGCCGCGCTGATCAAGGAGCAATGGCGCAACAGAAAACCCCAGGACCCCAAGGGCCAGCTTGACGGCGCCGGCCAGGAGATCGAAGACAACCTGGAATTTCTCCTGGATGCGCTGCAGATGGGTTTGCTGGAGCGGCTTGGCAGCTCGCTGACGCTGGTTCAGCTTGAGCAGGAAGTACATCAGAACGGCTTCGGTGCCCTGCAAGCCGGGCGCATTTGGATGATTCGGCAGAAGCAGACCGGTAGCGGCTCGCAGTACGCCGCGCCACAGGTGGTGCTGCCTGAGGATCACAATCAGTTGGGCGATAAGCTCAATGCGCTTAACGTGTACCAGCAGCGCCTGGATGCGTTGCTCAACATCATCGTGTCCTGCCGTCAGCAGATCTTCATGGATTGGTACAAGTACATCACCGGTCTCTACGACGATACCGGCTCGGTGCCTTTCGACGTCACGCAACTGAACACTTACCTGGCCGAGCAGATCCTCGATTTGTGGGCCAAGTTCGAAGCTGCCTTCGGCAAGGCCGCTGCCGCGTCCCCGGCCACCCAAAACATTCCGGTGTTTTACTGCGGGCCACAGGATTTTCTCAGTCAGGCCGCCGACGGCAGTTACGTCAGCAAGGCGTCCGCGCAGAGTCTGGTTGGGCAACTGGTGACGCAGGCCAATACGTTGGTGAGCCTGCTTGCCTCCTCCTACAGCCAGTTCGAATTGCAGACCACCAACGCCGCGCGCTTCTGGCAGCCCAACGAGCCGGTGCTGGTGGTGACCGGCGACACGCTGCAACCGGCCCGGCGTAACGGTAACGTCAAACGCCTGCCGTGCCGGCTTGGTGCTCAATTGCTGAGCCAGGTCAGCGCCAACACCAGCGGCGCCAGCCTGACGGCCGCCGCCCTGCAAAGCGCGTTGACGCTCGGTGTGCCCAAGGTCAATCCGGCCGGCAGCCCTGAAGCACGCGACCTGCAGCCGATTCTCGATGATCTGAGCCGTCTGCTGGGGGAAAAGTGCCTGCTCGACCCGTTGCTGGTACCGCAGATCGCCGGGGCGCTCAAAGGGACGCCACAGACGGACGTCGCGGCCGCACAGCAAGCGCTCGTCGCGCAGATCCAGCAAGCCTGGACGGAAAACGCGGCGGCCCCGTGGAAAAACCTACCGATCATCGAAAACCCCAGCGAAACCAGCAACGGCCTCACGCTCACCTGGAGTGGGCAAGCGCCGCAGGGGCTGGCCCTGAACCATGCGCTCGATTGGCAGGACCCGTTCCTGCCGCTGTTCCTGGTCTGGGAAGCCACCTACGTGCCTTTCGAGCACAGCACCAGCGGATCGCAGGACTATGAGGCCAGCTATATCACCGAGCAGTTCCAGCTGGATGAACGAGAGATCGAACTGGTCTTCGGCAAGACCCCGCCGCAACCGGCCAAGGGGCGGGTGAAGCTGACCGACAGCATCCTGTTGTCGTCCAAGGTAGCCGAGCCGCTGATCGAACAGTTGCGCCGCTACCTGCAACACAACGACAACCCCGACCTGCAAGCGATCGTGCAGTACCTGGTGGACAAACCGCTGCTGGCGCAAGGGTTGGGCGGGGTAAACGCCGGGTTCATCACCCGAGCGGCGGGCTTGCAGCTCAATCCGTTCAACCCGTTCTACGACGAGGAGTCGACGCCGACGGCGCTGGTCGACAGCTTTGACAACACGCAGTACGTCAACAGCCTGACCCACTTCGTGGCTTGGGCCGCGGGCGAGCAGACCGGACAGGTGCCGATCAGCCAGGAGAGTCTGTACAACCTGATGCGGGCCGGTTATTTCACCTTATCGAAACTGCAACTTGTCGATGTGTTCGGGCGCAAACGCCTGCTGGTCGACACCGAGCAGTTCGAGGACAGCAAGAAGGTCTCGGTGTCCTGGCAGATGCAGGCGCCCGACGGTGTCACAGGTAAAGGCTACTTGGCGCCTCGCATCGCCCAGCCCAGTCGTTTGCTGTTCCGCTGGCTGAGTGCCGGGAACGACGAGGTGCAGATGAACCCGGTGCCCTCGACCTCCCCACTGTGTGGTTGGATTGTGCCGAACTACCTGGAAAACGCGCTGATGCTGTTCACCGGCACCGGCGAGGTATTGGGTTCGCTTGGGGTATTTGGTGCGCAGCAGGCCGTTGCCTGGCATTCGGCGCCTGGCAACGCCGCCCGTTCGATGCAGGAGGACCTCGCCGACGCCAACCCGCACCTTGTGAAGTTGGCCACATTCATCCTGGGTAAACCCAGGGCATTTTTTGCCACCTTGCTAGGTACCATCGAAAATGCCCACACCTACATCCTGCCGGACGACAAACAGGCCGCTCAGGCCCAAGCAGTGCTGATGGGCCAGCCGCTGGCCCTGGTGCGCGCCGGCTTGCGTTGCGAGGTGCAGGGGCTGCCGGCGTTCGTGACCAGCAGCGACGAACTGGCGCGCTTGTTACCCGGCCAGAACGACAAGACTTATGACTGGACGCAACGCGACAGTGCCGACATACGCGGCATCGATATTCCGGTGCGCCTGGGTGATCGCGACCACCTCGAGGATGGATTGGTGGCGTACCTGCTCGACAGCGACACACCGTACACCACCCTCTATGCACCAGCGGCCCCCAGCCCGGGAGTCGCGGGGATCGAGCGGCCGACCGCGCAGACCATCACCCTGAATCTACACGCCAACATTGATCCGCCGACACACCCTTACGCCGATGCCAAGGCGCAGATTGACGATCTGCGAGATGTACGCATCCCCGCGCAGAAAACCCTGAGCCTGCTGGTCGACCCTCGGGCGATGGTGCATGCCACAACGGGCCTGTTGCCGGTGAAGGCCATCGGCATCCCACCGGACATCACGGCGGCGGCGCTGCGCAACATCGAAATGACCTTCTTTACCCATCCGATCCTGCGCAGCCAGCAGCGATTGAGCCTGCCGATACCGCCGGAATCGGGATTCGTCTGGGAATGGACCACTAGCGTGTTGCAGGACGGCCAGCAGGTTCCGCAGGACGAGCCGTTACCGGCCAGCCAGGTGGGCGATCGGGCCGCGTTTTCCTATACACCGCAAACGGCCGAGGACGGCTGGCTCAAGCTGACGCCTGCGCCGCAAACCAAGTAGATACCGGGTAAACCAAAGGAGCCACGACATGGCTGTCAGCGCGACATTTTTGAACGACTCGACTCAAAAGCCCGAAATCTACATCGGGCGCTCGGACCTCGGCAGCTACACGCTAACCCTGCGCAGCCCCTCGGCGCTCACGGCCGTAGATATTCGCCTGCAATTCCCCGGCACCTTGTTCAATGCCGCGGATGTGGCGCAGATCAAGGTGCTCACTACCGGCTGGGCAGCGACAGTGCAGGGCAACATGCTGGTGCTCAAGGGGAGCCAGCTAATCGATGCGGGCGGCACTCTCATCATCAAGCTTGGCAGCGTTGTTTCAAGCCTCACCAGCCAGACCAACGCCGATCTCGGTGTGCGCGTTAACGGGCAGAACATCTCGCCGCCGTACAAGATCTTCCTGTTGCGTTACCCCGAGTTTGCCGGCGATCTGCGGCAGAACATGGCGGTGCAACTGTTGCCTGACAGCAGCGTTTATGTCACCCCGCTGGACAACGTCACCATCGAAAACCTGTTGGTGCTGCAGTTGACCAACCTCAAGCCCAGCGAGGACCTGGTCACCAAACCCTGGGTGGACACGCCGACTGTGCTGCTGTCCTTCGTCTATGGTGACAGCATCGGGGCGTTGACCCCGTCGGACCCCAAAGACCCGTTCTCGGCCTGGAACATCAAGACGTCGGTCGAGGCCACGTACCATGATGGCCATCAGACTTACGAATGGGATGCGACCAACCCCGACTCGGGTGCCGGTGCCAACGACCCGGTCTGGACGCTCAAGCCGGTCAACACTAACCGGGCCGTGCTGGGGCCCGCCAGCGGCGCGACGGCCGCTTTTGTCGTAGAGAAGATCACCACCCAGGCGCCCCGCGGGGCCACGGTGGCCTACCTGCAATACAGCGACTTCCCGGGCTATGACGATGGCTACTTCACCCTGGTGCTGCAAAAGCGCGAGCCGACGCCGAACATCATCTTTTTCAATGCCGTCCCTTCAAATCTGGCCAAGCTGGGGGACGAGGTCACTTTGCGTTGGCAGTGCTTCGACGTGCAGCAGGTCAAGCTGCAGTTCGGCGACACGACCCTCGACAGCGCAAAGGGGCAGATCGGCACTGGGGTGAGCGGCATTGACCAGTACAAGATCAAGCTCGACACCACCACCCAGTTCACGCTCAATGCCTACAAGACCCTCAATGCAGCCACCCCGGATTTCACCACGCAGTTCACTGTGAATGTGCCGCCGGTGGCGCTGGATGCCTTTGTCGCCACTGCCTACAGCGGCACGCTGCCGGCCAAGGTGAGCCTGACCTGGCAGACCCGCGCCGCCTTGTCGGCGGTTATCAGCGCACCGGGGCAAAGCGATTACGTGATTCCCCGGGGCGACCTTGTTTCGGGCAGTTATCCAGTGTTTCCGCAGAAGCCGATCACCTACACCCTGACTGTGCAAGGGCAGGGTGGACCGTTGAGCAAGTCCCTAGACCTGTTCTTCCTGAACCGGGGTTGGAACACCTTTAATAGCGGTACTGACTTCAAAGCGCTCAGTGGGGCCCTCCTGCTGGGTAACGCCAATACCTTGTGGCTGTTTTCGCCAGACACGGCCAAAGCGATCTTCAACACGCGTGACGGGCAGACCTGGACCCAGGTCGCCGGTTTCGACGACAGTTTTCCGGCGCGTTCGAATGCCGGCGGCGTGTACTGGAAAGGCAAGTTTTGGCTGATGGGTGGGGACACCGGAGCGCAGCGTCTGAATGACGTCTGGAGCAGCAATGACGGCATGCAATGGACCCAGGTGACCGCGAATGCGGCCTGGCCCGGGCGCAGTGATTTCGGCTGCGTGGTGTTCAAGGATAAACTGTGGGTGCTGGGGGGCTCTGGCCAGAGCTATCAGCCTCTCAATGATCTGTGGTGCTCAAGCGACGGCAGCAACTGGCAAAAGGTCGGTACGGCCGGCTGGACGCCGCGTTCGCGGTTTGGGATCGCTGCATCGGACACCACCCTGTATGTCGTTGGCGGACAGACCGATATCAACACGGTCAGCAATGATGTGTGGACCAGCAGCCAGGGGAGCACGTGGGAAGAGCAGCCGCCGCTGCCGGCGTCGGCTCGCTCGTCTCCGACGGTGTTCACCCGCGACGGTGGCGTGTTTGTCCTGGGCGGTGTCGCGCCGGATGGCTCGGCGCTGGGGGATCTCAATTGTTATTCGGACAATGGCTGGAGTGTGCTGCCGGGCTTGGCCTGGAGTATATCGCGCCCGGGCTCCGCATCATTTCGCGGTGGCGTGTGGATTGCAGGTGGGACCACCGGGACCCATACCCCGAGTGCCGGGCCAAACAAGACGGTGTATGCGTTGATGCTCTAGGCTGGCTTTGTCGCCAGCCAACTGACCGAGTTGACAACCGCTGCCTGAGGCGCGGCGGGCAGAGGATGGTTTTTGGGGGTGAGCTGGCCCAGCGGTGAGGAGGTAGAGTGCACCGCCCGGATATCCTGTAGTGGTCCAGCCCTCCTCGTTCACCTGACCACTGGAAGTGAATGGCGCTACAGGGTTTGTGGAAAGGCAGAAATGATCAGTCGAATAGCCTGCCCAACAACGCCTAAAGACTCTCAGGATCGCCAAAAAACATCTGTATCCGCGACCGCAACCACCGCTCCCCCGGATCATTGTCCTGCGACCCTCGCCAAGCCATATGCAGCTCGAACGAACGCACCGGCAACGGCGGTTCTTCCGCGCGCAAACCCCCTGCGGCGGTCAGTGCCTCGGCGGCATAGTCCGGCACGATGGCGACAATGTCCGTGCCTGCCAGCAATGTCCCCAGCCCGTTGAACTGCGGCACCGCCAGCACCACATGGCGTTTGCGGTCGAGTTTCTCCAGTTCTTCATCGATGAACCCGCTCAAGTCGCCGGCGAACGACACCAGCGCGTGGGGACGGGCGCAGAAGTCGTCCAGGCTCAGGGAGCCCGGGACGCTGTCGGCGCGCAGCAGCTTCGGCAGGCTGCGGCGCAGTACTTTGCGCTTGGCGTTGGCCGGCAGGTCGGCGGTGTAGCTGACGCCGATGGAAATTTCGCCGGAGGCGAGCAGGCCGGGCATCAGGATGTAATTGACCCGGCGCACTACCAGTACGATGCCGGGCGCTTCGGCGCGCAGGCGTTTGAGCAGTTGGGGCAGCAGGGCGAATTCGACGTCGTCGGACAGGCCGATGCGGAACACCGCGGTGCTGGTGGCCGGGTCGAACTCGGCGGCGCGGCTGACGGCGGTGGAAATCGAGTCCAGGGCCGGGGAGAGCAGGGCGAAGATTTCCACGGCCCGGGCCGAGGGTTCCATGCTGCGGCCGGTGCGCACGAACAGAGGGTCATCGAACAGCCCACGCAGGCGCGACAACGCGGCGCTGATGGCTGGTTGGCCGAGGAACAATTTCTCGGCGGCGCGGGTCACACTGCGCTCATGCATCAAGGTTTCGAATACGATCAAGAGGTTAAGGTCGACACGACGCAGGTCGTTACGGTTCATCTTGTGTCCTGGAAGATTCAGCTTTATTTGACGAGAACGGCGATATAAGAGCCCTGAAGGTCCATTCAGACGCGTGACCGGTATGAATCTTACGGGGAAAGGCTGGTACTCTGCACCGGCTAATTGAGTTTTCCTACGATACTTGAGGTCTATTCCTCAGATGCGGAATCAATGACAGACATGTCGACTATTAACGGCGACCGGTGGCCTTAGCCGGAAAGCCCAGATAGAGTTCATGGCAATAGAGGTTACTTTGACGAGGTTTGCGATGTCCCGCACGATCCGTTTTCACAAGTTTGGTCCGGCCGAGGTGCTCAAGTGCGAAGAGCATGCAGCCGCGCATCCCGCACCGGGCGAAGTGCAGGTCCGTGTCGAAGCGATTGGCATCAGTTGGTATGACATTTTGTGGCGCCAGAACCTGGCGTCTTCCCACGCACGCCTTCCATCCGGCCTTGGCCATGAGATGGCCGGGGTGGTCGTAGCCTTGGGCGAGGGCGTGGATGACTTGGCAGTGGGCGATAAAGTGGCCAGTTTTCCGGCCGAGAGCCCCAATGATTACCCGGTGTATGGCGAGCAGATCGTCCTGCCCCGTTCGGCCCTGACCCGCTATCCGGACGTCCTGAGCCCCATCGAAGCCAGTGTGCACTACACGCCGCTGCTGATAGCCTACTTTGCGTATGTGGACCTGGCACGGGTCAAGCCCGGGCAGTTTGCCCTGGTGACCGACGCCAGCCATTGCGCCGGCCCTTCGTTTGTGCAACTGGGCAAGGCCCTGGGTGTGCGGGTGATTGCCGCCACCAAGGACAGCGCTGAGCGCGAGTACCTGCTTTCTCTGGGCGCAGAAAAAGTCATTGTCACCGAGGAACAGGACCTGCTGATGCAAATCAACAAGTTCACTGACAACCGCGGTGTCGACGTGGTGTTCGATGGCTTGGGTGGCCCGCAGATGTCGCTGCTCGGTGATGTGCTGGCGCCCCGTGGCAGCCTGGTGCTGTATGGCTTGCAGGGTGGTAACCAGACACCGTTCCCGGCGTGTGCGGCGTTCCAGAAGAACATTCAGTTCTTCGTGCACTGTATCGGCAACTTCACCGGCAAGCCGGAGCTGGGCATCATCCAGGATCAGGTGGCGTTACAGCGCGCGTTGCGTGACATCAACCAACTGACCGCCGATCGTGTGCTCGTGCCTCTGAAAACCACGGTGTTTCCGTTCAATCAGTTTGTCGAAGCCCACCGTTACATGGACGAATGCCCGTGCCGCGAGCGGGTTGCATTGCAGGTTGCGGCTGTTTGAGCTGTAGGAGTATTCGTAAATGAGTGCTCCTACGCCTGAGTGAATGGGGCAAATGCGCCATTTGACAGGGCTTAACCCGCCCGCTCCAGAAGCTGCCGACCTGGCGCTTTTGCCCACAAATCCGGCCCTTTCTCCCTGACGCCGCCCTGAATTCCAGCGCGGCGTCGTTGCATGTGCGCCTTTTACGCGACATCAGTTGTTCATCTGAGCTGGTTTTCGGCCAGTTTCTGTATCTATGAATCATTATTCCAACACTGATAATTGCGCCTTCACTTTCATCTCAAGGATTGAGCAATGATTGAATCTCTGACTCGGCTGCAGATAGTTATTCGAACTATCGGCGCGGCAGACATGTGTACTCAGCAAGACAGGTACTTTCATAAAGTGCACCGACCCTGCAAATGGAAAAGTTGTTTGAGTCTATTGTCGGACGCTTCTTTAAAAAGCGGGCTAAAAAAGCGTAGGAGCTTGTCGGAAGAGTCCTAAGGAAAGCTTTTTAAAAGGGTTTTTCCATTACTTTCATTGGGTTGTGCGCTTGCGCGGGTGAGAAATGCTGCCCGGCAATTCATGTCGTTTTGTTGCGCGGTGCTAGTGTTTAAACGTCGACGCACACTACGTGGCGCGATTTTCCTACACGCAAAATAGGTCAAGCAAACACTGTCAGCAGTTGCTTGAAACTGATATTTCAACTCGGGTAGTAGAACTATGAGCACTATTCACGAACAGGCTATGAATCATGTTTACCAGCAAGTTCTGCAACGTCTGATCGGGCACTTCAGTCGCGCGGGACGTACCGCTCTCCAGTTACTGATCCAGCGAATCATTGTCGCGGCAGGCGGGATGGAACAGGTGGGGGACTTCAAGGTACTGGTGGCCCACGGTGGCGGTGAAGTGAGCAGCTATACCCTGGCGCTGCTGCGAGCGGCTCAACTGACCATTGCCGGTCGCGCGCCACGTACCTTTCAACTGAGGGTCGCGACGTTACGGCACGCGGGCATGACAGAGGGGCAGCTCGATACCCTGAATCGCGGCTACGGCCGGCTGTTTCTCCACGATGACCCGCGTGTCGAGTTGTTGATGGTGGAAAACCAGGAGGTACACCCCTTCAATCACCAGCGCCCGGCCTCAGCGATCGGGCGAAAGATCAGCCAGCGCAATATGTTGATGGTGGGCCATGTGAGCGCCGGGGACTGCCGCGCCACCCTGTGCAACGACACTTACCTGGCCGTCGGTGATTTTTACCAGCGTGTCACCACGTGCAATGGCGGCGTCCACGCTCTGGTCAGTGGTGACTCCCCGCGTAGGCAGAGTCAGTTTCTTGCCTGGCTCAAGAAAACCGCCCAGGGTGCAGGCGTCCGTGTTCTCAAGGGCCATCCGATGTCCCTCAACGCGTTGTTCGCACACATGGACGAGTGGAGCACCGGTTATTACCAGGATCTGTTCGGTGAGCATTACGTAGCCAGCGATAACCCCAGCACGGCAGGGCATCGTCACTTGGCCTACATCGGCATCGCCGACCTGCTGGAAGATGTCGACATCGCGTCGACCTCCCTGCTGACCGAGTTCATGGCCTACGCTCCCGATCCACTCGGCTTTCACTTCAGCCATCCGATCTATTCCAATCCGTTGCTGATGGCTCATCTGCGTGGGTTGCAGGCCGAATGCCTACGTGAGCTGACTTATGAAGAGGGCGTCGAAGGTTTTGTCCAGCAGGCCGCCGCGTACATGCGCCGCCTGCGCATGCCCGACGACTTGCTTATTCAAGCCGGGACCCGCGAAGGGCGCATGCTCTGGAGTACCTACGCCCAGGAGTTCTTCGGCTTGGATGAGACCCAGCTGACCTGCCTGCTGTTTTCACCGTTTGTACATCACGGAGAGCGACTGGAAGGTTATCTGCGCCAATGTCACCCGGGCATGCTGGTGGCGTTGCCTGAGTTGCACAAAGTCCTCCAGGGCAACGGTTCCGCCGAAATGCTGCAGCAGTGGGTAACGGACACCAGCGGTTTGCCGCTGCCCTTGTTGCAGCACCTGTACCGCAAGCGGCCGCTGGCCGGAGAAAACGGCATGTGTCGCGCCGCTGCGGCCCAGGGCGCCGCGCAGGCCGTGCCATTGTTCGGGCGATGACCCTGCGTGGCGAGCGTCAGGCGGATTTCGCGTACCAGGCGGTCTATCGCTACATGATCAGTCTGATCAACGAGGTCAGTACCGACACCCGGGTAAAACTGCCGTCGTTACGGCAGTTGGCCGGACGCCTGAACGTGTCCATTTCGACGATCCAGTACGCCTATGCGTTGCTGGAGAAGGAAGGCAGGGTGTATTCGGTGGCCAAATCCGGCTATTACGCCTGGCCGATGTCGGTAAACCCGCTGGCCTGGGCCGGCGGGGACCTGCTTGATCGCCTTTACGCGGCGGCCCGGCGCCCCGGCATGCTGGTACTCAGTGGTGACGAGCCGGCATTGCTGGGCTCCCTGGATGAAACACTGCTGCGGCTCGAGCGGGAACTGGTGCGCCAGTACCCGTCGCATTTGCAGCCCTGGTCCCAGCCCTGCGGTGTATGGGAATTACGCGCAGCCCTGGCCGCGCGCTATACCTCGTCGCCCACGCGCTGCTGGCATGCCGACGATGTGTATATCGGTGCCGACCTGCGTGGCGTGCTGGATATCCTGATCGAAGTGCTGGGCCTGCGGGGCACCACCGTGATTGTCGAGTCGCCCTGCGACTGGCTGATCCTGCGCCTGTTGCAGGACGCCGGGGTACGCATCATCGAGTTGCCCTGGACGCCGGAGGGTCGCCTGGATCGAACCGTGCTGGGGAAGCTGTTGCGTGATGAGCCGGTGCATCTGGTGTTGCTCTCGTCTTCCGTCAGCCTGCCCAGCGGGGTGGCCATGTCAATCGACGAACGTCTCGACGTGGCACACCTGCTGGAGCAGTCCGGTTGCTGGTTGCTTGAAAACGACACCTTTGGTGAGCTGGGTTTCGAAGCCCCCCACACCGCATTGCGCGAACGGGTGAACCCTGAGCGGCTGATCGTGTTTTCTTCGTTCGAGAAGGTGCTTGGTTCGGAAGCCCCCTACGGCTACCTGCTGTGCCGGCACATGAGCAATGAGTTGCAGCGTCAGTTCCTGCTGCGCTCATTCCGTTTATCGTCGATCCGTCAGCGCGCGATTGCCCGTTTGTACCAAAGCAGGCGGATTGACCAGCATCTGCGCACACTGCGCCAACGCTTGAGCGAGCAGGCGGCGCACATGAGCCAGCGCCTGGAGCAGCATTTGGGCGACCAGGTGACTTATCGGATGCCGGCCGCCGGTGCCGCGTTCTGGCTGGCCTCTACCCGTACGGTGGACATGCGCCAGGCATTTCAGCGCCTGCTGGCACGGCAAGTGGTGATCGCCCCCGGGGAGTTGTTCAGTGTCAGTGGCTTGTACCAGCAGCACCTGCGCGTGAGTCACACCTTTCACGGGCAACCCAATCTGGACATTGCCCTGGAAGCATTGAGCGACGCGTTGCGCCAGGCGCAGACTGGGTGAAATTTCTCTTAACGATGTAGGATCGATACCGTCGCGCAGCAGTCCAACTCTCAGTAAACTGCCATTTTTTCCGAATCCTTCTATCCGAGGTTTATGCATGACAATCAGTCCTTTTGCGGGCAAACCGGCGCCGGCCCAGTTGCTGGTGGATATCCCGCGACTGGTCACGGCCTATTACACCGGCCAGCCTGATGCAGCGATCTCCACCCAGCGCGTAGCCTTTGGTACCTCCGGGCACCGTGGCAGCTCATTCGAACTGAGCTTCAACGAATGGCATGTGCTTGCCATCAGCCAGGCCATCTGTCTGTATCGCGAAGCCCAAGGCATCGACGGCCCGCTGTTCGTCGGCCTGGACACCCACGCGCTGTCGACCCCGGCCGGTGCCAGCGCACTCGAAGTGCTGGCCGCCAATGGTGTGCACGTGATGCTGGCCGAAGGCGATGAATACACGCCAACCCCGGCAATTTCCCACGCCATCATCTGCTACAACCGTGGCCGTACCCGCGGCCTGGCCGACGGCATCGTTATCACGCCGTCCCACAACCCGCCGCAAAGTGGCGGCTACAAGTACAACCCGCCCAACGGCGGCCCGGCCGATACCCACGTCACCAAGTGGATCGAAGCCAAGGCCAACGAGCTGCTGGCCAATAAACTGGCCGGGGTCAAGCGCATCACCCATGCGCAGGCGCTCAAGGCCGACACCACCCATCGCCATGACTACCTCAATAGCTACGTGGCCGACCTGATCAACGTGATCGACATGGACGCCATCCGCAGTGCCGGCCTGCGCCTGGGCGTGGATCCGCTGGGCGGAGCAGGGGTGCGCTACTGGTCGGCGATTGCCGAGCACTATCGACTGAACCTGGAGGTGGTGAACACTGAAGTCGACGCCACGTTCCGCTTCATGAGCGTCGACTGGGACGGCCAGATCCGCATGGACCCGTCCTCCAGCTACGCCATGCAAGGCCTGATCGGTCTCAAGGAGCGCTTTGACGTAGCGTTCGCCTGCGACCCGGACCATGATCGCCATGGCATCGTGACCCCGTCCGGCGGCCTGTTGGCGCCGAACAACTACCTGGCGGTGTCCATCGACTACCTGTTCCAGAACCGCCCCGACTGGCGCGCCGATGCGGCCGTGGGCAAGACCGTGGTCAGCAGCGGCCTGATCGATCGCGTGGCCGCACGCATCGGTCGTCGCCTGTATGAAGTGCCGGTAGGCTTCAAGTGGTTTGCCGATGGCCTGTTCGAGGGTTCATTGGGCTTTGGCGGCGAAGAAAGCGCCGGGGCGTCGTTCCTGCGCAAGGATGGCACGGTGTGGAGCACCGACAAGGACGGCCTGATCCCGGCCTTGCTGGCGGCGGAAATGACCTCGCGCAAAGGCCAGGACCCGAGCCAGATCTACCGTGGCCTCACCGATGCCTTGGGCGAGCCGTTCGCCATTCGTGTCGACGCCAAGGCCACCCCGGCGCAAAAAGCCTTGCTCGGCAAGCTGTCGCCTGAGCAAGTGACCTCCACGCAACTGGCCGGGGAAAGCATCCAGCAAATCCTCAGCCACGCGCCGGGCAACGACCAGGCGATTGGCGGCCTGAAAGTGATGACCGAAAACGGCTGGTTCGCCGCACGGCCATCGGGCACCGAGGACATCTACAAGATCTACGCCGAGAGCTTTATTGGTGAAGATCACCTCAAGCAACTGGTGCAAGAGGCACAGATACTGGTAGACGGCGCCATCTCCCAGTAACGCCGCAAAACCCCTGTGGGAGGAGGATTGCCTTCCTCCCTTAGGGTTGATCAGGCCAGGTCGACCAACACGATCTCGCTGTCTTCAATCGCCGTCACCCGTAACACCTGCTCATGCTCAACCGCTACACCGTCTCGAGCGTGCGCACGCAAGCCGTTGACTTCAATCACGCCGGTCGCCGGCACCAGGTAAGCTCGACGGCCGCTGTCCAAGCGGTATTCCGCGCTTTCCCCGGCTTTCAGGTTCGCCGCTACCAGGCGGGCATCCGCGCGGATGCGCAGGCTCTCGCTGTCACCGGCCTTGCCACTGGCCAGGGTCACAAACCCTTCGCGATCACCTTTCGGAAACGGCTTGGCGCCCCAGGAGGGTGGCAGGCCGGCCTCGTTCGGGATGATCCAGATCTGGAAGATCTTGGTCGGCGTCGCTTCCAGGTTGTACTCGCTGTGGGCGATCCCCGTGCCTGCGCTCATTACCTGCACGTCACCGGCCTCGGTGCAGCCCTTGTTGCCCAGGTTGTCGGCGTGGCTGATGGCGCCTTCACGGACATAGGTAATGATCTCCATGTCGCGATGGGCGTGCTGCGGGAAGCCGGTGCCGGGGGCAATGATGTCGTCGTTCCAGACCCGCAGGTTGCCCCAGTGCATGCGCTTGGGGTCGTGGTATTCGGCAAATGAAAAGTGGTGATGGGCGTCAAGCCAGCCGTGGTGGGCGCCTCCCAGGGTGTTGAAAGGTCGAAGTTCAAGCATGATCGTCTCCTGTTGATGGCGCTATGATCCGTGAGCCCATGATCGATAAAAAGCGTAAAAAATGCCTGATTCCTATCAGCAGATTCGATGGGTAAACAGTGTTTTGACTTTCACTTCATCGCCTAACTGCATGACGGTAAAGCAATTGGCTGGAACTGAGCGCCGATTCCGGCGACCATGGTGCCCTTGTCAAAACCCAGCTCATCGCAGGAGTCCGCGTGCCGCAACACAAGCCTGATCTGCCCCCCGAACTGCGCCCACTGGCGGAAATGCCCCTACTCAAACGCCTCGCCGCACGCCTGTTTGGCCATGGCCTGACGCGTTTGCGCGCACAGCATCGGTTTTCCTGGTTGCACGGGCAGGCCGATGGTTTTCGCAGTGGTCACGAGGCCGGCGTGGAGTATGGCTATCGCGAGGGCAAGGCCGATGGCATCGAGGAGGGCCGACAAGTCCTGTTGATCCGCGACTTCCGTCCCGATGAGCACCGCGCGCCCGGCGTCGATGACAGCCTGTTCGACGATTGGCGGCTGCCCTTGACCGCTGACGTGAAGAAACGCATCAAGGCTGATGTGGCCCGCTTGCTGCCGGCCCATGCCCAGCCTAGCGCGGCACAATGGAAGATGATCTTCAGCGATACGCCGTCAACCTCGGTGATCGCCGGCGCCGGCGCGGGTAAATCCACCACGCTGGTGCTGCGTATTTTGCTGCTCACCCATTACCTGGGCTTCGAATTGAGCTCGATGACCGTGGTGACCTTCACCCGCGAGTCGCGCAAAGACTTCATCAACAAGCTCATGGACATTCTCACCCTGTGGGGCCAACCCATTGATATGAAAGAAGCCCAGGCGGTGGTACGGACCTTTCACTCGCGCATCCTGCCGATGGTCCGCAGCCTGCCGGGTTTTGAACGCCTGCAGGCGTTTGAAAACCTCAGTGCCGGTTTCGAAGACGCTGACAGCAACCCGTTCGACCTGCGCATCAGCGACGCCCAGCGCCAGCAGATGAATGCGTGCTACCACCAGTTGCAGGGGCGACATGCACGGTTTCGTGAACTGATTGCGCCACTGGCACGCCAGGGCCTGCAACTGCGCGAACTGGAGCGCGATCATCCGGATGTACAAAAGCGCATAGCCGTGACCGAACTGGCGGCCAAGCGCGATGAAGAACTCTGCGATGTGATCGAGGACCTGTGGTTTCGTGCCGGCGCCTGGCCGATCAAGGGGATTGAGCCCAGTCGCCAGCGCTTCGAAATCAATGGCGCGCAGTTCCATTGCCACGGCTATATCCCGGCGCTGGATGCGTGGGTAATGCTGGGCTTTGATCCCAGGGAAAATGCCCAAATCAGCCGGCCGAATTCGAAGCTGTCGGTCCGTGCAGAGTGGGCGGTAAAGCGCACCTTGTTTCAAGCTTTCTGTCGTAAGCCATTGATATGGCTTGATAGCTATGACGCATCAAAGCGTCTGTTAAGCAGCCTCGCCGGGGATGCCAGCGCGGGTCCCGGTTTTGATTACAAGGTCAAGGGCGAGCTGGTGTCGGCGCCGCTGCTGGACAGTTTCGTGATGGCCGCCGGCTTTATCGAGAACCTGGGGTTGGACGTGCCGACTGCCGTCGGCCAGATGAGCTTCGCCAAGGACGACCCGGACCGCTTCTTCTTCGAGGCCCTGAGCATCTTCTGGAAAGCCCTGGAAGATCACCTGCTGGATCAGTCGCCGCCGATCATGACCTATAACCGCATGTTCTCGCTGTTCGGCGAGAACACCCCGGAAAACCTCAAGCTCCTCAGCGATCCGCTGCTGCGGCCGATGTCGCACCTGATGATCGACGAATTCCAGGACGTATCGCCCCAGATCGTCTCGTGGATACGCGCCAGCCTGCGGGAAATCCGCAGTCGTGGGCCGGCGATGCATGTGGGCCGTGGCGCGCAACGTTCGTCCTTGCTGTGCGTGGGTGATGACTGGCAGTCGATCTACGGCTGGCGCGGCAGTTCGCCCAAGTACTTCATGGAATTCAACCAGCAATTCCCGGCGCCGAGCACTACCCGCGTCATGCTCGGCGAGAACTACCGCAGCCATCAGCACATCATCGACGCCGCCGAACATATCGTGCGCGCTGCGCCGGCAATCCCGGGAAAAAAGGCCAAGGCCAGCGGCACGCCAAAAGCCTTGGTGCCGGTCACGGTACTGGAGCGGGACGATGCGGCGTTGGGGCGGCAACTGCTGGAGCATTATCAAAGGGGCGATTCGATATTAATGCTGTATCGAAAAAGTAGCGATAAGCTACTGATTCAAGAGCATATTAAGTCGATTGTTAATGTTGATTCTAGCTTGCCTGCAGCGACGCGCAGGTTGAAGCAGCTGACGTACCACAGCGCCAAGGGCCTGCAGGCGGATGCGGTGTTCCTGCTCGGTGATTGCCAGCATGTGACCAGCTCGCCCTACAAGAACCAGGTCTACCGCATGGCGGGCCTGGGTAAAGACGGGGACAGCGAACCCTATGACACTGCGCAAAAGGACGAAGTGCTGCGCCTGGCCTACGTCGGGATTACCCGGGCCGTGAGCCATTGCTACTGGTATGTGGAAAAACCCGAAGGCCAAGCGGTCAATGTGCCCAAGGCCTCTGAGCGGGTCGACGGCAGGAAAGCGTTTTTCGACGATCAGCGCCATTAGTCGGGGACAAATGCGATTCCAATGTGGGAGGAGGCTTGCTCCCTCCCACAGTTGAGCTTCTTTCTGTTGGCTGGGCCGGGATCAGGCCCTCAGCGACAACGGCGGCACAAACGACTCCAACTCATCCTCCACCGCCTCGATAATCCGCTCCACATCGGCAGCATTCATCACGGTGGCGCAGGGAATGCCGGCGATGGCAATCAGCGTCTCGCCGCTGGCCCGGTCGAACAGGCGGGCGACCATACTGCCGGGCGCATCCATGCTGCCCTCGAAGCCCATCGGATGAAAATGCCAGCGCATCAGCTGGCAGGCGTTGGGGAATGTCACTTTGTTCATGTTGCCCACCTTGTTCATTGAGCGCTTCCTTTAGCTCGCGGCAGGGGGCCAGGACCGTCACTGGTCGTGGCGTCGTAGAAGCTAAAAATAGCATTCGTTCGCAAGTACAAGGTGACTTTTTCTGCCCCGTTCGGCGGTTGTCAGCCATTCACTTGATGTGGGTCATCTCTTACCAATGATTGGGCACAATGCCACTAATGCGAAGTTCCAATTGGCCATTGTCGGCACTGACAAAATTCGGCAATCTCCGAGGTTTACCCGCCTCAGAGCCTTCCATGCCCGACATCGCGCCAGACGATGATTGCCATAACACCCACGCCACGCGTGAGCTGGTGCTGCGCCACCACCTTTGCTGGCGTCATCGCGACCTTGAGGGCGTGATGTCCTACTACCACCCGGACATCCAGTACCACGACTTTTTCCAGAACCGTGTGGTCGGTTACGCCGAACTGCGTGAGTACCTGCAAGCCAGTATGCCCCGCGAAGCCGACGAGGCCATTGAACACACCGACCGCATCCGCGCCGATGGCGACACGGCGTTCATCCAGTACCGCATCACCTTGCGCGGCGGTCAGGGCCTGGTGTCATTCCGCACCAGCGAAGCCATCACCGTCCGCGATGGGTTGATCTGGCGCGTCAACGAGTACGCGTCATTGGTGCATGAACAACCCTCCCAGGCCCAGCGCCCCAGCGTCAGCCGCCTGGGCCTGTCACCCCAGCAATTGGGGCATATGGCCAATGACTTGCAGCAGTACTTCGAGCGCAGGCAGCCTTATCTGGACCCGGAACTGGACCTGCAGCGGGTCGCGAAGGAGTGTGGCTACAGCCGCAATCAGATTTCCTATCTGCTCAACCAGGTGCTGGGGCAAAGTTTCTACCGCTACGTCAACCAGGCTCGGCTCCAGCACCTGCTGGCCGCACTGGATACCGCGCAGCCACCGATCAAGGTCGACGACCTGGCCTTCGCCGCCGGTTTCAATTCGTTGTCGGCGTTCTACAGCGCCTTCCGCCAGCACACTGGCCAGTCGCCCAAGGCCTACGTCAAACAAATTTCCCTGCGTGCACGCGCGCAAGACAGCGAATAACCCGCAGTTCTAGGATCCCCCCATCGAAACGTGGTTGGGGAACTTGGCATGCCGGCATGGCGCACTATCAGTTTATGGATGGACCAACTGGACGACCCGCTGTCGGCGCGGCCGGCCCTTGAGCATGACCTGGACGTCGATGTGGCCATTATCGGTGCCGGCTACACCGGGCTGTGGACTGCCTACTACCTGAAACGCCAGGCGCCTGAGCTGAAGATCGCGATTATCGAGGCGCAAACCGCCGGCTTCGGCGCCTCGGGTCGTAACGGCGGCTGGCTGATGGGCAATCTGCTGGGCGAAGACCGCCTGCTGGCCGGCCTTGCGCCTGAACAGCGCCGCGCCTCATTCGACCTGCTGCATGGCATTCCCGACGAAGTGGCCCAAGTCCTGACCCGGGAAGGCATCGACTGCGATTACCGCAAAGGCGGCGCGCTGTACTGCGCCGCGCGCTATCCCGAACAGGAAGGCAGCCTGCGCGCTTACCTGGACAAACTCTACGCCCAAGGCCTGACCGAAGCCGACTACCGCTGGCTGAGCCCTCGACAGTTGGCTGAACAGATTCGCATCGCCAAGCCCTATGGCGGTATCCATGCCCCCCATGTCGCCACAATCAACCCGGCCAAGCTGGTGCGCGGCCTTGCACGGGTGGTGGAGAGCATGGGCGTGACGGTCTATGAAAACACGCCGGTCACCCACTGGCAGTCCGGCACTGTGCGCACCGCCAAGGCCCATGTGCGCGCTGCCTGGGTGGTGCCGGCTGTCGAAGGTTATGCGAATACCTTGCCGCCCCTGGGCCGATACCAGTTGCCGGTGCAAAGCCTGATCGTTGCCACCGAACCGCTGCCCGCCGATACCTGGGATGAAATCGGCCTGAGCCATGGACAGGCCTTTGGCGAAAGTAGCCGCCAGGTCACCTATGGTCAGCGTACGGTGGATAACCGCCTGGTGTTCGGCGCCCGCGGCGGTTACCAGTTCGCCGGCAAATTGCGCCACAACTTTGATTTGACTGACAGCGAAGTGGCACTGCGGCGCTACCTGTTCGGCGAACTCTTCCCACAGCTGAAAAAGGTGCGGATTACCCATTCCTGGGGCGGCAACCTCGGCATGTCGCGCCGTTTTCGCCCGCACATGCTCTGCGATCACAAGACCGGCATCGCCCTGGCCGGTGGTTACGGCGGGGAGGGCGTCGGCGCCACCAACCTGGGTGGCCGCACCCTGGCCGACCTGATCCTTGGTCGCGACACACCGCTGATCCACCAACCCTGGGTGATCCGCGAGCGTGGCCTGCACGCGCTCAAGGCCTGGGAGCCGGAGCCATGCCGCTGGCTTGGCTACAACGCGATCATTCGCAGTTTCGTCCATGAAGACCAGGTGCTGGCCAACCCCAACACAGCGCCTTGGCGCCGCAAGCTGGCGATCGGCATAGCCGGGTTCATGGAAGGTTTCATGCATTGAGCCGTTTCACCTACACGAGAAAACCCCATGAGCATCACTCAATTCAAAGACACGCTGCATGCCCACCTGCCGGACTCATCACCGGTGGCCGTCCCCCTGGGCGAGCCGATCGCCGTGGCCTCGACCTTGAGCGTTGAACGCAGCGACGGCGTCGAGACCGGTATCTGGGAATGCACCCCGGGCCGCTGGCGTCGGCAGATCACATCCCAGGAGTTCTGCCACTTTATCCAGGGTCGCTGCACCTTCACCCCTGACAACGGTGAAATCGTTCACATACAAGCCGGTGACGCACTGATGTTGCCGGCCAACAGCACCGGTATCTGGGACATCCAGGCAACCGTGCGCAAAACCTACGTATTGATTTTGTAACGCTTTGATCCTTGATCGCCTGCCATAAAAACAGCCCTAAAATCGCCAGGAAATCGAACCATGAAAGCCATTGCCCTGTTGCCCTTGATGTTGGTGGCCTCTATCAGCCAGGCCGCCGAGACGGTGAAGATCTATAACTGGTCCAGCTATATCGCGCCGGACACCACGAAGAATTTCCAGAAACAAACCGGCATTGGTTTCAGCTACGACGTGTATGACAGCAACGAAACCCTCGACGGCAAGCTGATGACCGGTAACTCCGGCTACGACGTGGTGTTTCCGTCCAACCACTTCATGGCACGGCAGATCCAGGGCGGCGCCCTGAAGAAGCTCGACAAGAGCCAGTTGCCCAACTGGAAAAACCTCAACCCCGTGCTGCTCAAGGCCCTGGAAAACAACGACCCGGGTAATGCCCATGGCTTCCCGTACCTGTGGGGCAGTACCGGCATCGGTTACAACATCGACAAGGTCAAGGCCGTGTTGGGGGATGACGCTCCGGTTGATTCCTGGGACCTGATCTTCAAGCCCGAGTACATGGAGAAGCTCAGCAAGTGCGGGGTGGCGATCCTCGATAACGGCCCGGAATTGCTGCCCATCGCCCTCAACTACCTGGGGCTGCCGCCCCACAGTAAAAAACCCGAGGACTACAAAAAGGCCGAGGCACTGCTGATGAAAGTGCGCCCCTATGTGGCGTACTTCCACTCCTCGAAATACACCGGCGACCTGGCCAATGGCGACATCTGTGTGGCGGTTGGTTTCTCCGGCGACGTACTGCAAGCCGAAAGCCGCGCCAAGGAGGCCAAGAATGGGGTGAAGATCGGCTATGAGATTCCCAAGGAAGGCGCCGCAATCTGGTTCGACATGGTCGCCATGCCCGCCGATGCCCCCGATGAAAAGGCCGGCTACGCGTTCATGAACTACCTGCTGGAGCCCCAGGTGATGGCGGACATCACCAACGCCGTGCACTACGCCAACGGCAACCGTGCAGCGGATAGCCTGGTAGACCCTGAGATCAAGGCGGACACCAAGATCTACCCCAGCGACGAAATGATGGGCAAGTTATTCGCGCTGGAAGCGATGCCGCTGAACATCGACCGGATTCGCACGCGGGTGTGGAACACCATTCGTATGGGCCGCTGACAGGTCATATCTCGTCGCCTTTTGGGTTCGCTGTTTAGCTGTTTTTTTCTGTAGTGTCCTTGCCTCCTTTCAATAGAACGGGGGCAAGGAATGCTCACTTCGAACAAATCAGGCCGTTTGCGAATCGGTAGAGTGTCACAAGCAGGGGACGTTTACTTGCTGACCGCCGTGGTGAACCGGCGTGAACCAATCTTCGACGATTGGCGGCTCGGGCGCCTGGTTGTGAGGCAGTTTCGAGAAGCCCACAAGGATAGGACTCAACCTTCATACACCTATCTGATGGCAGCCAGTCATCAAACTTTGATGAGCTCTGTACCGAAAAGGGGGAGCCTACACACGCGTACGATATTTACAATTGGCGTCACCCTGTTCTGCTTGGGTGCATTGTCGAAAGCCCGGTTGATGGTGGCGTTGCAAATCGAAGGTTACGACCACGGTTTCCGTGTGGTTGTCGTGCGTCCGGATGATGAGAAGCCGTCGCCCGGGTGCAAGCGCAACTTGCCTGGCAACAGCGACCGCGCCGGCACAAGGTGCCTGCGACGGTCTATTCGGGAATCACCCTTAACGGCTGAGAGTTTCCAGGAACTGTGTGTGTTGCAGCACCTGGGAAAACATCGGCAGCGTGAATTGCTCGGCGGCCTGCTGCTGTTCGCTGGTGAAGGTTGCCGTGCAGTCGGACAAGGTGACCACGTTGTAGCCCTTCTCGTAGCCTGAACGCACAGTGCCTTCGACGCAGCAATTGGTCAGAAAACCTGCCACCACCAAGTTCTGGATGCCGTTGTTGCGCAGCACCAGGTCCAGCCCCGTCGTCGCAAAACCATCCAGCCCACGCTTGCCCTCCACCAGGATATCGCCGGCCTCGCGGCCCACAGCCTCGGTGATCTCTGCCCCCCAACTGCCGGTGCGAAAAGCACTGCCATCAGCCACACCCTTCAATATTCCATAGTCGCGCGTGGTCAGCTCCGGGTAACCCTCTGCGAACTGGATCGGCAAATGGATGATCTTCACGCCCAGCTTGCGCGCCTGCTGCACCGTGGTTGCAGTGTTCGCCAGTATATCGCCAATACGCATCACGTCTTTGACCGCATCATGAAACACCCCGCCGGGTGTGGTGAAGTCGTTCTGGAACTCGATCAGGACAAGGGCGGTGCTGTGTGGGTTCATCGTGGACCTCCGATCAGTGGGTAGGTATCTACACAACTTTGAGTGTTACGCCGGACCTGTGGGAGCGGCGGTGCGGCGATTCGATTTGCTTGCGAAGGCGGCCCATCATGCTACTAGGTTTTCTTGGGTGTACATCGCTCTCATGTGGGAGCTGGCTTGCCTGCGTTCGGGCAGCGTGGTTAACGGGGCGCCTAAGATCAAAAGCCAGAGCCAGAGCCAGGGCTTCGGGATTGGTCAGGTCCAATCGTTGTGTAGATACCTATGCCGATCAATGGGCCGATCAATGGGTTAAAACACGTGACTACCAGCCACCGGGAAACCATTGCCGGGCGAGCTGCACCGTTACGCGCAAGGTGTGCTGGCTTTGTTCGCACGCAAGCGCCTGTTCTTCAGGCGACGCCGGTTTGCTCCACTTTGGCTGGGTTGCCAAGCGCCGTGCATAGCTAGCTTTAAACGCGGGGCTGGCCTCCCCAGTCAGCCGCATCGCTTTAGCATAGTCCGCCTCGAGATCTTCGGGCAGCGAACCACAGGCCAGTTTGGCTTGCTGATAGCGCACGGCGTACATGAAACCATCGGTGGGGGCTTCGTCGTAGGTGTAGCGGGAGGGTTCTGCGGCCATGGCAGTACCGGTGAGGAATAGGGCGACGAGCAGGGGGCGTCCGTGCATGGGCGGGGAAAGTCTCGTGTGGTTGACGGTGCGTTTGACCTAAACACGAGTTGTATAGCATTGAACAGGTCACTCGTTAACTATACGTGCCCGGCTTGAATTGCAGCGATCAAGGCAATGGGCCATCATTGTTGGCCGCTACGAGCCATTCTTCGTATGCCGTTCGGATTTATAGGGTGTAAGAAATGTTTAGGCGTCTCATGGACTTGAGCAAGCGGTTGCGCAAGGATTTTGCTGCTGTAGCGGTTTCCAAGGAACAGGTTCTGCACTCGACGGAGGTGGACCCTCAGGCAGGCCCCGTCGGGAGTTTGCCCACGAATGTGCTGGACTACTGGCACAGAGCGCTGATTGCCGATGACTTGGGTGGCCTGCAAGCCACCGATGTCCGCATCCCGGTGACAAATTTCGCGGGGCTGGCCTGGCCCAACTTCAATCTCGGTTTCGGCAAGCGTCGGGCGCTGGCACTGGGCATTCTCACTGAGCGTGCCGCAGAGGCCCGGCGAAAACAGCAAGCGCAGGCGCTTGAGGCCTCAGAGGACGACGCAGAGGGTGCGCAGGAGGCGAACGAGCCGGATGACGATCCGCGTATTCCCATGGCGCTGGTATTCCATCAAACCACCTCATCAAGCGATGAGGTCCAGGTCACGTGGCCCGACCCGGATAAAAAGCCTGCGCCGGGCGCGAAAAAAAACCGCCTCAAGCCCGACCGGCTGAATATCGCGTTCTGGTTTCCTTTCGACCTGAACGACAAAAACCAAATATGCCTACCACGCGACCCCAACGATTGCCGGCCGCGTGTGGTCCGCCAATGGCTTGAACCGCAGCCATTGATGGCGGCCAACGACCTGCCTCCGGCCATTGGCCACTTTGATTGCTATCGCGACGAGCTCAAGCTATTTTTCGCGACGTTGAGCCAAAGCGCCAATTTGAGCGGGTATGTCGACGCCTGTTTTGCCTTGTTCGCCCACGTTCAAGCGGATGGGGTGGAGACGGGAATGGCGCCGATCACGGGGCAATGGGTTGCGGTGCCGCGACAGCCTGGCTATGCAACACGTGCGCTCGCCAACATCTATGAAGCGATCCCCAATGCGCCGTCCATCGGCGCACTGGAGCAGCTCATAGGCGCCGGACGACACCGTTCGGCTGTCCAGGCAGGCGGCATGGCAGCGCCGCAGGTGACGATCCGGCACGTGGCCATGGTCGATAAGGCCACACACCTCGACAAGCCAGACGTCAATCGCGGCGCAGACCCCTTGAACGAATCGCAGCGCCGCGCATTGCACGCCCTCGGCCGGTTGGGTGAGCAGGTCGGGGTGGTTGCGGTCAGTGGGCCGCCGGGCACCGGGAAGACGGCCATGCTGCGTGCGATGATCGCCAACCAATGGGTGTTGGCGGCTTACGATAACCGCGAACATTGCCCCGTCACGTTTGTGTGCGGGGCGACCAACCAGAGTGTCGAGAATGTGATGGGCACGTTCAATGGTGCCGTAGGCAGGAAGCATGCCCTGGCACGTCGTTGGTTGGACCCTACGGGCAAGCCACTATTGGGTTTCACCGCCAGCGCTCCGTCCAAGGCCAAGGGGAAAAACCATCGCAGCAAGTTCACCACGCTTGAGATCCGGCAAAAGCAGTTGCGCATCTTGGGCGTCGGGTCCTCCAGCCTCAAGCAGTCGTACGAAGACGGTGTTGCGGCAGCCCTTGCTTTGGCGCGGCACTTTGAAGATGCCTTCCGCGAGCTGCCAGAGTTGTTCAATGCGTTGTTTAGCGTTGAGCAGAAACATCAGGTCAGTGATGCCACGCGTTTTATCTATCTCATGCAGAAGAGTGCTTCGACAACGCCTACGGCGTCGACCCTCTGCGAGCACTTGAACACACTGACCCAGGTATTGCGCAGCGGGTTGGCCTCGGCAATCGAGCGCCAGGCTGACATCGACGCGTTGATCGAGCCCAGTGAACTGGCTGCGCGCTTTCCCAGTGAGGCATGGGCATCTTCCTGGGCCATCGACATCCTCGCGGATTTGCGTGTGGCCGCAACCCCCGAGGCGCGCCAGGCGCAGCAGCAGAAATTGCTGGACGTGGTGTGGCGGCCGATTATTTTTCAGTTGGCCGCGCGTTACTGGGAGACGCGTTGGCTGGCCAGTGTGATCGCAACCCCCGAGCCTGGCAGCCGAAAGAACGCACTCAGGCACGCAGCCATGCTGTTTCCGTGCATCGTCGCCACCTTGCATAGCGCCCCACGGCTACTGGGCGAGGGCCGTAGGCCGCTGTTCGCGTTCCTGGATTTGCTGATTGTCGATGAGGCGGGGCAAGCTGCGCCGGAGCTGGGTGTGCCGGTGTTTAGCCTGGCTAAAAAAGCCGTGGTGGTCGGCGATATGAAGCAGCTCTCTCCCGTGTCTTCGGTAACACCCGAGGTCGATGCGCGCCAGGTGCAGGACCGTTGGGCCGATCCGTCGTCTTTGGACGCCTTGCTGGTGCGTGGCGCAGACTCCGCCACGGGTTCAATCATGAAGCTTGCCGCAACCGGGGCATCGTTTGCCGAGGCCATGCCGGACGGACGGCTACGGGACGGTCTGCTCCTGCGGGAACACTACCGTTGTGCAGAGTCGATCATCAATGTGTGTATCGATTTGCTGTACCACGATCACGACCGTGATGCCGAGGGCGGGTTGCTCAGCAAAGAGTTGGAACCCAAAGTGCCCAACCCGCTGGCAGGGCTGTTCGCGGATGCCGAGTTGCCCTTGCTCGAGGGCGAAGCTGAAATGCAGTTGCGCAAACGCATGAAGGCAACGTTCCCGCTACCGCCGCTCGGGTTCTATCAGACCGGTGGCCCGAACGATGAGCCCTGCAAAGGCGACTCATGGTCCAACCCTGGAGAAGCCAAGGCCATCGTGGACTGGCTTAAAGAGCAGGGACCGCGCCTGGCGAAGTGGGCCGCCAGGGTCGAAGGCCACCCGGAGCAGCCGATAGGGTTGGAAAAGCTTGTCGCGGTCGTCACGCCATTTCGAGGCCAGGTCGAAGCGATAAAGCGTCGGGTGCGCGAAGAACTCGACCCTGATGACGCTGACCTGAGCGAGCGTTTGACCATCGGCACGGTTCATACCCTTCAAGGGGCGGAGAAACCTGTGGTGTTGTTCAGTGCCGTGAATCGGGACAGCCGCGCCAGCCGTCGAACTGATACCAATCATCGTGAGCGGGTATTTATCGATCGTGACGATGGGCGCCTGCTCAACGTAGCGATCAGTCGTGCGCAGAAAAGCTTCATTATGTTTGGCCATTCCGATCTGTTTTTTTCCCAGCAGGCGATGGACCCGAACAACGATTTGCCTTCGGCTGTGGTAGGACGATGCTTGGCCGGTGTGCGTGAGCCAGAGCACGAGCGGCTCACCTGCGCCCCGCGGGTGCCAGCGTGCAAGCTCGGTCCCGCCACGCTGATGGTTGTCGAATCCTTGCACAAGGCGAAAATCATTCAAGAACTGGTACCTGGCGGTACTCAGGTGTTCGGCTGTGGCGGTCATATTCGTGACCTCCCAGGTCCCGGTGCGATCAGTTGGCGTGATGGGCTCAAACCGCACTGGCAATTGAGCGAGCGCGAGGGCAGTGACCTGGCGGCGTCCCTACGCAATACCGGCAGCCGTTTACTGCAATGCACTGAGCTGGTGTTGGGGACGGACGATGATGCCCAAGGCGAAGCGATCGCCTGGCACATGATACAGGTACTCAAGGAAGCACCGTGGTTCATGCATATCCAGAGGGTGCGTCGGGTAAGGTTTCATGCATTGACCACCCCCGAAATGGCCCGATCATTTGAGGAGGGTCGGTGTGTACAGGTCGAGGGCGCTACCGCCGACGAGCGAGCTGGCAGCGCTTGCCGGGCCTTGAATATGGGCTTGGCATATGGAGCCATTGCCCAGCGGGTGCTGGACAACCTCATCGGCTCGGTCTACATGCGTCACGGTATTGTCGGGGGCGGACGGATCAAGGGGCCCTTGCTCAGGGTACTGGCGGGCCATGGTGACTCCCTGGGGTTACCCGGTAAACGCTTGGGTATCGCGATAAACCTGAAAGTGAACGATACCCTCGTGCCGGCTCGCTTGATGGTGCGGCGTGGCAGCGAAGCCTGGCGCGCGTGGGGCAGTGACCGCACAGAGAGCGTTCACACCTTGATCGACCAACTGAGCGACGCGGTGGTTTCACCGAGACCTTGCCTGCTCGAGCATGAGGACTTGCTGCTGGCACCTGCTCAAAGCCTGGGCACTAACCTGGTCCTGCAAGAGGCGTTCAGGCGATTTGGCTGGATGCCGTCGAGCACCATGAGCACGTTGCAAAAACTGTATGAGATGCGCGAGGGGCAGGACGAGCCCGAGTCAGCACCGAACGACAATGGTTGGGCTGCATTGGATGCGCAGGGGCGCCTGTTCCTGACCGAGTCCGGACGGCGCCAGGCAGATAAGGTGCTGAACAACCCTTGGCTGAACACAATCAGCGCCAATGCGTTGTTGACGGCCTTCGACGATGCGCTGACTCACCTGTCCCAATTGCCGGATGCAGGGGAGGCGGACTACCTTGCGTTCGTGCACACCTGGGCGGCACAGTTTGATGATCAGTGCGGCGCGCAGCCGGTTGCGGGCCCCCATGCACCAACGGTCGATGCGCAGGGCGCTGAGGTCGCGCTGTTTTCGCTGCAGCCCGCCGTCGAGCTGAATACGTGGGGCGCGCCTGCCGGTTCGCCTTCACCCGCTGAGGCCGAGCAGCACGACGATGATCCCGCGCCTGGCGCGCAAGCCCACCCAGTTTCGGACGGCGGCCGCAGTGGTGCCCACGGAGCACTGGTGCCTCTGGACATCAGCCTGGAGGCCGACAGCCCCAGGATGGCCGCGCTTACCCCGAGGCAGCGGCAACTTTACGACCTGATGTCCAAACTGATGTTGGCCTCTTCCCTGCGAGATGGACAGTTTCAGACTGTACGCCGGATTTACCCCCTGACGTGGCCGGGTAAACCGGCTGTCCGGCAGGTTGAAATTGGTGTCGAGGTGATAACAGGCAAGCCGGGCAGCTACCCAGGTTGGTTTGCGCTGGACCCCGATGGCCTGCACCAGCACACGCGCAATTGGGCGTCGGCAGAGATGGAGGCAGTGCTCGATGAGCAAAGCCCTCGCTTGCAAGTGATAGTGCAAGACCACGGCATACGCACCCGCTCGCTGCTTGAGCCGACAGTCGATCATTTATTGGCGTGGATGCACGCGCGTGGACACGGTAGGCCCTCGACATTCGGCAAGCACATCGATGATCTGGTACGTGGCAATACGTCGAACACGCGCGCGGAGGGCACTGCCGATGAATAGCAGTTTTGCCGCCATGACCCTGATGCGAAACGCCTATGAGGCCGCATTACGCGACCCTTCGGACGCAGTTGCCCAGGCAGCGTTCGTCGCTGCGCACCAAGCGCAACAGCACTCGTTCGTTGACTCATTCGACGTCGCGGGCATTACCTACCCGCGTACTGATGGGCACACACTGAGTGAGCGTGAAGCGCGCGAGGTGATTTCCAGAATCCTGTCCAACCCGGCGTACAGCGTATCGGACCTGCGGCCCAGCGTCATTGAAGCGGCCTACCCGCTACAGGCAGACGTGCTGCGTGCGGAAATCGAAGCCACGGTCGCGTTGGCCAATAAAATCAATGGGCTCGACTGGCGCACCGACGCGCTCGATGCCAGCACCAAGCAAGCGATGCGTGAACTGCTACGCATGCCCACCTTGGCGGGCGGCTACAAAATCATTTCCCAGGTCAAGTCCGCGGCCAACGCCCAGGTGTTGAATATCTACCGTGGCTACGATGCCGATCACTTGATCCCCGACAAGGCACTGCGAGGGTCACTGCACAGGGGGCAGTCTTTCAGCCTTGACCAGAGCTACGCGACGTTTATGCAGGATTCACAGAACAGAGGATCGCAGCATAAATTTGTGACGGACGCCCAGAAACACACGCGCAAACGGCTGCGCGGCGATCCGACACTGCCCGCGAAAAACCCAACGACTGGCGAGTACCTGGAGCATGTGCTTGAGTGGATGACCCATGTCTATACCACCGCGGATCTGGGTGTGGATGTGGCCGTCAGGAACAGTGGCCTTGCCAACTCGGATGAATTCAAACGTTTCAACGTCAAAGGTTTTGCCTTGGCGCAGGCAGGGTTCATGACGTGGAATGAACGCAAAAGTGTCGGTCGCGCTGTCGCCATGGTGCTCCTGATTGAGGCGCGTGAGTTCTACACGGCGGCCGGCTGGCCCATGGACAGGGAGTTGCCTTTGTTCTACGACGTACCTTCTACAGTGACCCAACAACCGATGCCTGTGACATGAGCGACAACATAAACCCATCAACACCCGCCCATGGCACTCGGCGCTACCAGCTTGCCGACCTGACAATGGCTGCCGGGGTGCCCTGGTTTGCCGTGCATGTGTCGGACGAAAGCGGTCATACATCGTCCTGGATTATCAGGGGGGAACTGGACGGTGAGCATTTACGCCTGCAACCACAGGTTTGGGTGCCAGATGCCATCCAGGCCATCGTCAGTGATAGCGATGGCCAAGTCTGGGCGATCACTAGCGAAGATGAGCTGATCACCAACACCGACCTTGGACAGGTGGCTGGCTGGCGGCAGGTTACGCCCCATCCACAGCTCAACGCGCGCGATGAATGGTACTCCCGCACACTGGGTTATGTGGCCACGGATGGCAAGAACGTCGAGCTTGCTGAATGCCTGTGTTGGGCGAGCGATGGCTTGTTGATCGGTACGTTCAGCCGCCGGTTGTATCGTTGGACATCGGGCGATGTTGCTCGCCTTGAACACGACGATCACGTTGTCGGAACGCTGGGTGGTGTCAACAACATTGTCCAGACGCAAGACGCAATATACGCGCTGGGGTATGCGGGCCTGATCCTGCGTCGGCCGGTGGGCGGGACCTGGCAGCGAGTTGATGGACCATGGCCGACTGAGGCCGGCGCGTTCATCAATATGATTGCCGGTGTCGAAGGTCCGAGAGGGGAATTGTGGGCCATTGCGGCGGGCGGTTCGGTCGTCAGCGTTGCGGGTGACGTGACCCGCACCATTGCGCAAGTACCCGGTGAGCCTCTGGGCATCACCCGGTTCCAGCGCCAGTGGTTCGTGTCGACCCTCGACGGTTGCTACGAACTACCGGGGGATGGTGACACGGTCCTGATCAAACGCGATATTTTGATGGGTAAATCGATTGATGCCGGGAACTGCCTGATTGCCGTCGATGCTGAGCCACAACACGCCGATCACGCGCAAGTCCACCTGTGGTTGCGCACCAGAAACCGCGATGCTTGGCTGCGCCCAATCATTTGCCGGGCCTGATTGAGGCGTTAAGGCGCAAGCTTGCGGGGATACGGGCTTGCTTTCGAGGCGCAAGCCCGTGGTTTCACCTGGTCGGCCAGGCAGGCTCAATTGGTTTGTGGGCCGCGCCCGCGATGCGCGGTGATGCGGTTGTAAATATTGGGTGCAGTGACCGCCATTTCTTTGCTGATCTCCGGGACTGAGTAGCCTTTGTCATAGAGATGTTGCAAGAAAGCGTCTTGGTAAGGTGACGTTTCCGGGCATGCGCCTGAGTCACCTGGTGGTGCCAGAATCTCTGGCGGACGCGTTCAGCAAGGGCATGACGCAACTTTACCGACCAGGATTTCCGCCCATCCAGGCAGCGATGGCGGATTTCATGCAGGAAGGCCATTTCGCCAGTCACATCCGAAAGATGCGGGCAATCTACGCGACGCGCAGGAGTCTGTTGCAGCAAAACCTGAAGCATTACTTTGGCGATGCCGTGCAGTTTTCTTCGGGGCAGGCCGGGATCCACCTGGCAGTGACCATCGGCGCCGCGGGTACAGCTCGAAAAATGATTCAGTTAGCCCCTGCGCACGGTTTGACGCTGCGGGGTGCCTATCACATTAATCCAGACAGGCTCGGCGATAACCTGTTGGTGCTGGGATACGGCGGTGTGAAAGAAACTGATATCGAAGGTGCGGTGAAACGTTTGAGACGGCTGTATGACGTCGTTCAGTTCGGGCAGGCGTGATCCGCTGTACATCACGCGGCTTCACGCAAAAGCTTCACGTACTTGTAAACAGTGGCTCTTCCCATAGACAGTACGTTGGCGATGTAATCCGAGGCACTACGTCCTTCAAAAGCGCCTTCGGCGAACAGTGCTTCCACCAACAGTCGTTTATCGTTGCGTGTCAGTCCTGGCAGTGAAAGGTTATGTTCCTTGAGCCAGGCGTGCAGAAAGGTATTGATACGTTCTTGCCAGTCATCCCGGAACAGTGCATCAGGCTGCGGTAGCAGACGGCTGGGCTCGAAGAAATTGTTCAGTGCTTCCCGGGCCATTTCCAGTACTGTGAAATTCATATTGATGCACAGCAGAACCTCTGGCTCGTCATCATCGTTTCTCAACACGCTGGTGATGGAACGAATTTTCTGACCGTTCCAGTTGAGTTTTTCGTAGGGTCCCAGGTTGCTGACGGATGCGAAGTCGCCGGGCAACTCATCCAAGGCAGAATCATCCCCCAACTGTCGTTTTGAAATGTTATTCGCGATATGAACGATTCTTTGCGTTTTTACATCGTGAAGGATGACTTCTGCGTGAGGAAAGTAAAGCAACGCAATGCCGTCGGCGATGGTCTTGTAGTCGTTAAGTTTTTTCATGCTGGGGTAGATCGCAAGAGAGTCCATTAGGGGCACAAATGTAGCAGTTACGCGGTTTGACTACGAGCCACGGTTTGATGCAATCATGAAGCGGAACACTACAGCGGGTCATATCGATTTTCGCAGGGACCTCAGATGGTTGAAGACTGATGTCCTGCTCATTTTCAGCTCGCTGGCCACGACGTCAGCGGCATTTTTGCCCTCAAAAGCACCTTCGATATGCAACGCTTCCACCAGCATCGTTCTGTCGTGGCGATTCAAGCCCTCAAGTGCCAAGTTGCGCTTTCTCAGCCAGCGCTGGATGAATGTATTAATGCGTTTTTGCCAGTCATCCTGAAACAGCGCGTCACGTCCAGGGGAGATTTGACGAGGGATCAAGAACTGGGTGAGTACCGCAACCGCTGTGTCGAGTGCCGAGAAGTTTACATTGATGCAAAGCAGTGCCTCCGGCTCGTCCTTGTCGTTTTTCAACACAGTGGTAATCGAACGAATTCGCTCATCACTGCGGTTGGGATTCACATAGGGGACATTGCTGTTGATGCCCTCCAGGTGTCCTGATACATAGAGTGTTACGTGTGTCCTGGCATCGTGAATAGTCACCTCGGCATGGGGGGAATACAGCGTCGCGATGCCATCAGCAATGGCTTTGTAGTTTTCAAGATTGTTCATGACGCGAACGCTCACAACGTCAGGAAGAACGCGATAAACAGGGGTGAAACCACAGTCAGAATCAGGCCGCTGACAACAGCAAAGGGAATGACTTCTTCGGGGCATGTCGCGCGAACAATCGGCAAGGTTGAGTCCAGCGAAGTAACGCCGGTGGCGCCAATGCAGGCCAGAGGCGCTTTCATGCCGCAGATGTAAAGCAGGGTGATAGCCAGGAGTTCTCGCAGGAGGTCTGCTATCAACACCATCGAGCCGTAGGACTCGCCCAGTGTTTCGCTGACCATTGCACTCGATAAACTCATCCAGCCGAATCCCGAAGCAAGCACCAGTCCGATTTTGAGTGGCTCATCGACTATCCAGGCAGCTAGAAGTCCACCCGATAATGTGCCCACAACCGTGATGAGGGGAACGGTGATGGATCTGAAAGTGAAGAGATCGCGGCCCAACTTCATCTTGGCCAGTTCGATACCCACCAGAAAAACCAGCACGCAAATCATGTCTCCCAGTGCGGGCTTCCAGATTTGCCGAGTGATCCAGTCGATCGGCAAATGAGCATAGATTGCCCCCAAAGTGACAATGGACAACGTGACGGTGCAACTCTTCAACCCTGCGGCAAGAGAACTGAGCAGTTGCGTCAGCTTGAAGGCAGGTTTGCGATCATTCGTGGCTGTGAACAGATGAATCAACAGCCAAGTGGCAAGGGTACAGGCCATGGCAAAGGTGATGCCGACAAGTAGGGATCTTGCCGCCAACTGCGGATTGCCGAGCACGTTGCCAAACTCTGCACCCAGTGAAAAAAGCAGCACCCAGACCAGTATCCCGACGCATCGTGAGACGTAGTTTCGATACTGAACGTTGACGTATTGGCCGAGCCCAAGCCCCAAGGCAAGTGCCAAAAGAATAGGCACAGTCGCCCATAGTGCGTTGTTCATTCTTTACTCTTGCTACCCAAACGAGTAATTACCAATCGAAGTGAAAACGCCGACGGCACAGCGTCGGCGTCTTTCATCAGGCCATGCCGTGGCACTGAGCCAAGGCATGCCGGGAGAGATCAAAGTTCGGCGAGGAATTGCGAAACCTTTTCCAGGCCTTCTTTCAGGACCGAAAGATTGTTGGCATAACCAATACGCACATAACCTTCGATGTCCAAAGCACTGCCTGGCGTGAACATGACGCCTTTGCTTTCCAGCAGCTTGACGCACAAGTCACGGGAAGACAGATCCACGTCGATCTTCAGAAGGGCAGTGGTGCCCGATTTCGGTTTGACGTACGAAACTTTGGATTCTTTGGCGATCCACTGATCCAGATACTCGAGGTTGGTACGAGTAATGGACTTGTTGCGGGCCAGGATCTTGTCCTTGTTTTCCAGCGCAATGCAGGCGAAATGGTCATCCAGCATGCCGACGCTGATGGTGTTGTAGTCACGGTGAATGGAGACGCGATGAATCAGGTCGGTTGGCGCAACAATCCAGCCCAGGCGCAAGCCGGCCAGCGAGAACGCCTTGGACATGCTGGCTGTACTGATACCTTTTTCGTACAAGTCTGCCACCGAGACAGTGAAGCCATTACCGTCCTGATCAATGCCGCGGTAGACCTCGTCACTGAGCAGATAGGCCCCAACAGAACGGGCAATCTCCACGATCTTTTCAAGCAGGGCCTGATCCATCAACGCGCCGGTCGGGTTGTTCGGGTTGTTGATGGCGATCACTTTGGTGTTCGACCGGACCAGCGCATTCAGCTCTACCAGATCAGGCAGGAAAGCGTTTTCTTCACGCAGTTTAAGAATCGAAACATCGGCGCCGTAGCTCTCGGGAATCGAGTAATGCTGCTGATAAGTCGGCGCCACGGAAATAACGTGATCACCTGGTTCAACGAGGGTCTCATACACTAGGGCGTTAGCACCGATCGCACCGTGGGTGATGATGACGTTGTCCTTGCTTTGCTTCGTGTACAGAGCCGCCACACTGTTGCGCAGGCGATCAGAGCCTTCGATGGCGCCGTAAGTCATCTTCAACGGCAGCAGCTCGGCGAGAATGCTCTCTTTTTTACCGGCCATCTCCAGCAGTTGCTCGATGGTCAGGGATTCCACGCAGGTTTCCGCCAGGTTGTACTCGCATTTTGTTTCGTACGCGTTCATCCAGATTTCAACGCCGAACTCTTTGATCTTCATTTCAGTACCTTTTGTTTTGATTTGTCAGTTAGCGAGCGGCACTCAACGTTGAGTCAGCGCCTTGTAGATTTCCAGAGAGACAGCAACATCCTCCAGTCCCAGACCGATGGAGCGGAAAAAAACGTGGCGGTTGTATTCGGGCAATGGCGCTGTCCCGTTTGCCAGCTCTGCCAGATCGCCAACCAGTTCTTCGGTTGACCACAACCCGCGTTCGGCGGCGATCACCATCTCTCCCGCCGCCAGTGGAGTCGTGTGTCGGTAATCGCAATACACGTCCATTTTCGGCAGATCCTGCGGCGCAATTTCATGTGCCCGATAAGCATTGGTGCTGATTGAGGTGATGAGTGTGGGCTGCCCGAGAATTTCCGTCTGCAAAACAGGTTTGGGTGACGAAGTGCAAAGCATCACGACGTCCGCATTGGATACCGCCTTCGATTGCAGTTCACAGAGCGTAATGCGTGGATCGATGGCCAGAATCGACTCGCGCTGTTCGTCATTCATGGACGGAATTTCGAGGGAGTAGATAGAGATTTTTTCCCATTCCCGCAGACCCTTTGCGAACTCCACATGCCGCAATGCAATAGGACCGCTGCCAATCACCGCCAGGCGCTTGCTGTCCTTGGGGGCGAGGTGGTCGATTGCCAAAGCGGTGGTTGCAGCGGTACGCAGGGTGGTCAGCAGACCCGCGTCTGCCAGCAAGAGCGGAGTGCCGGTGTCCATGGACATCAGCATGGACCAGGCAGTTACGAGTGGTTTGCCGTCGGTCTTGATGTAAGGAGACGTTTTAATGCCATACACCTTTTCTTCGCTCATGACCCCCAGGTAATTGATGAAGTCTCCCTGCCCATTGGGGAACTCCACCAGTTGCTGTGGCGGTTGCACGGCGTTGCCGGCACCCAACGATTCAAACAGGTGGCGCATTGCAGCCAGTACATCCAGCAGTGGGAGCAATGCCCTGACATCCGATTCCTGGATGATGAGGGGAGCTTGAAAAAAAGTGGACATGGACGTTGCTCTCAAAGGCGGCTGCAGAAAGGCAATCACGAAGAGAAATAATCTCGCGTGGACATAAAATCCATTATGGACATTCTTTCTGTATAGGCAAGCGTTTTTTCCTTCAGAAGCTGCGCGACCACGATCCAGAATCAAAAATGATTCCGGGGCCTGAAGGCCCCGGAATGACACGGATGTGATGCTTACATGTGACGCGGATTCAAGGCGTGTCGGGGCGCAGCAGGCGCGCTTCGGTGCTACCGATTTTCAGTGTTTTTTCGCTTGGGGACCAAAGGCCGATACTTTCATCGACGCCTTGCAGAACCCAGCGAGGATTAGGCTTGCCAAGCTGCTCTGCTGCCTGGCGCGAAACCTTGCCGAAATCCCCAGAGCTCAGGTGGTTGACGATCAACCCCAATTCAACCTTGGGCAGCAGGCTGAAGTTGCCGTAATCGGAGTTGCTGTCACCGGCAATGAATACCGGCTCACGGTCGCCTTTGCCGGGAGCGATCAGCTGACGCACCAGCGCAGGTTTGCCTTCACGGTAGGAGACCGGGTAGTCCTTTTTGCTTTGCGCCAGGTACTGGCCCTTGTCATTGGTCTCCAGGCGCAGGCCGAATACGTGGTTGGCCGGGAGCTGGTAACCAAACTCGGGGCGAGTGGCGATGGTTCTTACCAAGGGCTCGAAACCGGCGGACACCACGAATACGTCAATGCCGTTGCGCCGCAGAACGTGCATCAGATTGGCGATCTCCGGGACAACACGCATGCCGTCATTGAACGAGATCTTTACCTGCCCTGATTGTCCCGCCTGGGTTTCGGGGCTGGTCAGCTCGACCTTGGCGATGCCGGTTTGCAGGCTGTGTCGAATGGAAGCCAGCGCTAACGCATCGACTTCACTCTCCGTCATGTTGGCACAGAAGAATATCTCCCAAGGGTAGGCGACCAGTTGCCCGTGGGAATCGATGATGGCCCCAAACAAGAAATACAGTTTGGTCTTGAAGTCTTTGAATGCATCGGTCTGGGTAACGGTGGCAAGAGACTGCTTGCCAGCCATACCTTCATAGTTGTTGTAGAGATAGAGGTAGTCGCGTTCGATATCGGCCGTCAGCTGCGCAAATGTGAGGGGTTTGCCCGCTACGTTTTTGACAGATTCCGACAGCGCCTTATCGGGAATGGTCTTGCGCAACACTTCGCTGAATTCTGCGGGGCTCAACTTGTAGGCCAGTTGATCCATCTGGTAGAGGAAGAATTTGTCAGTAACGTCATTGATGATGCTGGTGTCGTCCCAGTCAAAAACCGCATAGGCGCGCTTTGATTCGGCGGTGTCGTCGGGGACTGCGTGTTTCGCGATCAATTGTTCGATCGCAGCACGGGTCGTGGGTGCCCATTTACCTTCATCAAGCTGAAACTTGGTGTCAGTTTCAGTGGCCTGGCTCTGGGTTAGAACCGTCATCAGCACGGTTGCTATCAGTGTGTTGCAGGACAATTTGAGCATGATCGACAAACCTTTTAACTGTTTGCAAAAGGCGTATAAATCCATGCACCAGACACAGGACGTCACCGGAGATAACTTTTCCCGGTGCCTGGTGCGTGGATCGGCGAATTGAGTGAGGAACGCGTGGGTAGAGAACTACCCTCGAGTATTGATATCAGCGATTACTTGCCATAAACGTCGAAGTCGAAATACTTCGCGTTGATGGCCTGGTAGATCCCTTTCGCCCTCAATGCCTTGATGGCGTCATTGAAGCTTTGTACATGCGGCGTATCGCCTTTGCGCAGTGCGATACCGATGCCATCACCAAAGTACTTTGGATCGGTCAATTGCGGGCCAGCAAAGGCGAATCCCTGGCCGGTAGGCAGCTTGAGAAACGACTCGCTGAGAATGATCTGATCAGCGACGGTTCCGTCAAGGCGGCCGGAATTCATATCCAGATAGATCTCGTTTTGCGAGCTGTAACGCACGATCTCTGCACCATTGGGCGCCAGGACTTCCGTCGCGAAACGGTCATGAATACTGGAGCGCTGCACACCGATACGCTTGCCGCTTAAACCGGAGAGGTCATCACCAATTTGAGTTCCACTTTTCATCGCCAGCCGAGCGGGGCTCTGATAGTACTTGTCGGTAAAGTCGACAGATTTTTTGCGCTCTTCGGTGATCGACATCGACGACAAAATCGCATCGACCTTTTTGACTTTCAGCGCCGGTATCAGGCCGTCGTATTCCTGCTCGACCCATTGGCATTTGACCTGCATTTCTGCACAGAGCGCATTGCCGATATCGTAATCAAAACCAGTGATTTCGCCGTTGGGAGTCTTGGAAGCAAAGGGAGGATAAGCTGCCTCGATGCCGATTTTCAGTGGTTGATCTGCTGCGTGGGTCATGGACATTGAAAAAGCGAGCGTCAGACCGCTGAACACTGCGAGTATTTTCATTTTTACATGCCTCAGGTTGATTGTCGGTTTTGTTGGTGAAGCCGCAAAAGCGGCTCGCCAAGGCAGCTTGAAAATTGAATCGTTATTACTTGTTGATAGGTTTTGTACCTACTCTGTCTTTTAGAAAGCGTGCATCAGCTGACCCGTTATGCGTCCTGGAAGCGGTTCGGTTCCCGCCGCCATACCGATTCGTTGGCCTGCTCGAACCAGTCTGATGTGGTGCCTTGCAACGAGAACGCCATTCACAGGACTCACTACCGGAAGACGCGGCGTTCCGAGTTGCATGTCCAGCGGCAGGATTTCGGCGATGATGTCACCGCGCTGTACGGTTGAGCCGAGTGCTTTTTTCCAGGCAATGATGCCTGTGGCGGTTGCTTCCAGATGGGCGACACCTTCCAACGGGTAGACGATCACCTGTTCTGCTTTGATGGGGGGTTCCGAGGCGTTTTTCTGTCGAATCAGACCTTCTGCGCAGAGAAAGCGGAGCAAGCCCAATGCATCTTGTTCGGCAATGTCATCTTCAACATCGGCTTGGCCGCGCAGCTCGACGGTAGCGGAGAATCCGAGATGCTCCGCGTCCACGAATTCCTTGGAGTACAACGTCTTCCAGGCTTTGGCATAGGCCTCGTCCAGCGGAAAACCGCCGGCTTCTTCCTCTAGAAATACCGCCTTGACCCCCATGCCTGTCGCAAGGCGTAGCGCACGTTCGCGCTGATTAAGGTTGGCGTAGATGTGCAAAATGCTGGAGGTGTCGCAGTGCAGGTCAATAAAAAGGTCGTGCTGCAATGCCTCATGCAACAACAAGTATTTGTTAGCGGCGACTGTTTCGGCCGGTATCGAATCCCCGAGTGCAGACAGCATCAGCGCCTTCATTGCCGCAGTGTCGTTATGAGCGGGTCGCATCGTTGTCAGCACGGACTCCAGCTTGGCAATGATGTTCGGGAAGTTGCGGTTGAAGTTTTCACCATTGGCGAGATTGAAGCGTCCAGGCAGTTGGCCAAAGACTTGTTGCCCCATGCCGACTGGGTTGGCGAAAGGCCTGACCACGATTCGGCCGTTAATCAGACCTTGCTGTTCCAGCTGTTGCAGATGATTCAGCAGGTGCTGGATGACAAGTAGTCCTGGGTGTTCGTCGGCATGCAACCCCGCCTGGATGTAGGCACTACGTTGGCTCGCCCCACCACTGAACGTGTGCTTGCAAAGCTTGTGCACAACGCCTGGAGTCTGCGAGGGAAGGTTGGTTTCTACGGTGTGGGCCATGCCTGCGATCCATTTTTGTGTGATATTTATCCATAGTGGACTTATTGTCTCTGTCGATCAAGAGGCTGGTTGCCGTTTCGGGAGACGAAAAAAGAGCCTGCGACAGGCAGAAGAGTTTTCTCGTCTTATGCCGACAGAAGTAGCTGGATAGAAACGCAGGCTGAACTATGGGGGAGTTGTGGCAGACGGAAGGAGTGAGCGAGCAACACCAAAGATGTGTACTCGAATGATCTACGTATTGATGAATACGCTGATTTTCTTATGAAGAAGGGGCGGATGTGTCTTTGGCTAATGATTGAGCAACGATCATCAATGACTCTTGGTTTTGCTGGTCCAGACTGCGGTAGGTTTTCAGCAGGTTTGCCTCTGATTCGCTTAGCTGGTGCAGATCTACCGTGATGGTTTTTCCTGAAATAATGTAGAAGATATCCAAGCCCTCGGCCTGCGCCTTACTCAGATACTGTAATCCTGCATTCATTTCCCTCGATTCATAACTGACTTGGGTTCTTCGTGAAATACCTATTAGGCGGGAAAAATCTTCCTGGTTGTATCCAAGTCGCTTTCGCTCCTCTTGCAGGCGCATACCCATTGACACTTTTACTTCCAATCGTCGCCTCCGGGCGCCAGTTTCATGACAAAGGGTGCGGTAGACGCTCCCAGATTCAGATTTTTCAGGAAGGCACTATTGTGTACATAATTTCCATGGTGGACTTTTGAGCTATGTCTTGCAAGAGTGTCGTATGTCACGATGTCTACATCCTTTACGAATTTTTCGCCGCCTGCTGTGAAGGTATTAATGGCGTTTGTCAGCTCGACGAACTCATCCTGATTGATAACGGGCAGGCGACGCGTCAGATCTCCCTCACCCCGAGCGATATCAGTCATGGCGCCGTTCATGTTGGCTAACGGACGCATCAGCAACTTCATGAGCATGCTCTGCACAAGGAAGATCAATGCTGTCGTGACGATAATCGCTACTAGCACGGTTAACCGAAATTGCTTGAGCGATGCATAGGCTTTGTCTTCCCAGCGAAATGCCTAGCTTTGAGTAAGTCGGAAAGCGTCCATGATTGCTTCCTGCATCAGGCCGGCTGTTCTGGACGCCCCTTGAGATTCACGAGCGACGACAAACACCGGGCGCTCTACCATGAACTCGGGTAGTGGCAGGCGATACAGTGCATCGCTCGCCACCCAGGGTTGAGCAATGTGGTCGGGGACGATCCCCACAAAGCCGCCGCTCAACAACAGCTGCACAGTCCCCTCGACATGGTGGGCCAGGGCGCAGGAGTTCTGGAGGAACGAGGCAGGTGCCGCGTCCTGCACCAGGTATCCACGGCGAACATAGTGTGCTGTTTGCTCGACAATCTGGCGGGCCTTTTCTTCGCTTTTGCCGAACGCTTCATGATGACGACCGCAGTACAGCGCAGAGGCTTCACTGCCAATTACCTGATAGGTCAGAGACGGAAGGTCCGATTTGCAGATAGTGACGCCTACCCCGGCTTTTTTTTCCGCGACCGCTCGCTCTACTGCGTCGGGTGGTGCCACACCGATGCTGAGGTTGACCAGCGGATAACGGGTGCAAAAACTCTGCAGGGCCGATGCAATAGGGTTGCTGGGTGTGAAGGCGCAGTGATCGATCAGCCACAAACTCAACTCACCTTTGACTTCACCTTTTGAACTGGCCAGGGTTTCGCGAAATTCGTCGATCGAGTCGAGCAGGCGAAGTATCGCCGTGTACGCGACTTGCCCTTCCTGAGTCAGCTGAAAGCCGCTACGACCACGATGGCAAAGCTGACTACCGAAGCGACTTTCCAGATCCGACAGTTGCCGGCTTATGGCGGAAATGCCCATTCCAGTCGCCTCTTCGGCGGCGGATAGCCCACCGCATTCGACGACTGCCTTAAACAGTCGCCAGTGTTTCAAATCAATGTCGTGCAGAGGGGGAACCGATGGGGTGTTCAACTTTTTATACTCCAGGTGCAGGGAGTAGAGCGCTTGCGTCAGCAAGACGTGTCGCGCTCGGCCTTTTGTTAGTGTTGTACACCAAGTCAATTGTTTAGGAGAGCTGGCTATCCAAGTGAATCAGGGTTTCAGCCAGAACTCGGGTGCCGTCCAACAGTTGTTGCTGGTCCAGCCACTCTTCAGGACAATGACTGCGACCATTCAGGCAGGGGACGAACACCATCCCCATAGGGCCGGTCGCGCCGACGTAAACCGCGTCATGTCCGGCTCCGCTGGGCATGGTCTTGTGCGAATAACCTAATCGTTCAGCTACCTGGCTGACGGCTTCAATCACGATGGGCGAGCAGTCCGTTGGATCGGCATAGGTCAACGCTACCGAATCGACTGTCAGTCTGAGATCAGCCAGTGCGGGTGCACAGCCATCAAGCAGTTGTTCCGGAAAGTCAAGCAGTACCTGTTTTGAGTCGCTGCGTACCTCCAGGACCATTTCCACTTTGCCGGGCACGGCATTCGGCACATTGGGGCTCACGTCCAGCCGGCCCACTGTGGCAACCACGTAGTGAGGATTACCGCTCATGACGGCGGCCATTTTTCGTGCCTCGCGAATCAGCTCAGCCGCGCCGACCAATGCGTCGCGACGCAGATCCATGGGTGTGGTACCCGCATGGTCAGGTAAACCGTGGACAGTGATACCGACGCGACGGATACCCACGACGTTGGTGACTGACCCGATAGGCAAGCCGCGGCTTTCCAGAACGGGGCCTTGTTCGATGTGGAGTTCAACAAATGCTGCGGTGCTGTTGGGGGCCCTGAGCGCTTGGCCGAGGGCCTTTGGATCGCCACCAATACGGGTCAACGCTTGTGCCAGGCTTTCACCGGCGCGGTTCTGCGAGGCCAGCATTTCAGGGCTCAGCAAACCGGAGAGCGCCCGGCTACCGACGCAGGAAATGCCATAGTCGCTGGGCTCTTCGGAAAGAAAGTCGATCACCTGTAATGGATGGCGCAAGCGCCGATTGGCGTCCTTCAGCGCATGGGCGACTTCGAGAGCGGCCAAGACGCCGATGATGCCGTCAAACCGGCCACCGCCGACCACGGTGTCGCAGTGCGAGCCACTGATAAGTGGTTTCATGTCAGGCTCGCTACCGTCGAGTTGACCGATCAAATTGCCACCGGCATCCAGGGTTACCGTGAGGCCCGCCGCCTCAAATTCAGCTTTCAACCAGTGCCTGGCTTGTTCGAACTCGGGTGAGAAGGCGCGCCGGGTCCAAGGCATGTGTGGCAGAGTGAACGTCGAAAGGGTGTTGACCCGGTTCCAGAGACGGTCAATGTTCAGTTGCAGCGGTGAGTCGGTCATGTCAGTACGTGCTCTTTGTTGGCGTGCAAGGGCGAAGGAAGCGGCCGTATCCCGGTTTGTTGAGGATCTTTCCTTGATCGAAAACACTCTGGCCACGGCAGTAAGTTGTCTTGACCCGGGCCGTGAACTCCATGCCTTCGAATGAACTCCACGTCACCGCGCTCAAGCTGATTGAGGGGTCGTAGCGATAACGCTCTTGTGCCAACACCACAAAATCGGCGTCCTGACCTATCGCAAAATCACCTTTACGGTCATTTAGAAGGAAGTGCTTTGCGGGGTTGTGGCTGAGTTGTCGGACCACGAGCGAAGGGGCCAGGCCTCTGGCCATGGCGCCGGTCCAAAATGCCGGCAGGAGTGTTTCGAGCCCAGGCCCCCCTGATGAGTTACGGAATACATTGGGATTACCTTTGCGCTCCAAACCCCAGCTGACGTGGTCAGACGAAACGAAGGTGCAATGACCTTTGGCAATGTGATCCCACAGTTTTTCGGTTTCAGCCTTGGGCCTGATGGGAGGGTAGTGTTTGGTTTTGGCGCCGAAGCGCCGCGTATGTTCTTCATGGTTGAGCATCAAGTACTGGATGCAGGTCTCGATACTCGTCTTGTGCCCGGCCTGGCGATACATCTCGCACAACTCGAAGCCACGACCGGTTGATACATGAACCGGATGGGCGCGAGCGCCTGTTTGTGCGCCAATTTCATAGATCAATGCCGTGGCGAGGTCTTCAACCAGGGGCGGATGAGCCCGAAGGAACGCATCCCAACCGGTGTCATTGGCTTCGATCAGGCGACTGATGTTTCTGCGAGTCAGTTCCTGCATCTGATTGTGCACACCACACACCAAACCAGACGGTGCGATCAAGGTGAACAACTCGGCCAACAGATCCTCTTCGATTCGCGGAAAGCGGCCTGGCGCTGCTTCAAACGTCGAGAACTTGAAGGCGCAAGCCCCGGCCTCGATCAGTCCAGGTATGGCTGCCACTCCGTGGGTTTCGTTGACAGTGGCGAACAACCCGACATCGACATGACAGGTGTCTTCGACTTCTCGGGCTTTGCGAATCAGTTGTTCAGCGCAGGCCACAGGTTCGGGGTCGTCATAAGGCATATCAACCATGACAGTAATGCCACCCGCAGCGGCGGCGCGGCTGGCCCAACCCAGGCCTTCCTGGTTGGCCTGACTACCCGAATGCACTTGCCCATCGATTACACCGGGCAAAATCCATTGTCCCCGCTCATCCAGCGTATCCCTGGCCGCAGGTGGCTCACCGCTTCCGCGAGCGGCAATGCGTCCGTCACTCACGGCTAACCAGCCGTTTTCTACTGTTTGCTGGCTGTCGACGATGCGTCCACGTACCACCATGTCAAAATCACTCATACATCAGCCTCGTCATCAGGTGAATAAGCTTTGAGCGAGTATCGACAGCGGGTGACGAGCCAACCATGCAGCAAGTGGCAACTTCACTTGCAGCATTTGGCATAGTTCTAAGTCGCTGAGGTTTGAATAATTCGAGCCATTCAAGGGGAAGCCTGCCAAAGGTGCTTCCGCATTAACCTAAGCGAGAGTGGCTCGACATGACTCAGCAAAAAGCCAAACAAATCATGGCTGCGCGTGGCAGTACTTTGCGGTGCAAGGGATGGAAGCAGGAGACCATCCTGCGCATGCTGGAAAACAACCTGGAAAATGCTGAGGACGCTTCGCGATTGACTGTCTACGGCGGGATCGGCAAGGCCGCGCGCAACTGGGAAAGCTATGATGCGATCGTCGAGTCGCTCAAGGCGCTGGAGAATGACGAAACCCTGGCGATTCAATCGGGCATGCCGGTAGCCATTTTCAAGACCCACCGGTTGGCACCGCGGGTGGTCATGGCCAACAGCAACGTGATCAAGGCCGACTGGCCGAAATTCTATGACCTCAGTGCTCAAAACCTGACAGCGTTCGCTTCGTACACCGCCGGCCCGTGGCAATACATCGGCAGCCAAGGGGTGATCGAAGGCACCTTTGAGACCCTTGCGCTGGTGGCAGATCGTCATTTCGACAGTGAACTGAAAGGCCGCATCTTCTTTACTGCGGGTCTGGGTGGGATGGGGCGCTCGCAGCCATTGGCAATGAGCATGCACGGCGGTGTGAGTGTCACCGTGGAAATTCGCCAGCAGAGCATTGTCGATCGTCTTGCCGCCGGATATGCCGATGTTCAGGCCGCTTCCCTGGAAGACGCTATTGAAATGGCGGAGAGCGCCAAGCGTGAAGGGCGGGCTCTGTCGATCGTTGTGTTGGGCAACATGGTCGATGCGCTGGAACAGGCGCTTGACTATGGCTGGCGGCCAGATGTCGTCACCGAAATGTGCCCGTGCCATGACCCGTTTGCGCTGATTCCCTCCGGGCTGACTCTGGAGGAGGCCGCTGCGTTACTGGAAACCGACCGTGACGCCTACATGGCCAGCTCTCGCCAGTCGATGATACGAATTGTACGAGCGATGACACGTTTCCAGAAAGCCGGTTCGGTGGTGTTTGAATACGGCACTTTCGTGCGCAAGGAAGCGGTCGATGCGGGAATGTCCAAAGAGGAAGCCTTTGCCTATCCGGGTTGCATTGCCGAATACGTGCGGCCGCTGTTTTTCCTCGGTAGAGGACCGTTCCGCTGGACCTGTGTTTCCGGCGAAGTCTCTGACCAGACGCGTTTGGATGACCTGGCGCTGGAGATGTTCAAGGACGACAGCCTCGTCACTCGCTGGATCACCACCTCCCGTCACCGCTTGCCGGTAGAAGGCTTGCCGGCACGTATCTGCTTCCTAGGGTTTGGCCAGCGCCGAGCTTTCGGTCTTGCCGTCAACGCCTTGGTGCGTTCCGGTGAACTGGCAGGCCCGGTGGCCTTCTCCCGAGACAACCTGGATACAGGTTCGATTGCCAACCCGGCGTTTGAAACCGAAAACATGCTCGACGGCTCCGACGCGATCTCCGACTGGCCGTACCTGAACGCCTTGCTCAACGTTTCGGCGATGGCCGATCTGGTGGCGATTCAGTCCAACGGCACCATGGGGATATCCGCCCATACCGGCGTGACCATGATTGCCGATGGTTCGGAGGAGGCCGATCTGCGTCTGGATGCGTGCCTGACAACGGACTCGGGTATTGGTGTCGTGCGCCATGCACAAGCCGGTTACCCAATGGCCAAAACCGTTTCCAAAGGGGAAGGGCCGTTGACCGACAACGCCATTCAAATTCCTCTCTGGTGGTCTCCTCAAGCCACTCAGTACCGCGGAAAATAGGAAGTCGTCATGGCCCTACTTCATTTGATCGAACAGGTCAGCGTGGTCGGCATGGGAGGTGCGGCCGCCCAGGTCGTAGATGTATTGATCGACGGCGATCGTTTTGTGGGCCTGGCGCCGCGAATCGATCTCTCGACGGTCAATCTCGACGAGCGTACGGACGGTCGGGGCAAGTTACTCATTCCCGGTTTGATCAACGCTCACCATCATTCTCATGATCGTTTCGACAAGGGCCGTTTTTCCGGGATTCCACTGGAAATCTGGATGGGCTTGTACAACCCGCCATCCTATCGGCGTGGATGGACCGCCCGCGAGGTGTACCTGCGCACATTGCTCAACGGCATCGAGATGCTGCGAAGTGGCATCACCACTGTGGTCGATGACATTCACTTCGGCGGTCATCTGGAACCGGAGGTCGTGCATTCGGCGTTTCAGGCTTATTCGGATCTTGGCATTCGTGCCGACGTGAGTGTTGCGTGGTCTGACCGGCCATTTCAGGAGGGTATTCCCTACCTGGCCGAGCGGCTGCCCAACGAGCTCAAGGGCAGTGTGCCGATTCAGGCAGCGGATCGAGTGCTTGAGCATTGGCAAGAGCTAGCCCGCAGCTGGAACGGCCGAGTGCGCTTTGTATTTTCACCTTCCGGTCCACAGCGCTGCAGTGCCGGTTTTCTGCAGCAGACCTGGGCACTGGCCGAGCAATACGACCGCCCCGTCCTGATACATCTACTGGAAACCCGAATCCAGGCGCTCACCGCTGCAAAGTTCTATGGCAAGCCGATGGCCGCGTATATGGACGATTTGGGTCTGTTAACGCCCCGTAGCGTGCTGGCCCACGGCGTTTGGCTCTCACCTGATGAACTCGATCTTATTGCCAAAAGAGGCTCCAGTGTCGTGCACAACCCGGCCTGCAACATGAAGCTGGGAAGCGGGGTAGCGCCCATCGCCGAAATGCTGCGACGCCAAGTAAACGTCGGTCTGGGAACCGATAACAACAATGGCAATGACCTTAACTCGATGTTTGATGCCATGCGCCTGGCAGCACTCTCCAACGCACTGCTTGATCAAAGCGACACCTGCCCGGTGGACGCCATGCAGGCGTTCAACATGGCCACGCTCGGTGGCGCCAAAGCCATCGGGCGAGGTGGTCAGACGGGTTCGATCGAGGTCGGTAAACAAGCCGATTTCTGTCTGATCGATCTTAAGACCAGTGCATTCACGCCGCTCAACGATGCCTTGACGCAGTTGGTTTTTTGCGAACAGGGAAACTCTGTGCGTGACGTGTACGTGGGGGGACGCAAGCTGGTGGATCAGGGCCGAATCACCCGCATCGATGAAGAGGCGTTGATGCTTGAGTTGATGGAGCGCATGCCGACCCTGCAAGGACGGGTTCGTGGCGGGCAGCGCGCCAGTGAAATCCTGCGGCCGTATCTCGAGGGGGCTTATCGAGATTGCCAGGACGACCCACAAATGGAGGGCATGCGCCATTCAATCAACCAGTTCGACCGAAAACCGATTTAGTTCGCTTCAACTCAATTTACAAACAGCGAGAAAATACATGAACACACTACAAAAAATTGTCCCGGGCGAAACACGTATTTCTACCTGGCGTGCCATTTACAACGGGGCTCCGGCTCGCCTCTGCGACAACGCTCGGGCAGGCATCGAAGCAGCCGCCAAGATGGTCGATACACTGGTCGATAGCGGTCGTGCTGTATATGGCTTGAACACCGGATTCGGCAAATTGGCCAACGTACGGATCAGCGACGCGGATCTTTGCCAGTTGCAAAAGAACCTTGTGATGTCGCACATGACCGGCTACGGCCCTGCACTGGACGCCGATGTTGTTCGGCTGGTCATGGCTTTGAAAGTGGCCAGCTTGGGGCGTGGAGCTTCAGGCGCGCAGTATCGCACCGTGGAATTGCTCGAAGAGATGCGCGAGCGTGGCGTGATCCCGTTTATTCCTGCTCAGGGGTCTGTGGGGGCCAGCGGTGACTTGGCGCCCCTGGCGCACATGACCGCTGTTATGATCGGCATGGGGCAAGCCTGGTTTGAAGGAGAACTGCTCGACGGCGGCGAAGCCCTTGCTCGTGCAGGCTTGACCCCGATCGTGCTGGCGCCCAAGGAAGGCCTGGCGTTGATGAATGGCACTCAGGTATCGACCGCACTGGCGCTGACCGGCCTGTTCGCTTTGGAAAACGCGTTCATGGCCGCCATCGCGATCGGCAGCATTACCACCGAGGCGCTGGCGGGTATCGCCAGCCCGTTCGACCCGCGTATCCAGGCATTGCGCGGTCATCCAGGGCAGATCGCCGTAGGCGCTGCCTTCAAGCGCCTGCTCGACGACAGCCCGATGCGGGCCGTTTCCCAAGCGTCCGGCAAGGTGCAGGACCCCTATAGCATTCGCTGCCAGCCGCAAGTGCTGGGTGCGTGCCTGGACCTGATTCGCAACGCAAGTGTCACCTTAGAAATCGAGAGCAACGCGGCTTCCGATAACCCGCTGATTTTCGTTGAAACCGGTGAAGTGATTTCCGGCGGTAACTTCCACGCCGAGCCGGTAGCGTTTGCCGCAGACATGTTGGCTATCGCCATTACCGAAATCGGCAACCTCTCCGAGCGTCGTTGCAACTTGCTTCTCGATCCGGCGTTTTCGGGTCTTCCGCCGATGTTGACCGTCGATGCCGGACTCCACTCGGGCTACATGACCGCACATATTTCGGCGGCAGCCATGGCCTCGGAAAACAAACAACGGGCCACCCCGGCGTCCATCGACACCATCCCGACAGCGGGTAACCAGGAAGACCACGTGTCGATGGCCACTCACGGCGCCCGCCGTCTGCTGGAGATGACTTGTACCTTGCGCGGGATTCTCTCTATCGAGGCGCTGTGTGCGGCCCAGGGTCTGGATCTGCGCGGCGGCGAGTTGTACAGCGCGCGCCTGGCACCGGTGATTGCCAGCATTCGCAGCAAAGTACCGGCAATGAACGTGGATCGGCCCATTGCGCCGGACATGGCCAGCATTGCCGAGTTAATTCGCAGCAGCGAGCTGGTCGAGGGCTGCCCGGATCTGAAGACACTGTTCTAAGAGCATCACCCATCGCCTGCCAGATCTGGGGCCGGCGATGGATAACAACAATCCAATCGAAACTTCCTGAAGTCTGCCAACTACCTCATAGAGAAATAATCATGAATAAGAATCTCGTTGTAGCTTGTGTGGTGTTGCTCCTTTGCGCCACTGGGGCAAAGGCCGAAGACGTGCTGCGCCTGGGCGTGGACCCGACCTATCCACCGCTGGAATACCGTGATCCGCAAGGCAAGATGATCGGTTTCGATATCGAATTGGGTGACGAAATCTGCAAGCGAATGGCCGTTAAGTGCGAGTACGTCCAGAGCAGTTTTGATGGTTTGATTCCGGGCCTGCTGGCGCGCAAATTCGACGGCGTATTGTCGAGTCTGTCCATCACTGAGCAACGCCTGAAGCAGATCGACTTCAGTGACAAACTCTCCAACCCCTCCACACGCCTGGTTGCTCGCAGCGGCTCAGGAATCTTGCCGACACCCGCCGGACTCAAGGGCAAAACGGTCGGCTATCAGCAAGGCACCATTCAAGAGTCCTATGCGCGTGCTTATTGGAAAGTTCCGGGCATCAAGCTGCAGGCCTATGCCAGCCAGGACCAGGTTTACGCCGACTTGTTGAACGGCCGTATCGATACCTCATTGCAGGATGAAGTGCAGGCGAACTATGCCTTTTTGAAAACCGATCAGGGCAAAGGGTATGAGTTTGCCGGCCCGATACTCGTCGATGCCAAGGTGTTAGGCAGCGGTACTGCGATAGGTCTTCGCAAGGAAGATCAACACCTCAAGAGCGGTATCGACAAAGCCATTGCCGGGATGCTGGCGGATGGCACCTATCAGAAGATCGCCAGCAAATACTTCGACTTCGATATCTACGGCGGTTGATGGCAGGCACGATTTGCGGCCATGACGGTTCGTTGAAAGTCCTGGCCAGCCCTGTGTCGATCTGTTCTGTACATCTATTGCGAGTGATGCGCCATGCAATGGCTTGAGTATCTACCCTTGATTGCGAAAGGCGCCTTGAGCACTGTCGAACTGGCGCTGGTAGCGCTGGTTCTGGCTCTGTCTCTTGGGCTGATTAGCGCGTTGGCAAAACTGTCAGGCAAACCCTGGCTGACCTTTCCCGCCCAGTGCTACACCACCCTGATCCGGGGTGTTCCGGATCTGGCGTTGATGTTGCTGATCTTCTACACGATCCAGATCGCGATCAACCAGGTCACCGACAAGCTTGCGTTGAGTCGTTTCGACATTGACCCCTTTGTTGCCGGCGTCATGACCCTGGGTTTTATCTACGGTGCGTATTTCGCGGAAACCTTTCGTGGTGCGTTTCTGGCCATCGATCGAGGTCAGGCCGAGGCCGCCAGTGCCTATGGGCTTTCGTCTCGGCAAACCTTTCAAAAAGTACTGCTGCCACAGTTGATCCGCTTCGCATTGCCAGGCATCAGTAACAATTGGCAGGTTTTGGTCAAGGCGACTGCGCTGGTCTCGATCATCGGGCTCAGCGATCTGGTCATGGCGGCTCAGGAGGCGGGGCGCAGCACCCACAACACGCTGATGTTCATGGTGCTGGCCGGCGGTGTTTATTTCTGCCTGTCAGGCTTTTCCAGCTTGCTCTTGTACTGGATCAAGAACCGTTCTGCCGGTTGGGTGCGGGAGGCCGAACTATGATCGATCTCTTTCAGACCTATTGGCAGAGTTTTCTCTGGACCGATGGCCAGCAGTGGAGCGGGGTGGCTGTCACCTTGATGCTGTTGATCGCCTCAACGCTCGGCGGCTTTGTTTTGTCGATTCCTTTGGCGCTGGGCCGGGTGTCGTCCTCGCGTCCCTTAAGCGCGGTGATCTGGTTGTACACCTACACCTTTCGGACCACTCCGCTGTACGTGCAGTTGCTGATTATCTACAGCGGCTTGTACAGCCTGGCGTTCATCCAGAACACAGCCGTCCTCAACAACTTCTTTCGCGATGCCTATTGCTGCACGTTGTTTGCTTTCGTGCTCAATGAATGCGCCTACATGACGGAGATACTGGTCGGCTCTATTCGCGCGAGCAGTCGGGGCGAAGTTGAAGCGGGCAGGGCGTTTGGCTTGAGTGCCACGGTACTCAACCTCAAGGTAATCCTGCCCGGCGCATTGCGACGAGCGCTGCCGGCTTACAGCAACGAAGTCATCTTCATGCTTCACGGCACCACACTTGCGTTCACCGCCACGGTGCCGGACATCCTCAAGGTGGCCCGTGACGTCAATGCTGAAACCTATGCGACGTTCACCACCTACGGTCTCGCGTCCCTGCTGTACCTGATGATCTCGTTCTGCATCATTGCCAGTTTCAATCGTGCCGAGAAACGCTGGCTGCGGCACCTCAAGCCCCGCAAGAACAAAACAGCCGTTGAGCACTCCGTCCCCCTGATGAAAGAAGGCAGCCTGGTATGAATGCCCTGACCGTTGAAAACATCCACAAATCCTACGGCAACCATAAAGTCCTGCATGGGGTTTCCTTGAGCGCCAAGCGCGGCGAAGTCATCAGCATTATTGGCTCGAGCGGTTCCGGTAAAAGTACCTTTTTGCGTTGCATCAACTTTCTCGAGCAGCCTGATAGCGGCCGGGTCAGCCTGGATAACTTGAGCATCGATGTTGGCGCGGGCAAACCGATCCGCCCGGATCGCCGTGCCTTGCAAGGGCTGCGTACCCGGCTGGCGATGGTGTTTCAGCACTTCAATCTCTGGGCGCACATGACTGTGCTGGAGAACGTCAGTATGGCGCCGGTGCATGCGCTCAACGTCAGCAAGGAAGAGGCTCGTACCCGAGCGATTGCCTATCTGGAGAAAGTCGGGCTGGATGCCCGTTTCCACGACAGCTACCCGGCACACCTGTCCGGCGGCCAGCAACAGCGTGTAGCGATAGCCCGTGCACTGGCGGTCGAGCCCGAGGTCATGCTGTTCGATGAGCCGACTTCTGCCCTGGATCCGGAATTGGTCGGTGAGGTGCTGAAAATCATGCAAGAGCTCGCACAGGAGGGCCGAACCATGGTTGTCGTGACCCATGAAATGAGTTTCGCTCGGCACGCTTCAACTCAAGTGGTGTTTCTGCATGGTGGCAAGATTGAAGAGCAGGGCAAGCCTGAACAGCTTTTCGATAACCCGCAAAGTGCACGCCTGCGCCAGTTTCTTGCATTAGACCTCAAGTGATCGATCAACTATCTGGCCGGAGAGTGGTGATGAAAAACACAGACTGGATCAGAGTGCCCGAGGCGATCTATGCCCTGCGGCGGGACATCCATCGCCATCCGGAGCTGGCCTTCGAAGAGCAAAGGACCTCTGATCTGATTGCTTGCACGCTCGAGTCGTGGGGGTTGAAGGTTCACCGGGGGCTTGCGGGTACCGGAGTGGTAGGTATTTTGCGATGCGGTACCGGCAACAAATCCATCGGCTTACGGGCGGACATGGATGCACTGCCGATCCAGGAGCACAACCAGTTCGATCATGCCTCCATCCACGAAGGAAAAATGCACGCCTGTGGCCACGATGGTCACTGTGCAATGTTGTTGGCTGCAGCGTTTGAACTCGCGCGTACCCGACGCATTGACGGAACTGTATATTTCATTTTCCAGCCGGCCGAAGAAAGTGATGCTGGGGCCCGGCGCATGATCGAAGAGGGCCTTTTTGACCTGTTCCCGATGGATGCAGTATTTGGTATGCATAACTGGCCCGGTCTGGAGGCGGGACAGTTTGCTGTACGTCCGGGGGCGATGATGGCATCCGATACGGAGTTTCGTATCCGTCTGTTTGGTAAGGGCGGACACGCCGCGTTACCGCAGCAATGCATTGATCCTTTGCAGCCCTTGATGCACGCCGCCCAGGCGTTGCAGAGCATCATTACGCGCAATCTGGATACCCAGGACCCGGCAGTGATCTCCGTCACGAACATTCATGCCGGCAGTGATGCAAGCCTGACAGTCATCCCGGATGACGCTTGGTTGGGCGGGACGTTCAGGGCATTTTCCCGTGATGCCATGAGCTTGATTGAAACGCGCATGAGGGAGATCGCCAACAGCGTCGCGGCCGCTTTCGATTGCCGCGCGGAAACCTCGTTTAAATCCGACTATCCACCCCTGATCAACCACCCTCGTGAGACAAACATCTGCATCGAGGTCCTGCGCGAACTGGCCGGCGAAGATCAAGTCGTCACGGATGGCAAGCCCACCATGGCCGCCGAAGACTTTGCCCACATGCTCGAACATAAACCGGGTTGCTATGTGTTCATCGGCAACGGCGAGGGGGCTCATCGTGGCGCCGACCATGGTCCTGGACCTTGTGTTCTGCACAATGCGAGTTTTGATTTCAACGACGATATCTTGCCGATCGGAGCCACTTACTGGGTTCGCCTGGCTGAAACCTGGCTATCGGAAGGCAGCCTGAAAAAACCGTAGAAACCACTGCGTTGATCCAACGCGTGAAACCTTTGTAAACCCCTTCCATTCGGAGATTCCATGAAACTGGTCAAAAGCATTCGCCTGAAAGTACTGCCCGAGCCTTACTCGATTTCTCGACTGGACAGCAAAGCCCCGATCCCTGCCTGGGCAGATGGCGAGGGTTTCGTCAACATCGCGCGCTCGGCCGATGAGCTGTCCATTGTTTGCCATCAGAGTCGCGTGCCCGAGGGCGTAAAAATTGATCGTGACTGGAGTTGCGTGCAGTTCGTGGGGCCTTTTGCGTTTGACGAGACCGGTATTGTCCTGTCTGTCGTGCGCCCACTGACCGAAGCCGGTTTCGGCGTGTTTGTGGTGTCCACCTTTGATGGCGATTTCCTGTTGCTCAAGGCAGACCGGTTCGCCGAAGGGCTTGCAGTGCTACGTGACGCCGGTCATCAGATTCTGGACTGATCCGGTCTCACGTTTTCATCGCGTCACTCATCAGTTGAACACTGCTCCATCAGTGTTCAGCTGACATCAGTTCATCTTCGTTAGCTACAACGGACGAATAGAGAATTCTCCATGTCGCGTCTTTGGACTCCGGTGTTACTTGACCCTCAAATGACACGGCATCAGGTGCTCGTGCATGGCCCTAAAGGCTTTCTAGTGGGGCCGACGGGATTGCTGTTCAGTTATAAATGGGCCTGCACGCAAGGCTTGAAGGTCTTCGCAGAGCACGGTTTGGGTTTTTACGACGATCAGCCGGTTCATTTGTTTGAAGTCAGCCACTGTGATGCAGTATCGGGTTGTTCCTGGCACGCATTGCGTCCCCTGATGCTGGAGCGCGATCTTGAGACCTTCAGAATGCTTGGGTTTGCAGCCCAGATCGGTACGTGGGCGCGCCAGCATCGTTTTTGTGGGGCTTGCGGTTCGCCGACCCAAGCGCTGGCTGATGAAAGGGCCAGGCATTGCGCCGCGTGTGAACTGCGTTACTACCCCAGAATTTCACCTTGCATGATTGTATTGGTGACCCGTGGCGATGAGGTCTTGCTCGCTCGTTCACGAGACTTTCCTCCTGGGCTCTACAGCACACTGGCAGGTTTCGTCGAGCCCGGAGAGTCGATGGAGGCGTGCGTCATTCGTGAAGTCCGCGAGGAAGTCGGGATCGAAGTTGGCGCCATCAAGTACATGGCGAGCCAGTCCTGGCCCTATCCGCATTCGATGATGATGGGCTTCCATGCCGAGTATCTGGCCGGCGAGATTACTCCGCAAATAGAGGAGATCGAGGACGCAGGCTGGTTCAATCTTGATGCCCTGCCAGTGCTTTCGTCGCAACGCTCTATTTCCCGATACCTCATCGAACTCTACCTGGCTCGCAGGAACGGGAAGCCGGATCCCGATTGGCCGAGGTAATCATGGAAAAAACGCACGTCTTCTTCAACAGCGCGTTCGGTTCCGCAAGAGACTAGCACCACTGGCTGAGCGCAGAAGTGTTGATAGGCATAGGGGGCGCGAGGATCGCCAACTGCGCTGACTATAGCCATCGCCTATGGTTGGCACCGTATACGCACTCTTCATCCCGGCAATAACCCGGTGTGATAATCCAACGCTGATAGTCATGGCGGTTGGAGAATAAGAAAGTGCATATTGGAGTACCTCTCGAAACCCAGACCGGTGAAACGCGGGTGGCTGCCACCCCGGAAACCATCAAGAAGCTGATCGGCCAGGGCCATAAGGTCACTGTTCAAAGCGGCGCAGGCCTCAGGGCCAGCATCGTCGACAGTGCCTATGAAGCGGCAGGCGCGACCATTGGCAGTGCCGGCGATGCGTTTGGCGCCGAGCTGATTCTCAAGGTGGTCGCCCCCAGCGACAGCGAACTGGCGCTGATCAAAAGCGGCACCGTGTTGGTGGGCATGCTCAATCCGTTCAGCAACGAAACCATTGCCAAGCTGGCCGAACAGGGCATCACGGCCTTTGCGCTGGAAGCTGCGCCACGTACCTCGCGGGCCCAGAGCCTCGACGTGCTGTCGTCCCAGGCCAACATCGCCGGCTATAAAGCCGTGTTGCTCGCCGCCCATCATTACCCGCGCTTCATGCCGATGCTGATGACCGCCGCCGGTACGGTCAAAGCCGCGCGCGTGCTGATCCTCGGCGCCGGTGTTGCAGGCCTTCAAGCCATCGCCACGGCGAAACGCCTGGGCGCGGTGATCGAAGCATCCGACGTGCGCCCTGCGGTAAAAGAGCAGATCGAATCCCTTGGCGCCAAGTTCGTCGACGTCCCCTACGAAACCGACGAAGAACGTGAATGCGCCGTCGGTGTCGGCGGCTACGCGCGCCCGATGCCCAGCAGCTGGATGCAACGCCAGGCGTTGGCCGTGCACGAACGCGCCAAGCAGGCCGACATTGTCATCACCACCGCCCTGATCCCCGGCCGCAAGGCGCCGACGCTGCTCAGCGCCGACACCGTCGCGCAGATGAAGCCCGGCTCGGTGGTCATCGACCTCGCTGCCGCCCAGGGCGGTAACTGCCCGCTGACCGTCGCCGACCAGGTGGTGGTGGAGAACGGCGTAATCATCTGCGGCCCGACCAACCTCGCCGGCGCCGTCGCCGCCGATGCGTCGGCCTTGTATGCGCGCAACCTGCTGGACTTCCTGAAGCTGGTCTTCAACAAGGAAGGGCAGTTTGAAATCAACCTCGAAGACGACATCGTCGCCGCGTGCCTCATGTGCCGCGACGGCCAAGTCATCCGCAAAAACGCCTAAGCAGGGATTCAGACGATGGAAGAGCTTATCTCCCCCGGTATCTACAACCTGATCATCTTTGTGCTGGCGATTTATGTCGGTTACCACGTGGTCTGGAACGTAACGCCCGCACTGCACACACCGTTGATGGCAGTGACGAACGCCATTTCAGCGATTGTGATTGTCGGCGCCATGCTCGCTGCAGCGCTGACTGTTACGCCACTGGGCAAGACCATGGGCACCCTGGCTGTGGCCCTCGCAGCCGTGAACGTGTTCGGCGGTTTCCTGGTAACTCGCAGGATGCTGGAGATGTTCAAGAAGAAAGCCCCGAAAGCAAAAGAAGAGGCGCCGAAGTAATGAGCATGAATCTGGTGACGACGCTGTACCTGATCGCGTCGATCTGCTTTATCCAGGCCCTCAAAGGCCTGTCGCATCCCACTACGTCGCGACGCGGCAACCTGTTCGGCATGCTCGGCATGGCGCTGGCGGTACTCACGACCGTGGGCCTGATCTATAAGCTCGGCGCTGAGCTGGCCACCGCCGGTATCGGCTACGTGATCGTCGGCCTGCTGGTCGGCGGCACCGCCGGCTCGATCATGGCCAAGCGCGTAGAAATGACCAAGATGCCCGAACTGGTCGCCTTCATGCACAGCATGATCGGCCTGGCCGCGGTGTTTATCGCGATTGCCGCCGTGGTCGAGCCGCAGTCCCTGGGCATCGTCAAACACCTGGGCGATGCGATCCCGGCGGGCAACCGCCTGGAGCTGTTCCTCGGCGCGGCCATCGGTGCGATTACCTTCTCCGGCTCGGTGATCGCATTCGGCAAGCTCTCGGGCAAGTACAAGTTCCGCCTGTTCCAAGGCGCACCGGTACAGTTTGGCGGCCAGCACAAGATCAACCTGGTACTCGGCCTCGCAACCCTGGGCCTGGGCCTGGCGTTCATGTTCACCGGCAACCTCACCGCCTTTGCGCTGATGCTGGCATTGGCGTTCGTGCTCGGCGTGCTGATCATCATCCCAATCGGCGGCGCGGATATGCCGGTTGTTGTGTCGATGCTTAACAGCTACTCCGGCTGGGCAGCGGCGGGCATCGGCTTCTCGCTGAACAACTCGATGCTGATCATTGCCGGTTCGCTGGTGGGTTCAAGCGGTGCGATCCTGTCGTACATCATGTGCAAGGCGATGAACCGCTCCTTCTTTAATGTACTGCTCGGCGGTTTCGGCAATGCGCCGGATGCCGGTGCCGCAGCAGGCTCTAAAGAAGCACGCCCGGTAAAATCCGGCTCAGCCGACGACGCCACGTTCCTGCTGACCAACGCCGACACCGTGATCATCGTTCCAGGCTATGGCCTGGCAGTGGCACGGGCACAGCATGCCCTGAAGGAACTGACCGAGAAACTGACCCACCGTGGCGTGACCGTGAAATACGCGATCCACCCGGTGGCCGGCCGTATGCCTGGGCATATGAACGTCCTGCTGGCCGAGGCGGAAGTGCCTTACGACCAGGTGTTCGAGATGGAGGATATCAACTCCGAATTCGGCCAGGCTGACGTGGTGCTGGTGCTGGGCGCGAACGACGTGGTCAACCCGGCCGCCAAGAACGACCCCAACTCGCCGATTGCCGGCATGCCGATCCTGGAAGCGTTCAAGGCCAAGACCATCATCGTCAACAAGCGCTCGATGGCCAGTGGTTACGCCGGGCTGGATAACGAACTGTTCTACCTGGACAAGACCATGATGGTCTTCGGTGATGCCAAGAAGGTCATCGAAGATATGGTCAAGGCCGTCGAGTAGAAAAACCGGCCTATGCCAGGCCGGTTTTTTATTCATGAACCGGGGTTACTTTGCGGTTGCTGCAAACCCCGGGCGTGGGATCTTACCCATCAACATGCAGGACAGACCGCCGCTCACATCCATCTCGGTGCCGCTGATATACGAAGAGCGATCACTGAGCAGAAACAGCACGGCGTTGGCGATGTCTTCGGGCGTGCCGATGCGCTGCGTCGCGGTAAAGGCTTCACGCGCTTGCGTGATGCCTGGATGGTCGTAGTAGGCGGCCGTCAGTGCCGTGCGAATCATCCCAGGCGCCACGCAATTGCTCCGAATGCCAAACGGCCCCCATTCCACCGCCAGTTGCTTGGACAAGGCCTCCACAGCAGCCTTGCTCGGCGAATAGGCGCCGCTGTAAGGCTGTGGGTTTTGCGCAGAAATCGAGCTGATATGCACGATGCTACCTGCACCCGTCTCACGCATCAGGCGCCCGAACTCACGGGCGCAGAGCAGGTAGCCATTGAGGTTGACCGACAGCAGGGCATTCCAGTCGATCAGTTCGATTTCGGCCAGGTTGGCTGCGCGCAGAATACCGGCGGCGTTAACCAATGCATCACAGCCGCCAAACTCCTGGGCGACACGTTCGGCGGCGGCCTTGACCTGCAACTCGTCGGCGATATCACAGGCGATACTCAAGCTGCGGCCGGGGTAGTCGTTCAAAGACTGCTGCAACTGTTCACACCCCTGCAGGTTGCGATCCAGAAGCACCACATGGGCGCCGCTTTCGGCCAACGCGCTGACAGTCGAGGCACCAATGCCGCTGGCTGCGCCGTTGACGACACAGACCTTGCCAGCGATGCCGAGCCAATCAGTATGAAGGGGGGAGGGCGTTGTCATTGTTGTATCTCCAGAGATTCATCGCGCAAAGGACGCAACGACGCCTGTAGTTTTCATGAGTCACCCGGTGAAAATAAGGGCAAAAAACGGCGCAAAATTGCACTTTTTCTAACTGCCCCTGAAAAACTCGCACCCTCCCTGTATCGATGAACTGCCACGAGATAGACGGTTTTCGCGCGCAAAGACGGGCAGGCTGACTGCACCGTCAGGTATAGGGGTTCCCTATAGGGTCCACTGGATTCGCCCTGTTCATCCGCTCGCAAAAAGGGCGCAACAATGCGCCACGGGCTCCTGGTCACTCCGTACTCACGGGCTGGACACCTCGCAGAAGATTGCAGCCAAGACTCGATCCTGCCGCGTCCAACCCTGAGTGATCGACCCGTCCACCACTCTGCCACGAACTACAATAATTTCAGAGGCGTGCACCATGAACGGTACATCGACAGCAGCCCCCGGCCTGATCGACGGGCAGGCGGGTAATGACCCCCATGCGCAACAAACAGACAAGTCCAACAGCAAACCCTTGAATAAAGCCGTGCTCGGCGTGACGCTGGGCAATATGGTGGAGTGGTTTGACTTCGCGCTGTATTCGTCGATGGCGGTATTGATCGGCGACATCTTCTTTCACAGTGAAAGCCGCACTACACAGCTGATCGCCATCTACGCGACCTTCGCCGCCGGGTTCCTGATGCGGCCGTTGGGCAGTCTGGTCTTCGGCCCCATTGGCGACCGCTATGGGCGCCGTGCAGCGCTCACCTTGAGCATTGCACTGATGGCGGTGGCAACTTTCTGCATTGCGTTGATCCCTTCCTACGAAAGCATCGGGATAGCAGCGCCCATCTTGTTGGTGGCGATGCGCATGCTCCAGGGGTTGTCGACTGGGGGCGAGTACGGCGGTTCGGTGATTTTCATCGCCGAACACGCGCCGGATAAAAGCCGCAGTTTCCTCACCAGTTGGCTGGAGGTCGGCATCCTTTCCGGTTTCCTGCTCGGCGGCGTGGTGGTCAGCGCCCTGATGCTTGCCCTTGGTGAAGAAACCATGCGTGCCTGGGGCTGGCGCGTGCCGTTTGTGATCGGTGGTTTGCTCGGCATGATCGCTCTGTACCTGCGCCTGAACCTTGAAGAAACCCCAATCTTCAAAGAGCTGCAAGAGAACGAACGCAAACAGGTGGCCAACAAACGCAGCCTGCTGTCGATGCTGGTGGATGAGTGGCCCAACCTGGTCAAGAGCATGGGCCTGGTGGCGATCTACAACGTTTGCTACTACGTGGTGCTGGGCTACATCCCCGGCTACCTGACTAACGAACTGGGCTACTCCTCCAGCTTCGGCAGCGTGTTGGGGATGGTCGGCACATTGAGCATGCTGTTGTTGGTGCCGTTCTCCGGTTTGCTGGCTGATCGGGTAGGGCGCAAGCGCTTGATCGCGCTGGGTTGCATCCTGCTGATCGTATTTTCGATCCCGGCCTTCACGATGCTGCAAACCCACAACGTGGTGCTGGTGTATGTCGCGGTGCTCGGTCTGCTGGTTGCGCAGTTACTGTTTGAAGGCGCGATGGGCGCCACGCTGGTGTCGCTGTTCAAGGCACCGGTGCGTTTCAGTGCCTTGGCCCTGAGCTACAACCTGTCGGTGTCGTTGTTCGGCGGCACTGCGCCGTTGGTCAATACCTGGCTGATCGGCCAGACCGGCAACACCATGATCCCGGCTTACTACTTGATCGGCGCCGCCGTGGTGGGGCTGATCGCGATTCTGATGACCGAAGACCGCACCGGTAAACCGATGCCCTGAAGCTGTTTCCTCATTTACCGGCGGCCAGGGCTGCCGGTTTTTTTTGTCTACAGGAAGACTCGCGATGAAACTCTGCTGGATACACCCCACGGGCCGCAATGCGGCCCTTGAACCGTTGTGGAACATCATTCACCAGAGCGTGGGCGCGGCCGTGGCGCCGGGTGTGCAACTGGACTTTCGTTTTCTCGATAACAGCGGCGGCTTCACCCGTTCGCTCTACGCCGAACACCTGAATTCGGTGCTGATGGTGGAAGCGGCAATCCAGGCCCAGGCCGACGGCTACGACGGTGTGTTTCTCGGTTGCTGGAACGACCCGTTATGGGAGGCGCGAGAAATGCTCGACATTCCGGTGGCTTCGGTGGGCGAACAATCGATGTTGGCGGCGCTCGCCATGGGCCAGCGCTTTGCGGTGATCACCGTGTCGGATAAAACCGCCGTGGCCATCGAGCGCGACATCGTCGGCTATGGCCTGAGTGAGCGCTGTATTCGCCAACCTGTTCGTTCGATACAACCGTTCTCCAACCTGGAGTTATTGCTGGAAGCGACTCACTCGCCGCAGACGAGCTTTATCCCACGCCTGGAAGCCGTGGCGCAGCAGTGCATTGCCGAGGGTGCGGACGTGATCCTGGTGGGCTGTGCCTATTACGGGCCGTTGCTGCGGCGCATCGGCTACCGCCAGGTCACGGGCACTCAAGTGCCGGTGGTGGACTCGTCCACCGTGGCCCTCAAATACCTCGAAGCCATGGTGGGCATTGCCCAGTGCAGCGGTGTGGTGAAGAGTACGGCGAACCTGTTCGCCGGCATCGATGCGGCTTCCATCGCCCAGGCACGCAGGGCCCTGGGCCTGCTATGAGGGCATTGCCCGATGCGTTACAGCGCACGGTGCCGACCTTCAAACTCTACGGTGAGATACTGCCGTGGGCCTCACCAGAGCCGCTGCACAGCGAATTGATCTGTGATCGCAGCGGCCGCCTGGACTGGCATATTCCCAATCATCGTCACGCCGACCTGGTGCACTTTGTGTACCTGCGCAGCGGTGCTTTGGTGGTGCAACTGGAGGCCGCCCGGCATGCCTTGAGCGGGCCAGCCTTGATTGTGGTGCCGGTGATGGCGATCCATGGTTTTGACTTGGAGCCGGGTGCGGACGGTTATTCGGTCGCCATCCAGAAAACCTTTCTCGATGAACTCATCGCCCCCGGCGAGGCATTTGCCCGGGGCCAGCACTATCGGCTTGCCGATCATCCCCAGGTCGGTGTGCTCGATGCCTTGTTCAGCTTGCTGCATAACGAGTACACCGGCTCCGCCATGGGCCGCGATGCTGCGCTGCAAGGCGTGGTTCAAGTGCTGGCGGTACAGATCGGGCGCCTGTCGGATAGCGGCGGAGCACCGCCGCGCGTGGACAGCAAAGGCCTGCACCACTTGCAGCGCTTCCAGAAACGCGTCGAGCAATGCTTTAAGCAACACGTGGCCATCGAAGTCCTGGCCAATGAGTTGGGCATTACCGGCACTTATCTGAATCAGGTGTGCCAACGCCTGACGGGCAGCAGTGCGCTGCATATCCTGCATAACCGCTTGATGCTGGAAGCCCGCCGCTTGCTGATCTACACCACCTTGACCATCAGCCAGGTGGCTGATGAGTTGGGCTTTGACGACCCTGCGTATTTCACACGGTTTTTCAAGCGCCATGCGGCGATCTCGCCGAAGGCTTTCCGCCAAAAACGCGGCGCATAAAAAAGGCCGCGACAGATGCGCGGCCCCTTGGCTTAACCGAGCGGTTTACTCGGCGACGATCGCGTAGGTTTCGATTTCAACTTTCTGCCATGGGCGCAGCATCGAATCCACTTGGATCAGGCTGCTGGCCGGGCGAATGGCGTCGAACACTTCGCTGTGGGCCTTGGCCACCGGCGTCGCATCGTTGATGTCACGCAGGTAGACCACGGTGCGAACCACGTCTGCGGCGCTCATGCCGGCTTCGGCCAGCACCTTGTTCACGGTCACCAGGATGGCCTGGGCCTGCTCGTAGGCATTGCTGTGCTCGTAGTCGGGCGAGGCGCAGGTGCCGGAGATATGCAGGTGGTTGCCGACGCGCACGGCGCGGGAATAACCGAACACGGACTCGTACTGGCCGCCGGAGGAGATGTTTTGGCGAGGTGCGGTTTTGCTGGTCATGGTAGTTCTCATTTTGGGAGGGGTTGGCCGGTGGAGTCTTTGACGAACAGGATCGACACCAGGCCGATCACGGCGCCGGCAATCAGGTACCAGGCCGGGATCATCTGGTTGCCGGTGGCAGAAATCAGCCAGGTGTTGATCAAGGGCGCCGTGCCGCCGAACAGCGACACGGCGATGTTGTAGCTCAGGGCCAGGGCGCTGAAGCGTACGCGGGCGGAAAACAGCGACGTCATGGTTGCCGGCATGGCGCCTTCGAAGAACAGCTGGGACAGCGTCAGGATCAACAACGCCGCCAGCAGGAACGCCGCGTTGCCGGTGTGCAGCAACATAAAGCAGGGGAACGCCATCACGATCAGCAGCACGCAGCCACTGATGATCATGCGATTACGCCCCAAGCGGTCGGCGAGCAAGCCGGACACGGGGATCAGCACCAGCATGAACAGGGTGGCGGTCATGCCCAGGGACATGGCGAACGATTTGCTGTAGCCCAGCACGTTTTCCAGGTAGCCGGGGATGTAGCCGAGGATGATGTAGTAGGTGACATTGAACACCATCACCAAGCCCATGCATTGCAGGATCTTTGGCCACTCATTGACCAACAGGCTGAACAGGCTTTGTTTGGGAGTGTTGGCTTTGTGCAGTTTTTCGCTGGCCTGGATTTCCTTGAACACTGGGGTTTCTTCCAGGCCCAGGCGCAGGTACAGCGCGATCAAACCGAGCAATCCACCGATTGCGAAGGGCACGCGCCAGCCCCAGTCCTGCATGACTTCATCACCCAAGCCGAGGGTAAACAGGCTGACCACTGCACCGCCGAGCAAGAACCCGGAGATATTGCCGAACTCCAGCCAACTGGTGAAAAAACTGCGGCGTTTGTCGGGCGAGTGTTCGGCGATAAAGGTGCAGGAACCGCCATATTCGCCACCTGTGGAGAGGCCTTGCAGCAGACGCATCAGAATCAGCAGGATGGGCGCGGCCACGCCGATGCTGGCATGGCTGGGGATCAATGCAATGGCAAACGTGGCGATGGCCATCAGGCTGATGCTCAGCGACAACGCGGTACGCCGCCCGTATTTGTCGCCAATCGGCCCGAATACCAGGCTGCCCAAGGGGCGGATGAGAAAGCCGGCGGCGAAGGTGGCGTAGATCGCCAGCAATTGCGTGGTTGGGTTGTCGTCGTGGAAAAACGTTTTGCCAATGATGCCGGCAAGGGAGGAGTACAGCGCAAAGTCGAACCATTCGACCATGTTGCCCAGCGTCACGCCGACCACCGCTTTGGTCAGGCGTTTGCGAGCAGGTTGGGCCGGCGCACGCTCGGCGGAATAATCAGGTGAAATCGAGGAAGCGTAAACTTCGCCCATGATATTGCCCTCTGGAATAATTGTAGTGAGGCAGCAGTCAATAGGGAGTCAGGCCCACGTCTAACGCGTGGGGCCTGAGATACAGCGGATCAGCGCATAAATACACCACCGGCGATGCACAGCGATTCACCGGTGACATAGCCCGGCTTGGCGCTCAGTTGCCAGACCCAATCAGCGATCTCTTCAACCCGTGCCGCACGCTTGAGTGGGATCGACGCCACCGCCGCTTCAATGCGGCCACCCGCGCGGGTGCCTTCGGTGTCAACCCAGCCTGGGGCGAGGGCGTTGACCACGATGTTGTCATCCGCCAGCTCAATGGCCAGCGAGCGCGTCATCGCCACCACGGCGGCCTTCGAGGCGCTGTAGAGCAACTGGTTCTTGGACACGGTAAACGCATCCACCGAGGCGAAGAATACAATCGCGCCACCGCCGGCGGCCTTGAGATGGCGACTGCCGATACGCGCAATGTTCAGCGAGCCAAGCACGTTGATGTCAAAAATCTTGCGGTACAAGGCTTCGCTGAAGCTTTCCAGGGACGAGGTGGGGAAGATCCCTGCCGCGTTGATCACCGCCTTGAGCGGTGCCTTGCCGTCGAGGGCCGCGTCGATGGCGTCGGTCAGGCTATCTTCGCGGGTGATGTCGCCGACCACGGGCGAGAACAGGGCGCTTGCAGGCTGCTTGCTCGGCGTCACATCGACGGCGACCACGTGCCAGCCTTCATCCTGAAAGCGTTGTGCGACGGCCTGGCCCATGCCGGAGGAGGTGCCTGTGATGATGACGCTGGCGTTTGGTGCAGTGCTCATAATTAGGGTTCCGATCAGGCGAGTTGAGGTTTTGGGGCAGGGGTCGGCAGGGCCAGTTCGAGGACGTCGAGTTGGTTCTGGGTTTCCTGGTAGTTGGCCAGCCATTCCCGTTTGACGATGTCGATGCGCGAGTCGGCGGTTTGCAATTGGGCGAACTTGGCGGCGAGGCCTTTCATCCCGGCTGCGCGCAGTTTGAGGAAGCGCATCACCAGCTTGGTCTGTTCGCAGTACACCGGCCATTGCGGGCCACGCGGCGCGCCCAGGCCGATGTAGAACAGGCCTTCAAGGTTGGTCGGCAGGGTCATGGCGGCGGTGCGCAGTGGGGCGCCATCACGCCATTGCAGCAGGCTTTCGTCGAGGAACGGCAGGCGCGTGTTGAAGCCGGTGGCCCACAGGATGGTGTCGTAATCGGCCTGGCTGCCATCGGTGAACGTGACGGTCTTGCCCTCGATGGTGTCGATGCCCGGCGCCACCTTGATACGGCCGTGCTGGATCCAGTACAGCAGCAGGGTGTTGACCACCGGCGGTTGGGCGTCCAGGTCGTAGGTTTCCGGTGCGGGCATGCCAGGGTAGTTCTTGTGGGTGCCGACACTGGCCATGATCAGCATGTTCATGATCATGTTTTGCTGCTCCGGTGCCAGTTGGCCGAGCAACGGCAACTCGCCGCGAGGCAGGCCGAACACGGTCTTGGGCTGGAACAACTGGCCCCGGCGGATGGCGATGGTGGTGTCCAGGCGTGCCTGGGCGGCATCCACTGCCAGGTCGCACCCAGAGTTGCCGAAGCCGACCACCAGCACTTTGCCTTTGATCTGCTGCACGTTTCGGTATTCACCGGAGTGGATCGACACGCCGGTAAAGCGCTTGCCGACTTCCGGCACTTTGCAGTCCCACAAGTGCCCGTTCGCGACCAGCACCCCGGCATAGCGCTTGTTGGTGCCATCGGCGAGGGTCACATCCCAGCCGGCTTCGCCGTTGTCGCCCAGGGGCTTGATGGTGCTGACAGCGGTGTTGAAGGTGATTTTTTCGCGCAGACCAAACTGGTCGGTGTACGCGTTCATGTAGGTCTGGATCTGATCGCGGCTTGGGTACACCGGGTAGTCGGCGGGCATGGGGAACCCATCGAAAAACGAACTGCTCTTGGGCGTGATCAGGTGCAGCGCATCGTAGTCGGTGTTCCAGTGGCCGCCGATGTGCGCGGACTTTTCGAAACAGTCCACCTGAAAACCTGCGTCAGTCAGGGTCTTCAAGGCAGCAAGGCCTGCGGCGCCGGCACCAATGATGCAGTAGCGTGGTTGATTGGACATTATGACTCCCCATTACTCAAACGTTGGAAGCGCCTATTGTTGGCGTCCGTGGAATGAGTATCGGGTCAAGGACCAAGCGGATGAATGGGGCAAGTCATGTGCTTCCTATAGGCATCGCCTATAGCTAAAACGACTCCAGGTGCGCGTAACGGCTCTGGATGCGACTCAAGTGCGTGCGCATCAGGTTGAGCAGCACGCGGGTGGGCGGCGAGATGGGCGTGTCGTGGCGATGGATGAAGCCAAATACTTCAAAAATCGCAGGGGTGATGGGCGCCCAGCCCAGGCGATCATTGAAGCCCAGGTGGTGCAGGATCGGCCGGGTCGCGATCACATCGCCCAAGCCGCGCGCAGCCAATTCGAAGCCGGTGATCTGGTGTTCGACCTCAATGATCGGGTCCAACACTTCTCCACCTTTGGCTGCCAGTTGCGCCAGCAGACGGCGAATCGGGTCGGCAGAGCGCCAACGCGCCTCGGTAAGAATCAGCGGCGCCACCGCCAGGTCATTGATGGTTTTCGGCCCCTTGAGGCGTTCGGGGTCAGCACTGATATACCCGACCTGGGCTGACCACACGGGCTCGCTCACCGTCAGGTTCTGCTGCTTGATGGGCAGCATCACCAGCCCCGCTTCAATCTCCCCCTGGCTGACCAGTTCGGCGATCTCCGAGGAGTTGTAGCCGACGATCTTGATGCGCATATCCGGGTGCAGGGTGCGGAACTCTTCGATCAAGTCGGTGAGGAAGTAGTGATGCGCGGTGCCGAAGGTACCGAAACTGGCAACCCCACCGGACAACTCCCGCACGGCCTGGACTGCCTCATATCCCTGCCGCGCTGAGGTCGCCATGCCTTGGGCAAACGGCTGCAGACGCCTACCGGCCTCGGTCAGCATCAAACGGCGGTTGGTGCGGATAAACACATGAGTGCCCAGATGTTCCTCCAACCGCAGGATCTGTTCGGACAGCGAGGGCTGAGAAATATGCAGGCTCTCGGCGGCCTTGGAAAACGTGCCGTGCTCGATGGCGGCGAGGAAGTAGTTGAGCTGTTGCAGTGTCATAGGGCTGACCATCACCAAATTTTGCACAACATGGCACACATCTGATGGATCGCGAAACAGCTTGGGATCTTTCCTCTGAATCGTCGTTCAGCTGCATTTAGCAGCAGAAATGATCACACCGAATAGCCTGCCCGATAACGCCTAAAGACTCTCAGGGTCCCCGAAAAACATTTTGACTGGGCTCTAGGACAATATTTTCAGCTCAAAAAATCTAAAATATGCCCCCAGATTTGCCCCCGCTCGCACCGGGTGTGCGAGCGATCGCGAATGGCGATTTCTGACACGGACCTCGGTGGCCGTGGCTGGTATTCAGTGCGCCTCCGTATACTGGATGAGCAACCCGTATCTGGCAAACCCTTGCTTGTTCGGAAGAGTGCATGGGTAATGAGTCGATACCTTTAAGCGGTGTTGTCGGGTGTGTTTTTCAGCACCTATCCTGAAATTGACTCGCACGCGAAGTGTTCGTGCTCTGCGTGATGTTGCCAAGGCGCTGGTCGCCATGGGCATCGATACACGTGCCCATCGAGAGCGGGAGCGTAATGTTAGGCGCCTGGTCACGAAAACACTTTAGAAGCGGTTGTTCAGCATTGAAGTGGTACGCAAAGTTGAACATCGTGTTTCTGGTCTTGGGTCTCGATAGTCAGGTTAGGTCCAAAACCTCCCGCTTCAATTGGCTGCCGAGTCGACTGACAGCGAGGGCGATGGGGCACCTTACCTTCGCTGTTCATGGCCAGTTAGCCCTTTGGGCTAGCTCGGTGATCAGTCATTAGGCAAGTGCAACTGCACTTCCATGGCGTCATGAAGGAGTCTGACGACCTCGATCACGTCGTCGTTTGCCACACGATAGAACACGATATGGCGTGGGCTTTTGACCGTTCCATGGGTTTGTTTGGCCTGCTGGCGTGAATAGATGAGGTGATAGCTGCGAAGGCCCGGTACAAGCTCATCGCGGTCGTGGCTGCCAATGCGATAAGGCGTGTCGGCAAGCGCTTGCAGCGCCGCGAGGATCAGTGCCTGGTAGCGCTGGCGTGCTTGATCGCCGAACTGTGTCTGGGAGAGCCTGAGGATGTCAACAATGTCGGCGCGCGCCGGGTTGGAAATCCGATACTGCGGCATGCTCAGTGTTTCTCGCGCGCGGAGAGGGTTGCCTCCAGGCTCAAGCCCTCGAGGTAGTGCTCCAGATCTCCTTCGTTCACCTGAGTAGAGCGCCCGCGCTCAAGATCCATGATGCCGATTGAGGTCGCTTGACGAAGTGCTTCAATTTTGGCGGCGTCTTCGGCGACGCGCTGCTCCAATAAACGTAAACCTTCTCGCATCACTTCGCTGGCATTCTGATAACGGCCGGACTGCACCAGGTCATGGATAACTTGTTCCTGGTGAGGGGTGAGCACAACGTTTCGCGTCGCCATAACTAGCTCCAGTTCCATGCAAACAGGTACTTTTGATTGTTGGCATATTATGCCATTTTCGTTCAGGAGAATAGTTTGGGGCCGACATTCGGCGATCAGGTGATGGCTGACTCGGCGCTAATCAGCAAGATTCAAAGTGATCCACCCATTAATAAAACAACCTGTAGATTGATTTGAAGATTGATATGCCTGACTGTGCGTGGGAGGAGGCGCGCGATGTGTGCTTCTTGATCCGCCCTGAAATCGAGCGGCATGTTCGATGCCCATCAATATTTGCGTTTAGAGGCATCAAGAGAGGTTCCAATGCCCTACGAGTTAGAAAATCGCCTGGTGATCGGCGTCGCTTCCAGCGCTGTGTTTGATTTGCTGGCATCGGACGCAGTATTTCAGAGTCAGGGGGAGGAGGAGTACCGCAAGTTTCAGCAAAAAAATCTTCACGACCCGCTTCCTAAGGGGATAGCGTTCCCCTTCATCAAGCGCTTACTGTCAGTGAATGACCTTAGCGTCGATCCTACGGATCCGCTCGTCGAGGTAATACTTCTTTCGCGCAATGATCCCGACACTGGGCTGCGCGTGCTGAAGACTATCGAGCATTATGGCCTTGGGATGACAAGGGCGATTTTTATGCAGGGAAAATGCCCTTATGAATACATACCAGCACTGAATATCGCTTTATTTTTGTCGGGTGACAAAAAAGACGTGGAAGCGGCAATCAAGGCCGGGTACCCGGCTGGCCAGGTGCTCGATTCAAAATTTGAAGACGACGAAGCTGATAAAACCCTACGTATCGCATTCGACTTTGACGGCGTACTCGCCGGCGATGAGTCCGAAACAATCATGCAGGCCTCTGGGTTGTCTGAGTTCCATGCGCACGAAGTGAAAAACGTTATGCAGCCCCATAACCCGGGGCCGCTGAAGGAGTTCATGGTGCGGATATCCAAAATCCAGTCGGTCGAGGAGAAGCACAAAAAGCTCAATCCTAAATACGAAAACCGCATACGCGTCTCGATCGTCACAGCCCGCAATGCTCCGTCTCATGAGCGTGCGATGAATACACTCAAGAGTTGGGGTGTCATGGCCAATGACGCATTCTTCCTGGGTGGCATAGAGAAAGGCAAAATTTTAGGCGTATTGAAACCACACATCTTCTTCGATGACCAATCAGGGCACCTTAAATCGACTAGCGCCGTTGCGCCATCCGTGCACATTCCTTTCGGCATCACCAACCATGTCGCTACTGTGGATGCGCTAGAGCCTGAAGCGGATCAGGTCCAGCAGGTGGTGTAACACGGTGGCTTGAGCGCGTAGTACTACAGGAACTCGTATCGGTTCTGTACTGCGTACCCGTTCCAGCACTCGATCATGCGGAATTCCGCAGCAGAGGCGAATTTACGCTTTTTCAGGAACTAGCGGCACTTGACGATGGGGTTGTCGTCAGCCACTCGCTACCTTGGCTACGCGGCCGGACAAAGCGGGTGTACTCGCAGGATCTGCAGGACTACCTACGAGTTTGCTTAGATAGGAGGCACCTTGAGCTCCAAACGTTTGGCTCGTGCATCTGTCAGGCTGACAACAGGATAATTGCCGAAAGCCGTGGGTCCTTGCTTGCCATTGAATTTGGTATATCGAAAGCGCCATCCCTTTCGGCCGTTAGGCTGGATTAGCAGAAAAAGACCATCACCATCGAACAGACCGTATGGGCGATCTTT
>NZ_JBWKOX010000020.1:0-120282 GCF_059416305.1 Pseudomonas sp. GW821-FHT09D08
CTGGCTTGTATCTCTAAAGCTATACCTAAAAAGCCTGGAACTCGACAGAAACCGACGGAACGCCATAAACGAAAAAAACCGCCAAGTGGCGGGTTTTAAAGGGTTCCATGGACTTTACTGGCTGTCAGTGGAACTAGAGATGGTGCCGAACCCGGAATCGAATGACGGCATAATATATTGAAAGTATTCAAGTATTTTCTTGGTTCGCGGAAGTTTTATCCCTAAAAATATCCTATTAGGAGTGAAGGCTTCTGGGGCGGTGACGGCCCCAGACCCGCGTTAGAGATCGTAGCTAAAGCTAGCCATTATCGAGCGATCATCCTGCCGGTTGCCAAAGGTACTCATCGCATTCAAGTTCATGCCCCATCCTGAAGGAAGATGGATGTCGACTTGCGCGCTCAGGCGCCCGAATGGTCTTTCGTCCGTCCCGTTGACGGGGGTTTTGATGTTGAAATTGGGCGCGTTGCGTTGAAAGCTTTCAAGCGTTCGATCACTGTCGGTCAGGACTTGCTCTGTGGTCAGGCGCAGCAGTGACTCTACGGATGCCCCGTGGCTATTGATGCGTTTTCCTATCTGCCCACCCAGGCTGGCATTCAGTTGTTCGTATTGCTGGCCGCGCACACCCATTTGCAGTAATGAATCGCCTTGCTCGGAGTAGCCACTGATTCTGCTACGCCAGTAATCCAGGCCGATCACCGGGGCCAACTCAACCGACTCAAAGTGAAACCACCGGCCTGCACGTACTGTGGCACTCAAGACATTGGCATTGGGTGAGGCAGACAGGCTGTCGAACACGCCGGCCCGTGAGATATCGAACTGGCCTGCGCCATAGGCCACCCCCATATTGATAAATGTTCCTCGTGCGGCAAAGCTCGCGAGGACCGCGGCCTGGCCCATTTGCAATGCGGTGTTGCTGCCACCTCTGGTTGCTTGTCTCGATTCGATATCTGAGTAGTTAAGAGCTGCTCCGAGCGTCCATTCACTTGAGAGTCGGTAGTCGACTCCGATACTGATGGTGTCGCTCTTCAAGGTGTTTTTTCCGCGATCGAGCCCAGGCCCCGGTATCTGCGAATGATCGGCCCCATGGGCTGTGCCACCGTTGATAAACACCGTCCATGACGAAGCTTGATCGCGCTCCTGAAGATCGATACCCCGCAGGTCATATCGACTGATCAGCGGCTGAAGAAAATTGGCGCCTGCTGAACCGACCATGGTCGATTGCACGCTGAGCGTGTTTCGAGCATTGATGATATTGGCGATATAACTCGCAATAAGTCTTTCAAAGCGGTCGGTGTAATGAATGCTGTCCTTCATTAAGTAAGTGTTTTGTTGTGCAAGTGTCAACGTGTCGCATTGGTTTGCCTCGCAGTTATCCAGGCTGGTGACATGAGTGAAACCATATTTCACGGGATCGCTGACCGTATTTCTCAATAAGGTCAGTACATCGAAATAGTAGATGTTCACGTTGGAAATATTAAGCGCCAGCAGTTTCTGGTTGAAGTTTTTGCCAGCATTTGAAAGCGCTTCAAGGCCCGGATCTACCGCGGACGAAGGGCCTGCCAATAACGAGACGTCATCAGAACCAATCAGCACAAAGTTATGTGCGCCCAGTGCCTGAAGTGTGCGGATGCCTGTTTCTATATTGTTGACGTAGGTATCCAGTGCCGCGAGGGATGCGTCATCGAAAATGTCGTTGGTGCCAATCCAGATACCAACCAGGTCATTTTCGCCGAGGAATTTTTTTCCACTGACCACGTCACTGCGGAACTTTTCAATTTGGGTTAGAAAACCGGTCGGTGCTCCCACCAAGGCGTCATCAAAACCGCTATATCCACTTTTTGCGCCGCCGATTGCATAGCCATTGGTGTCGCTGAATGAAAGTCCGGACAGACCGGGTAATACTTCGGCCCATGTGCTGCCATTGGTGAATTTCCCATCTGCGCCCGGGTAGCGACCCGGGGCGTTACCGATGGCTGCGCCAAATTCACGCACTGAAATACCATTGTCGGTGAGGCTGTCGCCAAAGGAGTAGAAAGAATTGGCCTGGGCGGAGTAAGACGATAGCGACAAGGCGCCAGCGATCAGGATACTGCGGACTCGCGTGTCTGTGATATTCACTGTCTCTTCCTGTTTTTATTGTTTTGGCAGCGATTCCGTAAATACGGAAAAGTGTATTGGTGATGTAGCCATACGTTCTGGATCGAGAGGATTATGCGCAGGGTAGGGTGAGGTACAAATGCCAGAATTTAAAAAATCACTTGTGTATTTTCTAAACTAATCTACGGATAGTTGTACGTTTGTGTATTTGCAACTTGTTTATGGCCGTTATCAGGAAGTCCTGCAGAAATTTATGTTGCTGGCGTTGATCTATCGCTGAGCCTGCCAGCCAGGTCGGGGCAAATTGCAGTAGGTTCGCGATAAGCCTGGCGATGAGTTCGGCTTCAGGATCAAATATTTGAGCAGGTGTGCCCAAGGTCCTATAAAGATCGCCTTTGTAGTCTTCACGCAGGGTTTGCAAACGCTGCTGTTGCTCTTCGGTCAAGCACCCAATGTCCCGTTCCGCCAGGCGGAAGTGCCAGGGCATCTCTGCATGCAGGCGAAGGTGTACCTGAATTAACAGGTTGAGTTTTTCCGGCTTTTTCACCGCTAAGCGCCTGACGCTGGCGACGGCGGCAAGCAACTCCTCATATAACTCTTCAATCAGGTCGAACAACAAGTCCTGCTTACTGGGGTAATGGTGGTAAAGCGCGCCGGGTGACAGGCCCAGGGAGGAGGCAAGTTCACGCATGCCAACCTGACTGAAGCCTTTGCTGGCCAGCAGTTCCAGCACCTGGGGCCGGTACTGGCCGAAATGCGACCGTCGTTCAGAAACAGGCATCGTCGGGCCTCTCGATAGCTCAAAAAAAGGGAGCGTGACGCGATTGCGCCACGCTCCCGTTAGAAGTTTTCAGTGCTGTGCGGCTTTCTCAGCTCCCCAGCCGGTTTCGGCGCGTACGCTTTGCTGCTCGTATGCATCACGTTCGCTCGTAGTGCTCGGGCTGCGATCCAGGCAGGAAACGCTCCACGCGACGGCGAAGGCCAACGGCATCGAGAACAGGGCGGGGTAGTCGTACGGGAACAAGGCCTCGGGGTGATGCAGTACTTTGACCCATACCCCCGGCGACAGCAGCACCAGCGCCAGTGAGCTGACCAAACCGCTCAGCCCGCCCCATAGAGCGCCGCGGCTGGTCAGGCCTTTCCAGTACATAGCCAGCAGCAGAATGGGAAAATTCGACGAGGCCGCAATACCAAATGCCAGCGCCACCAGGAACGCCACGTTCTGACCCTTGAATAGAATCCCCAGCGCAACTGCCAGCACACCCAGGATCACGGTGGCCCAACGGCTGACGCGCATTTCCTTGCCACTGTCGGCTTTGCCCTTGCACAACACGTTGGCGTAGAGGTCATGGGATATCGCGGACGCGCCGGCAAGCGCCAGGCCCGACACCACGGCCAGGATCGTCGCGAAGGCAACGGCGGCGAGGAAGCCGAACATCAGGTCACCGCCCAAGGCTTGTGCCAGGTGCATGATTGCCATGTTCACACCACCCAGCAGGGGGCCGCCAATCACGCCTTGGTCGAAGTAGCTGGGATCGGTACCGACGATGCTGATGGCGGCGGTGCCGAGGATGCACACCAGGATAAAAAACAGACCGATCAAACCATAGGCCACCAGCACCGATTTGCGCGCCGCCTTTGCATCCGGCACGGTGAAAAAGCGCATCATGATATGCGGCAAACCGGCGATGCCGAACACCAGCCCCAAGGACAGGGAAATCATCGACACCGGGTCCGTGGCGATCTTCAATGGTCCGAGAATCAGCTGGCCGCTCTGGTGGGTCGCGACGGCGCTGTCAATCATGCGCTCCATGCTGAAACCAAAGTGCTGGAAGGCCAGCCCTGTCAGCAGGATGCCGCCACTGAGCAGCAGCACGGCCTTGATGATCTGCACCCAGGTGGTCGCCACCATGCCGCCGAACGTGACGTACACCACCATCAGCACACCGACGCAGACCACCGCGACTTCGTAGTCAAGGCCGAACAGCAAGTTGATCAATTGTCCGGCGCCGACCATCTGCACAATCAAGTAGAAACACACGATGACGAACGAACTGAACGCCGAAAACAAGCGAGTGGTCACCGGGTCGAGGCGGTAGGCGATGATGTCGGCCAGGGTGTAGCGCCCCAGGTTGCGTAGACGCTCGGCCATCAGGAACATGATCAAGGGCCAGCCAAGAATCGCACTGACCGAGTAGATCATGCCGTCGAACCCGGTTGAAAACACCATGCTCGATACGCCCAGCAACACGGCGGCGGACATGTAGTCCCCGGCAATCGCAAAGCCATTTTGCACACCACTGATGCCGCCTCCGGCCGTATAGAAGTCCGCTGCTGAGCGCGTGCGGCCAGCCGCCCAGTAGGTGATGCCGACGGTGGTGACAACGAAGGCCAGGAAAATCGCAATGGCGGTCATATTGGGTTGGCGCGCCACAGCTTGGCTGGCTTGTGCCAGGGTCGCAAAGCTGATCAGGCATAGCACCCCAGTGGCCAACAATAGGCGAGGAGCCCTCATGGTTGCACCTCCAACAGCAGCGCCTGGTTCAGCTTGTCGAATACGTGGTTGGCGCGAAATACGTACAGCCCGGTCAATAGCCAGGAGCCGACAATCAGGATGAGTGCCGACCAGATCCCCAGCGTGATGCCACCGCCCACAGGCACATGCAGCAGGACGTGGGGGAACCAGGACACCGCTGCGACAAACAGCGAATAGAGCCCTAACACAATGGCGCTGAGGGTGAAGGTCAGGCGAGCGCGGCGCCGGACCAGTTCGCGATAACGCGGGCTGCTGCGCAACGCCTGGTAGGCAGGGTGCAATGACATGTTGAGCTCCTTGATACCTTGATTGTTATTGGCTGGAGTTTTTTGTTATGGGGTTGCCATGCTTGCGCACAGCGGGTGCTGCATTACGGTCCGCAGCGTTTTCACCCCGCGCGAAGTGCGTGGTGAATCTGCCTTGCAGGGGTAACGTGGACGTCATGTCCGGTGTAGGTGGCGCTAGCTTATCCAGTGCTCCACTGGCGATTAAATAACCCGATCCGCCGATTAACTTGCATAACCCGCCAGTCCTGCGCGGCGCCTGTACCTCAGGTTTTTCGCGGGCTGCACCAGCGCGTGGGGGAGAGACCGAAGGCCTTCTTGAAGTGTCGGGTCATATGGCTCTGGTCGAAGAAACCAGCTTCGACCGACGCATCCGACAATCCTTGCCCGGCCTGGACCAGCGCCTTGACCCGGTCGAGGCGCCGTAGCGTCAGGTAGCGATGGGGGCTGGTGCCGAAAAACTCCCGGAAGTCACTCGATAGGCTCCAGCGGTCGCGCCCGGCGTAGTGGGCGAGGTCGTCGAGGGTGATCGCCTGGTCGAGGTTGTCGTCTATGTATTCGCGTGCGATGGCGGCAGCCGCAAAGTGATGGGACGCGCTGACAACGCCGCTGTTGGCGACGCTGGCGAGGGTGATAACGAACGTGTAAAGCGCGTCATCCTCAGCCATGGAGTCTAGGTCGGCATCCAGTGTATTGAGCAGTGCGTCGGCGGCCATCGCCAGTTGCTGATCCTGCGTGATACAGGCGCCGAAAAAGGGCAGGGCGCTGCCCTTGATGATGTCTTGAACCAGAGACGGCGGCACATACACGCCACGATAGTGGAAGCCGGCGTCGGAGCCGGCGCAACCATCATGGGATTCATCCGGATGGATGATCATGGTTTCGCCGGGCAGGCACAGTTTGCATTCACCCCGATAGTGAAAGCGGTGTACGCCCGACAGGGTGCGCCCGATGGCATAGGTATCGTGTCGGTGCGGATCAAACGCGTGCGAACCGAAGTAGGCTTCAAAACGCTCCACTTTTGAGGTTGGCGTTGCGTGTTTGACCCAGTCTTGTTTCGGTTGTTCGTTCTGCATGTTGGCGCACCGAGGCGATACCGCTGTTGTCTGGCAGAGCATAAGCAGAGGCATCGCCGTTTGGCTTGGACGTTTGTGGGTTTAACCTGGCCGGCGGTTTTTGCGGGGCAAAAGCAGACTGGTGGGTTATACCCGCTCAAGAATGGCGGCAATCCCTTGCCCACCGCCGATGCACATGGTGACCAGGGCATAGCGTCCGCCACTGCGTTGCAACTCGTGGATCGCCTTGATCGCAATCACTGCGCCGGTCGCGCCCACCGGGTGCCCGAGGGAGATGCCCGAACCATTTATATTGACCTTGTCCGGGTCAAACTCCAGTTGCTGCGCCACGGCACAGGCCTGTGCGGCAAAGGCTTCATTCGACTCGATTACATCAATGTCCTGGATGTTCAAACCGGCGCGCTTCAGGGCCAGGCGGGTCGCCGGCACCGGGCCAAGGCCCATGTAATCCGGGTCAACGCCGGCATGGGCATACGCGACCAGGCGTGCGAGAGGCGGCAGGTTGTGTTGCTGGATCGCGACAGCGTCTGCCAGCACCACCGCGGCTGCGCCATCGTTGAGACTTGATGCGTTGCCGGCGGTGACCGTTCCGTCTTTCTGAAAGACTGGTTGCATCCGACACAGCTGTTCGAGGTCGATGTTGACGCGCACGTTTTCATCTGTGTCGAAGAGCGTCGTCTGGCGCTTAATTTGCACGTCGACCGGAACGATCTGCGCCTCGAAGCGGCCTTCGCTGATGGCGCGAGCAGCGCGCTCCTGGCTTTGCAGGGCCAGGCGGTCCTGCATGTCGCGGGTGATGCCGTAGCGCTTGGCGATATTTTCGGCGGTCACGCCCATGTGAGTTCGCTTCCACGGGTCATGCAGGATGCCATTCATGTAGTCCACGGCCTGGCTATCACCCAGACGGCTGCCCCAGCGGAGGTTGGGCAGCAGGTACGGTCCACGGCTCATGGACTCCGCACCACCGGCAACGGCCAGGGCAAAATCCCCCAGTAAGATACCTTGTGCGGCACTCACTATCGCTTGCAGCCCGGAACCACATAGGCGGTTGACGTTGAAGGCTGGGGTTTCCTGGGGCATCCCGGCACCGATGGCCGCGACTCTGGAGAGATAGGCATCACGTGGCTCGGTGGGCACTACATTGCCCATGACAACATGGCCGATAGGCTCGCCATCGATCCCGGCATGGGCCAAGGCGCCTTTGACGGCGACGGTAGCCAGGTCAACCAGGGGCACATCTTTCAGGCTGCCGCCAAAACTGCCGATGGCGGTGCGCGCGGTGCCAACGAAAAACACATCTTTGTGGGCCATGGAAGGCTCCCGTATTGAGAGGTAAAAGTTGAAGGAGGTTCGTCGCAGCTAGGGCCGCGGTGGCCAGGTCATCTGTGTTTGAACACGGGCGCACGTTTTTCGACGAAGGCGGCCATGCCTTCCTTCTGGTCGGCGGTGGCAAAGATCGAATGGAACACGCGGCGCTCGAAGCGCACGCCCTCACTGAGGCTCGACTCGAAAGCACGGTTGACACTTTCCTTGACCAGCATGGCCGCCGGCAGGGATTTTTCGGCGATGGCGCTAGCGGCCCTGAGTGTTTCCTCCAACAGCTTGTCGACTGGGAAAACGCGCGCCACCAAGCCTGCCCGCTCGGCCTCTTCGGCGCCCATGTGGCGTCCGGACAGGCACATTTCCATTGCCTTGGCTTTGCCGATGGCGCGGGTCAGACGCTGTGTACCGCCAATACCCGGCAACACACCCAAGGTTATTTCCGGTAACCCGAAGCGCGCATTGTCGGCCGCATAGATGAAATCGCACATCACGGCAAGCTCGCAGCCGCCGCCCAGGGCATAGCCGGCCACGGCAGCGATCAGCGGCTTGCGGCGGCTGGCGATGCGGTCGGCGGCCGAGAAGAAATCATCGAGAAACACCTGAGGGTAGGTGAACTCGGCCATTTCCTTGATATCGGCACCGGCGGCAAAGGCCTTGATGGAGCCTGTGATGACCATACAGCCGACCGCCGGGTCGTTCTCCAGTTGATCCAGGGCCAGGTTAAGCTCGGTGATCACCTGGGTGTTAATGGCATTGAGTGATTGGGGGCGGTTCAACGTGATCAGACCGACGCGCTCATGGACTTCCAGCAGCAGGGTTTCAAACGGCATGGCTCAGACTCCGAAAGGTTTGCATTAACGGCCAGGCGATGGCTGCATTTTTCAAGCGGCCATTCGAGCAAGGTTGCGTTGGGTATGGGTTTTGGCCTAGCTTAGCCAGTGCGCCTGGGCCCTTGAAATAACCCGATCCGCCGAATAGTTTGCATATCACGCCATATCAGCCGTCAGCATAGGAGCGCAGCAGGTGGACCATCCCGTGGATAACACCTTGCCTATGACTTTCGTTCAAGGCTTGCTGCAAGGGGCGTTGAACATCTGCAGCGAGGCAGATATCCGTGGATTCGTCGGTGCTGCGGGCATTGCCGGACATTTGCTTGAGGCACCGGGTGCGCGGGTGACTTACGACCAGTTTGTGCGTTTGTATCAGCAGGTTGCGCTGGGTACCGATGATGAAGTGATGGGGCAGTTTTCCAGGCGCATGCGCAGCGGCACGCTCAAGTACTTGTGTGCGAGCCTGCTGGATGCTCGTTCACTGAGTAATGCGATGTACCGCTTTACGCGATTCTGGAATTTATTGCTGGACGACTATTGTTTTGGCTACGACGAGCGCGACGGCCAGATGGTGATCTCGCTGGAGGCCCGTGATCCCGCCGCCAACGCCCAGCGCTGGGGGCACGAACTGATGATGAAACTCGTGCACGGCGTGGCCTCCTGGTTGGTAGGCCAGGAAATTCCGCTGCACAGCGTGGCGTTCTCCTTCGCTACGCCGGTGTATGCATCGGAATACATGCATATGTTTCCTGGCCCTGTCCGTTTCGAGCAGCCGTGCACGGCGTTGTCGTTCGATGCCGCGTGGGGGGCAATGCAGTTTCGCCGCAGCAAGGCCGAGTTACTGCCGTTCCTGCGCGAAGCGCCGCGCTACTGGCTGTTCACCACGTTGAAGGAGCGCCTGGTGGCACAACAGGTGCGGCAATACCTGTTGGCCCATCTCAAACAGGCTGACACCATCCAGGGCGCGGCCTCGGCGCTGTTGCTGTCGACCCGCACGCTGACGCGTCGGCTCAAGGAGGAAGGAACCAGTTACCAGATGGTCAAGGATGCGTTGCGCCGGGACATCGCCGTACAACAACTGATTCATACCGACCTCTCCATCATGCAGATTGCCTTGGGCTTGGGGTTTGATTCCACGGCGGTGTTTCACCGTGCCTTTCGTGGTTGGACCGGTAGCACACCCGGTGCATATCGGCGTCCAGGCGCAGACCTACAAACGTACAATCCAATTCCGGCGCCAGCCGATAAAGTCAGCTCCACATGACGGCTGACCCAGGCCGTCATCGCGACGGAGCAAGGTTATGACCCCTTTTCTGAGTTTGATCATTCGCCCTCATCGCAAGCGCAGCGACGGTGTTTACCTGCTGCTGGCGCTCCTGACGGGAGGCTTCTTTGGCGGCGTCATGGGGCTCAAGATTTCACTCGCGGCAGGGCTGGCGATTGGGGTGTTCTCCACGCTGGTGCTCTACACGATGTGGCGCTCGCCGGACTAGCCAGCCCTCATACCGTTTAGCCCCAAGACAGACGTAATACGCGCGGTCGTCTCCATGCAGCCGCGTGAGGGCAAGTCGCGCCTGCTCATCACTAAAAACAATAAATACCCCAACCAAGGGGTGGAGTTGAATGATGACCCTGAAGACCGTCCAGCTCGACGATAAATACACGCTTACCCAAGGGCGTATTTTCATCACCGGCACCCAGGCCCTGGTTCGATTGTCCATGACCCAGCGTCAACGTGATCAGCAAGCGGGCCATCACACGGCTGGCTACATCTCCGGCTATCGGGGCTCGCCCCTGGGCGGCCTGGATGATCAGTTGGGCAAGGCGAAAAAACACCTTGAGCAGCACCACACCTTGTTTGTCCCAGGCATCAACGAAGATCTGGCGGCCACCACCATCTGGGGGGCGCAGCAGGCGCACCTGAGCGGTGAGGGCAAGTATGACGGTGTGTTCGGCATGTGGTACGGCAAGGGGCCCGGCGTTGACCGCACCGGTGATGCGTTCCGGCATGCGAACCTCGCGGGCACCGCGCAGTTGGGCGGGGTGCTGGTGCTGATGGGCGATGACCATACCTGCGAATCGTCCAGTACCTGCCACCAGAGCGAATTTGCAATGGTCGACGCCATGATTCCGGTACTCAGCCCGTCCGGCGTCCAGGAAATCCTCGACTTCGGCCTGATCGGTTGGGCGTTGTCTCGCTATAGCGGCTGCTGGGTCGGCATCAAATGCGTCAAGGACACCGTGGAGGCCACGGCGACCATTGACGTCGACATCAACCGCGTGAAAATCCAAATCCCCCAGGATTTTGCCCTGCCGCCCGACGGCCTCAATATCCGCCAGCCCGATACCCCACACGCACAGGAAGCGCGGCTGCACCGCTACAAGCTGAATGCGGTGCGCGCCTTTGCCCGTGACAACGCGCTGGACCGCGTAGTCATTGATGCCCCTGGCGCTACGCTTGGCGTGATCACCCACGGCAAGAGCTACCTGGATGTACTGCAAGCACTTGACGACCTGAACCTCAGCGAACAGGCCGCCGCTGTCATGGGCTTGCGCATTTACAAGGTCGGGATGGTCTGGCCTCTGGAACCCAAAGGCGCGCTACGTTTTGCTGAGGGCCTGAACAAAATCCTGGTGGTGGAGGAGAAGCGCAGCCTGCTCGAATTCCAGCTCAAGGAGCAGTTCTACGGCCGCGCCGGCGCCCCGGTCATTGTCGGCAAACTGGATGAGGGGGGCCAGACGCTGTTCCAGTCGGAAATGGCCCTTGACTCCAACCAGATCGCTATCGCCCTGGGCGAACGCCTGCTCGAACTGGGTAGCAACTCCAGCCTGCGTCTGCGTATTGAAGAGCTGCGTGCCTACCAAGTGGTCAAGGGCGACACCGAGTTGCTGGCACGCAGTTATTACTTCTGCAGCGGCTGCCCGCACAGCTCGTCCACGGTGCTGCCGGAAGGCAGCAAAGGCTACGCCGGTATTGGCTGCCACTGGATGGCGCAGTCCATGGACCGCTCCACCTTGGGCTACACCCACATGGGCGGCGAAGGCATGGTGTGGGTCGGCGAGGCGCCGTTTTCCAAGCGCAAGCACATGTTCCAGAACATCGGCGATGGCACCTATTTCCACTCCGGGTATCTGGGCATACGCGCCGCCGTTTCCGCCGGCACCAACATCACCTTCAAGATTCTGTTCAACGACGCCGTGGCCATGACCGGCGGGCAGAAACACGATGGCGCATTGACCGTGCCGGCCATCGCTCATCAAGTCAGTGCCGAAGGGGTCAAGCGCATCGTGGTGGTCAGCGATGAGCCCCACAAATACCCGCTGGAGACCGCCTGGCCCGCCGGCGTGACCTTCCATCACCGTGACGAACTCGACAACGTCCAGCGCGAGATCCGCGAGGTGCAAGGCACGTCGGTGCTGATCTACGACCAGACCTGCGCAGCGGAAAAGCGTCGGCGCCGCAAGCGCGGTACTTTCCCCGACCCGGCCAAACGCATCGTGATCAACGACCTGGTGTGTGAAGGCTGTGGTGACTGTGGCGTGAAGTCCAACTGCGTGTCAGTGCAGCCGGTGGAAACCGAGTTTGGTCGCAAGCGTGCGATTGATCAGTCTTCCTGCAATAAAGACTATTCCTGCGTCAACGGCTTCTGCCCAAGCTTTGTCACCGTTGTTGGCGGCAGCCTGAGCAAGCCGGAGGCGGCCGTGCAGGGGCAGGCGGTACCGTTGCTGCCGGAACCGATGCGGCCGAGTATCGATGATCGGGTCTACAGCATTTTAGTCGCGGGCATGGGCGGCACTGGGGTCGTCACCATTGGCGCCATTTTGGGCATGGCTGCGCACCTTGAAGGGCGCGGCTGTGGCTTGCTCGATATGGCGGGCCTGGCCCAGAAGGGGGGATCGGTGTGGAGCCATCTGCGCTTCGGCCCCGACCCGCAGTCAATCAAGACCATCCGTATCGCCGCCGGTGGCGCCGACCTGGTGCTGGGCTGCGACCTGATTGTGGCGGGCAACACCAAGACCCTCGCGGCAACGCGCCATGGCAGCACCTACGTCTTGGCCAACACCCAGGAAACCATGCCGGGTGCCTTTACTCGCAATGCCGATATGCAATACCCCACCCAAGCGCTGCGGCGCAATATCGTCGAGGCAGTGGGCCAGGATCATGCCGAGTTCGTAGATTGCGGTCGCATCGCCACAGCGCTGTTGGGCGATAGCATCGCCGCCAACATGTTCATGCTCGGGTTTGCTTACCAGCGCGGGCTGATTCCTATCTCTGCGACTTCAATCGAATCGGCCATCGAACTCAATGGCGCGGCCAAAAAGATGAACACAGAAGCCTTCCGTTGGGGGCGCCAGGCAGCGGTCAACCCACAAGCCGTCGAGCAATTGCTGGAGTCCAAGGCTGCCGGCCAGGGTGTGCGTATTTCACCGGAGCCCGTCAAGACACTGGATGAGGTGATCGCTGTCCGTCAGCAGTTCCTTACCGAGTATCAGAACAGTGCCTACGCCCAACGCTACAGCGCCTTGGTCGAACAGGTACGTAACGCAGAACAACGGCTCGGCACTGGACGTAGCGAACTGACCCAGGCCGTTGCCAAGTACTACTTCAAATTGCTGGCGATCAAGGATGAGTACGAAGTCGCACGCCTGCATGTAGAAAGCGGTTTCCTTGACCGCATCTCCCAGCAGTTTGAAGGCGACTACAAACTGGTGTTCAACCTGGCCCCACCGCTGTTTGCCAAACGCGCGCCTGATACCGGACTGCCGAAGAAAAGCGAATTTGGCCCCTGGATCGTGCCGGTGTTCCGCCTGCTCGCCAAGCTGCGTGGGCTACGGGGGACTGCGCTGGATGTGTTCGGCTACTCCGTCGAGCGCCGTCAGGAGCGCGCACTGATCCAACGCTACGAGGCGGTGATTGCTGAGGTATTGCCGCTGCTGGAGGACGGTGGCGCGCATTACGACACGCTGCTGGAGCTGGTTTCGCTACCCGAGCAGATCCGCGGTTATGGGCACGTTCGCGCCAAAGCCATGGCGTTGGCCAGGCAGCGCGAAAGCGTTTTGCTGGATGTGTTGCGCGGTCGTGTGATCGCGCTGAAAAAAGTGGCTTGAGTCACCCAGGTCGCACCGATTATCAATGGAGGATAAAACCATGAACTCACTGATCAAACCGCCCGTTATCGCCGCCCGTATGGACGATGTCGCGCCGTTTCATGTGATTGATATCCTGACCCGCGCCAAGCGGCTGGAGGCGGAAGGGCGCGACATTGTGCACATGGAGGTCGGCGAGCCCGACTTCCCGACCCCACCCGCTATCATTGCTGCCGGCCAAGCGGCCCTGGCCAACGGCAAGACCACCTACACCCCAGCGCTGGGGATTCCCGAGCTGCGGCAGGCGATCGCCGATTACTACTTGCGGCGCTATGGCGTCACGGTGCCGGCGGCACGCATCGTGGTGACGGCGGGCGCTTCGGGTGGGCTGTTACTCGCACTGGCCTGCCTGGCCGAACCGGGCAAGGAATGGTTGCTGACCGATCCTGGATACCCGTGCAACCGCAATTTCGTGCGCATCTTTGAGGGCGTGCCTACCTCGATTCCGGTGGGCGAAGCGCATAACTTCCAGCCCACCCTGGCTGACCTTGAAGCCCATTGGAATGATTCGACCGCCGGCGCGCTGTTTGCCTCACCGGCCAACCCTACGGGCACCATGCTCAGCCTCGAACAGGTCCGTACGTTCGCAGAGTTTATCCGCGCCAAGGGCGGACATTTTATTCTCGATGAGATCTACCAGGGCCTCACCTACGACCAGGAGTCCACCACCGCACTGCAGTGCTGCGAGGGCGTCTGGATCGTGCAAAGCTTCTCCAAATACTTCCAGATGACCGGCTGGCGCCTGGGCTGGCTGGTGGTACCCGAAGGCTATACACGGCACATCGAAAAGCTCGCGCAAAACCTGTTCCTGTCGCCATCGGCACCGGCCCAGTACGCGGCGCTGGCAGCCTTTAAACCCGAAACCCTCGACTTGCTGGAGACGCGTCGCATGGAGTTCCAGCGCCGTCGCGACTTCCTTTCTGCCGAGTTGGCAAGGTTGGGCTTTCGTGTGGTGGCCAAGCCGGAAGGCGCGTTTTACATCTATGCCGACTGTTCAGCATTCACCACCGACAGCTTTGCATTCGCCATGACGCTGCTCGAAGAGGCTGGGGTGGCAACGGGGCCAGGTTTGGATTTTGGGATCAATCAACCGGAGCGCTATATCCGCTTCTCCTACACGACCAGTATTGAAAGGCTCAAAGAAGCGGTTAGTCGTATGGAGCAGTTTCTGCAGGTGCGCCATGCTCTGGGAAAAGCCAACGGGAAGGGGCAATCCCAAAACTGCGCGTGAAGTGCCGGGACATATGGCTCTGGTCGAAGAAGCCCGCATCTACCGCGGCTTTGGACAAGGTCTGCCCGGCTTGTACCAATAGTTTTACGCGGCTTAGCCGGCGTGCGGTGATGTAGCGATGGGGGCTGGTACCGTAGAACACCCGAAAATCCTTTGACAGGCTCCAGCGGTCGCGCCCCGCGCACTCTGCGAGCTCGTCAAGGGTGATTGGGCGGTCCAGGTTGTCATGAATATAGTCCCGCGCCCTGCGTGCGGCCTCGAAATGATGGGCCGTGGGTGTGCGGGGTTGGCCGGTAACGGCCGCGAGGGTGGTCACGAAGGATAGCAGTGCATCTTCTTCAGACATGGGATCGAGGTCTTGCGCGTGCAAGAGTTCGAATACCGTCGTCGTCAGACGTGGGTCCTGGGATACCGCGGTTTTCAGGAACGGCAACGGTTTGCCCTGGAGGATTTGTTGTACCAGCGCGGGCGGCAAGTACAGGCCCTGATAGCGAAAGCCTGCGTCGGTACCGGCGCGGCCATCATGCTGTTCGTCGGGGTGCACTACCATCACTTCACCAGGGGCGCAAACTTTGGCCTCACCTCGGTAATTGAAGCGGTGCGCGCCGTGCAGCGTGATGCCGATCGCGTAGGTATCGTGCTGGTGCGTGTTGAACGCATGGGTGCCAAAAAACGCTTCGAGTCTCTCTATGGGGGAGGTCTGCGGCGCGTGTCTGACCCAGTCTTTTGTCTGCATCGGGAGCGGCTACTCAGTGATTTCCCGCAGAGTACGTCTGCACTGGGGGCCGTGGCTTGCACGTTTGTGGTTGGACTATCGTTGTCGATTGCCGCCCGTTGTCGCAAACCGACTGCGATAAGCGGCTGGCGTCGATCCCACTTGCTGGCGAAACAATCGCGTAAAGGAACTGGCGTTCTGATAACCGACTTGATTGGCAATCTCCTCGATGCTCAGATCGCCGCTCTCGAGCAGGGTCATGGATATCTCAATACGCAGATTTTGCAGGTAGGCGAGGGGCGTTGTCCCCAGCACGCTGTTGAAGTGACGGATCAGCGTACGCACGCTGACTGACAGCGCAGAAGCAAGCTCAGGCAGGCTTATGTCCTCGGCAAAGTGCTTGAGCAGCCAGTGCTGTGCCTTGGCGACCATGGTGTCGCTGTGCACGGTTTCCATCTGCAGGGGCAGATAAGGCAGTTGAGTGGTCTGGCTGGTGTCGATAAGCATCGTTTTGGCGGTCAGGGTCGCGGTATTCGCGCCACAGAAATGCTCAACCATCCTGACCCCTTGCAGCAGATACGAGGCATTGGCGCCGGCACACCACAGGCGGTCTTCCTCAGTCACCATCGAGCGCAATTGCAGGTTCACCGTGGGGTGGCGCTCGCGAAACAGCCGCTCCAGCCACCAGGTGGTAGTGGCCTGGCGGCCCTGCAATAAGCCTGTTTCGGCAAGCAGGAAGGTACCCGTGCAATTAGCGGCCAGCACCGCGCCCTCGCGCCATTGCGCCTTGAGCCACTCTAACTGCGGAGCGGCGGATTCGAGCATCTGTTCGAAAGCGTCATGCCCGGCGTAGTACAGCCCCGGAATAAAGATCATATCGACCTTCTCTTGCGGCAGTGGGGTGGCAATGTTCAACGCCAATCCATTGCATGCCGTGACGGGCTTACCCTTGTTCGACACGAACTGCCAGGAAAAAGGCCGGGCAATGGCTTTACCGGTCTTATGTTGCTGGCGACTGAGGTGCGCATTGGTGACATGGAACACGTCGGCGATGCCGGCGAGGCTGGAGGCATAACAGCCATCGAGAGCAAGAATGGCGACGCGTACCGGGGTGATTTTCATAATGGCAAATTACGCATAAAAATAGTCATTAATGCCAATTTAGCACCGCGATCCGCTTCCGTACAGTGAGCTCATCAGCCATTGACCGGAGCTTTCATGAACGTACTGATTGTCCACGCGCACAACGAACCGCAGTCATTCAACACGGCCATGTTCAACCTCGCTGTGGAGGTGTTGAGCGGGCAGGGGCATGAGGTGGACGTGTCTGATTTATACGCGATGAACTTCAACCCTGTCGCCAGCGCCAGCGACTTTGGCCAGCGCGCCAACAGCGAGCACCTGGTCTACGCCCTGGAGCAGCGCAACGGTTACACCACTGGCACCCTCGCGCCGGACATCCTCGCTGAACTGGAGAAGATCAAGCGCGCCGACCTGATCATCTTCAACTTCCCGATCTACTGGTTCAGCATGCCGGCGATCATGAAGGGCTGGTTCGACCGCGTGTTCATCTCGGGGTACTGCTATGGCGGTGCACGCATTTATGACCGCGGCGGCTTGAAGGATAAAAAAGCCATGCTCGCGTTCTCCCTGGGCGGGCAGGACCATATGTTTGGTCCGGGCGCTGTGCACGGTGAGCTGGAAATCCTGTTGCAGCCCATCCAGCGCGGTGTGCTGGGCTATGTCGGTCTTACGGTGCTGCCGCCATTTGTGGCCTTCCATGTGCCCTATATCAGCCAGGCGGCGCGTGAGGACTACCTGGCGAAGTATCGCGAGCATCTGTTGACCCTGGATCAGCGTGCCGCGCTCGAGTTTCCGTCGCTTGACGACTACGACGAAATCCTGCGCCCAAAACCTTCGACGGCTCACGCGTGAAGGTCTGCGAGGTCGATATGACAGCTGCTTTAAACACAGATGCAGGCGTTCAAGTCGAACGCCAAGGGCTCATTGGTTTCATCACGTTGAATCGTCCTGAGACGGGCAACAGTGTGGATCTGGGCATGGGGCTGGCGCTGAGAGATGCGGTGCGCTCGTTGGTAGTGAACCCGCCAAGCGTTGTGGTGCTGCGCAGCAGTGGCGCGCACTTCATGGTGGGGGGCGATGTGCGCCGCTTCGAGGCTTTGTTGAATGTCTCCAACGCGGCGTGCGCCGATGAGTTGGAAACCCTGATCAGTGCCGTCAACGAAGCGGTAACCGGGCTGACGCAATTGCCCTGTCCGGTGCTGGCTTTGATCAACGGCGCGGCCGCTGGCTTTGGCCTGTCGCTGGCCTTGGCATGCGACATTCTGGTCGCGGCCGACGATGCAAGCTTCCTGATGGCGTACAGCGCAATTGGCGCAACGCCAGACGGCGGTGCTACCTGGCATCTGCCACGGCAGGTTGGGTTGCATCGGGCCATGGCCATCGCGTTGTTGAACCCGAAACTGAGCGCCGCGGACGCGAAGGCCGCGGGCCTGGTGACTGAAGTGGTGCCTCGCGATGAACTACACACCGCTGGCCTGGCCATCGCCCAGCGTTTGGCCGACGGCCCCGCGGCGGCGCATGGGGGGATCAAACGCTTGCTGCGTAGCGGCCTGGACGCAACCCTGGAAACGGCCTTGGCAGCCGAAAAAGCCACGTTCGTGGCGGTTTCCGCCAGCGCCGACTTTGCAGAGGGCGTCGCCGCGTTCTGCCAGCGACGCAAAACTCAATTTGGTGCTTCTCGTTAATTCTCCAAGAGGTCTTTCATGAACATCGAAGGTTCGGTTTTTTTCATCACGGGTGGTGCTTCAGGGTTAGGCGCTGCCACAGCCAAATGGTTGGTCGAGGCCGGTGCCCAGGTAGTGTTGGCTGATCTCAATACAGCGGCAGGTGAAGCGCTGGCGAATGAACTCGGAACGGCCGCGTTGTTTGTGCATGCGGATACGGTCGACGAACACTCCATGCAGGTCGCTATTGATAAATCGTTGAGCCGTTTCGGTCGGGTGGATGGACTGATCTGCTGCGCCGGCGTTGCGCCTGGGCAGAAGGTGCAGAGTAAAGTGGGGCCGCATGACTTGGAGACCTTTGCACGGGCAATCACGATCAATCTGGTGGGTACGTTTAACGCCATCCGATTGACCGTCGCCGCCATGAGCAACAATGTGCCCAATGGCGATGGCGAGCGCGGGGTGATCATCACGACCGCTTCCGTGGCCGCCTTTGATGGGCAAATCGGTCAGGCGGCCTATGCGGCATCCAAGGCTGGCGTGGTTGGCATGACACTGCCGATTGCCCGCGAGCTGGCACGTGTCGGCATTCGAGTCGTGACCATCGCCCCCGGCATCTTTGAGACGCCGATGCTGCTGGGTCTACCGCCAGCAGTACAGGAGTCCCTAGGCAAAACGGTGCCGTTCCCGTCACGTCTTGGACGCGGTAGCGAGTACGCGCAACTGGTAGCGTCGATCGTGCAGAACCCCATGCTCAACGGCGAGGTGATTCGCCTCGATGGTGCACTGCGCATGGCCGCCCAATAAGGAGTAACGCAAGTTACAGCTTAATGTGAACAGGAAGTTTGAATAAGTTTGGTGACGTTGGGAATCATTCCAGCGGCACTAAAGTGTGCGTCACAGTCGAAAATAATAAAAAACAGCAATAACAATAAAAATAGCGAAAGGTAGACTAACCATGCATTTCAACTTCGGTACAGTTATGCCCGCACTCTGCGCAGGCGCGGCCCTGGGTATTGTCGGATCGGCTCACGCAGACTTTCTGGGGGACAGTAAATCCACTTTGGAACTGCGTAACTTCTATATGAATCGCGACTTCCGACAGGGCGGCTCGGCGCAAAATAAAGCAGAGGAATGGGCGCAAGGATTTATGTTGCGCTTAGAGTCCGGCTACAGCGAGGGCCCGGTAGGTTTCGGTATTGATGCCATCGGGATGCTGGGGCTGAAACTGGACTCCAGCCCTGATCGGGTTGGCACTGGCCTGCTCAAGACCAATGCGGTCGGGCCAAAGCGTGCCAAGGATGAATATGGCGAGTCTGGCTTTACTGCCAAGGTACGTATTTCCAAGAGCACCTTGAAGCTCGGCACAGTCCAGCCGGTGTTGCCGCCTCTGATGCGCAATGACTCACGCCTTATGCCGCAGACCTTTCGCGGGGCCTGGTTGGCCAGTAACGAGATCGAGGGTTTAAACCTTGACCTGGGCCGTCTTGATCGGGTCAATCAGCGCGACTCTTCGGACAATGAAGTGATGACGGTCTTCAATGGCGGCAAGCGCAATATAGTGCTGGGAAGTGCCAAAACCAGTGATGAATTTCTGTTTGGCGGAGGTCGTTATCAATGGACCCCGACACTGTTCACCAGTTATTACTACGGTGGTCTTGATGGCATCTACAAACAACACTTGATCAATCTGGTGCACCAATTGCCGTTGGGGGGTGGGCAAAGCCTTAAGTCCGATATCCGATTTGCACACTCGGGTGCCGATGGCGGAAGTAACGTGGGCAACGATGCTCTGGGCGCCTTGTTTACCTACAAAATGCTTGGCCACAGCTTCAGCGCCGGCTACCAGCACCTCAGCGGTCGCACCGGTTTCGCCTACGTCAATGGCGCGGACGATGCTTTGCTCAACCAGGTACAGATCAACGACTTTGGCAACCGCGATGAGCATTCATGGCAGGTGCGCTACGACTATGACTTCGCCGCGTTGGGCATTCCCGGGTTGACCCTGATGACCCGCTATCTCTCGGGTGACAACGTGGACCGCGGGGCGGGGCTGAGCGAAGGCAGAACCTGGGAGCGCAACACGGATCTGGGGTATGTCATTCAGAGCGGACCACTGAAAAACCTGGCGTTGAAGCTGCGTAACGCCACCACCCGCAGCAACTTCCTGAGTGATCTGGATGAGAACCGCCTGATCGTCAGCTACAGCTTGCCACTCTGGTAGGCCCGAAATAGTCGCAGCCTGGCGCACACCCGCAGGGAATTACTGGCTTGGCAAGATTGGCATAAAAAACGTCAGTTTTGCCAATGTGCCAGCGCTGTCGACTCTCGTACTGTGCATACAGGCACAGCAGTACTTCAATGTTGAGACAGACACGATGAACACAATAAAAAGAAGTTATTCGCGTGGCGCGGTTCATATTCCGTTGATAGAGAAAACCCTGGGAGATTTCTTTGACGACGTGGTCGCGCGATTTCCCGATAATGAGGCGCTTGTTTCGTGTCATCAGAATATCCGGCTTAGCTATTCTCAACTTCAAGCTGAAGTAAACCAACTGGCGAGTGCCCTGATTGCGTTGTCACTGGCGCCGGGCGATCGTGTGGCCATCTGGGCAAACAACAGCGCCGAATGGTTGATAACCCAACTGGCGACGGCCAAGGTCGGGATCATCCTGGTCAACTTCAATCCAGCCTACAAAACCATGGAACTTGAGTACGCGTTGAACAAGGCGGGCTGCAAGGCATTGATCACCCTGTCGGCATTCAAGACCACCGATTACCTGCAAGTGATCAGAACGATTGCCCCGGAAATCAACACCTGCGCGCCTGGGCAGCTCAGTGCTGCGAGGCTGCCCGCGTTGCATACGGTGATCCACCTGGGCGAGGAGCAAGTGCCCGGTTTTATGCGCTTTCGCGATCTGATGAGCCTGGGGGATGCCTTGGACGAGCGCGTCCCGCGTGTCGCGGCGACGCTGAAGAACACTGATGCGATCAACATCCAGTTCACCAGCGGCACCACGGGCTCGCCTAAGGGCGCAGCGCTGACCCATCGCGGCATTCTCAATAATGGATTTTTCCTCGGCGAGGGCATGAGCCTCACGGCCACTGACCGTCTGTGCATTCCCGTGCCGTTGTTTCACTGCTTTGGGATGGTGGTTGGCAACCTGGCGGCATTGAGCCATGCCAGCACCATTGTCTACCCAAACGATACGTTTGACCCGGTGCGCACCCTTGAGGCAGTACAGAAAGAGCGCTGCACCGCCCTGCACGGTGTGCCAACGATGTTCATCACCGAACTCGACCACCCCCGCTTTCACGAATTCGACCTGTCCACCTTGCGCACCGGCATCATGGCCGGCACGGCGTGCCCGATTGAGGTAATGCGCCGGGTTCAGCGCGACATGCATATGCGCGATGTCACTATTGCCTACGGCATGACCGAGACCAGCCCCGCCAGCTATCAAAGCACGTGTGAGACACCGCTGGAAAAACGTGTGTCGACCATCGGCAAAGTGCATCCCCATCTGGAAGCCAAGGTGGTCCACCCTGAGTCAGGAGATACTGTGCCGACCGGTGTAGTGGGGGAGTTGTGTATTCGCGGTTATTCGCTGATGCAAGGCTACTGGAATGACCCGGAAAAGACCGTTCAAACCATCGACAGCGACGGCTGGATCCACAGCGGCGACCTGGCCACGATGGATGCCGAGGGCTACGTCAGCATCACGGGGCGTATCAAGGATATGGTGATACGCGGCGGCGAAAATATTTCCCCGCGCGAAATCGAGGAGTTCCTGTATCAACACCCGGCCATTCAGGATGCGCAGGTGATCGGTGTGCCGGATGAGAAGTACGGCGAGGAGCTGTGTGTCTGGGTCATCGTGCGCCCAGGCCTGGTGATCAACGAAGACGAAATACGCGAGTTCTGCAGCAGCCAGATCGCTCGTTACAAAATCCCACGCTACATACGCTTCGTAGACGGCTTCCCGATGACGCTCTCCGGCAAGGTACAGAAGTTCAGGATGCGCGAAATCATGGAAGAAGAGCTTGCGTTGGCTGTGTGCTAGAGCGTTGCTGACATTCAATGATGCGCCAATTCAGAGGCGCCACCGATAAGGAGTGAAACATGGCATGGCAGATTGAAGTGATGGAGGGGTGTGCGGTTGTGCGCATGAATACTAACAAGGTCAATGTGCAGAACGACACCTTCTTCAAGGACCTGCATGATGCCTTCGATCGGCTCGAAACCGAGTTCAGCGAGTTGCCGGTGATTCTAACCGGGCAGGGCAATGCCTTTTCAGCCGGTATCGACTTCAAGTACAGCTTTGATGTATTTGGCAGCCAGAACAAAGAGCGAATCCGCCAGTGGTACGCCGAATACCGCGCGACCAACCTGCGTATTTTCCAGTACCCGCGCCCCACGGTGGCAGCGATCAACGGGCATGCCATTGCCGGCGGTCTGATCACGGCTCTGGATTGCGACTTCCGTATCGCCGCGCGCAAAGAGGCCAAGTTCGGCCTCAACGAAGTGCCTATCGGTATTCCGATGCCCGCCGCGTATGTGGAAATCATCAAGTACGCGTTGGGTGATCAGGTCGGCGCGCTGACCACCCTCAAGGGTGAGCTCTATTCGCTGGAGCAGGCCGAGAAGCTCGGGTTCTTCCATGAGGTGGTGGAGGAATCGCAACTGCTGGCCACCGCGATTGCCTATGCGCGCTGCATTACCCCCGATTGCAACGTGGCGTATGCCATGTCCAAGAAGGCCTTGCAGGATTCGGTCATGCAGCAGATTGACCTGCGTACCACGCTGCTCGACCAGGAACTGCCCACCGGCATGAGTGATGAGGGTAATCGCCGGGCCCAGGATAAACGCCGCCGGGAAATCATGGGTGAATAGGAGTTAAAACGCCGTGGAAATAATCGACGCCTGGATGCAGTTTCCCAACAAGCGCTTTTTGCAGGACTCGATGTTTGAGTCATTGCGGCGCTGGCCAACAGCATGGAAGGCTTTAGCCGAAAATACCCCTGACATCACCTCGGCCGAGGCGCTTGAGACCTTCCGAAAGGACGGAGTATCCAAGGTCTTTGCCAGTGCCTGGTGGGGGCCGGCTGGGCCGATGATCACTAACGAAGAAGTGGCGGCTGCGGTCTCGGCGCAACCGGAGCGGGTCATTGGCGTAGCGTCAGTGGACCTGAGCCGGCCGATGGATGCGGTAAGGGAGTTGCGTCGTTGCGTCAGGCAATATGGCTTCAAGGCCTTGCGCGTGTTGCCCTGGCTATGGGGGCTGCCGCCTGATGACCGCCGATACTATCCGCTATACGCCGAGTGCATCGAGCTGGATATCACCTTCTGTTTGCAAGTGGGCCATGCAGGCCCGATGCGCCCGTCTGAGCCCGGGCGCCCGATGCCTTATCTGGATAACGTAGCGCACGAGTTTCCTGAGCTACGCATCGTCGGTGGACATATCGGCTTTCCGTGGGTGGCCGAAATGATTTCCCTGATGATGAAGCACCCGAATGTCTACGTGGATACATCGGCCTACAAGGCGTCGCGGTTTCCTGACGAGCTGGTGGCGTATATGCGTGGGGCGGGAAAGGGGAAGGTGTTGTTTGGCACAAACTACCCGATGCTGACGCCGGCGGATTGTCTGGATGGACTCGCAGCCTTGGGTCTGGACGATAATGTCCGGCGTCTGTTCCTGGCGGAGAATGCGCGCCAGGCGTTCAAACTGAGTCGTTGAAACGCCTGGGTTCCGAGGGTCAGAACGTATGTTCAGGCCCCGGGAACTCGCCGGCCTGCACCTCTCGCGCAAAATCACTGGCGGCGGTATGGAGCACAGACCTGAGGTCCGCATATTGTTTGACGAAGCGCGGCAGCCGGCCATTGCGCAGCCCCGTCATGTCCTGCCAGACCAGCACCTGTGCATCGCACTGGTTACCTGCGCCAATGCCAACGGTCGGAATCGATACCGCTTCAGTGATCTCACGGCCTACCTCACCCGGCACCATCTCGACCAATAACGCAAAGGCGCCGGCTGCCTCGAAGGCCTTGGCGCTATGGATCAGACGTTGTGCGTCTTCCCCGCGCCCCTGCACCCGATAACCACCCAGTTGATGCTCCATCTGAGGCGTGAAACCAATGTGCGCCATGACCGGAATACCGCAGGTCGTCAGCTTCTCGACCTGAGGCAGCATTTCAATGCCGCCCTCCAGTTTGACCGCATGGGCACCGGCCTCTTTCATAAAGCGCACGGCAGTGTGAAAGCATTGTTCCGCCGAGGCCTGGTAGGAGCCGAAAGGCAGGTCGGCAATTACCAGCGCTCGTTTCGTTGAACGACTGACTGCGCGCACCAGCGGGATCAGTTCGTCCACAGTGACCGAGAGCGTAGATTCGTTGCCATAGACATTGTTGGAGGCCGAATCACCTACCAATAGTACCGGGATGCCGGCTTCCTCGAAGACAGCTGCGCTGTACATGTCGTAGGCGGTGAGCATCGCCCACTTCCGGCCCTCCATCTTCATCTGCTTCAAGTGCGGAATACGGATACGAGAAGCCGGTTGGGCATTGCCATAGGGTGCAGGATGATCAGTCATTCTTGTCGCCTCACTGAAATAGGGGTTAACCCAGTAATTGCTCGATGAACAATACGATTGCGATAAGGATCATGGCTGCACCGGAAAAACGACTGACACGCCGTGCCGCAGCAGGCCGTGCCCGCAGCACTGTCTGGGATCCATAGCCGACCAACAGATAAATCACTGCGCAGCTCAGCGTATGAACGAGCCCCAGCGCAATCATCTGCATAGGTACCGGCCAGGTCGCCGTGCTATCGGTGAATTGCGGCAGCAGGGCCAGGAACAGCAGGAATACCTTGGGGTTCAAACCACTCACACACAGCCCCTTGATCGCCCAGCGTTGCCACGAGTCGGACACCTGGACCTGATCAGCGTGGGGCGTGGAAGGGTGAGCAATCATATTCACGCCCAGCCACAGCAGGTAGCCCGCGCCGGCGACAGTCAGCACTGACAAGGCCAGTGGATGCCTGGCAACCAGTGTGCCGACACCGCCAGCAACGATCAGGGTGGCGATGATATGCCCGGACAGCAACCCACCGATGGCAGGCAGGACCACGCGGCCTTTCAGCCCTGCCGAAATCGCATAAGCCCAGTCCGCACCAGGTGTGATCACGAACAGAATAGATACGGCCCAGAAGGCAACGAAGATACTCAAGGTCATGCCGCTGCCCCCCTTCGTTGGTGACTCATACATCTTTGCATCGTGGCGCCTCGCGCAATAATGAACGCCAGGAAGAATAATGAAATATTGTTAGAATGTGCTTTCAAATACAGTCATCAAAGCGCTTTGAATTGGGAGAATCTTCCGGATGGATGAGATTGATCGCAAGATTATTTCAGAGCTGCAAAAAAACGGTCGCCTATCGGTAACGGAATTGGCTGAGCGCGTGGGCCTCAGCCTTTCACCGTGCCATCGTCGCGTGCGGGCGCTGGAAGAGTCAGGGGTATTAATGGGCTATCGTGCGCAACTGGACCCCGGCGCCCTTGGCCTCAACTTTTCTGCCATGGTGTTTGCGACCCTGCGTGAGGGTGACAAGGCCGCCGTTCATGCGTTCGAGGCTGCGCTGATGCAGATTCCTCAGGTCATCGATGCCCAACGATTGTTCGGCGAGCCGGATTACCTGCTTCACGTCATTACCCAGGACCTGCCGGCCTTTCAGCGGCTCTACGATGAGAGTCTGTCAGCCTTGCCCAATGTGCAACGGTTGACCTCGACGCTCGTCATGAAGCGAGTTATCCAGGACCGGCCGCTGCCCGTGTGACGGTTGCGTCGACGCTGTAACTGCGTCGCCGGCCAACTCATCGGCGTCTGCCTGTTCCGCGCAGGACAGCTCGGAGGCGTTATGCCCGATACGTTTGAGCAGGAGCAGCATGCACACCAGCGACACCAGGGCATAGGAAGCCGAAGCGATGGCCACCCCAATGATGCTGCCGGTGGAGTTGAGCAGCCCTTGGGCAAGGACGGGGGTGGCACCACCTACCAACAGTGAACAGAGCTGGTAGGCGATCGACAAACCGCTGTAGCGCACTTTTGTGGGAAAGGCACGCGCGAGAATGCCACCGACGGCGCCGTAGAACATCGAGTGCGGAATGGTAGCCAGGCACATGCCCACTACCGCAATCCAATAGATCTTTGTTTCGACGGCAAAGAACATCGCCGGCATCAGAATCAGTTCGGGAATCACCATGAACGCAACCGCTTTGCGCATATCAATCTTCGACACGAGAATGGCGCCAAAGGGCTGGGCGATGAACTGAACGATCAGAGAAATAACGATGACGCTGAGAAAAGTGCTTTGTGCATAGCCCAGTTCCTTGGTGGCCCAAGACAGCGCAAAGGTGCTTTTAAAGTAAGTCACATGGATGATCGGCAGCACGCCGGCGCCCAGCAGCACGATCTGCCAGTGATTGCGCAGCACCTCCAGGATTGGCAGTTTGACCGTCTTCTTTTGCGCCATAAGACGCTTCATGTCGTCGGACTCTTCGAGCTTGAGACGGATGACCATGCCTACGATGACCAGCGCCGCCGATAGCAGGAATGGGATCCGCCAGCCCCACAGCATGAAGTCTGTCACCGGCAGGGCGCTCAAACCGAAAAACACCAGCGTGGCCAGCAGGTTGCCGGCAGGCGAACCTTGCTGGGCGAAGGCGGCGTACAGGATGCCTTTACCTTTTGGCGCGTTTTCACTGGCGATGAGGATGGCGCCACCCCATTCGCCGCCGACGGCGACCCCCTGAATTACCCGCAGTACCACCAGCGCGATCGGCGCCCAGATGCCGATTTGCAGGTAGGTCGGAAGTAAACCGATGCAGGTGGTAGCTATGCCCATCATCACCAGGGTGATCACCAGTGTGGTTTTGCGGCCAATCTTGTCACCCAGGTGACCGAAAATAATGCCGCCTACCGGGCGCGCGATGAATCCGGCCCAGAGCGTCAGGAATGAGAGGAGGGTGGCAGTGCCTGGGTTGAGGTCTGAGGGAAAGAACACTTTGCCGAAGACCAGTGCAGCCGCGATGCCGTACGCGTAGAAGTCATACCACTCGATTGTCGTGCCGATAAACGAGGCAACACCTGCCTTGCGAGCTCTTTTGTGAGCGGCAATATCCTGGGCGGTATTCATAGTGAGATCCTGTTGTTTTTATTGGAAACAACCCTTCTTCACTGCGCGAAGGGTTATGAGCGGATCGGCCCGCCAAGGCACACGCAAGGCCGATAGCTAAGAGCCTATACAGCCAACAGTGATAAAAATAATGATTAAAAATTATTGCGTGATACGGGATTTCGTATCGTTGAGGTCATTGGTAGATGGGAGCGTAGGCTGCAACGTTTTGAACCGCTCCAGAAAACTTTGCGCGGCGGCGGACGGCGTTGCGGCCAAGCGGATGGCGTGAATTTCGGAAAGTGCGCCGTCCCCATTGATCGCGCAATAGCGCACGCCTTCGCGCAGGGTCTTGGCCAGGGTTTGTGGTACAAGCGCCACGCCCATTCCGTAAGCCACCATGGTTACCACCGTCTGCCAGAGGCGTGTTTCGTGGCGGATGCGCGGGCTGAAACCTGCGTCGACACAGCGTGCGATGATCAGGTCGTGGTAGTGCGGCGACACCGTGCGCGGGAACAGAATGAAATCTTCATCTGCCAGCGCCTGCAGGTCGATGCTGTCGCGGTCAGAGAGCCGATGTGACGTTGGCAGGCAGCAGACAAAGGGTTCGCGCAACAGCCGTTCGCACTCGATGCTGTCGGGGAATTTGCTCCAGTGCACAAACCCAATATCGATTTGCCCGCGTTGCAACGACTGGGCCTGTTCCGCGCTGTTCATCTCCATTAGCACGATCTCCGTATCGGGGTGGTCCTGTTCGAAGGTTTTTACCGCCTCGGGCAAACCGCGGTACAACACAGAATTGACGAACCCCACACTCAAGCGACCGGCAAACCCTTGGGCGGAGCGCAGGGTCAGGCGCTTGGCCTGCTCGGCACGCAATAACAGGTAGCGCGCTTCATTGAGCAGGACCTGGCCCGCATTGGTCAGGCTCACCGACTTGTTATTGCGGTTCAGCAACTGGATATCCAACTGACCTTCGAGCTTCTTGATGTCAAAACTCAGGGCCGGTTGGGAGATGAACAGCCGTGTGGCAGCGCGTCCAAAGTGAAGCTCTTCGGCCACCGCAACAAAATAACGCAGCTGTTTGAGATCCATGGCACGCCCTCGGCTTATGATAATTTTTTATTATCGTAGTTGATTTATTTTGTATTAGATACTTATCGATGCTGACCCTACTCTGATTCCACAAGAACCAGGAGAGTCACCATGAATGCCGTGTCCAAAGCGCTCCACGACCCCTTGAATATTCCTGATAGTCGTGGCCTCAACCTGTTCGAATGTGACGCAGGCCTTGCCGCGCTGCTCAAGGTTTACCTGCCCTCCGATCTCTATCAACACTGGTTGCCGACCTGGCAACAGCTGGGGGCTCGCGCCGGTAACGAGCTGGATGTACTGGCTCTGTCGGCCGACAAGAATCCGCCCAAGTTGTTGCCGCGCACCCGCCGTGGTGAAGACATCCAGAGCATCCAGAAGCACCCGGATTTTGTCGAACTGGAGCGCGTAGCGTATGCCGAGCTGGGCCTGGCAGCCATGAGTCACCGCGATGACGGGACGCTGCCACTGGTCAAATATGCCCTCACGTTTCTGTTTGTGCAGGCCGAGTTCGGCCTGTGCTGCCCCGTGAGCATGACCGACTCCCTGACGCGTACCTTGCGAAAATTCGGCGCGCCGGAACTGGTGGCGCGCTACCTGCCGTCCCTGGTCTCTCAGGACTTTGACACGCTGTTCCAGGGTGCCATGTTCATGACCGAGCAGGCTGCCGGTTCGGATGTGTCGCGCACTCAAACCCGCGCCACGCTTAAGGACGGCGAATGGCTGTTGAGCGGCGAAAAGTGGTTTTGCTCCAACCCGGATGCCGACCTGGCAATGGTCCTGGCGCGCCCGGATGACGCCCCGGACGGGATGTCCGGTGTGAGCCTGTTTTTATTGCCAAAGCGGCGTCCGGACGGTTCGCGCAACGCCTACCGGATTCAGCGTCTGAAAGACAAACTCGGCACACGCTCGATGGCCAGCGGTGAAATCACCCTGGAAGGCGCCACGGCCTACCTGATCGGCGAAGTGGGGCGCGGTTTTCAGCAGATGGCCGACATGGTCAATATGTCACGCCTGTCCAATGGCGTGCGCGCCGCCGGCCTGATGCGGCGCGGCGTGAACGAGGCCTTGTATATCGCTCGGCACCGTCGCGCGTTTGGCAAGCATTTGATCGAGATGCCATTGATGCAACGGCAATTGCTGAAAATGATGCTGCCTACCGAGCAGGCGCGCTCGATGTTTATGCAGATTGCCACGTTGCTGCCCAAGGCGGATGCGGGCGATGAAGCGGCGCGCAAGTGTGTACGTATCCTCACGCCACTGATCAAATTCCGCGCCTGTCGCGATGCCCGCCGTGTGACGGGTGACGCCATGGAAGTCCGTGGCGGGATTGGTTATATCGAAGAGTGGAGTGATGCGCGGCTGGTGCGTGATGCTCACCTGGGCTCCATCTGGGAAGGCACGAGTAATATCGTGGCCCTGGATATCGGCCGTGCCGTCATCCGTGAACAAGCGCTCGAACCGCTGCAGCAGCACCTGTCGACACTGCTGGCTGATGCTGGCTTGCCCGCGCAGAGCCATCGTCTGTTTGCAAGCCTGTTGGGTCGCACGGTGGCGCGTATGTCGACCGTAGCCAGCGAGCGACGTGACGACGAAGTGCGCCAGGCCGGTAGTGCCCTGTATCACATCGCCACGGCGATTTTCATGGCGTGGGAAGCCAGCCAACAACCGGATAACAGTCGCCGTTTGGCCCTGGCCCATTTGTTGTTGCAACACAAGCTGCTGCCCCGCGACCCGCTCAACCCTGAACCCTCGATCAACGCGCAATTGCTGTCACGCCTGGCCGACGAAAGTCCGCTTTCTCACGCCGAGGCCATGCAGCTGATGCCGGTTTGAATCCTTTTTCCATTGATCGCAGGTGCACTGATGAACCATTCCAAAGGGGCCCTCGACGGCCTGAAAGTGATCGACCTCAGCCGTGTGCTGGGCGGCCCTTACTGCTCTCAGGCGCTCGCCGACCATGGCGCCGAGGTCATCAAGCTGGAACCGTTGAGCGGCGACGAAACGCGCGGGTGGGGGCCACCCTTTGAAGGTGCCGACGCCTCGTACTACCGTGGCGTCAACCGCAACAAGCAGGGGATCGCCGTGGACCTTTCCCGGCCTGAAGGGATTGAATTGCTGATGGGCCTGCTTGAAGGCGCCGATGTGCTGATCGAAAACTTCAAACCTGGCACCCTGAAACGCTGGGGTATCGATTACAGCGAAGTGTTGAGCCAGCGTTTCCCCAGCTTGATCCACTGTGCCATCTCCGGATTTGGCGGCGATGGCCCGCTCGGCGGCCTCCCAGGCTACGACGCCGTGATCCAGGCCATGGCCGGCCTTATGAGCGTCAATGGCGAAGCCGACAGCGGCGCGTTGCGCATCGGCCTTCCGATTGTCGACATGGTGACGGGGCTCAATGCACTGGCTGGCGTACTGTTGGCACTTAATGAGCGTCATTGCAGCGGCCTCGGGCAATCCCTCGACATCACCCTGTACGACTGCGGTGTGTCGCTGTTGCACCCCCATGTGCCCAACTACCTTGCCGCCGGTAAAACGCCGCGCCGCACCGGCAATGCCCACCCCAACATTGCGCCCTATGACAGTTATGCCACGGGTACCGAACCGATTTTCCTGGCGGTGGGCAATGATCGCCAGTTTGCCAAGTTATGTGAGCAGTTGGGCGCGGGCGAAATGTTTGAAGACCCTCGATTCGTCAATAACGGCGCTCGCTCGGTCAACCGCGAGGCGCTCAAGCTTGCACTGGAACAGCATATGGCTGCCCATGATGGGGCGGCGCTGGCCCAACAGTTGATCAGCGTGGGCGTGCCGTGCGGGGCCATTGCATCCATCGATACCGTAGTGGCCCACCCACACACGCAGCATCGCGGCCTATTGGTGGACATCGGCGACTACCGTGGCATCGGCTCGCCGGTGAAGCTCTCGCGTACCCCGGCGACCTATCGCAGCCCGCCACCGACCTTGGGGCAAGACACGCGCAAAGTGCTTGAGAACCTCGGGTTGGACGCTCAGCAGATTGAGCGCCTCTATGCCGCCGGCATCGTTCGTGGTTAACGCCTGCCCACTTACCTGGCCACGGAGCCCCTATGAGCCACGCATCTGATTGTCCCGAACCCTTGGTTCTGCACGAACAACCCGCACCGGGCGTTGCACTGTTGCGCCTCAATCGCCCCAAGGCTCGCAATGCGTTGAATATGGCATTGCGCGAAGAGCTGGCAGTACAGTTTCGACGTCTCGACGCATGTCCTGATACACGCGCCATCATCCTTACTGGCAGCCCTACGGTGTTCGCCGCCGGTGCGGACCTGAGTGAAATGGTCGACGCCACTGCGCTTGAGCTGTATGCCCGACATGCCGAGCGGCATTGGCAGGCGATTTCTGGATGTCGCAAACCGGTGATTGCCGTCGTAAACGGCTTCGCTCTCGGCGGCGGCTGCGAGCTGGCGATGCACTGCGATGTGATTATCGCAGGGGAATCGGCCCGTTTCGGCCAGCCCGAAGTCAAGGTCGGGATCATGCCCGGCGCGGGCGGCACCCAACGCTTGTTGCGTGCGGTGGGCAAATTCCAGGCGTTGCGCCTGCTGTTCACGGGCGACCAGTTCACCGCCGGCGAAGGCCTGCGCATGGGTATGGTCAGCGAAGTAGTACCCGACGCGCAGACCCTCACCGCAGCCCTGGCAATGGCGGTGGCCATCGCGGCTATGCCGCCCATCGCCGTCGCGCAGATCAAAGAAGTGGTGCTTGCCGGCATGGATCTGCCGCTGGAGCAGGCTCTGACCCTGGAGCGTAAATCCTTTCAACTGCTGTTCGGCTCCTACGACCAGAAAGAAGGCATGCAGGCGTTTTTGCAAAAGCGCACACCGGAGTACCTCGGCCTATGAACGCATTACCCATTCAGCGAATCGGTGTGGTCGGTGTCGGTGCCATGGGGCAGGGCATTGCCCAGGTCATGGCGCTGGCCGGCTTGAACATCTCACTGTTCGATGTGCGCCCGGGGGCGGCGCGCGCCGCGCAAAGCGCATTGGTGACGACGCTGGCCACGTTGCAGAGCAAGGGCCGTATCAGCCAGCAGAAGGCGTGTGATGCGCTGGCGTTGGTGCAGGTGGTTGATCGCCTGGAAGCGCTGGATGACTGTGAGCTGGTGATCGAAGCGATTGTCGAAGATCTTGAGGTCAAACAGCAGCTGTTCCGGCAACTGGACGAACTGCTCGATGAAACCACACTGTTGGCGAGCAACACGTCGTCGTTGTCCATTACCGCGATTGCCTCAGTCTGCAGGCATCCAGGGCGGGTGGCCGGCCTGCACTTTTTCAACCCGGTGCCGCGCATGCGCCTGGTCGAAGTGATCGGGGGCATCGCTACACAGCCCGACGCGCTTGAGCGGCTACGCGCGTTGGTCCGCAAGGTCGGCCATTACTCGGCGGATTCCAAGGACTCCCCGGGGTTTATCGTCAACCATGTCGGTCGTGCCTACGGTACCGAAGCGTTGCGCATGCTCAGCGAAGGGATCGCCACACCGGCGCTGATCGACGCGCTGCTTCGGGACGGCGCGGGTTTTCCAATGGGGCCGTTCGAGTTGCTGGACCTGGTGGGGCTGGACGTCAGCGTACCGGTGATGGAATCGGTGTATCACCAGTTCTATGAGGAACCGCGCTACCGACCCCATCCATTGCTGCGCTTGATGCAGGCCGGCGGGCACCTGGGACGAAAGACTGGCCAGGGCTTTTATCGATACGACGGCAACAGCGCCAGCCCCTCGACGCTCCAGCCCGTACCGACGTGCGCGCAACTGCCCGCCGTGTGGGTGGCTGCGGACGATGATCTGGGCAAGACCCGTGTGCTGGCACTGCTTGGGCAATTGGGCGCACACGTCGAGACAGGCGCGAGCCCATCGCCCGACGCCTTGTGCCTGCTGGCGCCCTTGGGTGACGACACCAGCGAATCGGCTTTGCGCCATGGTGTCGACCCCTCCCGCAGCGTAGCGATCGATACCGTGCTGGAGCTGGGTGCGCTGCGCTGCCTGATGGTCAACCCGGCAACCCGCGTCGATATGCAGGAGGCCGCCCATGCGCTGTTCAGTCGCGACGGTGGCCACGTGGTGATGCTGCGCGACAGCTGCGGTTTTGTGCTGCAGCGCACGCTGGCAGCAATCGTCAACCTGGGTTGCGACATCGCTCAACAGGGCATCGCCAGCGTCGAGGATATCGACATGGCGGTGCGCTTGGGCCTCGGCTACCCCCACGGGCCGCTGGCGTGGGGGGACACCCTGGGCGCGGGGCGACTGCTGCTGATTCTGGAGCGTATGCATACCCTCACCGGCGACCCGCGTTACCGCCCCAGTAACTGGCTACGCCGCCGGGCACGCCTGGGAATCGCCCTGTGCAGCGCCGAAAACTCAATGCCGGCAGCCGCCGAGCCACTTTGATTGAGCGAGAAATTTGCCATGCTTGATGCCTATATCTACAGCGGTTTGCGCACCCCCTTTGGCCGTCACGGCGGCAGCCTGTCGGGCATGCGGCCGGATGACCTGGTCGGCAACCTGCTGGCGCACCTGATGCAGACCTCAGGTCTGCCGGAACATGCCGTGGAGGATGTGATCCTCGGCTGCACCAACCAGGCCGGCGAGGACAGCCGTAACGTGGCGCGCAACGCATTGCTCAGCGCCGGGCTGCCGTGCTCCGTTCCAGGCCAGACTGTCAACCGCTTGTGTGCCAGCGGATTGTCCGCAGTCATCGATGCGGCGCGGGCGATCACCTGCGGTGAGGGGACGCTGTACCTGGCCGGAGGCGTCGAAAGCATGTCGCGGGCGCCGCTGGTGATCTCCAAGGCCGAGGGTCCATACAGCCGCACCCAGGAGTTGGCGGACAGCACCATCGGCGCACGTTTTTCCAATCCGAAACTGGTTCAGCGGTATGGCAACGACAGCATGCCGCAGACCGGTGACAACGTCGCCCTGATGTATGGCATAACCCGCTATGAGGCCGATCACTTTGCTGCCGCGTCGCAGGGACGTTATGCCCACGCGTTGAAGTCGGGCTGGCTGTCCGATGAGATCCTGCCGGTGGAGGTGCCCACTGGGCGCAAGAGGCAAACCCAGCTGATCAGCGTTGACGAACATCCACGGCCACAGTCCGATTTTGCTGCGTTGTCGCGGCTCAACCCGCTGTTCCCCGGCGGCGTCGTGACTGCCGGCAACGCGTCGGGCATCAACGATGGCGCCGCAGTCTTGCTGTTGGGTAATCGAGCCATCGGCCAGGCCCACGATGTTGCGCCCATGGCCCGAATCCTGTCTTCGGCAGTGGTAGGCGTAGAGCCGCGCATCATGGGCATCGGCCCGTACCTGGCGATTAACGTGGCGTTGCAGCGCGCCGGTATCAGCCTGGCACAGGTGGATCTGATCGAGATCAACGAGGCATTTGCGCCGCAGGTGTTGTCCTGCCTCAAGGCGCTGGAACTTAGCTTTGACGACAGCCGCGTCAATCCTTTGGGCGGCGCGATTGCTATCGGGCATCCATTAGGGGCCTCAGGCGCCCGGTTGGTGCTCAGTGCCTGTCGCACCTTGCAGCGTAACCAGCAGCGCTACGCCGTGGTCAGCCTGTGTGTGGGGGTTGGACAGGGCGTCGCGATGGTGATCGAGCGCGTTTGACCCTTGCATGACGGGGTATTAAAGGGCGGCCCCCAGGCCGTTCCTCGATAAATGTCATCCATAACAACAATAATTTCACTGGACATACTTCCCATGAAAATATCCCTGGCCCTCACGGGCTTGAGCGCCGGCGCTTGCCTGCTGTTCTTCGGTCAGCCCGCGTCGGCGGATTTTGTCGGCGACAGCAAAGCCACGCTGGGCCTGCGCAATTACTATTTCAACAACGATTACCGCGACCGGGCAGGGCCAGCCAGTCAGAGTAAAACCGCGGAGTGGGCCCAAGGTTTCATGCTCAATTACACCTCGGGGTTTACCAATGGCCCTCTAGGATTTGGCCTCGACGCCATGGGCTTGCTCGGCGTGACGCTGGACAGCGGGCAAGGGCGGCATCGCGGCAGTTCGATGATTCCATCCGCAGGAGACCACGCCACTGACGAATGGAGCCGCCTTGGCTTGACCGCCAAGATGCGCCTGAGCCAAACCGAACTGCGCTACGGCACGCTGATGCCCAAGCTGCCGATCCTGCAAGCCAATGACGGCCGCCTACTGCCGCAGACCTTTGAAGGAGCCCAGATCTCCAGCACAGAAATCGACAACCTCAGCCTGACGGCGGGTCGTTTGGAACATGCAACCGGGCGCGGCTCCACAGACAGCACCGGACTGGCCGTCGCCGGTGGTACACGCCAGAGCACTGCCTTCGTATTTGCCGGCGGCGATTTCAAGGTCAACAAAGACCTGACGCTGCAGTACTACGTGGCCAACCTTGAGGACTATTACACGCAGCAATTTTACGGCCTGCAGCACGTGCTGGGATTGGGTGAAGGGCAGGCGTTGAAGACCGACCTGCGCTACTTCGACACCGATTCCAGTGGTGCCAATGGCCGCGCGGCAGGGCGTAGTGCCGGTTATCGCACCAGTGGCTACAGCGACGATGCCTCGGGTGAGATCGATAACCGTACCTGGAGCGCCATTTTCACCTACAGCCTCGGTGGCCACGCATTGACGGGCGGCTACCAAAGCATTTCGGACGCCAGCAACTTTGTCCAACTCAACCAGGCATCGCTGCCGGACAAAGGTGCTACCGGCACATCCCTCTACCTGTTCACCGATCGCATGATCACCAGCTTCAACCGCGCCGGTGAACAGACCTGGTTTGCCCAATATGCCTACGACTTTGCCGCCGCCGGTCTCCCTGGCCTGCGCGCCTCGGTGGTCTACCTCAAGGGCGACAACATCAAGACCACCACCGGCCGCGATCAACAGGAATGGGAACGCGACCTGGCACTCGACTACGTGATCCAGGACGGCACCTTCAAGGGCCTTGGGTTCGCCATGCGCTCGGGGGTGTTGCACTCCGAGGCGGATGCCAATCAGGACCAGACCCGCATGACGGTGAGCTACACCGTCGCGCTGTTCTGAGGTGTTGATTCAGTAATTTCCATCGGGTGCACGACGCTGTCGTCGTGCGCCTTTCTACTCGACAAAAAAGAGGATGTAGCAATGAATGCCTTCGCCCCGCTCGACGTTGCGGTCATGCAGCCACCAGCAACCTTCCAGGGCTTTTCAATCAAGCCTTCGGCCCAGTCTCCACGCCTGCTTGAATTAACGTTTGCGCAATCGACGGTCAGTGCGTTTTTGAGCGCTGTGGCTCAACTGCCGGTGCAGGCGCTGGAGTACAAGTCTTTCCTGCGATTCCAATTTGGCCAGATCCTTGATGAGCTCTGCGGCGGTACCCTGCGCCCAATGCTGGTGAACACGGTGATGGACCGAGCAACCGGGGGACTGCTGATCGTCCCCCAAGGCCTGGATAACGTGTCCCAGGCCGACGACATGGTCAAATTTTCCACCGCCGTGGCGCATTTGCTCGGGCGCTCTAACTTCGATGCCATGAGTGGTCAGTTCTATGCGCGGTTCGTGGTGGAAAACGTCGACACCTCAGACAGCTATTTGCGTGCTCCGCACCGTGTGATGGAGTTGCACAACGACGGTACCTTCGTGAATCAGATCACCGACTACGTGCTGATGATGAAGATCGACGAACAGAACATGGAAGGCGGTAACTCGCTGATCCTGCACCTGGATGACTGGGCGGATCTGGACACGTTCTACAAGCATCCCCTGGCGCGTCGTCCCCTGCGCTGGACGGCGCCGCCGAGCAAGAACGTCAAGGAGGATGTGTTCCATGCCATCTTCGACACCGATGAAGTCGGCCGGCCGACCATGCGTTATATCGACCAATTCGTGCAGCCTGAAAATTTCGAAGAGGGCACCTGGTTATACGCGCTCGGCGAGTCACTGGAAAACAGCGATGCCAAGCTGTCCGTGCCGGTCGCTGTGGGTTCATTCCTGCTGATCAACAACCTGTTCTGGCTGCACGGTCGCGATCGCTTCACTGCGCACCCGGGCCTGCGTCGTGAGTTGATGCGGCAACGTGGTTACATCAGCTATCCCAAGCTGGCGCATCAGCACGGGCAAAGCGCCAACTGACACGGCGCGGGGGTGCAGACGCCCCCGTTTGCCCATGACGGATGTAAGAGAGGGAATACAGGTGTACGACTTTGTGATCATCGGTGGCGGCATCATCGGCATGTCCACCGCCATGCAGTTGGCGGGCGAATACCCGGATGCGCAGATTCTGCTGCTGGAAAAGGAATCGGGCGCGGCCCGTCATCAGACCGGGCATAACAGCGGTGTGATTCACGCCGGGGTTTACTACACCCCTGGCAGCCTCAAGGCGAAGTTCTGCCTGGAGGGCAACCGGGCGACCAAAGCGTTCTGTGATGAGCACGGCATTCGCTACGACACCTGCGGCAAGCTGCTGGTGGCCACCAATGACGTCGAGATGCAGCGAATGCAGGCGCTGTGGGACCGCACGGCGGCCAACGGGCTGGAGCGTGAATGGCTGACTGCAGATGCGCTGCGTGAAAGGGAGCCGAACATTATCGGCCTTGGCGGCATTTATGTGCCCTCAAGCGGTATTGTCAATTACGCCGAAGTCACCCGGCAAATGGCTAACGAGTTCACCCGCCAGGGCGGTGTTATCCGTTACAACAGCGAGGTCATCGCGCTCGATGAGCGCGAGAATGAGGTGGTGATCACGACCACTACCGGGGTTTATCAGGGTCGATTTCTGATTTCCTGTTCCGGGCTGATGGCTGATCGTGTGGTGCGGATGCTCGGCCTGGAGCCTGAGTTCCAGATTTGCCCGTTCCGGGGCGAGTACTACTTGCTACCCCATGAGCATAATCAAATCGTCAATCACTTGATCTACCCCATTCCCGATCCTGCCATGCCGTTTCTGGGCGTGCACCTGACCCGCATGATCGATGGCACGGTGACGGTCGGCCCCAATGCCGTACTGGCGCTGAAAAGGGAAGGCTACAAGAAAACCGATTTCTCACTGGTGGACATGTTCGAGATCTTCACATCTCCTGGGGTGTTGAAAGTGCTCAAGGCTAACTTCAAGCCTGGGTTGATCGAGATGAGAAACTCGATCTTCAAGCGCGGCTATCTCAAGCAGGTGCAAAAATATTGCCCTTCTATCAAGCAGGATGAGTTAAAACCCTATCCGGCAGGTGTCCGCGCCCAGGCCGTCTCCAACAGCGGCAAGTTGATCGACGACTTCCTTTTCGTGAACACAAGGCTCAGTGTGAACGTGTGTAACGCGCCGTCGCCGGCAGCTACATCGGCGATTCCTATCGGTGCGTATATCGTCAGCAAGATCAAGGTGCAACGCGGCGCTTGAAGGCATTCAGCCGAGTGCCTGGCAAGTGTCCACCAACAGTCCGCGCAGCCATGTGTGAGCGGGGTCATGGTGAGTGCGCTCATGCCACGCCACAGTCTTGCCGAAACCTGGAATGTCCAACGGCGGTTCACGCATGAGCAGCCCATCGGCATGCAATGCCAAACGGCGGGGCACCACGGCGATCAGGTTGCTGGCATGCAAGATCTCCGGCAGCACCAGGAAGCTGGTCACCGAGACGGTCACGCGCCGTGACCTGCCGATGCGGGCGAGCGCGTGATCGGTTACCCCTTCAAAAGCGCCACCGGCGGGGGAGACCAGCGCATGATCCAGCGCACAAAAGCGCTCCAGGGTCAGCGCCTCATGCCGCGACTCAGGGTGATCGTCGCGCATCACGCATACATAACGCTCATCGAACAACGCTGCAGAATGCAGGCCTGGCGGGGTGCTTTCCGGTGTCACGAGGGCCAGGTCGATATCGCCACGGTCCAGTTGGCTAGGCAGTTGCTGAGGGTCGACGGGTTGCACGGCGATACGAATATTCGGCGCTTGCACACGCAATGCGCTGAGGAAAGGCACCACCACGGCCCGTAACGCGTAGTCGGTGGACGCCAGTGAAAGCGTCATCGTTGCCGTGTGCGGTTCAAACGCATGGGGTTGCAGCATCTGCCCAATAGCACTGAGCATCTGCTTGATCGGCCCGGCCAATTGTTCAGCCCGAAGCGTCGGCACCATGCCGCGTTGCGCACGCACGAACAACGGGTCGTTAAAGCTTTCGCGCAAGCGTGTGAGCATGCCGCTGACGGCGGGCTGGGTCAGTGACAATCGCGCGGCGGCACGGGTGACGCTGCGCTCATCCAACAAGGCATCGAGGGCCTTGAGCAGGTTGAGGTCGAGGTGCCTGATATCAGGATTCATGATGCTCTGCATAAAAGATGACGATTGGTTTTATTTCACGCTAGCACCGACCATGGCACCAGTCCATTACCACTGAGTGCTGAGCATGAAAGAGATCATCTGGCCGCAAGGCTACCTGCCGGGCTTCACCGAGAATTTTGTCTCCAATGAAATCATCGTCGCAGGCCTCGCCGCCGCCGATATCTGGCCGTTGTTGAGCCACGCGTCGCAATGGCCGAGCTATTACGCCAACTCGGCGAATGTGCGCTTGCATGACGGCCCGGGTCCTGAGCTACAAGACGGGATGCGCTTCTACTTTGAGACCTTCGGATTCCCGGTCGAGGCGCAGTGCAATGAATTCGTCCCGCCGGCTGATGGCCAACCAGGGCGGATTGCCTGGCACGGTTGGGCGGGCGAGGGCGATACTCGCCTGGATGTGCACCATGCGTGGCTGATAGAGGACCTGTCGCTGGAGCGCGTGCGCATCCTCACCCAAGAAACCCAGAAGGGTAAGCCGGCAGTAGAACTGGCCCTGGCTCGGCCAAACCCAATGATCAATGGCCATCAGGACTGGTTGGATGGATTGGTCAGGGCTGCACGTGAGGCGAGCCAATAAGCGCGGATTGCAATAACCACTGCCGGAGCTGCTCGACGGGTGTACGCAAGGGCGCGCTAGCACTGTGAACCAGGTAGTAGCCCTTGCTGACGGACAGGGTTGCTTCGAACACCTGCTCGAGTTGCCCGTGCTCCACGGCCTCTTCGACCAGCCAGGGGCTGGTCAGCACCACCCCCTGACCACGCCGCGCCGCATCGATGGCGAGTTCAGGCTGGTCGAAACGCAGGCCGGTTGCCATTTTTGCATCGGCCATGCCGAGCTGTGCGAGCCACGCGGGCCAATGCGCATGCGACGTAGTGTAGAGCGGCGTCGTGCGCGTGAGGTCGGCGAGCGAGTGTAATTGCAGGCGCTCGCGATACAGCGGGCTGCAATACACCCGGACCTCATCCGCCAGCAACAACTCGGCCACCAACCCTCGAACCTGCCCATCGCAATGGCGTACGGCAAGGTCAAATCCATCGTGGCTGACGTCAACCAGATCGGTGCTCGCACTCAGGTGCAGTTTGAGTTGAGTGTGCTGGCGAGTGAGTGTCGGCATACGCCGAGCGAACCATGAGTTGGCAAAGGCGGGAGGCAGGCTGAGACGCACTTCCTGGGCGTGTCGATGACGCAGCGCAAGGCTGGCGTTCTCCAACGTCTGAAGTGCAGGTTGGACCTGTTGCCAGTAGGCCAACGCTTCCTGAGTAGGAGTCAGCTTGCGCACGGTGCGAGTGAACAACGACACGCCCAGCCAACCCTCAAGCTTACGGATCTGCTGCGTCACGGCTCCCGGTGTAACAAACATCTGCTCGGCGGCCAGGACGGCACTGCCGGTGCGCATTACTGCGTCGAAGCAGGCGAGGGACTTGAGGGGGATATCAGGTTTCATGGCGCAGTTTTTCTCTTTCATGAGGCGATAAACGATGATTTGTCATACCCCAGGTCAGGCATAAGAATCAAAGGCGTCATTGGCCCTGAGGAAATGCAGATGAATGTCCTGATTGTATATGCCCATCCGGAACCTCGGTCTTTCAATGGTGCACTGAAAGACCTGGCGAGTGAAACCCTGACGGCCCAGGGGCATAAGGTTCAAGTGAGTGATTTGTACGCGCTGGAATGGAAGGCGCCCCTGGATAGCGCGGATATCACCACGCCGCGTGTAAACGCAGAGTTTTTGAACCTCCCCGCTGAACAGGAACACATGTTCTCCCAAGGCCGACCGACCTTTGATGTGGAACAGGAGCAGGCCAAGGTGCTTTGGTGTGATCTGTTGATTTTCCAGTTTCCGATCTGGTGGTTCTCAATGCCAGCCGTGCTGAAAGGCTGGGTTGACCGCACCATGACCCGTGGCTTTGCGTACGCGTCCGGTGAGAAATACGACAACGGCAAGTTCAAAGGCCGCAAAGCCATGGTCTGCGTCACCACCGGCACCGCCGAAAGCCTGTATCAGCCGGATGGGATCGACGGCTGTATGACCCACCTTCTCTGGCCGATCCACAACGGGATATTCCGCTACCTGGGGTTTGACGTGCTGCCACCCTACGTTGCCTGGATGCCGGGAAATGTGTCTGAACAAGAACGCAAAGCCTACCTGGATGGATACGATCAGGCGTTGCGTTCGATCGATAAGGCCAAGCCGCTGTTCTTCCATCCGCGCGAAGATTATGGTGACGATCAGCGCCTCAAGCCTGGGGTATTGGCTCAGTCGGGATTTCAGTGGAATCCACGGGCGGGGCAAAGCCACGAGCAGGCGGCTGACGACTTCACCTGATCGTCAAGGCGCATTTATGGAGATTTTTAGATTTGATTGGGCTTTGCTCTGGGTGTTTTGGCCGAAAAACATTTTGACTGGGCTCTAGAACGGTGGTTTTTGCTCAAAAAAGATGGGCTATGCCCCCATTTTTGCCCCCAACGCGCACCGTGTGTGCCTCGTAGCCATACCTACGCGGTTAGCTAAAGCACCGGATGCCTATGCCTCCTCAGAAGCGCTCTCTGCAGGCGCTTCAAGGTCGTCGCTATCTTCATCGAACATGTATCTCTTTGGCACAGGTATGCGGGCATCCTCCGTTATCAATAATATTTCTTATTTACCCTAAACAAATACTGCAATAGCGGAACAAGTCTGATCGTAGGCGCCGTTCAGCCGTACGCGAGCTACGACGAATTTCCGATCTTTGGGTGTGTTAGGGGAAGCAGCATGGTTGCGGTCGTTGCCGGCAATGGATTAGGTCTGTTCAATGCGTCGCTGAACTCGTTGGGGGGCGTAGGGGGATTTGGCCAGGGTGGTCTGGGCCAGGCAGGTGGCCAGGCAATGGTCAATGCGAGCAACGGTAACCTGGTGCTGCGGTTTACTGACGAGCAGCTGTCGGCAATGGGACAGGACCTGTTTCATACCCGTACGTACAACGCTCAGGGCGCTTTGACGGACGGCGATGCCGATGGTTGGCGCTGGGAAGGCGAGCGCAAGGTGGTGTTGAGTGGCACGCGCAATACCACCGGCAGCAGTGTGGTGCGTACCACTGGCGACGGCCATGAGACACGCTATGCCTGGAACGGTAGCGCCTATAAGTCCAATGAAGGCGATGGCGCTCATGACTCGCTGGCTTGGGATGCAGCCAACGGTCAGTGGGTGTGGAGTGAAGGCTCCACACATATAGTCGAGCGTTACGACGGCGCAACCGGTCGGATTGCATCGATGACTGATCGCTCGACTGTTATGACAAGCTATAGCTACGACACCAATGGTCGCCTGGCAGCGGTCAAGGACAACGTCTCGGGGCAAGAGCTGGTGTTGATATACAACGCTGCCGGAAAACTTGCGCGTTTGGATACCCGCACCGCGCAAGGCGGCGCGCTCACGCAGCAGGTGTATTACGGCTACGACACGCTGGGTCGATTGACCAGTGTGAGCACCGACTTGACGCCGACCGACAACAGCATTGCGGATGGCAACGTCTACACCAGCACCTACGCTTACGACGCAAACACTTTCCGCATCGCCAGGGTTAGCCAGAGCGATGGCAGCGCGGCGAGCTTTACCTATGTGCTGGTGGACGGTGAGTACCGTGTTCAGACGGTAAACGATGCATCAGGCACCACGACTTTTGCTTACAACACCGGCAGCCGTCGCACCGACGTCACCAATGGCCTCAATCAACAGTGGAGCTACTACTACGACGCTGGGGGCCAACTGATTCAAGTGCAGACGCCGGCCGTCAGTGGCCAGCGGCTGTCGACGTACTATGCCTATGACGTGGATGGCAATGTTATCCGGATAACCGATGGCCTGGGCAACGTGCTGTCGTATCAGTACGACGCCAATGGCAACCGCACTCTGGAGCGCGACAGCTCGGGCACTACCGTTACACGGACCTATGACAACGCCAACCAGTTGCTCAACGAAATTCGCTACACGCTGCCGGCGACCTGGAACAGCAGCTCGGCCACCTGGACCGATCCGCCGGCATCGAGCGCACAGGTGACGCGTTACCTCTACGATGGGAATAATCGTCCGAGCGCCATGATCAGTGCCGATGGCAACGTCACTCGCTATCTCTATAGCGTGTGGGGATTGCTGGTGCGGGAGATCAGTTATGGCGACGCGACCTATGACCTCAGCGCACTGACCCCAACCCAGGCACTTTCCTCCGTCTCGCTCAACGCCTGGGTGGCCGCACGCGATACAACGCGCTCGACGCTGGTTGATCTGACGTATGACTACCGTGGCAATCTCAGCCAACGCAAGGCATACGGCACGGTAAATTCATCCGGTGTAGGGGTGATGGATGCGTCAACCGTCATCACTGAGTATGTCCACGACCAAGCCAGCCAATTACTGCAAACCATTGTTACGCGTGGTGCAGGGCGTACCGAGAAGACCACCCTGGTCTCCACGGTGTACGACGGGATGGGACGCCTGATCAGTCAGGTCGATGCCAGCGGCACACGTACTACAACCTATAACAGCGCCAGTCGGACCGTCTCGACAACCAACACCGTCGGGCAAACGCTCACCCAATCCTTCGACGCCGCAGGCCGCCTGATCAGCCTGACGCAAACGGCTGCAGGCGTGGCCACACGCACGACGCAATATGTTTACGACGCTATGGGGCGGCAGACCATGGTGCAAGACATGACGGGCGTGCGCACGTACACCTTTTATGACGAAGCCGGCCGGGTCAGCGCTCAGGTTGATGGCATTGGCGCTGTGGTGGAGTATGTCTACAACGCAGCGGGTCAGCGCGCCGAGGAAAGACGTTATGCCACCTTGGTGTTGACCGGTAGCTGGTACAACGGCACCGCTGTCATCAAAACCCTAGTCAGTGATATTCGCCCGGCCGCAACAGCAGCGGATCGCTCTACCCGCTACACCTATGATGTGCGCGGGCGGCTGAGCACAAGCACCGACGCAGTTGGCACTGTAACTACCAAGACCTACGATGGCCGGGGCCAGTTGGTGAGGGAGCAGACTGGCGACCGTACCATCCGCTATTTCTTCGACGCCAGTGGCCGGCAGGTGGCGCAACTGGACGCCGAAGGCTACCTGAGCGAAAACGTCTTTGATGCGAGCGGTCGCCTACAACAGGTAATCCGTTATGCCACGGCTACGGCGCTGGCCAGTCGCGCGGGTGGCACCCTTGCAGAGTTGCGCCCTGCAACCGGTGACAACCTGCGGGCCTGGTTCTTTTACGACTCGGCAGGCCGCCAGACAGGCAGCATTGACGAGCAACAGTTCGTCACCGAAGTGGTGTACGACGAAGCAACCCACCAACAGAAAACCATTCGCTATGGCACCGCCTACGCGGCCGAGATCACGGCAGGTACGCACTTCGCGACCGTCAAGGCTGGCGTGCAGACGAGTGCGGTCATACACACCACGACGCTTGCCTATGACGCAATGGGCCGCGTCAGTCTGCGTACCGCTACGGATGGCAGCGTAACTGCCTATGAATATGACACCGCCGGCCGTCTGGTGCGTGAGACCGCCGCGCAAGGCACCAATGACGAGCGCAGCACCCGTACGCGTTACGACGCGTTTGGGCAAGCCATCGGCAAGCTGCTTGGGGAAGCGTCTACGCGCGTCATCACAGGGATGACCGATGACCAGGTTGCAGCCATCTACGCTCAGTACGGGCTGACCTATAGCTACGATGCCGCCGGGCGTGCCGCCAGCGTGCGGGATGCGCAGGGCAACCGCAGTGTCTCTTACTACGACGCCACGGGGCGCTTGACCCATGTAGTCAATGCGTTGGGCGAGGTGAGCGAGACGGTGTACAACGCTTTTGGCGAGGCCAGTGAAAAAACCAGCCTGACCGCTCGTTTGAGCACTACCGATACCGCAGCCCTAACGGGTGGCCTGCTAACGCTGCCGGTCAAGACCCTGGTGCAGGCCATTCGTAATGCAGCGTCGGATAACCGTCGTACCTATGGCTACGATACCCGCGGCCTGTTGATCTCCAGCACCGATGCCCTGGGTTTTTTGACCCGTTATGGCTACAACGGTTTTGGTGAACAGATCTCGGTGACCCGTACCCTGGCGAGCGGCTCAACGGTCACCGACAGTGTTAGTTACAACAAGCGTGGTGAAGCGATTGCCAGCGATGAAGATGTCGGCGGCCTGGCTCGTACGACTGCAACGGGTTACGACGCCTTCGGCCGAGTGATCAGCCGTGTTGATGGCCGTGGCCTGACGAGCAATGTCATCTACTCCGGTAACGGTCGCCGCATTCACCACTCCAACGCGCTGGGCCAGTCAGAGACCACCGACTACGACGCGTTTGGGCGGGTCCTGGTCAGTACCGACGCCCTGGGCAAGACCACCACTTACACCTATAACGACGCCACTCGCTCCATGACCGTGACCACGCCGGACGGTGTCAGTGTCAGCACGGTCAAGAACCGCCATGGCCAAACGCTGACCTTGACCGATGGCGATGGCAAGCTCACGACCTACAACTACGACAAGACGGGTCAGTTGCTGACCACTCTGAATGCGCTGAGCCAGGGCTCTACAAATGCGTATGACAACGCTGGGCGTCTGCTCAGCGTTACCGATGCCTTGGGGCGTTTGACCCGTTACACCTACGACGCCAGTAACCGAGTGGTCAGCCGTACCGCTGCCAATGGTGCAATCACCCGATACACGTTCGACGGCCAGGGCCGCCAAGTCCGCGTCATTGAAGCGCAGGGCCTGCCTGAACAACTCGTTACCGATTACGCCTATGACCGTAATGGCCAGGTGTTGATCGTTACACAGGACCCGGATGGGCTGAAGCTTACGACTACGTACACCTATGACGGTGCTGGCCAACAGGTTCAGGTGGCGCGGGGGACCAGTGTCAGCCCGAACCAGCAAATAGTCCTGTATGCCTTCGACAAACTGGGCCGCCGAACTTCGGAGCGCCTGGATCCCAACGGCATCAACCTGACCACTGCTTACCGCTACAACGGCAATGATCAGGTTACGCGCAAGATCGACCCAGCGGGTGTGAGCACTTGGTACGTCTACGACAACGCAGGTCGTCTTACGGACACCATCGATGCCTTGGGCGGGGTGACCCGCAACACTTATGACGGCAGCGGTCGAATCACCCGCACTACGCGTTTTGCGACGGCTATTGCGGGCAGTGTGGTCAATACCTTTGGTGATGCGCCAGCCAGTGTTTCCCCAAGTGTGAACGGCGCGGCAGATCAGTCCACCCGCTATGTCCATGACGACATGGGTCGAGTGCGCTACAGCATCGATGCAAGAGGTGGTGTGACCGAAACGGTCTATAGCCTCACTGGCAAGATGGCTAAAAGCATTCGCTACAACCAAGTCATCCCGACCGCCACACCCCAAACCCTGGCAGCTACTGCAGCCACGTTGGCCTCGTCAGGCGCACAGCCGGTCACGACCTCGTACATTTACAACGAGATCGGCCAGCTTACGAGTGTGACCGATGCTGCCGACAAGACGGAGTCCTACACCTACGATGCGGTGGGGAACCGCAAAACGCTGACCAACAAAAATGGCGCGGTGTGGCGCTACAACTATGACAACCTGAACCGCCTGGTGGAAGAGATCAGCCCGGCGATCACCGTTGCCAGTATTTCCGCTACGGGCGTCGTCAGTACCCAGGTGCGTGCCCTGGTTACCACCGTCAACTACGATGCCCTCGGCCACGTGCTTTCGCGTACCGAAGGGCGGCTGCGCGGCAACGTCAACGACAGTGCCCTGCTGGATGACTTGAGCCAGTCTCGGACTACTCGCTACGAGTACGACGCGGTGGGGCATCAGGTGAGGATTACATCGCCTGGCTGGTACAACAAATCCGCCGGTGCCTTTCAGCAAAGCGCTGACGCTTCGATCCCAGCCAATACCTTCCAGGTCACTACGGAAGTCACTTACGACGCGTTGGGTAATGCTGTACGCAATCGCATACGCGTCAATAATACCGGGACGGCGGCTAACGATTACGCTGACAGCTACAAGGTCTATGACCTGCTTGGCCGCTTGAGCCACGACATTGATGCCCTGAAGGGCGTGACGGCCTACACCTACGATGCCCAGGGCAACATCCTTACAACCAAGCGCTATGCCAATGCACTGTCCGCTACGGTGCCGGCCGCCGGCTACTACAAGAGCGGGGAAATCACTCCCACCACGTTGGTTGCCAACCCGACGCAAGACCGCACCCTGGTCAGCACCTACGACGCGCTGGGGCGCAAAACTGCCGTACAGCAGGATCCGGTGAGCCTATATACCTTCATAGGCGTTGTTGCCACCTCATCGCTGATCACCGCCGCACCCACCACCGTCTACACCTACAACGCACTTGGCCAACTGGTTCGCGAAACCCAGATTGCCCGAAACAACAGCGGGGCAACGTTGCTTACCGGTGCCAACACCTTTTACTACTACGATCTGGGCGGGAACCGCATCGCTGCAGTGGACGGCTTGGGGCACTACACCGGTATGGAGTACAACGCGCTGGGCAAGCTCAGTCGTCAGGTTGAGTACGCGACCCGATTGGTGAGCTGGAGCGAAGGCATCCTGCCGACACCACCTTCCAGCAACAGCAACGATCGCCGTAACGTGTTTACGTATGACGCCATGGGTCGCCTGAGCAGCGTGACTCAGGAAGGCGTGCGCTACTGGCAACAAAGCATCAATGCCCAATCCAATGGGGTATTGGCTAGCCAGGTTACCGGCAGCTTGGTGATTAGCCAGGCTACCTATGACGGCGTCGGCAACCTGCTGACCCAGAAAGACGCCGGTGGCAATGTCACCACCAAGGCTTACAACGCCGTTGGCCATGTCAGCAAAATCATCGAGCCTGCGCGATCTGCCGCCCAGGCCGGTGCGGTTGATCCATTTTCGACTGCCATGGTTGTCGCTTCGCCAATCACGACCTTTATGGTGAACGCATTCGGCCAAGTCATTAGCGAAACCCGCGAAGCGGGCAAGAGTGCCGGCAACCTCAGCCAATCCGGGCTGACGCAGACCAGCCGGACCCAATACGACGCCGCAGGTTATACGATCAAGAGCATTGACGCCGGTAACTCTGCGATGAACTACAAAGTTGATGTCGCCGGCCGTATTGCCGAAGAAAGCCGTCAGACCAGCGTCGTGCTCAGTGCTTGGACCGTCAATGGCAGCGCCGTGACGCGCAGTCAGACCCTTCGTCGCACTTACGGCTACAACCTGCTGGGTGAGCAGATATCGACGACGGATTGGTTCACCGCTGCCGACAACTCACAAAAAAGCACCGTCAACAGTGTGCTCTAAAACCGCTTTGGTGAAGTCGCCAGCCAACTGCTCAACGGTGCGGTAAGAGCCAGCTATAGCTACAACCAGGTCGGCCGTGCAGTCCTGCAGCAAAATGCCCAGGGCCTCACCCAGGTTGACTACGATCTGGGGGGCAACGCTTCGCGTAGCAATCAGATTGGCGACGCTGCCATTACCACGGATGATCGCATCACCTATACACTCTTCGACGTGCTAGGCCGTGCCCTTGAGCAGCACCTGCCAGCCTTCGAAGCTAACATCAATGCGGATACCCTGAATAACGTCACACTTACCCTAACTACCCCGATTATCCAACAGTCCTACGACCGTTGGGGCAACGTACTCAGTCGCACCGATGCCCGGGGCTACGTCACCACCTACAGCTACGATCACAACAACAAACAACTGACCGAAACCTTGCCGGTGACCGATATCCTGCGAGAGAACGGTACTCGCTATCGCGCCAGTCTCATTCACGAAAAACGCTATGACGCGTCAGGTTTGCTGATCCAGGAAGTGGATCTGGTGGGACCTTACGCGGGTGTGGCCACCAGCACTGAGTTGCGCAGCCGTCAGCACATTTACAACGCTGCCGGCGAGTTGATGCGTGATGTCGATGCGTTGGGCTATTCGCGCAACTATCGAGTGGATTCGAATGGCAATCGGGTCGCCATCCAGGACGCAACGGGGGTCGTACTGGTCGACACCTATGACGCGCTGGATCGCCAACTCACCCATGGCGTCATCCGAAATGGCGCCGCCGTCACGTTGCTGACCAACCAGTACGACCAGGCAGGGAGGCTGGTGGGCGAGACCACAGGCAGTGTGGCAGTCGAAGAAACGCTGACCAGCAGCGGGCAGGCGAACGCTTCCAGCATCAATACGGGGGGGATCGGCAATACCAAATACACGCTGTTTGATGAGCGCGGAAATATTGTCCGCACACGCAACGAATCCAAATACGAAAGGGGCTATGAATACAACGAATACAATCGCAAGACCAAGGAAGTTGACGGGTTGAACAATACCCTGACGTGGACATTCAATGAGGTGGATTTTGGCAAGTTGTCGAGTCATAAGGACCTGGGTGGGCGCGTCTTTACTTACGAATACAACAAGTTTGGCCAGGTCGCCAGGGAAGCAGTCGTTGTTCCTGCTGTACCGGGCAAGTCTGTGGGCGGGCTCGGCGCGTTTCGCTCCTATACCTACTATAAGAATGGCCTGGTCAGTGCAATAACAGACAGCTTTAGCGGCATGGATCTGGTGCGCGAGACCACGATCACGGATGTAAAAGCGTCACAGTATTCGTATAATTTGTCAGGCGCTAAAGTGCGTGAAATAAACGTCGCGCAATTTGTGAATACCGAGGCCATCTTGCTGTTCGATGATCCGGAAAATCCATATGGCTCGTTTGAGTATATGGTGCCTGGGAATAATATTGCGTCGTTAAGTGAGACACGTACCGGGCTGAATGAAACTGGCCAGTTAAAAGAAATAAAATCATTGCCTGGCAATGTGTTGTCGGGTGCGCTGAATGCGCATTCTATTATCTATACCCACTCCGGCGCCGTGTTTGATGGGTTTACGGAAGATCTCAACATTACACCTATCGTTTCAGCCAGGATTATTGGTATTGAACGATGGATGAACTATGACATTTCGGCCCTGGCGGGGCTTGAATCGTTAAAGTATGAATATGACGAATTGGGTAATCGTCGACTTGTTCACATGGACACAACCAATCAATCGCGGGTGCGCACGGTGATTGATAACTGGTACAAGTACGACAGCGAGGGCAGGGTGCTCGTCGCCGAAGGCTATATCGCCAACGGGCAGGTTGTTGCAGGCAAGTCCGGCAGTTCCGGGAAAGGTTATCTGGTGAGTTATGACGCTTCGGGCAGGCGGCAGAGCCTCGAAAAATGGGCTTCAAGCACCGCGACGTCAGAAGTCTACAATCGAAGCAACTATGTCTATAACGATTTGGGGCAGGTGCTCAGCTCCACGGACAGCAAGATAACAAGAGGGCTGGGAGGCGACACCAGCCAACAGGTACAGACGGTCGGGGCGTCCTCGCTGCTGTTTACCAACGCCTATAACGAACGTGGCAACAAGGTAAGCCAAACCAGCTATACGAACGGGGTGGCCAGCGGCGCGTTCGGTTATAGTTATCGCGGCGACAATCAGTTGATTTCCCAGCTTTCCTATAATGTGTCTGGGGGCGTGCAGAAGTTGTCGCAAGCCAGTTACTTTGGCGAGGCGGGAATGATCGATGCCGCCGGAAACCAACGTGCCTACCGTTACGCAGTCTACAAGCCCGATGGCGCATCCTTGAGTTATACCGGGGCTTATTCGAAAACCTACGCGATGTACGAAGGCTATAAGGAAAGCACCATTGTCGCGACGTGGAGTTATGGCGGTAACGCCGGGGTTACTGCGTTGAAATATTCCGATCGGGGCGAGCTTCTACACTACAGGATGAGTGGCGCGAGTAATTCGGTTCGCAAGTTTTCATCCAATCGCGAAGGCCAGGTTATCGCTCGCCGAGAGAACAGCGGTGCGGTCCAAAGTTATGTTTATTTCAACGGCAATGAGGTGGCAACCCTCGGTAATGCCAGCGTGCCGGAAATTACCGATACGTTGCAGCCCATCTCTTCGGAACATCCTGGCCGGGTGCCCGGCAGCTACATCGTAAACGACGGCGACACACTCACACGCATTGCCCAGACCGTCTGGGGTGACGCGAGCATGTGGTACTTGATTGCGGACGCCAACGGCCTGGATGCAGAGCGGCTGTTGGTCGCCGGCGAAAGCATCATTATTCCGAATGTGGTGAGCAGTGATCGCAACAGTGCGACGACCTTTAAACCCTATAACGCCAACGAGGTGATTGGCGATACCACGCCATCGCCAACGCTTCCGCCGCCACCAAAACCGAAAAGCAAAAAGAGCAGCGGCATTGCAAGCATCGTGATGGTGGTCGTTGCCGTCGTGGCGAGCATATTTACCGCAGGTGCGGGATTGGCGCTGCTCGGCGGTGCGAGCATGGCCGCCGCCGGTTCAGCCGGCGTCGCGGCTCTGAGCGTTGGCGGACTGACCGCTGCAGTAGCGGCCTCCACTGCCAGCTTTACGGCGATCACGGGTACGTTGCTGGTGGCGGGTGCGGTCGGTAGCACGCTCAGCCAGGTGGTCGGCAAGAGCATGGGCGCGGTGGATAAATTTTCCTGGGGGAAGGTTGCCGCGGGCGCACTCACGACAGCTGCCACGGGTGGCCTTGGTTACGCAGCTGGTCAGGGGGCTTTTGGTCCAACCCTCGCAAATGGTGTGAACGCGATAGGGCAAACGGGTGCGAGCACCAGTAATCTGGTCGTCGGTTATGCGGCACAAGGTGTGTTTAGTTATGCCAGCAACTATGCGGCTAACAGAGTCGTGGGGTTGGACGCATCATTCAATTGGAAAAGCGTAGCCGCCTCAGCGGTAGGCTCTGTCATCGGGGGGAGTGTTGGCGGCGGCAATGATTTTTCCGATGCTGTTTTCAGGGCTCAAGCGGGCGCTTTATCCTCGGCGGTCATCACCGATAAATGGTTTGGTGGCGATAAACCCAACTATGGGCAAGTAGCCGTTGATGCGTTTGGCAATTCATTCGCCAACTATGTGGCGCACAAAATCGGAGAGTCGGGCGTCAAGGCAATAATGCAAGAAGCGATGAGCGCGGCAAAAATTGACTATACGATAGATGCCAGTGGGAATATTCAAACCGCATCACCGCACACGTTGAATGTTATCAGGGGGCTGGTAGGTTCCGGGGCGACAAGCGAAGAAATAGCGTTGATCCTTAATAGTGGTGTGCGTGGTGCAGCCTTGACCAGGCAGGAAGTTCTTGAGAATGACCAGATGTCATTTCATCTCGAGAATGGCGTCATTATTACTACGGCGGATGTGGGTAAGCCATTACTCGTGGTTGATGGGGTGGGTGAGAGTTCAAGTTCGCTGGTCAATTTTGCGAACAGAGCGTTTCCGCCTATTCATAACGCAGAGTTGGCACTTGGCGAGTTTGCACAACAGCACGAACTTGCAAGTAAGGTCGTCGGGTTTGCTGCCCAGGCGATTATGTATGGCATGGCGGGGCCGGCGAAGGCGACACTTGATATTGTGGTCTCCCATACAATTGGAGAGTACCTGGAGCAAGGCCAGGAACTGGCGCAGCGTTGGTTGAGTGATTTCTACCAGTCAAAAGGACTAAGGCCTGATGCTGCCTCGATTGCAGCGGAAGGTACGTTCTTTTCGGCCAATATGATTATGGGTAAGGTCAAGGACGGTATTGGTGCGGCAAACGCGACCTATATCAAGAGTGTTCAAAGAAAAACATATAGCAATGATAAGGCGCTGCTTCCCACCGAAGGAGACGTGGCGAGTTATGGCGCGCTTATCAATGCAGGGTCGGTGGGGGACAATATTACGCCGCACCATATACCTTCGGCCAAACACATGGCAGAACATGACGTTCCGCGAGATGAGGGCATCGCTATTAATATGGAACAGCCTCACCCAGGCGTCGGCGGGCGGCACAGGGAAACATTTACCTATGGCAACACGGCTGATAGTAATATGACGCCGCGTAAGGCACTGGCCGAGGGCGTATGGGATGCTAGACAAATTTATAAAAAAGACGGACTATATGACGGTTTTATAAGGGATCAGCTGCAGGATCTGATAAAGCAGAACAAGGTCAAATTTCCAGAAATATTCAAGAGGCCGGATTGATGCCGTCGAACTCCTTTGTAAACATAATTGATCGACTGAGCGAGGTGATTTCAAACAGGCCCGCTGATATGGCGAAAGTAGTGGATGAGGGGGTGTTTGAATTAAGCCAACTCGGCGAACCCTCAGCGGCAAAATTCCTTCTTCCGCTTTTAGATGACGGCTGCCCACATCATGAATGCATGTTTTCCATTATCCACGCGGCAGAAGCGGCACCGTTGGATGCGTATGTTGCAGACTTGCTGGCTGTCTATCCCACGATCGTGGCCAGTAATCCCGAGTGGGCATCCATTGTTTTGCTGCGCGTGCTGAATAGTGATGCCGCGCGGGAAATCATTGTGAAAGCGTTGCGCGAGTCAGATAAGCCAACCAAGGACGCTGTGGCCTATATTGCAAGTAAGATAAATGAAAGAAGCCCAGAGTTTATGAGCAAGACAATGGGTGTTCTGCTGGCTGCGCGCACGTAGTTTTTATGGCGGTATGGGGAGGTGAATGACTTGCCAAAATGCCCGGTCTTATTTTCCCGACAGGGCCTCATCAATAATCGTGCGGATCGTTTTCTCCAGTTTTGGTTCGCCCATCATGGTTTGCGTCACCTGTTGCGCGATCTGCTTGAAATCACTGTGCTCAAGAATCCCATCACCAAACTCCCAGCATAAAATTTCCTGAATCGTGACGACCGGTGCGGCATCACGAAAACCTTCTGCATCTGGCTGTAAAGCCTTGATGCGGCCATGCAAGCGTGTTTTCAGCGTCTCCAGGCTCTTGCCGGCATTCTGGCTTTTGCCGGGAGCAGCCTGGGTGAAAGCGCTCGACGTCACCGGTTCCTTGGGTCTAGCCAGGGCGGCCAGGACGCGGGAAAGTCGAGTGGGGTCGATCTTGCTCATTGTCACGGGGTCTCGAGGTTGTCACGGTAAGCGCCAAGGAACACGCCTGGTGGGGCGAGTGTATCGTTTTGGGGGGCAACGGCGGTATCTGCGAGGCTGGACAGTACACGCGTCATGTCCGCTTTCAATGCGGGGTTGGTACAGTCGACGAGGCCTTTTTTCAGCTTGTCGATCGCGTTTTCAACCTGCTCATTGAGCACCTCCAGATAAGCGCTGGCGAACCATTTCAGGCTGATGTCTTGTGTGTGGTGTTGCAGATAGTCAAAAGCTGTACGGGCCTGTTCGCCTTGTTGCAGTTGCATGTTCAGCAGCCCGAGTTGGAAGCGAGCGATATCCATCTGGGGATCAAGTTCCAGGGCTTGGGTCATGCCGGCGTGCGCACGATCCAGCAGCCCGAGTTCCGCGTGTTCGGCCGCCAGGAAATAACGCGCGGCAGCATTGTCTGGCTGTTGTTCCAGTGCGGTATTGAGGTAGTTCAGGGCGGCGTGGTGATTGCCGTCCTTGCTGGCGTGAATGGCCAGGTGCAGGTATTCGGTTGCGTCCAGCATGGTTGGGGCTCCATAAGGGATGACTTCAATGTTGGCCGGGATTGGGCGGCGTTGTGCCTTGCTGGTGACGTTGCAGCCATTGGTTGACCAGCGTACGGCCAGTGATTTCACTGCCTGGGCGGTTTTTCTCCAGGAGACCATCGATCAGTTGCCTGGCTTCATCTGTTTGGCCGGCCTGCTGCAGAAGGAGTGCCTGTGCGTAGTGGGCCGCCAGACTGTCGGGCTTGAGACGTAGCGCTTTGCGGATGCCGATGCGTGCTCTGTCCGAGTGGCCTTCGAGGATATCCACCACCGCCAGCCCGCCGTGGGTATCTCCAAAGCTGCGGTCCAGGGCGTAGGACTGCTCCAGCGCCGCGCGTGCTTGAGCGTTGTCGTTGCGCAGGATGTAAATCCAGGCCAGCAGGTGCCAAGTGCCGATATGGTGAGGCATGAACTGGACGGCGCTCTTGAGGTGACTTTCAGCCAGGTCGAACTCAAGCTCACCGAATTCCAACAGGCCTAGCCCCGACCAGGCTCGGCCACAGTCCGGATAAGTCTTGAGGGTATGCAGCCACGCCTTGCGAGACGCTGCTACGTTGTGTTGCTCGAATTGCACCGTGGCGCACGCGATCAATGCGTCGCGTTGGTCCGGGTCAATGGCCAGGGTTTCATGAGCAGTGCTGAGCGCCTGGGCAAGATTGTCGTTTTCGTACAACAGGAGTGCCAGCAAGCCGCGAATGTCGACGTTGTGGGGCTCAAGTTGTTGTGCTCGAAGCACCAGGGCTTCGGCCGCTTCGGTTTCTTCCAGTTGATGCAGGGCACGGGCATGCATCAGCAAGGTCGCGGCGGGGCAATCGGCGTGCGGGGTCAGATGGGCAAGTAGGGTGTCGGCAGCGCTGAAATCGGCACTGTGGAAATGCCCCAGCGCGGTGTTGAAGACGACGGCAGGATCATTGAGGCCAGCCGCGATTGCCTTGTCTCCAAAGGCGGCGGCTGCCGAGTAGTCGCCCGCCTGTAGCAGCAAGTGAGTGCCGTTGGCGAACACCCTGGCATCCTCGATACCGTGGATCTTTACATGCTCGATCAATTGTTGACCGATAGCCAGGTCAGCCAGCGCGATCGCCTTGCCCATAGCGTCGCAAATCAGTGTCAGGTTGCCTGGGTCGTGGTCAAGAAATGTCAGTAGCCTTGCCAGGCGCTGTTGTTCGGCGAGGATGCCGTCAGTGCTCATCGATCAATCCTTCCCTGGGGCATGGGTAACGGTGGGCTGAATTATTGCCTCGTCACTGGCTCGCTGTCATGGGGAACCGCGCAATTTCCTGGCGAAATAAAAAAATTTTCACCCGCCCTAAACAATCCTCGAAATCGACGCATAAGGACTGACAGAGGGGCTGATTTACCGCGCTCGCGGACAGTCCAATTGTCTTGAACCGCAAGGCCGGTTCAGTTGGGGCGGGGGAGTCAAGGAAATGGTAGCGATCGTTGCTGGCAATGGATTGGGTCTGTTCAACACCTCGCTCAACTCGCTGGGTGGCAGCGGTTCGCCCGGCCAGGGCAACCTCGGCCAGGCTGGCGGCCAAGCGTTGGTCAATATCAGCAATGGCAACCTGGTCCTGCGTTTTACCGATGAGCAATTGTCCGGTCTTGGTCAGGATCTTCTGCATACCCGGACCTACAACACCCGAGGTGATTTCAGCGACGCAGACGCCGATGGCTGGCGCTGGGATGCCGAGCGCAGCCTGACGTTAGTGGGCACCTTGAATACTGCCGGCAGTCAGATGGTCCGCATCACCGGCGATGGTCACAAAGCGGTCTATCGCTGGGACGGAACACGCTATCAGTCCACCGAAGGTGATGGCGCGCATGACACCCTCACGTGGGACGACCTCGCAGGGCAAGTGGTATGGACCGATGGTTCACGACGCACCACTGAACGTTACAACTGGAATGGCCAACTGGTATCCACTACCGATGCCAATGGCACCCAGATCAGCTACAGCTATGACGTCCAGGGGCGTTTGAGCAGCGTCAAAGACAGTTCGGGTCAGGAGCTGGTGCTTAACTATAACGCCGCCGGCAAGCTGGAGCGCCTGGACACGCGGCGTTCGGCAGGTGAGGCACTGACGCGCCAGGTGTATTACACCTATGACGGCCTGGGCCGCCTGACCAACGTCAGCACTGACCTGAGCCCGCAAGACAACAGCATCGCCGATGGCAAGGTCTACACCACGTCCTATACGTACGTGGAGTCGAGTTTCTACATTGCCAGCGTCACGCAGAGCGATGGCACCACCGTGAATTTCGGCTACGAACAAGTGGGGGCCGATTATCGTGTCAGCATCGTCAGTGACGCGTCTGGAATTACACGTTTTAGCTATGACACAGCCAACCGTCGCACCGATGTGCTCAATGGGCTTGGGCAGCAGTGGAGTTATTACTACGACACTCAGGATCAACTGATCGAGGTACGCACGCCGGCAGTCAACGGCCAGCGTCTGTCCACGCGCTACAGCTACGACGCCGACGGTAATGTGCTCCAGGTCGTCGACGGTCGCGGCAACTCGGTGAGCTATGGCTACGATGCCAATGGTAATCGGGTGCTGGAGCGTGACAGCGCAGGTAACACGATCACACGCAGCTACAACGCCGATAACCAATTGCTCAACGAAGTGCGCTATCGCGTGCCTGCGACCCGCAACGGCACCGGCTGGACCGAACCGCCTGCGAGCAGTGCCCAGGTCACGCGTTATGCCTATGACAGTAACAACCGCCTGCGATTTGCCGTGGATGGTGCTGGCCAGGTGGTGGAGTACCGCTATAACGCCAGCGGCCTGCGTACGCAGGAAGTCAGTTACGGTGATGCGCAGTTTGCGGTGTCAGGGCTGGCGCCTGCCGACGTGTTGTCCGAGTCGTCGCTGATCACATGGGCGGCCGCAAGGGACAAAACACGTTCGACGCTGACCGAACTGAGCTATGACTATCGCGGCAACCTGAACCGTCGTGTGGTGTATGCCGCTGTGGCTGCCAATGGCGCGGGCCTGCTGGACAGTGCCGCGAACGTTACCGAGTTTATTTACAGTGAACACGGCCAGTTACTCCAGACCCTGGCTGTGCGTGGAGCTGATAGAAACGCGAAGGCTGCGCTAACCTCCATTGTGTATGACGGCATGGGCCGAGTACTCAGTCAGACTGATGCGTCCGGCACACGTACAACGGTCTATAACGGCCTCAATCGTACAGTCACGACGACCAACAGCGCAGGGCTGACCATCAGCCAGTCCTACGACATCTGGGGTCGGTTGATCACACAAAGCGAAACCGCCGCCAACGCCACACCGCGCTCGACGCTGTATGTGTATGACGCGGCTGGCCGGCAAACCATGGTCCAGGACGCCACGGGCGTGCGCTCCTATGTGCTGTATGACGAGGCGGGACGGGTCAGTGCGCAGATCAACGGCTTGGGAGCCGTCACTGAGTTTGTCTACAACGCCTCGGGGCAGCGGATCCAGGAAAAACGCTACGCTACCTTGATCGATACCACTGGCGGGTATGACGGCACAACTGTGTTCGTCACCCAAGTGACGCAGGTTCGGCCCCCGGCTAACCCTGATGATCGAGTCACCTCTTTCACCTACGATTCCGCAGGGCGCCTGAGTACCACCACCACACCCGCGGGGTTGGTGACGACCCTCGGCTACGACGGCCTTGGGCAGTTGGTGCGGCAGCAGGCCGGGGATCGAATCACACGGTTTTTCTACGATGCCAGTGGGCATCAGACCGGGCAGTTGGATGCTGAAGGCTACCTGCGGGAAAATCGTTATGACGCCGCTGGCCGACTGGTCCAGACCATTCGTTATGCCGCAGTGACCGCCGCCGCCAACCGCGAATCAGGCACACTCGATCAACTGAGGCCAAGTGAAGGTGGCAGCCTGTCGACCTGGTATTTCTATGATGCGGCCGGCAGGCAGGTCGGCAGCCTCGATGAGCAGCAGTTTGTCACTGAGACTGTGTTCGACGAAGCCACCAACACCCAGCAAACCGTTCGATACGCAGCAGCCTATACCGCCGCGGTCAACAGCAATACAGGGTTCGCCACGCTCAAGGCCGCAGTGTCCGGCAGTGCGCGGCAAACCAGTACCACCGCTTTTGACGGCCAGGGGCGAGTGGCCCAGCGTACGGCGACCGACGGTACGGTGACCGCCTATGAATATGACGCGGCAGGACGCCTGGTGCGCGAAACCCGGGCTCAAGGTACACCCGAGGCTCGCAGTGTACTCATCCGTTATGACGCCTTCGGGCAAACCATCGGCAAACTGCTGGGCGAGGCGTCGGGTCGCATTACGGTCGGCATGACCGACGCCCAAGTGGCCGCCGTTTATGCGCAATATGGTCTGACCTATCGTTACGACGCCGCCGGCCGCGTCGCCAGCGCCAGCGATGCATTGGGCAACCGGACACTGTCCTACTACGATGCGGCAGGACGTTTGACCCATGTAATTAACGCCCTGGGCGAAGTCAGCGAAACCCGCTATACCGCTTTCGGTGATGCCAGCGAGCGCGCGACCCTGACAAACCGACTCAGTACGGCCAACACCGCTACGTTGTCGGGCGGTTTGTTGACGGTGCAGGTCAATGCACTGGTTCAGGCGATTCGTGATGCCAACACCGATAACCGCAGCTTCTACGCCTACACCACCTCCGGCACGCTGGCCGGCAGTTCCGATGCGCTGGGCAATACCGTTGGCTACGCCTACAACCTGTTTGGCGAGCAGGTTGGCAGCCTGCGTACCAGCACCAGTGGCACCACGATTCGCGAAAGCCTGGCTTATAACCGGCGTGGTGAACTGATTGGTAAGGAAGAGGACGTCGGCGGTTTATCGCGCACCTCCGGAGTCTTCTATGACGCCTTCGGACGGGTGATCAACAGGATCGATGGGCGAGGGCAGATCAACAGCACCAGCTACCTGGACAATGGTCGCGTGATCGTTGAAAGCAATCCCCTCAGCCAGACCCAGGGCCGTGAATACGACGCCTTTGGCCGTGTCTTGCGCCAGATGGACGCGCGTGGGCTGATCACGACCTATAGCTACAACGACAGCACGCGCACGTTGGTGGTGACCACGCCGGATGGCCTGGCCATGACTACCGTGCGTAATCGTCACGGTGAAACACTGACGATCACCGACAGCAAAGGCCGTACCCAGGCCTTCAGCTATGACAAAAACGGCCAACAGATCGCCAGTACCGATGGTCTGGGTCGTACCAACACAAATACTTACGATGTCGCCGGACATCTGCTGAGCGTGACTGATGCAGTGGGCCGGGTGACGACCTATGGCTACGATGCTGCGAATCGCATGATCAGTCGTACCGACGCTGCCGGGGTTGTGACCCAATATGCGTTTGATGGGCAGGGGCGCAAAGTGCGTATGACCGAGGCGGGTCAACGCGTCACTGACTACGCCTACGACCGCAAGGGTCAATTGCTGACGGTGGTGCAAGACCCGAACGGCCTCAAGCTGACGACCACCTACACCTATGACGGCTTTGGTCGACAGGTTCAGGTGGCACGCGGCACCACCGCCAATCCGAATCAGCAGATCGTTCTGTATGTATTCGATAACCTGGGCCGTCGCACCGCCGAACGACTTGATCCCAACGGGCACAACCTCACGACGCAATATTTCTACAACGCCAATGACCAGGTGACTCGCAAGCTGGATCCAGGTGGCAACAGTACCTGGTACGTCTATGACAATGCCGGGCGCGTGACTGACACAGTGGATGCTCTCGGCGGTGTCACCCGCAGTACCTATGATCCGGATGGTCGCCTGGCCAGCACTACTCGTTTCGCCACCGCCCTGAGTGCCAGCGCGCTGGCCGCCTTGGGCAACTCGCCGGCCAACGTTGCGGCAGGCGCCAGCGCCAAGGACCAGGTCACCACCTATCTCTACGATCAGATGGGTCGAGTGCGGGTGACCATCGATGCACTGAACCAGGTTACAGAAACGCTGTATGACCAACAGGGACGTATCACTGAAAGCCGCCTTTACGACAAGGCAATGCCGGCGGGCACACCGCGCACCTTTGAGGGCGTGACTGCCGCGCTGACTAACCTGGGCGCGCTGACGTACACCACGCGCTCGGTATACGACGCCGCCGGGCAGCTCAGCAGTGTCACCGACGCCGCCGGCAAGACCGAATCCTACACGTACGATGCCGTGGGCAATCGGACCACCTTAACCAACAAAAACGGTTCGGTGTGGAACTACCGCTACGACAACGTGAACCGGCTGGTAGAAGAAATCACCCCCGCGGTTGCCGTGTCGAGCATTGATATCAATGGGGTGGTCAGTACTCGCTCGCTACTGCAGGTCACCCGCATTACCTACGATGCGTTGAGTAACGTCACCAGCCGAACGGCGGGACGCTTGCGCAGCGCATTGGCAGCTGATCCGGCTGGCGATGACCTGAGCCAGGCAAGGACCACCGCGTACGCCTACGACGCTGTCGGCCATCAAGTGCAGATCACCGCGCCGGGCTGGTACAACAAGGTCACCGGTGCTTATCAGCAGGCCTCGGACGGAACGGCCAATACGCTGCAGGTGACCACGGACGTCACCTACGATGCACTCGGGAATGCGCTGCGCAATCGTGTCCGAGTCAACAACACTGGCGCGCCGGGGACTGACTTCGTCGACAGCTACAAGGTCTACGACACCCTCGGCCGACTGACCCATGACATTGATCCCCTTAAAGGAGTGACGGCCTACACCTATGATGCCCAAGGCAACCGCCTGACCACCAAGCGGTATGCCAATGCCTTGACGGCACCCGCGCCGACAGCTGGTTATTACACGGCCAGCGACCTGAACAGCTCAACGCTGATACCCAATGCCTCACAAGACCGAACACTGATCACCACCTACGACGCCTTGGGACGCAAGACCGCAGTGCAACAGGACGCCGTCAGTGTCTACACCTTCACTGGCAACGTTGCCACGTCGACCTTGATCACCGCCTCGCCGACTACGGTTTACAGTTACAACGCCTTAGGCCAATTGGTGCGTGAAACCCTGATCGCGCGAAACGCCAGCGGCGTGACCGTGCAGAGCGGCGCCAGCAATGTGTACTACTACGACCTGGCCGGGCAACGCATCGGCAGCGTCGATGGCCAGGGTAACTACACCCGCATGGAGTACAACGTGCTGGGCAAGGTCAGTCGCCAGGTCGAGTACGCCAATGGGCTGAGCGGTTGGGACGACAGCACTCCGCCGAGCCCGCCGGTAATCAGCGTCAACGATCGCAGTACACGTTTCGAATACGACGCCATGGGGCGCTTGAGCCAAGTGACCCAGGAAGGCGTGCGTTACTGGCAACAGACTATCAATGGTCAGTCAGGTACGGTCTCTGCAGTGGCGGTAGTCGGCAATCAGTTGGTCAGCCAGATGTACTACGACGGCGTGGGCAACGTGCGGGCAGTGGTGGACGCTGCCGGTAACGTCACCTCAACCGAATACAATGCCCTGGGGCAGACTGTGCGGCTTGTCGAGCCGGCCCGAGCCACGGCAAAAAACGGCGCAGTGGATCCCTTTGCCGCCGGTTTCGTCTATGCGTCACCCACTACCACCTACGCACTCAATGCCTTCGGCCAGGTGTTGAGCGAAACCGAAAGTGCCGGGGTCGATTCGGCAGGCAATCAACAGGCCGGCGTAACCCGTGTCACACGCTCCCGTTTTGATGCGGCGGGTTACGAAGTTCAAAGCATCGACGCCAGTGGTTCGGCGCAGTCCTACAAGGTCGACGCGGCCGGTCGGCGTGTGGAAGAAAGTCGCCAGATCAACGTGACCTTGAGTGGCTGGACGGTTGGCGGCGCTGCGCTCACTCGCACCCAAACCATCCGCCGTGGCTACACCTACGATGTGATGGGCCAACAGCTGTCCACCACCGATTGGTACACGGCCGCCGACAACACCCAGAAAACCACCATCAACTCAGCGGTGTACAACCGTTTCGGCGAGGTGACCAGCCAGTTGTTGAATGGCTACCTGCAAGCCGGTTATGTCTATGACCAGGCCGGGAGGGTTACCCAGCAGCAAAACGCTCAAGGCATTACCCGCGTCGATTACGACCTCAATGCGAAGGCCAGTCGCAGTAACCAGATCGGCGACGCCAACACCGCCGCAGATGATCGTATTACCTACACCCGCTACGACGTTCTCGGCCGAGCCCTTGAGCAGCATCTGCCCGCGTTTGAAGCCAACATCAACGCCGATACGCTGAACAACATCAACCTGACCCTGGCCACGCCGATCATTCGCCAGAGCTACGACCGCTGGGGCAACCTGCTGACCCGCACCGATGCTCGCGGCTACATCACCACCTACACCTACGATCACAACAACAAGCAACTCACCGAAACCTTGCCGGTCACCGACATTCTGCGGGAGAACGGCACCAGCTATCGCGCCAGCCTGATCCATGAAAAGCGTTATGACGTGCTGGGGCAGTTGATTCAGGAAGTGGATCTGGTGGGGCCTTATGCAGGCATGCCTACCAGCACCGCCTTGCGTACGCGACAGCATGTCTACAATCAGGTGGGTGAGTTGCTGCGTGATATCGATGCGTTGGGATATTCGCGCAATTACCTGATGGATAGCCACGGCAATCGAGTTGCCACCCAGGATGCGCTGGGGACCGTATTGGTTGACAGCTACGACGCGATGGATCGGCAGTTGACGCACGGGATCGTGCGTAATGGCGTTGCGGTGACGTTGTCGACCAATCAGTACGACCAGGCGGGTCGGTTGGTTGGGGAGATCAGTGGGAGTAGCGCAGTAGAGGAGACGTTGGCCAGCGCCAGTGGGTCGGGGGTTATGACTGGGGTGGCGGGGAATGTGCGGTATACGTTGTTTGATGAGCGGGGGAATATTGTTAAAACGAGGAATGAGTCGAAAACGGAAAAATATTATGAATATAACGAAGCCAATCGTAAGTCCAGCCAAAGCGATGCACTCAATAATTCTCTGGGCTGGACTTATAATGAATCGGATTTTGGTCGATTAATAACAAGTCGTGCGCGATTTAGGCCTCAGTCAAGTTATACCTATAACAGCTTTGGACAACTGATACAGGAGCGTACATCCGGATCCACCGAGATAACGCCTGGAAACTTTTATGATTCCGGAGTGAGTAGTTACTATCGCCATGATTACTATGCCAATGGGCTGTCGAAGTCTATGGTTGTTACAGGTGATCCACTCATCGCGGGTGATGTTTATCTGGAACGCTATACCTATCAATATGATCTGGCCGGGAATAAGGTTAGAGAAATAAACGATAAGAGGGTCAGGGATACATTTTTTATTGTTGTGGATTTGTCCGTGAGTATGGAGTCGCGGTTTCAGATAGATGAACAGTCCAGATTAAAGGAGATGAATGCGCCGGCAGGCAGTAGTGCGGTCGGGTGGATACCTTCCGTGGTCGGCAGTGCCCGAGTGGATTCTCTTCGGTACTTTTTTGACGAGCTTGGCAATCGGCGTAGAACTTACCTGGATGCTACGAATCAAGCCGGCGGGCGAACCCAAATCGACAATTGGTATAAGTTTGACGATGAGGGAAGAGTTTTAGTAGATGAAGGCTATTCCAATAATGGTGTCATCGTTGCAGGAAAATCAGGCGGGAAAGAAAAAGGCACTGCCATTGTTTATGATGTATTAGGCCGTCGCTTGGCAACCGAGCAGTGGGGCAGTACGGTCGCGGGTAATGAGTCCTACGTCCATAAAAGCTACACGTATAACGATTTGTCTCAAGTATTGAGTCTGAGTAGCGCCAAGGTACGGCGCGCCTTGGGGGCCGACAGCATCCAAAGTGTAGTGTCTCAAGATGCATCTGTTCTGGAGTTTGTTAACGTTTATGACGCTGTGGGTTGGCGCAACGCACAAACAACATATGGTTCAGGTGTAGTAAGTTCGGTTGCATCCTATCGCTATCGCGGAGATGGTCAGGTAGTAGCGCAGTTGTTAGAAAACGTTACAGGTGGAGTGCAAAAAAAATCTCAAGCTAGTTTTTTTGGCGAGTCAGGTATGTTTGATGGTGCAGGTAATCAAGTGCTGTCGCGCTATGTGATCTATAACTCAGATGGCATAAGTGTGAGTTATACAGGTACTTACAGTAAAACCTATCAAATGACGAACGGCGGGTATAAAGAGGGTGAGGTTACGGCCGCGTCAAGTCTTCCTGGAACGCCTGGGAGCACCTCTTTCGGGTATAGCAGGAATGGTGCGGTTGAAAGTGTGGCATTTGGCTCCAGTCTAAGGTTTTTCACTTCAAATAAAGAGGGGCAGGTCACCACGAGGTCGGAGCCCAATAATACAGTACAAAACTATTTTTATTATGATGGAAAGGCGTTGGCTAATGTCGGTACCGCCAGCGCTGCGGAAATCAGCGATACGTTGATCCCCATCTCTGCGGACTATCCGGCCCGCACAACCAGCAGTTATATCATTAGTCAGGGCGATACACTTGCGAGCATAGCGCACGCTGTATGGGGCGACTCAGGCATGTGGTACCTGATTGCCGATGCCAACGGACTGGATCCTAGCAAGTCCTTGCTACCGGGTAGCACTGTGCGCATTCCAAACGTTGTAGGCAGTACGCACAACAACTCCACAACATTCAAACCTTATAATGTCGATGACATAGTCGGAGATACGACACCGACCCCTGTTCCACCTCCACCCCCAAAACCAAAGAAAAAGAAAAGCAGCGGTCTCGCGAGTGTTGTCATGGTGGTCGTGGCAGTAGTTGCCACCGTCCTGACTGCCGGTGCAGCCGCCCCAGTGGCCGCTGCTGTTGCAAGCTCAACCGCTGTTGGCAGTCTTGCGTTGACCGGAGCAGCAGTACTGTCGGGTGCAGCTGGATGGGCTGGTTTGGGGGCTGCGGTACTGGGTGGAGTCGTGGGAAGTGCAGCATCTCAATTGGCAGGAAAGGCCATGGGTGTAGTGGATGATTTTTCCTGGAAGCAAGTCGCTGTCGCTGGGCTGACGTCTGGAATTACTGCCGGGTTTGGCTCCTTAGCGCAGGCAGGAGCCCTCGGCTCATGGGCGAGCACTGCTGCAGAAGCCATGAGGACCGGAGGTACTTACGGCACCGGCTACGCGGCACTGGGGACATTCAACTATGCCAACAGCCAGATCGCCAGCCGGGTGGTGGGGCTGGATAACTCGTTCAGTTGGCGCAATGTTGCGGCATCTGCAGTTGGAGCTACCGTCGCCGGGTATGTAGGTGGGAATGGCCCTGGTTTAGTGAGTTCAACAGTGCGTGGGCAGATCAGTGCTTATGCTTCTGCGGTTTTGAAAGATAAATGGTTTGGAGGTGCTCGACCTGATTTCGGGCAGGTTGCGGCCGATGCGTTCGGCAACACGTTGGGTAACTTTATGGTGAGTCAGTTACGTGTTGAAGATGCATCTAAGCAAAATTTAGTCGCTTCGCTTGCCACTAATCAATGGCAAAAAATGCTGGATAGTGGAGAGTTGCCTGATACGTTAACAACGGCGGAAGTTCGTTTTCTAGCGCGTGAAACTGAAAAAAATCAGGGTGTGCTACCCGTAGAGTTGCGGCGGGCTTTGTTTAAAGAGCCGGAGCCGCTGTTTTCCGCTGACGTGTATGAAGATACCGATCTAATGAGTACCTTTCCGACTCATTTCGAGACGGGTAGTTCACTGCTTGATATGACTTATGGTTTGAACTCTATGATCCATAATGGTGTGGCACTTGGAGTTAATACAGTATGGGCTGGAGCGAACGCTATCCCAATTGCGTGGGCCGCAGTGGGGGATCGTACTTTTGATCAGGCGAGTCAGGACGTGATGGTGTCTATGCTGTCGTTGCCCGGAGGCACACTTACTGGGAGATTACTTGCGCCTTCGACCATGCTGTCTAACAAGATTGATCTAACACTTGCCCGTGTAATGCAGTCGGACGCATTCAGCGTTAATATCGGCACCGCCTCTCGGACCTCGACGTTACAAGACGTTATTTTGATTGGTGATGACGTGCCTGTCATTGAAACTACATTGACGAACGCTGCTAAACCTTGGAAGACATTCGCAGATAACATTTACTTTACTGATAAGGTGGAATGGACCGCTACTAGGCCAAAAGGTACTGGCCAAACCTATACAGTCATTCAAAGAAATGATGTCGATTGGGGGATTATTCGCAGTGATGGGCCTAAAGACTTCATAGGAAGATCGAATGCAGAGGCGGCTGCAAAAGGTTTGTCTCCACAGTTGCGTGACGGTAGTTTTGCTACGTTACATCATATGGGGCAGGATTCACGCGGTGCCTTGGCTGAGGCGAGTACTCGTTACCACGGAGTAGGGACACCTGGTCAAAATGCCCTGCATAGTCAGTATGGGAAAAATATTCCAAACCCAAACTTTCCAATTGATAGACGGGCCTTTTCAGTCGATACTAGAGAATATTGGCAGTGGCGCGTAAAGAATCAGTGAGGTTGGTATGTCAAGTCTAGAGAAGGTAAAGAGTCGATTTGAGTCGTTGAATGGTATTCGCGCAGTGGATCCGGATTTTATTGAAAATCTGGAACACGAGTTGAAAATATCACTTCCCACTAGCTTCAAATTGGTGGGGGAGTTTTTTGACGGAAGTGGCATTTACGTTTTACCGCTGCACCAGATCGGTTGGGAGTCTCCGACTAATGTTCTTAGTGAAACGAAACGCTTGAGAAACAGTGGGCAACTTTTACCAAACTATCTTGTGTTGGGCGAACCTGCTGAAGGCTTAATCGTGATGGACTGCAACTCCCAATTGGGTCAGGTGCTCTGGTGTGATGCAATTGATGTTAATCGCCTAGGTAGAGACGCATTGATGACAGCGCCTGAGGTGTGGGGCTCCTACTTGGATTTTGTTGAGTATTTGTTATCGGAGGAAGAGTCTGATCGACTGTAAGTTTACAGTCGTTGCCCAAAGGATTTAATGCGTTGAAAGGGGCTTCGGTTAAGTGGGAGACTTATGGGAAGGATAATCTGTATGGTGAATATATCGAAGGTCTTAAAAATACCCAGCGGGAAATGGAGCGGCTAATTCAGAATCAAATTCGTGTCTATCAATCAGCTAATAGATTGGGTGTAAAGTGATGCTGGATAAATTAGATTATGACTTCATTTGCTCGTCCAGCGACGACCTGGATGTTTCGGTTGCGGAGCGTTTAAAGCCGGAAATCAGGGAGGCTTTAGGGGCTCCCGTCAGCAATTTGTTTCCAGGTTTTGTATCTGCATTTCCCTTGACGGCGAAGGCAATGGAGGAAAACTGGCCATCTCCCGTTGCGGCATTTATTAAAGGGTCCAGGCTTGTTCTTTCCTTTCTAGTTTGCGAAAAGAAAGAAGGTAATCTTTTCTTTAATCTGACTTATGTAAACGAACCTACGTCGGGTCAGTTATATGATTCTGAGCATGCCATGCTCCCTTTGAAGTGGTGCGAGCTATATCGCCTATTTAATTCGTTCGTGATAACAGAGTCTTCAACTAAGCCGTCAGGATGGATAAATTCGTTGTTTGATTTTTCTGGACGTATGACTCTTGAGGAATATCGTACTCATGTGGGCGGTAAAAAGTCAGCCATGAGAGCGCTGGAAGAGAAAATAGGGTCAAAACAGTTAAGGTGCTGGTTACTAACTGAGAGTGGAGATGCCTTGTTTCTCGATGAGGCACGCTGTGATCATAAGGTGTACCACATCAAGAATGGTGAGTTTGATGATTGCCATTTGTTGAAGCAGGCTGACGGAGTGCTTGACAAGTATTTGGCTGGTTACGTATCTAAAGATGGCGTGGTGGGCTTCAATTTTAGATCTGGAGAGGTTGTGAGTATTGGTAGGAATTGAACATGTCGTCTATAGAAAGCATTCGATTTTACGCAAAACAAGTCAGTACTTTTGAAGAGGGATTTTTATACGCCAAAAACCATGAAAATTATCATTTGCTTTCGCTTAACAGTCGTCAGATTTTTTTGAGCCAGCTAATGCAGGCGTTGATTACATGGCGGAGTGGAGAAAATCCTCGATCATTCAGTGAGCAGGGTGTGGAGCGCGGCTTGGAAAGTGTGAGGGCTCTGCTTGAGCTAGATCCCGAAGCTAACTTAAAAAATGCGTTTCCTATCGAAAAGTTACAGATTCTTGCATTTCTTATTGATAGGGAAATAGAAGTAGAAAAAGGTTGTAGGTCGATTGAACCTCCAGATCGGAAGTTGGACTGTATCTTGGCGGCGATTTTGGCGGGGGAGTCGATTAGCTCTTTCAGTGATGCCGTTGCTGGTGAATTAATCAGGTTGTCAAAAGTGAAAAGATCTGCTCTCGCTGCAAAAACCTACCAACTCTACTTTAATATTTTGAAGTATGAAGGTGTGGGTGAGGTTGACACGGCGGACAATCTTTATCGCCAGCGGGCAGTGGACGCGTTTTATGTCAATGGTTATGAATCGGAAGGCGGTGGGTTGGATAATGGGCTCGTTGTTGATTATAGACTGGGGGCTATTCTGAAATATCTCGATTACTCCGGATCCAGCGTTCATCTTTGGCGATGGTAGTGGGGTTTGGCCTTGGTTGTTTGGCGTTTTTCGAGCGGCTTCATGTGGCTTAAATGGATGTGAATATGAGTGCTGAGCTTGATGTCGTTCTGCATGAAAAAATAAAAGAATATTGCCGTTCCGGTGACATGCTGGCTGAGCAAGGAAACCATGAGGAGGCAATAGCCGAGTACAACCGCGCCTGGCGATCAGTTCCCGAACCTAAAAATAGTTGGGAAGCCTCTACCTGGATTCTGGCCGCAATAGCAGATGCGTGTTTTCTATCTGGTTACAAATCTTCTGCGCGTGATGCATTGCAGTATGCAATGACTTGTCCTGGTGGCATCGGTAACCCATTTTTGCACTTGCGGCTTGGGCAGGTTTATCTCGATGAGGGACAAGAGGACAGTGCGGCAGACGAGCTGATGCGGGCTTATATGGGGGCGGGGCAAGAGATTTTTGCGAATGAGAGTTCACACTATCTGAGTTTCCTAAAAGCACGGGCCAAATTGTGACGTAGAACAACGCTTTTGACTATTGACGATAGCTATGGTGCGTTCTTCAGGCCTTGGGTAGATGGCATGAGCGTCTGTCATAGCTACAAAGCCAAGCATTTTCTTTGTCGATTGGAGATAGCATGGTGCCAAGGCATACCGCTTTTGGATGGTTTTTTGCGTGCCGCTCTATTCAAAAGAAACGTTAAAAAACTCTTTTTATTTTTCCTCCGTCCCCTCTTGTTTCACGACTTCAGGAATGGCTATGATCAGCCAGCAAAATAATGGCTACTAGCCATGGAACTCTGGGTGGCATGTGATGTCTCCGGATCAAAATGCACTACCTGGGGACATGGATGACACAGGATTTCATGCTGTACGCGCTCAAGGAAGCGCTGCTCACTGCAGCCCTGGTTGCCGCCCCTTTGCTATTGGCGATCCTGATCGTCGGCCTGTTGGTCAGTATTCTTCAGGTGGCCACGCAGATCCAGGAAATGACCCTCACGTTCATCCCTAAACTGATCATCACCGTCGTGATGCTGTTGGTTTTGGGTGGTTGGATGCTGACGATGCTCAAGCAGTTTGCGCTGAGTGCACTCACTCAGGCTGCTGGCTTCTAGTCGTGTTGACGCCCTACATGGCCAATCTGCTCCTCATCTCCATGAGGCTGGCGCCGCTTCTCGTTGTCGCCCCTATTGTATTTTTCTCGCGATTGCCCATGACCGTTCGGGTGTTGCTGGCGCTGGTCTTATCGGCCGTCCTGGCCAGTTCTTTGAATGTGACTGGCATGCCTGCATTGAGCCTATCGTCGGTACTCGGCGAGTTGATGCTGGGGGCGTTGATGGCCTTCGGGTTTCACGCCGCCCATGCTGGCCTGGACATGGCAGGTAAGCTCATCGACACCCAGATCGGCCTGAATGCCGCCGGGGTGTTCGACCCGGGCACTTCCAATATGACCGGCCTGGTCGCCGAAGTGCTGGTGTGGACCCTGGGCATCCTGTTCGTGACGTTGAACCTGCATCACGACTTGCTGCGCGTCTTCAGTCTGCTACTGGTAGTGGTACCTCCCGGCAGCGTTTCTCTGATGAATTTCTCCGGGCCGGTCATGGGCATTCTGACCCAGCAATTTCTGTTGGCGTTCATGATCGTTGTGCCCGTTATCCTTGGACTGTGGTTGATCGACACTGCCTTTGCGCTGCTCTCTCGCTCGATGCCGCAGGCCAATGTCTATTTCCTGTCGTTGCCGATCAAACTCGGCGTCGGCGTATTTATCCTGATCCTGACACTGCCGATCATTGTTCAGCGCGTGCCGCTGTTGATCGAAAACGCGTTGCGCTTCGCGCTGTCCCCGGCAGGTGCACCATGAGCGATCAACAGGACAAGAGTGAAGAGGCTACCCCCTACAAACTCGAAGAGGCTCGTAAGAAAGGTCAGGTGCCGCGTAGCCCAGACCTGTTGTCGTTCGCCATGATCCTGACGTTCCTGATGGTGTTCTCGGCCATCGCTGCGCCGCTTGCCAGTGTGATCGCTGCCCACAGCCATTGGTGGTTAGCCAATGCAGGGCAACTGGGGACCAGCTTTGGCTATCTGGGCGAGCAGGGCGCCTACAGTGTGAGGCAGGTGGTGTATGCCTTTGTGCCACTGATCGGTGCCTTGGTATTGGTGGCCGTATTGACCAATCTGTTGTTCAGCGGGCCGGTGTTTTCGGCCTTTGTGATCAAGCCCGACTTCAAGCGGCTTAACCCCATCCAGGGGCTCAAGCGCATTTTCTCGCGGCGTATGTTTGTCGAGCTGCTCAAGGTACTGGTCAAGGGCGGGCTGTTTGCGCTGGTGCTGTATTACCTATTCCAAAGTCTTTTGCCGCGTCTGTTGGGCATGGCGACGGTCTCTCCGATGGAACTGCCCCTGGCCGGCAAGCAATTACTGATGCAATTGGGCTTTACCGTGTTGTCGATCATGGCCGCCGCCGCGCTGTTTGATGTGTGGTATTCGCGCCGCGAGTTTGGCCGACAAATGCGCATGAGCAAGCGTGAAACCAGGGATGAACACAAACGCCGCGAAGGTGATCCCGAGGTTCGCTCCAAGCGTAAAGGCATCCAGCAGGACCTGCTGAAAAAAGCGTCCGCGCTGGGGCAGGTCAAAGATGCCGATGTCATCATCACCAACCCGACCCACTACGCCGTGGCACTGCAATACCGTCCGGCAACGATGCTTGCGCCCAGGGTCCTGGCTATCGGGCGTGGCTTTCATGCCTTGCGTATCTGCCAGATGGCACGCAAGCACCAGGTGCCGATCCTGCGCCGTCCGCCGCTGGCGCGCACCCTGCATGCACTGGCGCGGGTCGATTCAGCGATTCCGGATATCACACAGAGCGATGTGGCGCGCGTCTATCGCTGGGTCATTGCTCTGCCGGGCAACAAGGTGCTGAGCCCATGAAGCCATTCTGGACACGCGCCCTCTCGGAAAGCAGCGACCTGCTGTTAGCCGTCGCCATCATCGGCATTTTGCTGGTGCTGTTCACACCGATTCCTACCTGGTTGCTCGACCTGTTGCTGCTCACCAACTTCGCTGTCGCATTGTTGGTGTTGCTGGTGACCTTCGACATCGACAAGCCCTTGAGCTTCTCGACATTTCCTTCGCTGCTACTGATGACCACCTTGTTTCGCCTGGCACTGAACATCTCTGCGACGCGGCTGATTCTCGCGGACGGTGACGCCGGCCAGGTCATCGCCGCGATCGGCACCCACGTGGTCGGTGGCAATTACGTGATCGGCTTCGTGGTGTTCCTGATTCTGGTGGTGGTGCAATACGTGGTGGTCACCAGTGGCGCACAACGGGTCGCGGAGGTGGCCGCGCGCTTTACCCTTGATTCGCTGCCAGGCAAACAGATGAGCATCGATGCCGACCTGAACATGGGCATCATCGACCAGGATGAGGCCAAGCGGCGCCGTAGTCAGTTGGAGCGCGAATCGAACTTCTACGGTGCAATGGATGGCGCTTCCAAGTTCGTCAAAGGCGATGCGATCGCCGGGATTGTCATCATTGCGATCAACATCATCGGCGGCCTGTCGGTGGGCATTTTGCAAAAGGGACAGAGCTGGGGCGATGCACTGCACCACTACACTCTGTTGACGGTCGGTGACGGTATCGTCACGCAGATTCCGTCGCTGATCATTGCGGTGGCCGCCGGCATCATCATTACCCGTGCCGCTACCGACGCACGCCTGGGGCCGGAACTGGGTCGACAGGTCTCGGCCTACCCCAAGACACTGGTGGTGGTGGCGATCGTCACGTTGTTGCTGGCGATGATGCCGGGCCTGCCGTTGGTGCCGTTGCTGATGCTCTTCCTGGCGTTCGCCGTGGCGGCTGGCTATTCATTCCGACAGTTGCAGCGCAAGGCCAAGGGCGAGTCGGCGTCAGAGGAGACGCAGACCCAGGCCGATACAGCCTCGGATGATATCTACGCGCTGATGAGCAGCGATGCCTTTGAACTGCGCCTGAGCAATGACTTGGCGGCACAGGTTTTGGCGGCCACCAGTACACTCAGCTTGCGTATCGACAATCTTCGCAAACAGTTCGCCCGGGATTACGGTTTTGCCCTGCCGCAACTGAGTGTGCACGCAGAGAAGAAACTGCTACCAGGCACCTATCAGGTCTGCGTCCAGGGCGCGGTAGTGGCCAACGGCGAGTTGGAGTTCGACAAGTTGCTGGCCATCAACCCAGGTGGTGCGGCGGCGACGCTGGAAGGGCGCGAAACCAAGGAGCCTACGTATGGCCTCAAGGCCCTTTGGATAGACCAAGCGTTACGCAACCAGGCGCGAATGAGCGGCTATACGCTGGTTGAGCCGGACACAGTGCTGTTGACCCACCTCTCCGAACTTGCCCGACGCTACGCTCCCGATTTTCTTACTCGCGCGGAGACCGAGCGCCTGGTGGAAAGCAAGCGTGCCGCGCTGGGTAGTCTGGTGGATGAGCTGATCCCGCAAGTCCTCAGTTATTCCGATATTCAGCGCGTCTTGCAATTGCTCCTGCGTGAACAAGTACCGGTGCGCAACCTGGAAACCATCCTTGAGGTGCTGGTGGATGCCGGGCGGACTAACAAGAGTGCGGAAGACCTGGCAGAGCGTGTACGTGAACGGCTGGGTGCTGCGCTGTATGAGCGCCTGGTGGACAAAAACGGTGATCTCAACGTGTTGACCATCGCCCCTCAACTGGAAGGCTACATGCTTGCCGCATCCCGACCGCGTGAGGGCCTGCAAAGCGCATTGCTGCCGGCTCAGGAATTGGAACGGTTCGTGACCACAGTGGCTCGTGAAGCCGAGCGTCAGCTGGGTGATAACAAGCAGCCAGTATTGTTGTGTGCCGCGCCACTAAGGCGGGTATTGCGCGCATTCATGTCGCGGGCGGTGCCGCATATGGCTGTGCTGTCGGTCAACGAAGTCGGCCAGCATGCTCGCGTGACATCCGCCGGAATGATTGATTTGCCTGGGTTCCCCAGCCTGGAGTCGGCATGAGCGACATGATCATGCAACTGGCCGGGGTGATCCAGCGGGATATCGATACCTTGAAGGAGGTATCGCAGAACGTCGCCAATGCCAACACCACCGGCTACAAGGCCGGGCGTGCATTCAGCGTTCAGGCTTTGGGCGCACCCGCCTCGGGCGTCACAGCCGGGCTCGATGGGCTGGAAACCCAGACCTCAATCAATACCGATGGCGGTGCTCTGCAATACACGGGGCGGGTGACCGATCTGGCGTTGTCTGGTGATGCCTGGTTTGCCGTGAATACCCCCAACGGTGCGGCATTGACCCGTGATGGCCGTTTTAAAGTCGACAATCAGGGTTTCCTGGTGAGTAACGCAGGGCATCCGGTGCTCGGTCAGGGTGGGCCTATTCAGGTGGCTGGCGGTGTGCTGAAGGTGAGCAGCCGAGGTGAAGTGAGCGTGGACGATACGCCGGTGGGGCAACTCAATCTGGTGCGTATCGAACATGCCAGCGATTTAGTCTCCCGGGGCGCAGGGCTCTACTCGGCAGACGTAGCCTGGACGCCAGCCACGCAGTACGTGGTGCATCAAGGCCTTTTAGAACGCTCCAACGCTGCCATGGGCACCGACATGGTGAAAATGATGGAAGTATCGCGACACGTCGAAACCCTGCAGCGCGCCTTGTCGGCCTACGACGGTTTGCTGAACAGCGGGATCAATCAATTGGGCAAGGACTGACCAGGGAGTGCGGGTGTGATTGATGCATTGAGTATTGCCAGTTCCGGCTTATCCGCGAATCAGGCCTGGATCGACAGTATTTCCAATAACGTGGCCAACATGCAGACGATTGGCTACAAGCGTAGCCAGGTCAATTTCCATGACATGGTGCGCGACGTCGGCACGCGGGATGACGGCGGCGGCATGACTGAAAATCTGCTGTCCGGTGCAGGCATCCAGGCGTCGGAGCCCACTCAGGTGTTCAGTCCGGGCGCAGTGCGCCAGACCGGTAACGAGTTGGATCTGGCCATCCAGGGCGATGGTTTTTTTGAAGTCGAATTGCCAACGGGGGAATTGGCCTATAGCCGTGCCGGTCGCTTTCATTTGAACACCGACGGACAGTTGGCGATGAACACCGGCCAGGTCCTGACAGCGGACCTTCGAGTGCCGCCTGATGCGCGCAATCTGGTGATCAAACAGGACGGTTCGGTGCAGGCGACCGTTGTCGAGACGGGTGAGGTGATCACCGTCGGCCAAGTGCAGTTGGCGAAGTTTGCCAGTGCCGAGGGGCTGAAAAAGCTCAGCGATGGCCTGTACCGACCCTCTCAAGTCAGCGGTGAAGCGATCTACGCCGAACCCGGCAGGGATGGCCAAGGTGTGCTGTTGCAGGGGTATGTCGAGATGTCCAACGTCAACCTGATTGATGAGATGAGCAGCCTGGTACTGGCGCAACGTGCCTACCAAATGAACGCGCGCTTGCTTCAAGCCGGCGATCAGATACTTGAAACCATCAATAACCTGCGTCGCTGATGAGTATGAAGATTACATGCGTCGCTATCGTCGTTGGTTGCCTTTGGGGTGCCCAGGCAAACGCGTTGGAGTGTGCAACAGGGCAAACGCCCAGCCAGATGGCACAGTACATCACTGAGCGCGTACGCCCGGCATTCGCCAACGAGCAACTGGATATTCAACTGACGCCCATCGGTGACTTGCCGGTTATGGCATCGCCACGGGTGCGGTTGTTGTCGACGCACCTGCGCAGCCGCGTTGCGGTTGAACTTAAAGGCACGGTATGCGGGCAGACGCATGCCAGCCAAGTGACAGTTTGGTTCAAGGTCCAGGCGTGGGGTCAGGCCTGGGTTTATGGCCGCAATGGGCGCACGGATCAGGCGCTGAGCGATACCCAGCCACGCCGTGAGCGGCTGGACGTGGTTGCCGCGAAAGTATCCCCCGACGATTTGGCCAGCAACCTGGAGGGCGCGTGGTTGGGGCAAATGGTCAACGCCGGCATGCCGATTCTCAATCGGCACTTGAAAGCCGAACCGCTGGTGCTACGTGATGCCACCGTCACTGTCGTGGTCTATGGCCCAGGCCTGATGCTGCGCACCGAGGGCAAGGCGATGCGCCCCGGCGTGCTGGGTGAGCCTATCCCCGTGTTGGTCAACGGTGCGCAAGCGAGCCTGTTGGCCGTGGTGGCCGGCAAAGGGGAAGTCCATGTTCAACGCTAAGGCGTTTTGGCTGGTTGTGCTGCTACCGATTTGCGCCAGCGCGCAAAGCCTGATCAATCCCGATGGCTATCGCTCTCTCACTGGCGACCGCCGTGGCTACCACGTGGGGGACACCCTGACGATTCTGGTGGTGGAATCGACCTCGGCGCAAAGCGCCGCCGGGACAGGGGCCGATAGCAGTACCGATATTTCTGCGCGCCTGGGATGGGACAACAACAACCATCAAGGCCGCCTCGGCTTGCAAGGCGACTCCAGCGGCAAAGGCCAGACCAATCGTAGCGGGCAGATCCGCACTAATGTGTCGGTGCGAATCATTGACCAACTGCCCGAAGGCTTGCTGCGGGTCAGCGGTGAGCAATTGGTGACTGTCAATGACGAGAAGCAGCAGGTGCGTATCAGTGGTTTGGTGCGCCCCGATGATATTGCCTACAACAACACCGTGTTGTCCTACCGCCTGGCCGATGCACAAATTGACATTGTCGGCGATGGGGTGATCACCGATGCGCAGAAGCAAAGCATCGTTTTCCGAACCCTCAAGTGGCTGCGAATCCTATGAAACAGCTGACGATGGGGTTATTGGGCCTGTTGCTCAGCCTTTGGCTGCCTGCGGGGTGGGCCGATGTAAGGATCAAGGAACTGACACGCATCCAGGGCGTGCGTGATTACTCAATTATCGGCTACGGCCTGGTGGTAGGCCTGGCCGGTACGGGGGATACCGACCGCAACCGTGCCACGCGCCAGTCGCTGGTCAATACCCTGAAAAATTTCAATGTGAACGTGGCGGACTCGGATCTCAATGCGCGCAACACGGCGGCGGTGATGGTCACCGGCAACCTGCGTTCATTCAGTGAGACGGGTGACAAGGTGGATGTCGAGGTTTCTTCCCTGGGCGATGCGCGAAGCTTGTTGGGTGGCACCTTGCTGATGACGCCGTTGTATGGGCCCGATGAAAAACTTTACGCCCTGGCTCAGGGCCCCATGTCGGTGGGGGGGTATGTCTTTGAAGCCAACCAGAACTCGGTGCAGAAAAATCACCCCACGGTAGGCCGCATTCCACGAGGTGCCAGCGTTGAACGCTCGGTCTTTACCGAAAATGATGCCGCTGCGCGCAACTTGGTACTGGTACTCAACGAGCCTGACTACACCACTGCGCAGCGTATTGCCGACGCATTGACACGTGAGCTGGGATTGCCCGGCGTGCGAGTCGTGCATGCGGCGAAGGTTGAAGTTCCGCTGAGCAGTGCGGCTGGTTTGCCCCGATTGATTTCCCGCATCGAGAACGTATCCGTGGCGCCTGACTATGCCGCCCGCGTTGTGGTCAACGAGCGCACGGGAACGGTCGTGGCGGGTGCGCATGTGCGCTTGGGTGAGGTGAGCATTTCCCAGGGCTCACTCAGTGTGGTGATCAGCACCAAGTATCAGGTGTCCCAGCCGTCCTGGATTGGTCGTACCGGTCCGAGTGTGGGCACGGTCGTGGTGCCGGACACCGAGCTGAATGTGACCGAGGAGCAACATGGTCCGGTCAAGCTGGCAGAAGGCGCGACGGTTGGCGATCTGGTGCAGGCACTTAATAAGGTGCGTCTGAGTACCCGTGAAGTGATCACCGTGTTGCAGGCTATTAAACAAGCCGGCGCCTTGCACGCCGAACTGATTGTTCAATAAGGAGCGGTGATGTCTGCGGATATGAGTCTAGCGGTAGAGACCGTACGTTTCGCCATGAGCCTGGAGCATCTGCGGGCCAAGGTCGCGGCGCACAATATCGCCATGGCCAGCGTTCCCGGCGGCCAGGCCATGCGGGTAAACAGCCATGAGCCGCTGGTGGCCTTGCGGGGCGCCCAGGGTGACGCCCAATTATTCGCGCAGTCACTGCGAGCGATGCAGGACAGCGAGCTGGCGCCTTACCTGCAGCACTACACGCCGATCACGCCGCTCTCTCCTGACGCCGAGGTTGCCGAGTTGTCGGCTGCGAGCGGTCGCTATCAAGCGTTGGCCGATGGCGTTTCTCGCCAGTTCGGCTTGATGCAATTGGCGATCAAGGGAGGGCGCTGAGCATGCCGTTGGACAATATCAGCGAAGTGATTCGCGGCAGCATGGCCTATGAACGCACCCGGGTTGAGGTCGCCAGCTACAACCTGGCGATTGCCAATGTCGCACTTAGCCCAGGGCAGGATTCGCCCTTGTTGCGGGTAGCTCCGCCCGTCAGTTTTGCCAGTCAGGTGGGGTTGCATGCTCCTCGGGTTCAGGCCTATCAGGGTAATGAAACCCGTGTCGTACCGGACCCCGGCCACCCCATGGCCGACCATAACGGCATGGTGCACTACCCCAACATCGAAGCCGCCCGAGAGATGGCCACCCTGGTCTCGGCGACCCGCGCTTACGAGGCGAATATCCGCTCCTACAACAGCTTGCGAGCCATGACGCTCAAAGCTTTCGAAATCGGGAAATGACATGAGCGCAGCAATTACCCCCATCGGACTGACCTCAGCGCTGTCGTCAGCAAACGGGATGGCCTTTGAGACGAATAACGTCAGTGGTGCTGACTTTCTTGGCCAGTTGAAATCGGGCGCCGTACAACTGAGCGAGCAGACCGACCAGGCAACAGCCTTGCTGTCGTCGTATGCCGTGGGTGAAAACGTTGCGCCCCATGACTTGGTCATGGCGATGGAGCAGGCAAAGCTGTCGCTTCAATTGGCGGTCGAGGTACGTAATCGTCTGGTAGATGCCTACCAGGAATTGGCGCGGTTGCAAATTTAACCCATGGAAGATAAACCCGTGTCGAAGCTTTTTACCGGTCGTTCCAGCGTATTCCTCGGTGGCGTGGTGCTGATCATCGCGCTGTTGGCGTTATCCATCTGGTGGGTATTTCGGCCCAGCTATGTGGCGCTGTACAAGGACGCCAGCGAAGCCTCGCAAGCCGAAATCCTGGCGATTCTCAGCCAGCGTCAGGTGCCGTATCGCATCAACACCGAGGAAGGTGTGATCGAAGTTGCAGCAGAAGAGGCAGCCACTGCGCGCATGTACCTTGCGCAAGCGGGAATACCGAGTCGTAGCAGCACGGGTTTCGAGCTGTTCGACAAGGCCGACTACGGCATGTCGGAGTTCAGCCAGAAGATTAACTATCAACGGGCGATGGAAGGTGAATTGGCGCGCTCAATCATGAGCATGTCCGAAGTTGAATACGCCCGAGTTCACCTGACGTTCAAGAAAACCAGCCTTTACCAGCAAGCCGAAGAGCCGCCCAAGGCCTCGGTGATTGTCCGACCGCGGTTGCAAGGCGCCTTGAATCCTCAGCGCGTACGCGGCATTCAACAAGTAGTGGCCTCTGCCGTGGAGGGCATGTCCCTGGAACGCGTCGCCGTGCTGAATGAAGACGGTCTGGTTTTGAGCAGTTCAGACGGGGCAGCAGGGGCGCCCGAGCATCAGCAATTGACGGCCCAGGTTGAACAGGCCCTGAAGCAAAAGGCCGAGCAGTTGCTATTGCGCCCATTGGGTAGCAATGGCGCCGATGTCTCCGTGCGGGTGCAGATGAACTTTGACCGGGTCAAATCCATCAGCGAACAACCCCTTGCCGACAAACGCTCCATTCGCCGAGAAAAGACCACGGCGTCCACCGATAGCTCGACAGGCGAAAGCAATTCAAAACGCTCGCAAAATAACCGTGAAGTGGACTACGAGGTGGGTAAAGAGCGCGCCGAAACTGAACATGCCACGGGGAAGATCGAGCGGATCACAGTAGGCATCGTACTCAGCACGCCGTCAGCGAATGCTCAACTCAAGGAAATCCAAGGCTTGCTGGAAGCGGCCTTGGGCCTTGATTCTGCGCGGGGCGACCGTCTGGTGATCGCGTATATCCCACCCATGCCCGGCACGAATGCCACGAAGCCCGTCGCCACCAATATCGCCACCTCACCGGTGGTGTCCTCTGGCGATCCGCAGGCACCATCAGGCGCTGCGGTACCATGGATGCGTTGGGGGATTGCAGCACTGGCTGCTGCGCTGTCGATCATTCTGTTGATGCTATGGACGGCAACCCGCAAGCGTGAGTCCCGCATCGCCAATAGCCTGCCCCGCCTGTCTTCCATGGAGCGTGAACAATTGCTGGGCGACTTGCGTCGCTGGCTGCTGGAGGGCCGCTGAACCATGGAATTTTCGCCACTGCGCAAGGCTGCGATCCGCCTGGCCTGCCTGCACGCTGATGATCGTCAATGGATCCTGGCCAATTTAGCCGTTGATGAACGCCGAAAAATAGACGCGTTGTTGAGCGAAATCAACGAGTTGGGGCTGGCCAGCGAACCGTCGGTGATGGCTGGGTTGATCAATGAACTGGCGGCACAGCCTCAGGTCCAGGCAAGTGCTCATAGCCATGTTATCCACGAACGGTTGCTCAAGGCCGGCCACCCATTCTGGGCCGGCCTGGTCTTGCAGTTGGAAACGCCCGTACAACGGCGTGAAGCGTTGAGCACATTGGCCAACAGTGCGTCGATAAGGCGTTGGGACACGGCTTTCGCAAAGCACACAATACCGCCTGCACTGGTCAGCAGCCTGCAAGAATATCTGGCGCGCTCAGGAGGCCAGGGTGAGCGCTAAGGTGCCGGGTCAGCAAACCGTGCTGCGTCAGCCAGGGCTGGGGGCCGGTGGGCGGCGCCTGCCGGTTATGGGACCGCCGGGTAGCGTCGATCCTGTTGTCACTCCGTCCCCGGCACTGGAGGTCCTGCGCGCGACGTTTGCGCAGGAACTGGCCGATTTGCACCAGCAATCCCACGCCGCAGGCCTGGCTCAGGCTCGCACTGAATTTGCCAAACAGGCAGCCACGGAGCTGGCTCAACAGCAGCAGGCCTGGCTGAAGAAAGAAGCGGCGTTGCGCGAAGCGTTGGAGTCTCAACGATTGCAACTGGTCGAGCTGGCCAGCCAGTTGGAGAAACAAGGCTCGCAGATGATTGCCTCGATGACACCGGCGGTTGGCCGGTTGGCGTTGGCAGTGGTCGTGCGGTTGCTGGGGCAGCATGCTCCCGGTCGGTCGTTGGTGGCCGATATGGCCCGGCAGGCGATTGAAGAGTATCAATTGCAGGCACCGCTGCGCATCCGCATCGCCGCTTTGGATTTCGCCACGCTACAGGCCTGCATGCAGGACGATCCGTTACTGGCGTTGTTTCAGCCGGACGCGGCAGCGACACCGGGCAGTTGCCTGATCGACCATGGCATTGGCCAACTCGACGCTGGTTTGGACACACAGCTTGCGGCCCTTAAAGCGCTATTAGCTCCCGATAAAAGGGGGGATGCCAATGTGGCAGGTGTATGAAGATCAGCGGATAGCAGAGCTGGCACGGGCGAAGCTGTGTCGGCGCCTGGGACGTTTGATTTCAATCCAGGGCCTGATACTGCAGGCGACCGGGCTGGATGTGAAGTTGGGCGAATTAGTGGACATTGTGCCGGCGGCTGGGGGCGACGCGCTCGTTGCCGAAGTGGTCGGTTTACGCCGTGAGTGCGTATTGCTCATGCCTTATGGTCCGGTAGACGGGTTGTGCCTGGCCAGTGAGGTGATTGCCCGTGGTGAGGCTTATCGGGTGCCAGTGGGGCAGGGACTATTGGGCCGTGTGCTGGACGCCACTTGCCAGCCTTTGGACGATAAACCTGTGCCATCGGGTCTGGTGCTGATGCCGCGTTTTGTTGCCCCCATCAATCCGTTGCATCGCTCACCTATCAGCCAGGTGCTGGTCACTGGAGTGAAGGCGGTTGACGTATTTATGCCATTGGGGCGTGGGCAGCGCGTGGGGATTTTTGCGGGCAGCGGCGTGGGCAAAAGCACACTGCTGGGGATGATGAGTCAGTACGCGGACGCTGATGTGATTGTTATCGCCCTGATTGGTGAGCGCGGCCGGGAAGTCGGCGATTTCATTCGTGAAAGCCTGGGCCCCGAAGGCTTGAGAAGGGCCGTAGTCATCGCCGCTGCGGCTGAGCAACCTGCGGTGCTGCGGCGCCAGGCGGCCTACACGGCGACCACCATCGCTGAGTGGTTTCGTGCCCAGGGTCAGCATGTGCTGTTGATCATGGATTCGATCACCCGTTTTGCCCTGGCGCAGCGTGAAATTGGTTTGTCCACCGGGGAGCCAATGGGCAGCCGGGGCTACACGCCTTCGGTGTTTGCGCTCCTGCCACCGTTGATGGAGCGTGCCGGCGGCCTCAATGGTCAAGGCTCGATCACCGGCGTTTATACCGTCCTGGTGGAAGGTGACGATATGAATGAGCCGGTAGCGGACCATATGCGCGCCATTCTCGACGGGCACATCGTCCTGAGCCGGAGCATCGCCGCGCGGGGTCATTGGCCTGCGATCGATGTGTTGCACAGTGTCAGCCGCCTCGCCAATGCGCTGCGCAGCGACGAGCAAAAAGCCCAGGTCGATCATCTTCGTGCGGGGATGGGGGCTTACCAGAGCAGCGCGGACCTGATTGAGTTGGGAGCCTATGAGAAGGGCACCAGCCCATTGCTGGATAGCATGATCACGCTTAAGCCACAGTTCGATGAACTGCTCAAACAGCGCTCGAACGAACATGTACTGACGGCTGACGCCTGGAAGACCGTGCGGCGCTTGTCGCAACAACTGACCGCAGGAGCCGCCCATGCAGGATGAACAGCGCAAGCTCAGGCAACTGGCGGCCGCGACCCGCTTGCGAGCATTGCAACGGGAAAAAGCTGCATTGAGTCACGCTGCCTGTTTACGCGGTGTGCGCACCGCCGAACGCCTGCTGGAGGAAGAGCACCAGCGGTATGCGCAACTCCAATCGTCGTTTGAGCAGCAAGGTCGCGTAGGCGTGGCGTTGGACCCGGCGCAATACGAGCAGCGTCTACTGGCCCAATCGCAGAGTTTCGCTGCGTTGAAGTCTCGGGTACAGGCCTTGGGCGAGGTACAGGACGAGGAAAGCGCATGCAGGACGCTGTTGGGGCGCCGCACGCTTGAGGTGCAGGTGACGCAAAAGGCCTTCAACACGGTATTGCATGACCTGCAGTGCTACCTGAGGGATCAGGAATCCATCGATATCTTTGACGCGCAGCAGGCGCGAGGGGCGGGTCATGGGGCTTAACGTCGGGGTATCGCTGTGGATTACGCCGCCGGACGCGCAGGCGCCAGCGCTCAGTAACAACAAGTCCCAAGGGCCGACATTTGCGCAGAGAGCGGGGGTTGAGCCGTTGCTGGCAAAGGCGGATCAATTGTTGCCGCCAACCGATGATCATCTGGCCCAGGAGGCTGGTTTGCTCAATATTCAGCGCCTGCTTCAGTCGAGTTTGAAAACACCCGAGAGGGGCGTGTTGGAGCTCTATAGCCTCGGGCTTCGTGCTGGAAAACATCTTTCGTATGTGCCGCAATTATTTGAGCAGACGACACATGTTGAACGCGGGGTTGCTGCGGCTGATAACGAACGTGCGTTCTATCAAGCCGGAGGCGGCCTCCCGCTTCAAAGGCCATTACCCTCAGCTGAAGATCACAGCGCCCTTGAGCCGAAAGCCGTACATCTTGCCAGCGATAACTTGGCGGATGCCGGCCATGAATTGCCCGGTGCGGGTCCGGCCCTGGCCTACTTGATAAGAAAGTGGCCAGAACGTCATGTACAGGTTTTGCCAAGGGGTAAAGGCATCGAAGTGATCATTCGCGACTACCACCTGGGCCCGGAGGAGCAGCGGGCCCTGGTGCAAGACCTGACACGTCAGGCTGTACGCCCTGAAAGCATCTGGATCAATGGCCAGCCAGCGTGGCAGGCCCCGTCTCTCTCACGTCATTCAACAGGCGACTCCCATGGCCATTGAAGCGATCGGCAACGAACTGAGTACCACCACCTCGGAGCTGGCGCAAAGCCGCTTGGGCCAGGAGGACTTTATCAAGTTGTTCCTCACCGAGTTGACGTTCCAGGACCCCTTGGAACCCATCAATAACCGTGAGTTTTTGGCCCAGATGGCGCAGTTCGCCAACCTTGAGCAGACCCGCGTCACCAATGAAAACACCAATAACTTGGTGTCGATGAGCGCCACATCGCAGTCTCTCGGGCTCCTGGGGCGTCAGGTGGAGATCAATATGAGCACGGGAGGTAGCGTGATCGGTTCGGTATCAGCCATTGCGTTTTCCGCGACCGGGCCTGTGCTTTCAATCAAAAAAGCCGACGGCTCCGTGCTTACGGACGTGCGTCTCTCGCAAATCAAACTGGTCAGGCAGGGGGCGTGATGCTGCAAGCTTTCTATAACGGAATGAGTGGCCTGTTTTCCTTTTCCAAGGGCTTGGACAACGTTTCCAATAACGTTTCCAATATGAACACCCCTGGGTACCGCGGTAGCGACACGTTTTACCGCAGCGTCAACGGCCAGAATGGACAAAGCTTTGGCGCCGGCATCGCCGGTACCGAGGTGCGGATCAAACCCGGCGAAAACCGTCAGACCGGCAACAACACCAACGTTGCCGTCAACGGTTCAGGTTACTTCGTGCTGCGCGATGCACGCGGTGAGCTGTCTTACACACGGGCCGGGCAGTTCCAGGTGGACCAGGACGGGTACCTGGTGGACACCGTGACCCAATTGAAAGTGGCAGGCATCGACTCTGCGGGCAACTTGCGCGACATCAACATCAAGGGCCAGCGGACGTTGCCACCCAAGGCTACCACCCGCATCGAGATGATAGGTGCCTTGGCGCGTAGCGGCCCTACAGATTCCACCCACCAGATCAACTCAATCCAGGTGTTTGACGCGACGGGCGCCAGCCACACGTTGAGTGTCAAGTTTGAGCCGCAAACCACACCGCCCAACAGCTGGAAAGTCAGTGTTTCAGATGCCAGCGGCGCATTGCTGCAAAGCGGCACCATTGCCTTTGGTCCTGACGGCAGTCCCGTGGCAGGCTCCAATACGCTGAGCTTCACCCTGACTGCCAACGGCGCCGCCCAGAGCATTCAGTTGGATTTCGGTACGCCAGGCAGTTTCAACCTGGCCTCACAGGTGGCCAGTGGTCCGAGCCACACCTTGGGCGCTCGTGTGGTCGACGGCAGTGCGATTGCGGGGTTGAGCAGTTACGCCTTCGATGAGAAAGGCGTTCTGCAATTTACCTATGCCAACGGCGAAAAACGCACCGGTAGCCAGTTGGCCCTGGCCGATTTTGCTGACGAGACAGCGCTGATTGCTGGCGCGAATTCGCAGTACAGGACGCCCTCCACCCTGCGTGCCGAATTTGGCAGGGCAGGTGAGGCTCAGTTCGGTCGTATCCAAGGCGGTTACCTTGAGTTGTCCAATGTCGACCTGGCGCAGGAGTTCGGCGACATCCTCATCATCCAGCGCGGTTATCAGGCCAGCTCCCGGGTTATGACGGTCTCCAACGAAATGCTGGAGCAACTCTACAACGGCACCCGGGGTGGGTAATCGATGAGAGCGTTGGGGTTTATTGGCAAGAGCCGCTGGAACGCAGCCACAGAAAAACTGCCACCGGTGGTGGAAGCCTGGCGTGAGCAATGGTGCTTCAGCCAGATGGGAAAACCTTGGCAGATTGAGTGCCTGGAGCGTGTTCACACCGCTGACCAGGAGCGCGCGTACCCTCTGACGTGGCTCAAGGCCGGTAGTGCAGGTGCTGCGGTGTATGTGGCGGGCGACTGGACGGCACTGGTGTTTGGCGCATTCGCCCAGGAGTTGCCTGCAGACGAAACCGCGGACTATTTGCTTCAGGGCGCCCAGCGAGCACTGGTCAATGGTGTCTTGGCGTCAATCGGCCAGGCGCCAGCCGCAGAATTGCTGGCGGCACCGCCAAGAGCACTCGGCAAACCGATGAGTACCGACATTCTACTGCGCGTCAGTGTTGAGTCTTTTCGGGTCTATGTCGTGCTGGACGCTGCGTTGTTGAACAACGCGCTGGGACCACACGAGGTCAAGCCGCCGCTGTTCCCGCGTGAAAATGCCCTGGGCAAGGCCAAGGTCAAGCTGTCGCTGCAATTGCCACTCGCCAGCCTGTCCATTGGCGAGATGAACGACCTGCACCCGGGGGACACCTTGCGCGCTCAGGCACTGCTTTCCCAAACCCTGAAATTGCGGGTCGGCACGAGTGTAGTCGCGTCGGGATACCTCGCCCGGCAGCAGGACAATCTCGCCGTACAACTGATTTCCGGTCAATCGCCAAAGGAGTTTTAGCGTGACAGCTACAGTCGATTCAATCGAGTTGGAAGAGGCAAAAAACGTCGCCAATGAAAGCATGCCGGCGCTGATCAAGCGGGACATGAACCTGATCAAACATGTGGTCGTGGAACTGGTGGTTGAGCTAGGCAACGCGTCGATGAGTGTCGACGAACTGTTTGCGCTCAAGAGCGGGGACATCGTCAAGCTCTTGCAGCAAGTCCACGAACCCGCGTCGCTGTGCCTGGATGGCAAGGCCGTGGCGCGTGGCAACCTGGTTGCCGTCGACGACAACTTTGGCATTCAGTTGACGGAAATACTGTGACCACGGACATTACTTCCCAGCCCATGGGCTTACCGCTTCGCCAGGACGACCCGGTGTCGTTTGTACTCATGATCAAGGTGCTATTGGTCACGGCTTTATTGCTGGCCATTGTGTACTTGGTCATGCGTTGGTACGCCAAGCGTCAGGCAACTGGTAGTGCAAGTGCGCCGACTACGGAGTTGAACTGTACTCGAGCACTGAGGCTATCGACCAAAACCAAGGTCTATCTCTTGCGTGCGGAGGGGACCCAGGTATTGGTCACGGAATCATCCAACGGTGCGACGGTGACTGTGCTCAGCCAATCTGCCTCTGCGCCCGCTCCGGATCTTCAATCGTGATGATCCGAGGTCTTGCGCTTTTGCTCCTGGGGTTACTGCCTCTGACGGCATTGGCCGCCGACGACTTCTCTGAGTGGGGCAGCCTGCACATCAATCAGATCCAGTCGCCCGTCAGCATTGTGGTGCTGCTGACAGCACTGTCGTTTGTGCCCTTTATGGTGATCGCCCTCACCACCTTCACCCGAAATATTGTGGTGCTGTCACTGACGCGCCAGGCGCTTGGCTTGCAGCAAACGCCACCGAATATCGTGTTGATCGTGCTGTCGATGTTTCTGACCTTGTTTGCCATGGCGCCTACCCTGGAAAAAACCTACGACATTGGTGTCCGCCCGTTTCTTGCCAGCAAGGTCGGTTTAGAGGGGGCCGCCCTGCAAGGATGGGTGCCGATTCGCGACTTTATGGTTCGTCAGACTCATGAGTCTGATCTGCGGCTGATCTACGAGTTGGCCAAGGCGCCGCTACCCTCAAGCCCGGACGGCCTTTCTCCAGTCAAATTGGTGCCAGCCTTCATGCTGAGCGAGTTGAAGGTCGCCTTCCAGATTGGCTTCATGATTTTCCTTCCATTTTTGATCATTGACCTGGTGGTGGCCTCAATCTTGATGTCCCTGGGGATGATCATGGTGCCGCCCATCACCATTTCACTGCCGTTGAAAATCATGTTGTTCCTGCTCATCGATGGGTGGGGATTGATCGCCCAGACATTGATGCGTGGTTTGGGCTAGCCAGAGTCGACCCATTCCATGGAACCGGAAAAAGACGCTGACAAAACCGATGAGCTTTCGCTCTGGCAGGCTTGGCTGAGCGAAAAATCCAGCGATGCCCGCAGCCATCTGTTTTTCTTTTACGGGCAGTGGTTGCGCATGATTACGCGCTTGCTTTACGTGCGTTATCCCCACCCACTCGCCGAGTGGCACGACTACGTGAATCTGGCGTCTATCGGCTTGCTGCAAGCCATCGACCGATTTAATCCGGCGTTGAACACCCGTTTTCAGGCCTATGCCGAACCCTATGTGAAAGGCAACGTACTCAAAGGCTTGGCGTGTTACGTACGCGATAGCCGAAAAATGTACCAGGACCGTCTTGTGAGCCTGTCTGGCAGCGAGGACGAAGGCGCGAGCGATCTGGAGCACGTTGCCAACGTAGCGATAGGATTAGCGTTTGGACTGTTCTTGGAGTCAGGCATCATTGATCATGAGCCTGAGGCCAGTAACCCTTTGAATGTGTATGAAGTGGAGCAAAACCATGACCACCTTAATGAGTGTGTGAAACAGCTGCCGCCCAACGAGCAGCGGTTGATCGTCGCTCATTACTATCAACATTTGAGCTTCACGGAGATCAGTGAGTTGATGGGCCTTTCGAAAGGGCGGATTTCACAGTTGCATGCTCAAGCGTTGAAGCGTGTGCGGCAAAGTCATGAGCATTTCATGGGCGGGGTGCGGTGGTGAACATCAATGTGGCGCTGGCCTTAAGAGGATCCTTAGCCAGCGCGCTGCAGATCGTCAGGCGGTAGGTCTGACCCGGAAGGCAAGGAACAGCGGGCCGCCCGGGAATGTACTGATTTCCAGCTCATCCAGCGGGTTAAGCGTGCGTGTACGGTTCCCAGCGTTGCTGTAGATCGTGTGGTTGCTCGATGCTGAGATGTTGATCTTGCCGGCGGCCGCTTGAATGAGAGTGGCCTTGAATCCTTCAGTCACATCGTCACTTACCGTAAGTGTGACGTCAGTGTTGCTGATAACCAGAATCGACTTACCTGAATCCGCCATGGTCAGGGCTCTGCTGCCAGTGATCGAAACATTCGTGTGCACGTGGCCGCCGGCGTGGTAACTGACCATCCTGGGGTCGGCAAAGACACGGGCGAAGGCGCCGACATAATTGACACTGGCGCGCATGTCATCGAATTGCTCAACAACATAGGTGCCGATGCTACCGGAGACCTCTGCGCTAGGGTCTAGAACCCATTTGCGTCCGACCATCTGCCCGATCTGGGTGTTGTCGCGTACACCTGCACGCATCTCTTCAAGAAACAATGCGCTGATCTGGCCGCCACCTTTGCCCTGGGCATAGGTTAACCGTGCTATTGAGTGGCAGTCTCCCGTAGGGTTGCCTTGGGAGGTATCGACCCGGTAGTCGAGAAAGTCTGCCGAGACGATGGTGGTCGTAGTATTGGCGTTAGGTGCCCAAGTGAAATCCAAGACCCGGCCGGTTTTGACCTGCTCCAGGGAGGTGGTGCTCTGCGAGGTAGTGGTAGAGCCTGACTGCTTCAAATCATCGTTCATAATACTCATCCTTAAGTAAGGTTCGTGCGTGAGTGCGGGTCGAAATGTGCCGAGGCGTATGACCGCCGTCCTACAGCCATTTGTCCTGCCGCGTAGTGGTGCTTCCTTTGATCCGGATCGAATACACCGTCAGCGGTCACTATGGGTGAGCTTGTATATATATACAGTAATTTAGATTCTGTCGTCACTCGCCTTTTCGACGAGTTGCAGAGGATTCTGATTTGATGTTCGGTCGGCAGAACGCCGGGGACACAGTAGCGATAAGCACCTTTTAGGACGGGTCAAACCAACAACCTCCGTTCGGGGCAGGTCGTGTCATCGTACGAATTTCACATACACCCATTCAGGATCGTGTTCATCAAGGTTCGCGATTTGCCCGCTTGATACAAAACCCGCCTTTGTAATGAATGCCTGTGAAGCGATGTTCCACGCATTAGCCGACACAAACAGCTAGGGCGTTTTGCACGCCGCTTCGGCCGCTGCAAGCAAACGTAGCGCTATGCCTTCCGCTGATGGGGAAACCACTTCCAGCGCAACATGAACCTCGTTACGAGCCATCCCCGAAAAACATTTTGACTTCGCTCTAGCACGGTATTTACAACCAGAAAAAAACTAATTGTGCCCCCAATTTTGCCCCCATTCGCAGCGGGTGCGCGAGCGATCGAGAATGGCGATTTCTGAGCAACTCCAATATGGCAGTGATTGGTATTCAGCGCGCCTCCGTATACTGGATGAGCAGCCCGTATCTGGCAAATCCTTGCTCATTCGGAAGAGGAAAAGGGTAATGAGTCGATATCTTCAAGCGGAGATGTCGGATCTGTTTCTCAGCACCTTGAATCGCCCCGGATTCTAGACACCATGCAAACTCATTTGTGTGGCAAGAGTGATCGCGATCGGCGCCTCATCGAAAATGAACACGGATTACACACGACCTTGTACACGCAGCTTGGTCTGGCTGGACTCCCAAGAGTTTATAAAATCTGATATCGGGTTTCTGTTGCTCATTCGTCATTTTTATCGGAAACGCTGGTGATATGGATCGCGTTTGCACCATCGTCACCGGTCAGATACATCCGCAGGGCGAACAGCAGATCAGGTGTCTTGTCTCCGTCGGGCTTGTCGATGTTGATCTGTACACGGGAATAAAGGTAACCATTCGATTGCGCGACGAACTCCGTCACCCGTTCGACTTGAGTGGCCAACGCCTTGGTAATTTTCTGATGGGGCTGAAGGAGCATCCTGATCTGAGCGTCCCGGGAGTTACGTGCTCGAAGCAGGCCCAGCAGAAGCTCAAGCGGTTCGGTGGTTTGTTGGAGCCAGTTGAGGGTCGTCCTCTTGTCATTAGGCCTCTTTTTGGACGGACACGGTTTGATTTGACTCAGGACAGTGTTCAGCGAATCAAGGATGGCCGTCATCTGTTCCACATCAAATCGTTCAACAAAGTGCCTGTCTCGCCAGATGGCGTAAGCAAACACACGAAGAGCGCTCTCCGTCGGACGTTCCATAAATCCGGACAAGATGGATTGCTGCCATGGCTCGACAACACGACCGAGCGCAAAACCGATGGCCCGTGGGTTGTCAATTCTGTCCTTGCTGACCTGCTCGGTTATCCACTGAACGCATTCATCGGGAGCATCGCTGTGCATGCAGCACATTAAAAAACGGATTTCGTCTTTGATCTGTTTCGGAAGCTGAGTTTCGTGCAACAGTGACGCGAGGTAGTGGGTGTAGGTTCGGGTTGCGTCAGAAAAAGCCTGGGGGCATTCTGCATCGTCAATCGAACGCCCATCACGCCAGATCTGGATCACAGGGTAGTAAAGGGCTTTGCGCATTTTGATGACCTGCGCACTGATTGACGCGTCATCGAAAACCTTGAGGCGCTCTATCTCCTGATGATGTTCACCCGCAATATTTCGGCCGGAGTACTTTCCAGAGTTCTCGACGACTTCAAATGAAATCCTGCTGCCTTCGATAAAGTCCGCGTGGCTTGTGCCATCAATGAACTCTTTTTGATGAATGAAGACCTTTTTTGCAGATAGATCCATGTTGGCAAACGTGAAATCCCCTTCGTGCTTGTCCGGGCGCCATATCGTACTGATGACACCGGTTGTCCTGTTTCGGGGACGTATATAGATATCCTGATCCAGCCGTGCGACTGCGTTCGTTATCCAATCAAGTAGATCAGAAGTTTCATCGCCGCCATCCTTCGGTACGTGGTGCAGATCTGCCCATGTCATCGGGGCAGGATATTGGGGGGCAGGGGCGTCGGTGATGATCACGTCTGCAGTGCGGCACCATGTAGCGTGTACCTGCTGGAACGATGCGTTTCGCGGTTTGAAAATCAGTTTGTAAGGATCGTCTGCACCATATTCAAAAGTCAGGCGGAGCTCGCATACGGCGTCTTTCTCGAGTGGAAACGCCGGCGATTCCAAACGGGCCGAATATCCGAGGTCTTCGGTACTGTCGCCCAGAAACAAAGGAAATTGATAAAAAGCTTTGTTAGCGGGGAGCGTGAAGTCTTCGCGAACCTCAACAGCGACCGGCTTGCCACGCAGCGGTTTGACGGTCGTACCACGGGAAACAAGGTGGCAGCGCCGATGAAGTCCATCCCTGACGGCCTTGATCGAGAGTTCGGGAATCTGGTCGCGCCACAGTGCGATCCCACCAGCGCGTTGTTGCAGGGAATGAAGGCGTATGCCTCCGATAACCGGACTGTTCGTCAAGTTGATCGCGAAAGCGAATTGCCCGATGCGCGGGTCGTTTTTCAAGTCCGCGGCGTCGACGACAGGGAGCTTTGTTGCGCGAGGTGCTTCAAGCCATTGCCCTTGATCGTCGAGTGTTGGGATCTCGTATTTGTTTTCTTCGTACATCTCTGGCGACGCGTTTGAGATGATGACCGAAGGATGGCGCTCCCAATAAAAACCGTTCGTTTCGGGCAAGACTTTCTTGAGTTCCGGGTCGAACCTGGCAATCAACTTGGTGACGCAAGTTTTGCCGCCGACGCTATCGATAACCACGATCGCGGAGTCATTTCTGACTTTCGAGTAATCAGCTCGCTGAAAGGCCGCGGCGATGCTGCGGGGCAGGGGGGTCGCATTCTGGAACCGGGCGTTGACATTGCGCCGGATAACGTCAAGCTCGAAATCGTTGAGGGTGTCGGGAACCAGCCAGATCAGCGTCTCGTGCCTGAACACGCTGTGTAGTCTTGAGGCAAATGCGCGGGCGGCAGAGTCCAGTTCCTCGGGATCGGTTCTGGAGAAAAACAGATCCGCCCAAGACAGGGTAGTCGCCTGCGCATGAGCATAAATCCCATCGGAGGCGAAAAGGTCGAGCGCCACTGCGGTATTCGCATCGCGCCATTTTTGCCAGAGAAACGCGTCGGGCAGAGAGCTGAGGGTTGTACCTGTGGCATAACGAGGGCGCAGGGTTGCGAAATCGACACAAACCGGAGCACAGATATCTTCAACACTGACGTTGCGGTTGATTGTCTCCGTTACTCGCTGAGCGACGACTTTTGAGAGCCACGGTCGAATTTCGAAACGGTCGTAATCGAAAAATACCGGCATGTCCGCGAAGCGGTGAGTGCCGTCCCGCCACATCTGGGCATAGGTGTTCCACAAACGTTTGGTCCGGATACGTTCCGGCAGCCTCGAATGATCGGCTGAGAGGTCATCCTCCAGTGACTGAAGCAAGCGCCAGGCATCCCATACACGGCGGTAGTCGCGGTGCGACAGGAGCGTGTTGTTCGGCGGCAGGTTCTCCCAGCGACCGATGTCGCGGGCGTCGCCGGAACGTAGCCAGGTCAGGATTTGCAGGAGTAGATCATCTTCGTGTCCGAGAATATCCCGGCGCAGTTCCAGTAGCTGTGCGAGATGCTCGACAAAGGCTTTTAGCAGGCGGTTTTCTGGCAAGTTGATCGATTGAAACCGACGAACGCCCTGCAGGTAAGGGTTACCTGCCAGTTTTTCTCGGATATTGCGTCCTGGGCGGTTGCTGAGCTTCATGAAACTGGTGGCATCGAGTTCGCGTACGGCATGAACCGGCAGCAGCGCCTGTTCGCGACGGGGTGCTTCGTTAAGCCCACGGAAAAGGCGCTCAACCGAGTGGCGGCTGTGTTCAACGATGCGCCAGAGTCGGTCCCGAGCCGGGGTCTCTGCAGACGGCGGCGAATACCCGGAGATTCTTGCCAGCAGCGATGACAGCGATTGAGGCAGCGCTTGTCCGCTTCTCGGGTCGAATTCGACGGCATGGCAAAACCAGTCTGACTGATCGAGCAACGTGCGGATGACGTCGCTGTCCTTTTGCGTGCCTCGGATATCGGCGTAGAGCCCGGACAGCGAGATGTCCGCCGGTGATGAAAGGTCAGTTACCATTGCTGACGATTCTCCCGGCCTTTGCGCTTGCCTCCAGTTGTCTGCGCAACTCATCGCGTTTTTCAGCAGACCTCCCGTTCCACATCTTGTGGCGCTTGTTCTGATCGACCTCGTCTTTCATGTACAAGGTTGGAGGGGTTTCTTCAGCGTCCGTGGACGATCTCGCGACGTGTTTGCTGTCCTCCGTCGCCGATTGCGGGGCTGGCGTATTCAGATAGTTTGCCGATTGCCAGATGAACTGGCCGTAGCCGAGTTCGCAGGCGAGGTCGAAGTCTTCACGAAGATTGAATGGTTTACCGATAACACCCCCCGTAATGAGCTGGTTGCGGATTTTATCGAGGCAGTCAGTCTGGCTTTTGCCGCGAGTGTCTATCCCGCGAAGCTTGGGCATGACCTTCTGCACAAGTTGATCCTCGAAGGCGATGTGCATCGCGTCGAGCAGCCGGGTTTCGTCTTTAGCCTCTTGAGCCGCGCGGACGTCCGGGTAGTTTGCCATGTAATATTCGATGGACTGCCAAACCCGATGACCCAACGCCCGGCCGGAAACAGACAACGCCTCATTCAGTTTCTCGATGAACTGCATGAAGGGATTGATTTGCTCTTCCGAGAAGGTGCTTTCTCTGGTTTGCCAGTCATCCCAAGTCTTTCTGTGTAGCGTGTCGCCACGATTACTCTCATTGAGAGGCTTGAGCTTCAGGCGACGTTTAAGCTCGGTCGGACGCGGGAAGTTGATGATAATTGAGCGGTCAATCACCTTGTCAGAAAGTGATTTGGTGGTTTCATCCTGATTCATTGTTCCCGCCCACAGGACGTTACGGCCTAGCGGAAGTTTGTAAGGCTCCATTCCCGCGCCGATTTTTACCGGTAGAAACGGTACATCCTTGCCTTTCTTGCCACGCCGCAGTTCAAGCTTGCTCAAGAACTCGGCAAAGTAGAGTTCAGGGTGAGCAAGGTTCATTTCATCAAGCAGTACCAGGCAGACGGCGTCAGACAACCCCGGATAATCCTCACTCCATTGCTTTTGGCTTTGCGCGAGCAAATGCAGGACTGGCTGGGCGTCGAACTTGTTATCAATCGAATTGAAGAAGCCAAGCATCGACTCCTGCGAATCCCAGTTTGGCTGGACCGACAGCGGCTCGAAGTAAATGCCGCCAAAGTGCGAGTAGAGGCGCGGCAGTTCGGATTTACCGGTGCCGGAGACGCCTGAGAGTACGGTGACCGGAGACCATTCGGACGTTTTCAGCGCTGTATGGAAGGCTTTCAGGATGCGCGGATTGAAATTCAATCCGTAGGCGGTGCATGCGTTGCCAATGCCCGTGAGCCATGCCATTTCAGTGATTCCGCGCTGCGCAGGCTGTACCACTTTTTCTGCAGCGATGTGCGGAATCTCGATTTCCTTGTGACGTGCCTCGACTTCCGCAGGGCGTTCGTAAGCAGTGCGAAGGCGGTTGAGTTCGGCTTGCGCTTCGTTTGCCGAACCTTCGAAGATGGAAGCCCTATGCGACAAGGACACGTTTTGTGCATGGAACTCGGCGTTTTTGCGGCGCAACTCACCAACCTCCGCGACATCGGCGCTGTTGCTCTCGATTTGTCGGGATAGTTCGTCTGCTCTGGCCTTCTGAGTTTTGTACTCCGACTCGAACGCCTGAGTCCTCAGACGCATCTCTTCGGTAGGCCTTGTGGCGAGATCTTCCCGCAGACGCTTGAGTTCATCGGTCTGGCTGTTCAACTCGCGAAGGACTTCGGCCGGGTCTTTACCGCCGAGTTGACGTTTCAACTGCTCAAACACGCCGATAAGGTCAGTTTGTGTAGCGAGGCTGTCCCGCAGGCGCTGGTTATCCTCGATATAGGATTCTTTGTGCCTGTTCAGTGATTTGTGCGCCTCTTCCAGATTCGCAGCAAGATCTTCAGCAAGTTGGTCGTTTCGTCTGTTCCATTGTTGCTCCTGCCGCTGCTCTCTGCGCTCCAGATTCCGCTCGGAAATTTCCAGTTCGGTTTTTCGGCCGTGAATGTCGCCTTGCAGGGCGGACAACGCGGCTTTCTGTTTCGCAAGTTCCGAATACTCCCTGTCCAGCAAGGCGCGTGCATCTTCGTGATGCTTCGCCCAGGCTTCGCGTTCTTTGGATATGTCGATACGGATGCGGTCGCGCTCGAGGTTTTCGGCATCGCCAACTTCGGATAGGCGTTTGGCCCTTAGCTTGGCTATCTCTTCTTCTAGGGAAGAAGTTTGCTGTTCACGATTTTCAGCAATCTTTCGTTCGGCGTCGGTACGTAGAGTGCGTAACTCATCGCTCAGGCTGGTACGTTTATTGCGCAGTTCAACTTCCAGTCCGACACGTTTGTTGTGCAGTTCAACTTCCAAGTCGGCACGTTTATCGTACAGTTCAACTTCGAACGCGGCACGCTTATCGCGCAATTCAGTTGCCAGCGCGGCACGCTCGTTGGCAATTTCGGCCTTGAGTTTTTGCTTGAACTGAATGAGTCCGTCCATTTTCTGACTGATTTCGGCATCGGCGCGCCGCTGCTCTTCATCAAAGGATTGTTCACGCTCGGCAAGCGCGAGTTCGCGGGCAGCCATGTCGGTTTCGCGGATCAGCTCAGCGGCATTCTGCTTCGAGGCATCTTCCAATTTGCCAGAGTCGTCCATTCCCTATACCTCTATCAGTGTCTTGATTATTTTGTAAGAAGCTTTGCGAAGTTGCGCGACTTGTTCTTTTGGCATTGGCAGCGGTTCATTGCCGTGCCCTCGCTTGGTAATGACAGCTGTCATATCGTCCATAAACGACGGTGCTGTCCCTGCAATTGATTTCAATATGTCCTCTTCAGCCATCAGCAGAAGGGCGATCACGCAGGCCCCCAGCGACTGTCCGACACCTTGCAAGGTTTGCCGCACCGCCGCAGGCCTGACCGTGCGCAGACCTTCAGGCAATTTGCTGCAGAGGCCGGCGTTGACAGCTCTGGTTTCGGCGACCGCGATAAGCTGCGCATCGTCGGCCTCAGGGGGTAACCAATAGATCAGCGACACCTCGAAGACGGACTGCAAAGCTGCATACAGATCGCGAACGAATGCGAGTGCATCGTCCCCGTCCTTGAAAGACAGAAAGGCGCGCTCGGCATGAACGAGCCGGTCTTGCAGATTGGCCCCGAAACGGTTGAATGTCTTGTAGCCGAAATCGCTCTGCAAGCAGGCGCGGGCATCCAGCAACGAGTCTGCGCGAAAATCGCTGTCTGTGTCGGAAGGAGAGGTGGACGCTGGAGTCTGTGAAAACCTGATCTGCGGAAGTAGTGTCTCGATGAATTCACGCATCAACGCTGCGTCCGACAGTTCCATCTGCGGGGCATCAGCCTTGCCTTTGCCGTGGCCCTTTTCATCGCGCTGCTTTTTGATGTCAAGAAGCTGGTTTATGAGCTCTGGTTGCTGTTTCGCGAGGCGCCGCAAGGGATTGAACTCATCGTCTTGTGCTTGCAGGATGGCGATGGCGAGGAGGGTTTCCAGTTCCGCCTTGCCATTTCGAAAATCGATGAGTTTGCCTTCTCTTATGGGTCTGAAGCCCGATCGCGGCGCAGTCAGGCCGATCTTGGTCGCGGCCTGCGCGAGCAAGGCGTAATGCTCTCTCGGCTCTGTGAACTTGAGCTCTTCCAACTCACTTTCATAGGGAGACTTGATACATGCGTAAAACAGGGCCCATTCCAGGGCCGCGTAGATCTGAGCGATAGAGTGAAAGGGGGCGTTGGGCCGTAGGCGCAGACTGTGAAGAAGTTTTGGAAAGCGCAGCCAATTGTCTACATTCTCGAATACCTCCTTCGGCTTTTCGTCCTGGTTGTGAGCCTTCGGGTTGCTCAGTGAGGCTTTCCAGTTTTTTAACCAGTTGGCCTGTGCTTCATCTTGTTCAAGCAGATGCTCGAATGCCCGTTCAAGGATCAATGAGAAACCATTGCCGAACGGGTCGGCGATACGGAATTCACCATCGCTTTTCTGGATTGCAATCGGACAGTGGAGCAAATGCCGTTCTGCTTTATCGATGATCATGATCTTCTGAATCGGCGGAATATTTTCCTCCCGTCCCGAAGCTGCGGATCTTCTCTGTATCACGCGTACTAAGCTGATGATATCGCGCTGAGTAGGAGGGCCATGCGTGTGGGCGTCATTGAGGGGAATGCGCCTATAGCGCTTGTTCTCTTCCTGCTTCTGCAATGGATTGTTGTCGTCCAGCCAGTGCATGAATGGCAGCATCTGTCCGGTGACGAGTTCGCGAAAAACCAGCGCGGTGGCAAAAACCGGCACTTGCTCATCGTCGTTCGCACCGACGTTTTCCTTTTCGACAATAACGTTGAATGGATCAATCAGTGCCTTGTCCTGCAAGCGCAGAAGGATACTGTCGATCAGGTCGAGTGGAATGCGGGTTTCCTCCGCCAGTGCCTGAGCGTCCATCGCACCGCATACCGATAGGAGCTTGAGAATGAGCTGTTCGAAGGCGTTGAGGCGCTCGCCATCTGCAAAGGGTTTTGGCAGCGTCACGCGATAAGTGTTCACTGGCCACATCAAATCGCGCTGCCCGCCAATGGCAGCACCGAACGGCTTTGGTGTGCCGTAGTCTAGGAGTTTCAACATTGCAGAATGACTCCTTGTTCCTGGCAGAGACGATGGAAGTCCACCAGCCCCGGAATATGTTCGGCGGCCAGTTGCCCGTGCAGCAGACCTGAGTCGCCGACCACCACCAGCAGTTTTTTCTGGCGGCTCATCGAGACATTGAGGCGGTTATAGAGGCAGAGGTGACCGAACAGAGACCGTGCCTGCTTCTCTTGACTCTCTTGGGAGGTTTTCCAGTCTCGTGGCAGGGATCTCACGGTCGACAGAAACACTACATCGAATTCCATGCCCTGGAACGAGTCCACCGTGCCGATACGGAGCCTCTTCTCGTTTTCCGCAAACGCACCGAGTTGCTCCCTGATGAGTTCGGACTGAGCCTTATAGAACGAGATCACCCCAAACGATAGATCCTTGCCAGCGTCGCAATCCATCCACGCCCTTAATTGGCGTGAGATGACAGTGGCTTCGGCCGGACGTATCCAACTGGTGTCGCGGCGCAGATGCTTGCCTTTTTCCACGGGCACCTCCAGCCAGACCGCGGGTTTGCCCTCGGTGTCGGGAAGGGCATGGACGAAATCGCTGGCAGGCCGTCCGGATTTGAATTTTTCGGAAGGATCGAAACGCTCATAAAAGTTACGGCTGATGAAATCGCCGAGGGTCGGGTGCATACGATATTGTTTGTCCAGCGTGACCCGCCGAGGGATCTTGTCGTTGTCCTCCAGTGTCTTTAGGCGTTCTGAGAACAGGTACTGGAACATCGACTTCTTGAGCCATTCGGATTCTGACGGTCCTGTTTCGCCGGTTTCCATCTGGCCGGCCACTTCTTCGTCGATGATGTGGGGCAATTGGCGGTGGTCGCCTACGAGAATGATGCGCTTGCCCTGTGCCATCGGCACCATGAGGTCGCGCGGCGAGACTCGTGCGGCCTCGTCGACGATTACATACTCGTATTCCAGCCTCTGTTGGTTGTCGTTTTCATCATCGCCCCTGATGCCTTTCTGTTTTTGCATGTTCCCACTCACGCTCTGCTGGCAGGTGGCCGCGAACGCGAAACTGTAATCGGACACTGCCTCCAGCATGCTGTAAGGGTTACTGTCGAGTTCAGCGAGGAATTCGGCTAACGCGGCAGACCGCTTGTCTTTGGCAGTGTGGCCCACGGACTTGATACGTTTGATGGCCAACTCTGCCAGCGCAACGACGGCGTCATTGCGTTTTTCTACGCGAAAGACGGGAGGAGTGGTGAAGCGGACGAGCAGTGTTTTCTTCAGGTTTGCCAGCGCGTCGAGAAATGGTGGCGGTCCATCTTCGCTGCGCCACAGGCTGGCGTTGTCCAGTAAATCGTGATCAGCCTGATCAAGCATGTCGCGCAAGTCGTCCAGTGCGTCAGCGGCTCGATTCGGTCCATCGTCTGCGAAACTCTCGGAGCGGCAGCGTATACGGCGCACGACATCCAGCCATTGACCAGAACTGCCATTCAGTTGTTCTTCCTGGCGCATCCTGTTCAGCAGATTCACGGCTTGACGTGCACCGTTTTCGCCGAGAACCCGGATGCCTAGCGAAGCAATTTTTTCGGCAAGGTCTGCACCCAATGCACGCGTAGGTGTCTGGATATAGTGCAAGCACAGAAGCTTGATTTCCGTCTCCTGCTCGATTTCGGCAATTTGCGGATTTCGCTCGCGCAGTTCAGTTGCAAGCTTTGCGCACCATTCGTCCATCCTCTTTTCGAAGATGCTTAATTCTTCTAGCGCTGTATTTGAGCGCGTGCCGAACTTGGGAACGGGAAGACCATTGAGCGACATTCGCTCGATCATGTTTTCGACTGCGTCATGCTGAAAACCGGTCAGTAGCACTTGGCCTTTTATACTCGCGCCGCGTTTGTCGGCCATCTCGTTCAGCCGTTCGAGGATCGCGGCGATGACGGTGGTCTTGCCGGTTCCGGGTGGCCCTTGAATCAGCGCAATGTCGGGTGTTTCCAATGCGCAACTGATTGCCTCCAGTTGCTTCGGGGTGGGGTCTTCCTTGAACACCTTGCGGCGAACAAATGCCGTCAGCGGTGCAATTGACGGTGGCTTGCGGGCCGGTGCGATTTTCCCTTTTTCCTCGACCAGCAACCCGAGTTGCGGGTTGGCTGCGCGACCCTCACTGATCGAGTGGCGGGCGGATAACCGTCGCTTGATCTGGGTGATTTCTCCCGCCAGCGAGAGGATGAAAAGGCCCGACGGCGCTGGCAAGGTTTCAGTCTTGAGCGTGAGTATTTTCGATTCCTTGTCGAAAGCGATCACCTTTAAATGGGTGTTTATTTTTTTCCGCTCTTGTTGTTGCAGAAGCTTTTCTTTTTCTACGGCTCGCTCGATTCCGCTCGCGAAATCCTTGAAGCACAGTGATTCGTCTCTCAGGTAATCCGGGAGCTCTTCAATCAATTTGACTTCGGGTACAAGGCCCTGCTCCAAGGCTTTCAAAGAAGTCTCGCTGGCTTGGGAAATGCGAACAGAGACCGTTCCGTCGCGTTTCTCGGCCATGTCGGAGAACTGCAAGGCGCCGACTGTCCGTGCTCGTTTGAGCAGCAATTCGCCTTCGAGATCGCCGAATTCGTCCCATTTTTTCAGATAGCTGACATCGTCCCGCGTCAGTTCGGTCAACTGCGCCTTGGCGAAAACGCTGATCTGACCTGTCTGTGACCAATCAGTAAAGCGCAGCGTGCCTTTGACCAGGCGCAGTGCGCGATCCGTCCTGCCCCGGGCCTTGGTCATGCGCGTGGCCAAGAAGATCGATTTACCCTCCGGCAACGAGGTCTGTGTCGCAACAAAGCGAATGCCATCGCCCGTAACACAGAAGGAGTTGCTGCGGGTCGGCTGTTTGTCCTGGCTGAGGGCAGCGTGGCCAATCGCGATATCGTCCTCATCTGCGATTTCCGGGTCTTGCTCCAAGTGAGCGTCACTGTCGCTGCTCGTTTTGTTCACGGCAGGCTCCGGCTTCAACGCTTCATCAATTGCCGGGCCGGCGATCAAGAAAAAGAATGAGCTGCCGTCTTGTCGGAAGCAGCAATGCTCATCAAGCAGTCTGTAAAGACGTTCACCTTTGGTTTGACCCTTGCGCCCGGTGATTTCGTTGATCTTGGTTTCCACATATTCGTCCACCCCGATGTCGACTTCACCCATCTCCAGGCACCCACCTGAGAAGAAGGCGATTTGCAACTCCATGCTGCCATCGGCGGCAGGATTGGCCAATCTCGCCAGCATTGCGCGCCCGCTGGCGAGCTCTGCATTGAGGCGACGGGTATCGATGGACGCGACGGTCTGCACGCAGAGGAGTGAGTCCTTGAGTCGTAGATCGAAATCGTCGGGACGCGCCGCACTGGTCTCGATCGAAAGGACCGCGCGTTCCTGCAAGCCTTCCATCGCGTTGTCAGCCTGCTTAACGCGGATCGTAAGGATCTCGGCTGGAATGTCGTCGAACTTCATTTCTCTGCTCCTACGAATTTGAAAACCAGGGTGTCGGGAAAGGTTTTCGTCCCTCGCACGGGGTGTGCAGTCTTGTAGTCGAAGTCGAGAACGGCCTCGTACGCTTGCGCGTTGTTATGCTGGAATGAAAATGGGTGAAACAAACGGTGCGGCAAGGAAAACTCTTTTGCGTCGGACGGGATCACGATTTCCCCACGTGGCGTTATGGCGCGGGCAAAGGGCGGTCGGGGGGCACGGCAAAAGGGACATTGCGTATGGTTATCGGCAAAGTAACTCATGGCGCAGGCATGGCATTGCAGCGAAAGGTCGAAGGCTTTCTTCAATTCCAGCGCCCAGAACGCAATCGTCGGACGGCGATGCGGCTGATTTCTCCCGGCGCCGAAGGTTTCGTGGAAAAGCCGCCGCAGCCCAGCCGTCGCGACCAGTTCGCGGGGCAAACCGGTATCACACTCGTTCGAATCGTCGTCCTCGTCATCGATAAAAGGGAAATACCCGGCATAGGCCTGGTCCTGCAGATCGGCAGGGCGCTCGTCTGTCGTCGGCTCGGCGTCCCAACCGCTGTCTTCATCCTCGGGCTCCAGCACTTTCTTGCCGATGAATGGATGGCAGAGTGCGAGTGTCTTGAATGCCATCACGGCAAACGCCCAGCAGTCCGATCGCGGGCGCGAAGCATCGGTTGCCCGAACAACTTCCGGAGCACCATAACCCGGCGTATAGACGGAAGTGCCTTCACCAGGCATTTCCAGACGCATATTGTCGGCATCAATAAGCCAGACATCGCTTGCGTGCTCGGCAATGAACGCATTGTCCGCGGAGATGTCGCCGTACACCAATCCCGCGCTGTGCAAACGGGCGAGGATCGATGCACATTCTGCCAACGCAAACAGGCGGCGCCGGGTTGAGCCTGTGTTGGCGTAATGCCACAGACGCAATGCCAACTCCCGATCAGGAACGGCTGCCAGCCACCGGGGAAGTGCAGGGTTCTGAGATTCGAGCGCTTTTTTCGCATCGCCGTCGAGATCGAAAAAATTGAAGGGTTTCATGCCGTTCAATAGCCGCATTACATAGCCAGGCTCATCTCGCAGAATGGCCAGAGGCAGAGAAACAGGAATGCGCGACGGAATTGGCAACAGACGGATGTTCTGGAAGCGACGGCGCAGGTCGGCTTTTGTGTCCGGCTCACCCGAGGTGTCGAGTGGTTGCTTGATCGCCAGATCAGCATCTCGCGTACGGTACACGACGCCCTGGCCACCTCTGGCAAGTTCTTCAGTGAGGTAATGCTGATTGCCGTAGTCATCGCAGAGTGGTTTTGTGTGAGCGGTTCGTGCGGGCTTATCCATGGCTGATCTCCTCACAGCAGAGGCAGGCGATAGTCTTGTCGTCGCTGTGCTTTGGTGTTGGCCAGTTTTCAAGCATCTCTTGCAAACGCTGGTTGGCAGTCATCGTGGCGAGAGAACGATGTGCCTCCATTACGCCGGTAACGAAGCCGTCGACATCGTCCAGGTCGTCTGCGACACCGTCGGTGCAGAGCACGATGCCCAGGCAGTCTTGTTCTGGCAGCGATGTAATCTGCCAGTCCCTCCCGGAGTCGCTCGATGACAGTGCGGCCGTGATGTTTGAAAAGCTCTGTGACTTGTCCTCGCTAAGCGCCAACATCGAGCCATCGAACCTGACGGCGGCGAGCAAGCCATCGCCCAGCATTCCCAAGTGGATGACGCCATTTCCAAGCCGGAATGCGAACAGGCAGGTGGCTGCACAATCGCGGGGTTCAAGCGGCGCAATAAGTGATAACCAGTTGGACTGGATACATTGCGACAGGAATCGAGGGGTTATTTCGCTTTGTCCACGGCAGGCGTGTGCCGCGCGTTCCACTGCAACACAGGCAGCCGCGCTGCCAACATTGGACAACGGCTTGGAGCCGAGCCCGTCGCAAACAACGATGCCATCCCCCCAGTTATGATGGAACGATGCCCAGGCATCCTGGTTGGGAGTCCGCGAGGCTATATGTGCCGGGCCTCGAACGCTTGCACCAAAACTTTTCCAGAGCATCATGCTGAACAGTCTTCCAGCCAGCCGTCGAGCGCGGCGAAGAGCTCATCAGTCACAAACACATCGGGGCCTTTGAATCGTGGATTCGCATCTGCGCCTATTTTGATAATGCGTAGCGTGTCCGGCGGCAGGCTCGCGGACCATTGCTTCAGTAGTTTCGTATCGGCGTGAGACCAGAACCCATCGGAAAGCAGCAGGATTTTCCCTTCAGGTTGCGTTCCGAGCAACTGAATCAGGGCTGCAACGCTAGACGTTCCACGGCAAGCAAGCAGTTGCGCCGGATACTCCTGATTCTCGGACCAATCGGGGAAGTACGCTTCGCCGGCCCAGGAACACAATCTGATTGGTGTGCGGCCATAACCCAAACGTACCCACTGCGCAATCGTCATGACGGTTGTTCGCATGATGAATGGCTTGGCCAGATCAGCCATGCTGCCGGAGATGTCACACACCACAAAGAGCGTCATACAGACGCTCTTATCGATTTGGTACGTTGCGCGATCGCGGTCATCAGCGCGTCGAGTTGCGCTGAAAAGGTGTCTCCGCACCAGGGCGTCAAACGTGCATCGTCGATCTTTTTGCGCACCGACTCCGACTGGGGAGCAAAACAGCAGGCAATGATTCCACGCCCCTCGACGCCACCGTAGTAGCGAACCAGGTTCTGCAATTTCATCACTTGTTCCTGGCTTACGTAGCCCGCCTTGCATTCCACTATGTAGAGCGAACGACCGTCTGTGAACGTGACATCGAGTTCATTATGTGGAACGTTGCCATTGAATGAATTGGCACTTGCCCGATTCAGTTGCAGCGTCAGATTGATGCGCAGGTCCTTGATGATCCCGCGGTCTTCGTACGGTTTGCAGCGCAGATAGACGTATTCCTCGAACCAACCGCCCGACAGGTATTTCGCAAAGTCGGCCCAGTCGTTGAAACGCAGATCCAGTCCGTTGCCCACGACGGAGGCGACGTTGCCTTTGGCAAAGCTGAAAACGAATCCACTGCTTTCGATAACGAAGGGCGTGAGCGGCGCATTTCTTTGCTGCTCTTTTTCGTGTTGGTTGCTGAAGCTGCACAATTTTTTGTAGTCTTTTGAGAGCTTGCGACGGTGCTTCCAGAGCATTTCGGTCAGGCGGCGGCGGTCTGACGATAGCTCCTGTAACGGCGCAACGGAGGAAAGTTTCAGTCCATCGGCATTGAGCAGCAAAAACGTTTCGACCGAGTCAATCGGTCTGATGGTTTCGCGGCGAAGGCTGTCGACATACGTCACGCGCTGGTTGCGACTGTCAAAGTAGAACGGGATGCCCCCCAGCGCACGGGCTGCGGAGAGCGCCCCGGCGAACATTAGTTTCGTTCCGCCCGTCAGGTTGACGCCGATGCGCGCGCCTGCCGGCAAAGTCCTCGCATGACCGATGATTTTTTCCTGGACGTCGTGGGCATCCCAGGGATCGACGGCCAGTTCGTCAAAGTTTGCGTCGTGAATGAATGCCCGCATGCAGGCCGCCGGAAAGTCCTTCGAGTTGACGAAAACATGCCGGCTCGATGCAAACTGGCGGATGCCAAGTAAAGAGGGCATGCGTTGCTCGCCAAAAAGGTGAAAAGTCACATCGAAACCGTCATGGGCGTTGCGTGCCGCACTCTGGCTGACACCATGCCGTTCAAGCCACTCCGCTGGCAAGCTGATGGCTTCGGGTGGTTTGCCAATGACAGGCGAAACGATCAGGCGCTTTTTAAGGGTTGGATGTGCGAGTGCCGTCAAGGCCCAGATGAAGGCCATCACCGGTGTGCCCGGGCTCAAATAGAGGGTGACCAGTTTGTCTCCGGCTGTCTTCGCAACAGAATCCAAGGCACGCATGGCGCAAGCGTAGATGCCTTCGCTATCGTTGAGTTCGCGCAGCTTCTCGCTCTTGAGGGAGATGTCTGTACGCTTGCCGAGAGCCTGCAGCTTATCTTTCAGCCAGCGGGCATAGTGTTCATGTGCCGCAGGAGTGTTGGCAAAAGTCGACACAAATTCGCTGGTGACGCTGTATTCATGTTGTTGGTTCGAGCCATGGATCAACGCCATCTTTTCTGCCAGGTCACCCTGACTCCCTGCGTGCTTGTCAGTTTCGTAATCCGTCCGTGTATAGCAAAGAATGACGACTTCACAATAGTCTTCCGCCTCGAGTGCTCCGGCGATCGGACCGATTGTGTTTTCGAACCCCAGTGAGGCGCGGAAATCCGTGAGGCCATACCAGGTAAGCAGGAATTTCTTCATAGGGAACTCTTCTGAACGTAGGGCCGGAACCATGAAGTCTCATTGGTCATTCTGTTCATCAGAACGGCGCGATTGGATTTTTCGATACCTTTGAACTTGCCAATACCTCCACTGGCCAGCAGTGATCCGGCGTCGTCTTCGTTCATGCAATACGCTACGCGCAGCTCAAAAAAGGCGAAGAGATCCTTACAAAGGGCAGCGCAGCGTTGCCATCGCTCCACGAAGGCGAAAACGAACACGCCTTTGCGCGGTCCATCTTCGGCAATGCGCTTGAGGAGATCGCCAGGAGAGGGCGGTTCGCCTGCTTTCGCCGGTTTGTACGAGGCGGATGGATACAGTTGTTTCTCGGAATCAAGGCCATCGATGATCAACGCGACACGGCGAGTGCCGATACCGTCCGCTATGGCTTGCAGCGGTAACTCAGCGACGTTGTCGAACACTCTCAAGCGTGTGCTGAGTGCCCGCGAGGCATCGAGGAAACCGCCGTCGGAAGTGACGCCACGGCCGTTGAAATAGATGACCTCATCGAAACTGTCGAGCGCAGCCAGGCTGGAAAGGGTGGTGGTGAGCAAGCCGTCATGGATAGGGTCGTTGTAGCCACTGAACAGCACATTGAATGCCGAGCGGTGGACAAGTGGGACCGTCAGTTTGTCGGCATCAAATGTCAGCCGCTCCCCCAGAAGCAGCACCTCTTGTTTTGCGCAGGCCGACTGATAGTCGATCGCGACTGGCGGCTCGGGCATGTGGGAGCCACTGAACACTTTCGTTTTGCCCGACATGCCCCGCGCTGTCGCGTAATCCGCCAGCCTTCTGATGTGTGTTCGGCAGAAGCTGCTTTCTGCCAGTGGAATCGAAAACTTCAAATTGCCGGACTTGGCACCGTTGGCATTATTGATGATTCCCTGTGGTGGGCTACGCAACTCGGTTGCCGCCCAGTTGTTCGCACCGAGGATCATTGCGGAGTCTTCCTGGCCACAGGCCAGTGCTATGCGACAGCCCAGTTGGGTAATGATGCTTCCCAGCGACAGGGCATTGATGCCTTTAAGGGTCTGCGTCGCGAGAAGAATATGAATGCCGAATGAGCGACCCTGCTTCAACAATTGCGAGAGCCGGTGCTCTGCTGCCTCCGCGACCGGGCGATTACCTGCAAAGAGAACCTGAAATTCGTCTATGACCAGAAGAATTCGCGGCAACGGAGCCTTGGTGGCTTCGCGATATTCGACGAAGTCGCGGACTTTTACAGTCTTGAACATGGATGCCCGCTTTTCCAGTTCGCCCACGAGGTGTTGGAGCACCGTCACTCCGTATTCGGGATCGCTCTCCGTAGCCACCAGCCGGGCATGGGGAAGCGGCGGGTCCGCGTAGATGTTGAACTCTGTTGATTCCTTGTAATCCAGCAGGTAAAGATCAACTTCTGCCGGTGAGTATCTTTCACATAGCGTGTGGATCAGCACATGCAGCAGGTTGGATTTTCCGGACCCGGTTTTACCGGCGAGCAGTGCATGGTGCTCGGAGGTTGTTGCACCGAGGATCAGAGGCGTGGGACCTCCGGCGCTGGTCCAGCCGATGGGGATGTCGAAGCCGCCGCAGGTCGTCGCACCTTTGGCAAAATCCGTCCAGAGATCAGGCATCGATTTGCTTAACCGCGCTTTCGCGGCATACAGATCGGCGAGCGCAGAGAAATAGCTGCCCAGCGAGTCTTGCCGAGGCCATTGCTCGGGCTGGTACGTCAATGAAAGTCCGCAATGCTCGCTGTTCCCGGCGTTGAACAGTGTGTCGAATGCCGTGGTAGAAGCGTTTATCGTCGCCCGAAATTTCTCGTAGCGCGGGTCTTGAAGGCGTGCGCCGTCAATCGCGATGATGGGCAAGACCCCGCAACGCGGACCGTTCTCGCAAATCCGCTGGAGGAACCACAGGCTCTTGTCCGAGAGCTGTTCCGGCACGTTGAACAACACCAGCACCTTGTAAGGAAGGGGGTTGTCGGCGTTGTTTGCGTTATGTTCCGACCAGTTGGACGACAGGTCATTGAAGCGATGTTGAATCAGTTGCTCGACTTCATCCTGCAATTTGCCAAGCGCGGCCTCGATTTCGTCCGAGCGCGTGAGCACTCGTTGTTCCGGTACCAATTGTTCGACTTTGAGCAGAGACAAAAACGGCTCGAGCGATTGCCCGAGGCGCAGCGGGTCGACGAGTGTTAACTCCAGTTGTCCTGGTGGCAAAGCCGAGAGCAATCGCAAGAGCAGCTGATGTGCCCACTTTTTGTGTGCCGGGTTGTCTTCCGACAGGGCGAGGGCATGGGGGAACGGGAAGGGAAGGACGTGAGGGACAAAGCAGGCAAGGTCCTCGAATCCTACTCGATAAGCGCCGAAAGAAATGTTCGTGGGTATTTCTGTCGCTGCCAACGAAGCAGTCGGCGCTAAATCCATCAGCGCGGGCTGGTGTCGGCGAAGTCGTACATTCAAGTGTACGGCTTCGGCCGCAATGCTTTCCCATTTGCGGGTGAGCGTTGATCGCCAACTCGATTTGCGCTGATCCCGGCTGGCGTCCTCATACTTTCTTTCGGCCATGAGGCGGTACACCGTGTCTTCATCCAAGGGGGGCCGGTGTTTCGCCATGTCTTTTTGCAGATCGAGGATAGCTCGATCTTTCGTCCGCGCGGCGGCATCGAATTCGCGATTGATGCGCGCCAGTCCTTCGCGGTAATCAGCGAGGGCTTCGGTGATCCTGGTCATGGTGTGGTCGGGGGTGTTCAGGGAACCGTTCATGTCTCTGGTCCCTCTGATCTCGCCTGGAGAATTTGCGCTTCTTCCAGGATGCCATCGATGATCAGCACCTGCCGTTGGTAGCCCTCGCTGAAACTGCGCAGTGAATCGATATCCTTGAGTATCGGGGTCAGCACCTCGGCGACAATAGAGCTGGCAAATGCATCCGTAGCTCCTTCGGTGAACCTGCCAGTGCAAACCTTCATCAGCCCCATGACATCGTCAAACATTTGCGTCTCCCATCTCATCATCCATGGGCAACTCCAGAACCTGAGCATCCGCGGCGATTGTCGGAAACAGCGATACACATACCGCGCCCGGCAATAGATAACTGGATTTGATCCGGGGATTGCCTTTCCAGATCCCATTCAGGAACGCTCGCCAATCCTCTTCGGACAAGTCGATCGATTGGCAATCGGCTGTCAATGCCAGGAGTTGCGCCGTGGCCGCGTCAATGTCATCCATGTGGCCGTTGTTGACCGCATGTTTAAGCAGGTCAACGGCATCCCGGACCGGCGTGAGGATGTCGGGGTCAACAATGGAAAATCGTACTTTCATGGCCGTTCCTCCTCGCTTTGGCGAATGAAATCCAGGCAGGACTGATCTATGTCGTTTTTCCTCGGCAGCATTCCCACCATCGGCGAACCGGCCAGGCGCAAGGCATCGCGAAGCTCTTTTTGCTTCTGCGGTGAGAGGTCCTGAACGTCTCGGGAGCAAAGCGTGCATTGCGCATCCGCCTGCTTGTGGCCCTCGGCTTGAAAAATCATGTGGTCCTTCTGCGCATACAGGTACTGCGCCTTGCCGCATTTCACTTCGAATGCCATCGAACCGCCCACCGGCGCGCCCATACCCTCGCCACGCCCCAGAATCACCGGCACTCGCAAGTCCGTTATCAGCAGGTCGGTTTTGGTGTATCGCCCGTTGTCGCCAACGAACGTCCGGCCTTGCGTTTCGATCCGTCCTCCCAGTGGAGCAAGTGCGTGTCGAACGATTTGCTCGCCGAACTCGCCACATAGGTGTATCCGTGCCCGACGTGCGACGATGTTGCGCTCTACGTCGCCATTGGCGGTGACCCACTGGCCGCGATACTTGTCAATCAGCCTGCGGTAATCAGGATTACGCTGGTAGAGATATTCCTGCAGCAAGTGTCGGTGCTCTGCCGACAGGTTCATCCGGTCTCGCAGTACATCCGGCGTGATAGGGCCACCGTGTTGCGTCGGGTCCCATTTCAGCCAGGCATGGAAGTCAGCAGCGCTGGGATTCGTCGCGAGGTAGGCATCCAGTGCCTGTTGCGCAGCCGCCAAACGAGCGATGCCGATATCGATGGCCTGCGTCACGGACAGGAGTCGTGCATTGCATTCCAGCAACGCCTGAGCCAACGCCTGGCTCGCCATCGCCAGAGCCTGCTTTGTTAGATCTACCCGTCGCTCCATGGCCTGACGGTTCTCTGTGGCCCGTTCGAAATCGGCCTGTGCCAACTCCAGCATGCTCTGGGCCTGGTCTGTATCCGCTTGCGCTTCGTCAACGCAAGCGTACTCCCACGAGCAGTCCGGGCCTGCCCCGTCGTCGTTGGCATCCGGCTGAGCAAGACAGGCCGACAGCGAGGACTCGGCAGAACCGATCCACGATTGGCTGCTATCCAGGGCCTGCTGAGCGCTTTCAAGCGCCTGATGGGCCGCTTGCTCCTGCTGGATAGCACTTTCCAGCAGGTTTTCGCTGCACTGCGACTCGTTGCGAGTGTCTTCGCATTGGTGTTCCACCGCCGCAATTTGGGCGTGGCAGGAGAACTCCAGCGCCTCGCGTACTGACTGCAAATCGCGCACGAGGTCTTCCAGATTCTCCACGTTGCCGATTGAAACTTGTGCCATCGCGACCCCAGCTCCCTAGCTCTGCAGATAGTCGCGCAGACGCGAAGCAAGTGCGGCCAGATACGGCACCTGTTCCGTTGCATGTGCACTGAACTGATGCAATTGCTGAACGAGCGACTGGTAATCCTCCTCGAACTGCAAGCGCTTCTCGTCTTGCCAACTATCACCAAGCGACGCGAATGCACCGTCCAGTGTGCCTACTGAGTCGTTGAGCGAGTCGATGAATTGTTGCAACGCATACGCGAATCGCTCCAGTTCGTCCGGGTCTCCGATTGCTTGTGCCATTACCAGTAGCCCCCATCGTCGTCTGAAGTGTTCTGTGGCTGTGGTTCCAGCGATGCCTGACGATCCTCGATCTCGCTCGCGGCCGGCAGGGTATTAGGCGTCTGCGACTTCGTACGAATCACCACCGACATGGTGACGAACTTGAATCTGTCCCGTAGCTGTTTGGCGTTCTCCGCATAGAAGAGATCGTTCTGCGTGCCTTCGATAAATTGGCCGAGTACCGCCTTGTCAGCGTCAACACCGATGGCAATCGCCATGCGATCGCATTTCGCGGAACGGCCATCGCTGACGAACCTGTTCAGCGGCTCCTTCCAGCCGCTGTCCGGCTGCCCATCGGAGACAAGCACAACGGTGGGACGGTAGGCACGTGATGGCACGACATCTTTGTCTTCGATCATCGCTTTCGCCATGTCGAGCGCTACGCCGAGCGGCGTGGTGCCACTGGCGGAAAGTGCTTGCCATTGGATATCGCCGGCACTGGCCAGGGATTGATGCAGATTGACTTGCGATCCGAAGGTGATGATCGAGACCCAGATTTCAGTCTCACTGGATTCAGTGCCACGGAACGTATGCAGCATGTCGCGCACTGCATCATTCAGATTGCGGATCTTGTCTCCGCTCATGCTGGCGCTGATATCGAGCAGAAGAATGACCGGGAGCGGCTTGGCCTTCGGCACCGTGAATTTCGACGGGTCGAATGGGGTGTTGCTCATGGCAAGACTCCTTGAGAATTATGAAATGGATGGGCATAGCATCCATGCCGATGCGTCCTACATCGCATGACGCCCGGTGAGATGAAAATGGTGCGCGTCACTGAGGGATGTCCACAGGGAACCCTCAGGCCTGATCCTGGATATCGCTATTGGCGAGTGGGTATGGAACGGGATGCGTTGAGGTGGGGATCAGGCGTGACAACGCGAACAGTCTGGGCAGAGTAATTTTCGCTTGGGACATGAGACTTCCTTGTTCTACATCTCAACTGACAAACATCAAGTTTGCGTCGATGCTACTCATTTTGTAGGCAATATGCCATCTACCTGTGGGGGCATAAGACCAAAGTCTTTTGGCGTCTTTCGAAAGCGGCGTGTAAACCACAATGCCGGTGCTCGGCGTCTCGACTCAGGGGGGGCTCTGCGGACCGAGCACGGAGGCCAGGTTGTCAGTATTGGCTGGCTGGCGCCCGTCCCAAAGGGGCCAGTGGAGGTTTAGGAGTATTTTTCGATGCCCTCATAGGCTATCCGGATCTGCGAAGAACATTTTGCCTTGGCTCTAATGCGGTGCTTTCAGTTCCTAAAAATTTTGCATTGCTCCCACTCGCATCGCAGGTCAAGAAAAAGCACGGCTGAAAGGCGCCCCGGTCCACTGCGTTCCGGTGGCTCAATCAAACGGTTCTGGTGAACATAGCCGGCAGCTTGTCATCCGCGAGCGGTTTGACTAGCGAGATAACCGGCCAGCACATCGATCATGTTCTGTTGATGTTGCGCGGCCTGCGCGTCACCCCATTGCTTGTGGGCGTAGATCAGCTTCATTTTCAGCGAGTCGACGCGTTCCCTGTTCCGGTTGTGGAAGTGCTGGCGCTTCTCGTTGAACGGCTTGTTGCCGTATTCGGAGTTGATGCCCCGCGAAACCAGAGCCAGGTTGCCGAAGGTGTCCAGTACCTGCTCCGAGACGGTATCGAGGTCGACGTCCTGTGCCGTCTGCGGCGAAATATGCTCGATCGAGCTCTTCGCCGTCATCCTAAATTGGGCGCGCTGCTGGTTATTCAACTGTGCGGCATTGGTGCTCCAGAGGACGAACTCCAGTTTGTAGAACCAGTAATGCGCGAACTTCAGGCCCAAGGCTGCGCCCAAAACCATATCGGGGTCGAGTAACGGCAAGGTTGCCACGTCATCGTTGAGCAAGACATGGCTGCGTTCGATCAATGGCCGGCTGTCGCTAGTGCACAGTAAGTGGTTATCCAGGTGCTTGAGTTGCCGCAGGTAGCTGGCCCGGCCCGTTCGATTTGCACGTATGTACGCCAGCAGAGGAGTGAGCCAGTAGTGAGTAGTGATCTGCTGCGAGTGGTAGAGCATGCTTTGCAGCAAGGCGAATTCGTGATCGCTGCTTTCTTCCCGGAACAACGTCGTGTAGACCTTGCCCGAAGCGGCTGGACTTTGCCGCTTGTGCATGTTGTGGATGAGGTGGTGTTCTTCGCCATCGACCTCCACCCATTTGATGACATGTTTGTCGAAGCAGTAGCGTACTTCCCACACCAGGGCGATGAACTTTCGGACCTTGGAGCCCGCGCAGGACGGCTTGAGGAAATGTGTGTCGAACAGGGACAGCAGGTCCTTGTCGCTGATCCTGGGAATGTCCGCTTCACCCTGCTCGTGCAGCCATATGCGCAACGCGTGCTGTAGCAGCATCGAGAAGCTGATGATGCTGCGCACCTTACGCGTGCCCTGGAATATTTCGAGGTGCTCGCCACCGCGCTTGGGGGGCGCAGCCGCCTTGCCGGCCAGGATCTCGCTCAGGGCCAGCGGGGGCGCGACGCGGGTGGCGGAGAACTCATCGCGCAGAGCTTGCAGAACGCGGGACGACCAGGCCAGTTGCTCGTCATCGCGCTTTGCATCTGCATTCGAGAACAGGTGGTGCACATCGAACCGAGTGATCCGGTGCAGATTGCGCTCCACGTAGTCGTCCATATAGGCGCAAGCCTCCCACAGCGCGGTATGCCGCTCTCGCTCGGCGCTATTATCGATGTGCTGGAGCAACCTGGCCTTAAGAATCTCATGGTGCTGCAACTGCGCGCCTCGGTTGTTAACCACCTCGAACACCTTGTTGAGGTCCATCGTCGCCGGGAATTGGGTCATGACCACGGTCAAGCTGTTCAACACATATTCGCTGAACGCAGCCAACTCGGCGTTCTCATGCCTGTTCCTGAACTCCTCGATGATCCCAAGCGCGTTGTCGATCTTGTCATGTTCTACAGATGGTGCCTGGCCGGAGGCGCAGATGGCCCTGAACGCTTTGTCGATGTCCGGCCGGATGGGAAAGCCCAGGCGCGGGCGAAGCCCGCCTTCGTGTTCGCCTGCGAGGAACGGCCTGAGGTTCTGGCCCAAGATCAGCGCCAACAACCACAAGGTGGTGAAGCGTTGCTGGCCATCGATCAGGTCGTATTCGACGGTCGAGCCTTTCTGGTGCCGGGGCATCACGAGGATGCCGCCCAAGTAGACGATGGGGCGTCGATCTTCATACGCGGCCCACAGGTCCTCCAGCAAGGTGCGTACCTGTTCATCGCTCCAGACATATAGGCGCTGGAACACCGGGATCCGGAAGAACATGCCCTGCTCAGCGATCTGCCGCAACGTGATGGCGTGCGATTGTATGGTCATGCGCATTGCTCCTTGATCCAGGCCTCACGCCCGGCCAGCTTGCCTTCCTTGCCATAGAACGCCAACACTGCGGCCTTGTAGCGTCCACGTACCGTCGAGTCTGTTTGGATTTCTTCGGCCGCATAGATGGCCGCGGCGCGTGGGTCGGACATAAGGAAGTCGATGACTTCGTCCGGGGTATAGGCTTGGGCGATGACATCCAGCAGGTTCAGCGACGCGTCGCGCAGGTAGACGGTGACCGCTGCAGCGAAGATGTAGCTCTTTTCGATGCGGATGGCTCCGATGACAAAGTCCAGGCTGAGGGCGAAGCGCAGCAGGTCGCGGTTACCGAAACGATCGACAAACATCAGCACCGCCAGGCAGAAGAGCTCGCGCAGATACGGCGAGAGGCGTAGGGTCACCTCGCTGTAGAACTGCCGGAATGCCCGCTCCTGCGTCGAGATGCCGAAAAGCTGGTTGACCAGGGCGGCGTACTTTTCGACATACAGGAAGAAACCGAGCCCGCGTTGGATCGGCTGGCGCAGGGAAAAGGGCAGGGCAGCGATGTCGTCCGGCTCGGGCAAGGCGCCGCGGCTCAACCTGAGATTGCCCGCCCGGGAGACCAGCAACTGCGCCGAAGCATAGGCGAGCGGCGCGGGCGAGATGTCCAGCCGGTTCCCTTGGTCAGTGCGCAGGGTATTTGCCTGGAACTCATTGATCACGCCGTCCCGGGATTCTTCCTGAAGTGCCTTCTGACCACGCCAGCGCCGGCCGCGCCAGAGCAATTTGCCGAACAGCAACTCATCGAAGTCACCCGCGATACCTTGGCAGTGGTCATGTTTCTGCCAATGCTCCCAGCGCCCGGCGAACCGTGCCTGCAGTTTCTCCCGGTGCTCGCCCTCGATGGCCCGCAGGTGGAAAGCCTTGAGCAGGTCCGCGGCGCCCAGCGGCACGCCGCGGCTGTTCTGGCTATCGAAGAAGGTGAACGCCAGGTCTTCGTTGGGTACCTTTATCACGCTGAACATGATGCGCCGGAACAGGGCCTTGCAGTCATTCGTTAACCCCTCGGCTTCGATGATCCGCTGGGCCTGTTGGATATTGTTAACCGACTCCGGTGACCGGTAGGCAAAGTCGGCCCCGGTTGGCAGCGTGCCATGCAGCACGTGGTAGAGAATGCACAGCGTTGTAAGGCGCTGCTGTCCGTCAATGACGAATTGCCTGTTCTTTGCGCGGTCCTGGTGAATGAGCAACGCACCCATGTAGTAGTCGGGTCCGTTCGCCATCTCTAACTTGAACTCGTGCAGGTCCTTAAGCAACTGTTGAACCTTGTCCTTGCCCCAGACGTAGGGACGCTGGTAGCTGTCCAGTGCCAGTGGCATCCGTTGCGAGGCAAGCAGCGCCTCGAAATGGGTAACTCTGACCTTCACAGCCTTATTCCTGATCATCGTTGGCGAATCCTTGCGCTGGGCATCCCCTGAAAGGGCGACAATCCTAACGCGAATGGTGAACGATGGCCATGAGCCGCCCTTTTGTGGATGCCTCCCGGAGCCCTTTCGGGTCGACAGCAGCGAGCGTTCCTTGGAGGCCACTGCCTTTTCCGGGGCGCCGATTTGCACGCCGCGATACTCGCGGGTGGTGCCGGTGATGACTTCCTGACAGGTGGTTGTCCTGGGACTTTGGGTTGTTGGCGCTTACATGGCGGTTGAGGACGCTGACTCCAGCAACGCGGTACAGCGGGATGTTGGTATCCAGGCCGGTCGAACTGTAGTAGTTGCGCTGGTTCAACTCCGACAGCGACTGGCTTTCGCCGGCGGTATAGCCGGCGACGAAGTCCAGGGTGGGCCTGGTCGGCTGAGACAGTCTTGACTAGCCCGGGGATTTTGGGGGCACGGAGGGCAACAATGTCCTGCTTGGGCTGGGCGGCAAAGCCCGCCTCAATGGCGGGCTCAGCGAAGCCCCGCTGAAAGGCGGTCCCGACAACGGCACCTTCGTGGTCGATAATCTCGGCGATGGGGTCAACGAAGCCGCAGGCGGGGGTATCGACCTGGTGCAGACCAGCCTGGTCTGCTACCTGCTCGGCAACAACGTCTAGGAACTCACCTACACCGGCAGCAGTTTCACCGGTGCCGACAACCCGGCTGACCAACACCATCACCGGCGGTACCGGCAACGACTCGCTAGTGGCGGTCGATGACGACGATGTCTTCGTGCTCGCAGCAGGCTTCTGCGCCGACCTGGTCTTTGGCTTCGACGCCGCGTCGGGGTGCGGCCAGGACCGGATTAGCATCCGACAGCGACCTTTGCCGCCCATTTGACCATCGCCGATGTGAGCGCCAATATCCGGCTACCTGTAAGGAAACGTCGGATTTGGCACTGCCTTGCAGGATGTTTGGCACAGGGTGTCCGCCTTAGGAACGCGGGATTTCGCGGATTTTTTGGCACCGCAATGGTGTCACTCAGATTCTGGTTTCGACGGCCGAGGAAACTTTGCATTTGGAAAGCCTTTTTTAAGCGCCGTGTAAAGTTCGTCAGCCACTTTATCCAAGTCCTCGATTGATCTATCCACCCTGAAAATCAGACGTTTCGTCTGGTCTATCAATTGCGACAACAGTCGTGGGCCAAGCGCTTGCTCTAAAGATCCGTGCGAGATCGTTCCGCCATTTGGGATGATCTTTTCGAGGATTGGCTGCACTTCCACATAATGCAGCGTCGAACGGGTCCGGACCACGTCTATCGCATGAAGGAAATTCTGTTCGGCAATGACCAGTGCTTCCAGTATCTCCGCATTTCCTAGGTCAAGAAAGAACGCAAGACTATCTAGATCTACGCTCGGCAGCTCATCCAATGGATAGTCTATAGGGGGGAGTGAAATTACTACCGAGGGGTTGTCGCGATAGTCATCCACAAAGTCCATCTGTATCTGAGCGACAATATTTATCTGGCGCCACAGCGTGAACATGGCACGTGCGCCAGCACCTATCTGCCTTTTTTCGCTCGTCCTCTTGGGCCGCATCTCGTACCAAGGTTGCTCCATACGAGGCGCCGACATAAGCGGCGATCAATGTCGCTACAGCGGGTAGAAAGTCTTTCGCGAAAGCTGCCAGTTGCGGTGTTCCAAAAGGGGCACTGAACGATGCTGCAACAATGATCAAAACCAGCAAGGATCCCGAGGACTACGCTGCGGCGGAAGAACTGGGCGAGGTGATCGGCATTGTCCATTCACACCCGGACGCCACCAGCAGGCCGTCACCGCACGACCTGGCAATGTGCGAGTCGACGGCTTTGCCCTGGCACATTCTGTCCTGGCCCGAGGGCGACATGCGGACGATCACGCCCGCGGGCAGCACGCCGCTGCTCAAGCGACCGTTCGTGCATGGGGCCTGGGATTGCTGGCAGGTCTGCGCTGACTGGTACGCTCGCGAATGGGGTTTGGAGTTCGAAGTCTTCCAGCGCACCGACGGCTGGTGGGAGAGTGCGGAGAACGCCAGCCTGTACGAGCAGCACTACGAGACGGCCGGATTTGTGCGCGTCGACCGGCCGCAACGCGGCGACCTTATCGTCATGCACGTCGGGCGCACAGTTCATCCGAATCACGCCGGGATTTACCTGGGCACCGATCCAACGCTACCAGGCGAGGAGGCAGGCGCATTCGGCCTCGGCCCATTCCTACTGCACCACCTGCACGGCAGGCCGTCCGAGATCATCGTCTACGGCGGGCCCTGGCATGACCGAACAAGCCTGATCCTCAGGCACAAAGACGCAAGATAACCAACACTACGCGGCATGGCCGCAGGAGTAACTGATGAAAGATGTAATTGAGTCTGAAGCGAAAACCGCCAGTGGCGAGCCAGTCTGGCGGCTAACCAAGGGTTAATTGCCTTTGTTTTCCAGCAGTTTTTCGATGTCTGCCACGCTTCTTTGTACAACGCTCAGCGGCCATTCATAGGCGTCGAAATCGTCGCCGTCACTGCATCCTCTGGCGGGTATGTCGACGAAGAACTTAGCCGCAGCGTCGAGCGCATAGCTGTCAAACCCAGGTGATTTTTTCAGCGCGTAAGTTAGGGATGCCAAGGCCATCAGCACGCCATTCTCGAAAGGCTTTATCTCGTATGCCACATTGACCTCCAGGTCATAAACGCGCCGATATTGGCGCAATCCCAGTCCTTGGGCTTGTAGGCGAAGGACTGGGAAATCCTTTAGCCTTTCGTTTGGGTTTCCACAATTAAACGCCAGCCGATCGTCTTTGCAGAACCTGGGTGTTGATGCTTGTTCTGTGGAGGAAACTCGGTTCCCTTGTTTGATGTGATCTCATCGCCGCACCCCTCGCATCGATAGATACCAGATACCGGAACAATGCTTCCAATCTCGTGAACCGTGCTCCAGACCGAGCCACCGAGAACTGTCGGGGTGGTTTTGGAGAGATACTTCGCCGTTTCTTGAATATAGTGCGCCATTTGTAGCCTTCCTTGGTTGCTTGGAGGCGCAAAGCTACTACGGCGGCGATAAGTCCGGTTACTGGCATTCCATCCACGCTGGATGCCCGGACAGGTCGATATGTTAGGATTTATCTTTTTCGGTGACGGATCGCTATATGAAAATTAAGCTTGGATACCTAGTTTTAGCAGGTGCAGCGCTACTCAGCTCCAATAACGCTTGGTCTTGGTCTATGAAGGGCGAAACAGTCCTTTTCAACTCGAAGGAAAAGGATTACTGCGAGGCTGCTTCAATGGATGCTGCATCTACGATGTACAGCAGACAAATGGGGGAACCGTTGGAGTACCTATATCCGGCGTACTCCGATACCCATAAAATGATGAGAGTCCAATATATTCGGATGGCTCAAAACTTCCCAATTGAAAACTCGGAAGAAAAGAAAATGGCGGTTGGAGAGAAATTTTCAATCAACATTAAAAAAACTTGCTACATGTATTTAATGTCATCCCAGCCAGAATCATCTCCTGAGTAAATGCTGGCTTTTTCGATCAGCACCTCAATGCTACAGTCCCGCCAAACCAAAGAGGGAACGACATGCGGATTTATGGACGGGACGTCCCAACCCCGGACGGTATTTGGCAGCTTTACAGCCAGATCATCCAGTCCCCAGATCTCTGGGCGGCCGGAGAATTCAAGGGTGCGGCGGTCAATGTCGGCTTTCGTAAGATCGCTCCTCGACAGGGTTACCTCAGCTTTTCCGGCAAGAATTATATGACTGGCCAGGCCATCATCGTCGATGATTTCATTGAGGAGATTCGGCTGTTCATCGGGAGCGAACCGAAAGACTGAATCGCCCCGGATTCTCTAGACACCTTGCAAGCTCATTGCGTAACGCTTTTCAAACTCTACCGGTGACAGTTGA